>JAGWBI010000013.1 GCA_021295965.1 Dehalococcoidia bacterium | reverse complement strand
GTCCCCAGCAGCTCGACGGAGCGCATCACGTCTTCGTGGGGCATGTGGCCTTCGTTGCCGTAGATGAGGATGTAGCCGGGCTCGAGGTCCTGGCGGATGTGGCGCAGCTTCTCGATGACCGTCTCGGGGCTGCCGACGATGATGTTGTAGGCGTCCTGGAGGTCTTCGTAGCTCATGCGGCGACCCATGGTGCCGGTGCCGATGAGGGGGCGCGACATCTTGATGCGCAGGGCCTCGCGGGACTGGTAACCGGGCGGGTCGTTGAACTCCATCGGACCGCGGTTGCGATGGTTCTCGGTCCACAGGAAGGTGCGGCCGATTTCCTGGGCCTTCTCGTCGGTGTCGGCGACGAGACAGCGGATCAAGTAGCCGAAGTGCTCGGGGCCAGCTTCGTAGCCCTCCTCCGCGGCGGTCTCGTGGTAGATGCCCTTGAGCTGCTTGGTCAGGTCCAGCAGCGAACCCAGGTTCATGTACGGATACCGGTGCTTGGCGGCCCAGATCACGGATTCAGGGCTACCGGTGCCGGGGAACCAGACGGGCGGATGGGGCTTCTGGATCGGAACCACCCAGGGGTTGACCATGCGGTGGGGCCAGTATTCGCCCTCCCAGCGGAAGGGGCCGGGCTCGGTCCAGCACTTGACGATGAGGTCGTGGGCCTCCTCGAACCGGGGGCGGTTCTCGGTGGGCGGATAGCCGGCGTGGAGGGTCTCGACGGCGGTGCCGCGCACGAAACCGGAGATAATGCGGCCGTTGCTGATGCAGTCCAGCATGGCGATCTCTTCGGCCATCTTCACCGGGTCGTTGACGGCGATGACGTTGCCCAGCATGGCGATCTTGGCGTTCTTGGTGCGCTGGGTGATGACGGCGGCATCGACGTTGACGGAGGGCTTCATGCACCAGTAGGAACTGTGGTGCTCGTTGGACATGATGCCGTCGAAGCCGACCTGGTCGGCCAATTCGTACTGGTCGTGGTAGTTGGTGTAGAGGACGTGGGCCTTTTCGGGGTCAAAATAGGTGTTGGGGAAGTGCATCCGGCCCGATTCGTAGGGAGCCAGGTCATCTTCGGTGACGTGGCCGTAGGGCTGTTCGGAGAACCAGAATACTTCGAGTTGGTGCGCCATGATGTCTGCTCCTTCTGTGCAGTTTCGTCATTCCCGCGAAAGCGGGAATCCGGAGGCGACAGCGCTACAGGCTGTTCAGGAACCCGGTGACGGCGGCAACGAACTCGCCGCGCTTTTCCACGGCCGGCGAGTGTCCGCAGTTGTCGATGATGCGGAGTTGGCTGCCCTGGATGGCCTGCTGGAACAGGTGGCCGCACTCAACGGGGATGATGGCGTCCTCGTTGCCCCAGACGATCAGGGTGGGGGTATCCACGCGGGAAAGGGTGTAGGGCAGGCTGGGGTTGTGCAGGTAGGGCTTCCAGCACAGTTGCGACGCCGTGATGGCGTTGGAGTGAACGACGAGCTGTTCTTCGGGGGATAGTTCGCGGGCGTAGTTCTCGTAGTTGGGCACCTGGCTGGGGTCGTAGAAACGCTGCTGGAGGCGGGTTTCAGCCGAGACCATGAAGATTTCCGCGATTTCACCTTCCCGGGGCTTGATGCCGGCGGCGTCCACCAGAACGAGGGCGTCGATGTTGTGGTCGTCCATGGCCGCCATCTCGGCGGAAACCCAACCGCCCATGGACGAACCCATCAACACGATGTCCTGGAGACCCAGGGCATCAATGAACATATGGTTGAAATGGGCCACATCGCTGATGGTCTTGACCCAGGCGGGAGCCTCGGTGCCGTTGAAACCGGGCTGGCTGGGCACGAAGACCGTGTAGTCCGAGGACAGGTCCTCGTGGTAGGGCTGCCAGCCGTTGGAACCGCCGGCGCCGTGGAAGAACACCAGCGGCGGACCATTGCCCCCGGAATACATTTCGACGGCGGTTCCGTTGACATTTACGGTAGTGCGTGAACCGTTTTGTACTGTTGTCATACTCTCGTTCCTGTACAAAGCAAGGATGGCGACATTCTGTTACAGGGGTAACAGGATGTCAAGGATAAGGCATCTAGACGAGTAAGGCGGAGACTATTTGGTGTAGAGCCTTGTTGCTCCAAGAAATTGCATTCGCCGGGGCCGTTCTCGCGATGACTGGCTTCACGCAGCCGTCAGGAGGTTCGCAACGGCGCGGGCGGTCAGATTGGACGCCATCGGGATTTTATAGGCGTTGTCGGGCAGCGGACGCGGATTAGTGATGGCCGCTGCTCCGGCATCCGCCGGTACAACCGCCGTTCCCGCGCGGCCAGCCAGATAGTCTTCGGTTCCGGTCGCTCGATATGGCGTGGGCGCCACGCCCCCCAGGACGACGGATGCTGCCGCAATCGTGCTGTCGGCGATGTCGAGGACCGCCGCCACGCTGACCAACGCAAAGTCACCCGATTCCCGTTCCCGCGCCTTCAGATAGACACTACGCAGGCCGGCGGCCGGCGGCGGGAGGGTAGCGGCGGTCAACAACTCGCCGGGTCGCAGGACGTTCTCCCGCATCAAATCCACGTCCGGGCCTATGAAATAGTCTTCAATGGGAATGGTGCGTTCCCCGCTTGTCGAAGCGACGGTGACCGATGCCCCCAATGCCGTCAGCGCTGTGGCCGTATCCGACGGATGCACGATGAAGCACCGGTCGCCGCCGGTAACGCACAGGTATTTGCCCACGCCCGGCACGGCGTAGCACCGGTCTCCGCCCCGTTTCAGGCACACGGTGAGCGGATGGCGGTAGTACCAGCAGCGGGGTCGCTGGTTCAGGTTCCCGCCCAGTGTTCCCAAGTTGCGAACCTGCGGCGTGGCCAGACCGCCGGCGGCCTGGGCGAGGGCGGCGTAACGGCTGCGGATCCCTTCGTGCGCCGCAATGTCGGCGATGGTGGTCAGCGCGCCGATGCGGAGGCCGCCGTCACGGGTTTCGGTGATCCCGACGAGGCTGGCGTCTGTGATGGAATCGAGGGCAATCAGGGTGGACGGCCATGCCGTGCCGTCGCGGATCTCGGACAGCAGATCGGTTCCCCCGGCGATGGGGACGGTCTCATCTGGCGCAGCGGCAAGCATCGAGCAGGCTTCGGCGAGGGACGTGGGTTGAAGCAGTTGGAATGTCATGGGAAATCCTCAAATTGACGTTGCATATGCTACAGTGGCGTGTGGCAAGAGGCGGCAAGGAGAGCGAAATGGGATACTTCAGCGTCTTGATCCACATGGGGCATCCGTGGGGGTCCGGAGGCGATATGCGCCCGTTGGAGGCGGTGGTTGACACCGGGGCGTCGGATTCGATGTTTCCCGCATCGCTGTTTGAAGAATTGCACATTGAGCCTCAAGGAACGTATCCTTGTCGGTACGCAAACGGTGAAACCGACACGCGCGCTTATGGCGCAGCCGCAATCCGCATCGGCGAACAGACCAATATCTGCCCGGTGATTTTCGGGCCGGATAATCAGTTTTTGCTGGGGTCAACAACGCTGGAAATTTTCAAACTGGCGGTGGACCCAGTGGGACAGGAACTGATCCCCGTACCGGCGCTACGTTTTGGTTGGGGCGGCCCACTATAACTGGCGGTATTCACCCAAGGGGCGGCGGGCCGGTTGGTCTAGCCCCGTTGCGCCAGGGCATCTAGCACCCGGTCTGGCGTAATGGGCAGACGGGTGAAGCGGACGCCGATGGCGTCGTAGAGGGCGTTTGCGATGGCGGGAGCAACGCCTACCGAGGGCACTTCGCCCAGACCCTTGGCGCCCATGGGTCCCACCGGGTCCACCACGTCGGCGAAGATGGCGGTGATGTCGGGGTAGTCCTGGATCGTGGGACTCTTGTGTTCCAGGTAGCTGCCGTTGAGGGTTATCCCGGTAGGGCCGTCGGTGATCAACTCCTCGCTGAGAGCGAAGCCCAGCATCTGGGAGATTGCGCCCTCCACCTGGTTCAGCGCGGTACGTGGATTGATGATGCGCCCCGAGTCGTGGGCGGCAACATATCGTTTCACCCGCACCCGTCCGGTGGCGGTGTCCACCTCGACCTCGCAGAAGTGAGCGCCGAAGGAATTGACGATGTAGTCCGGACTGCCGGGTATGATGGTAGCGTCGGCGGACAGTGTGTCGGAGCCGACGGCCTGGGCCAACCCCCCATAGGTGATGCGGCGGGTCGGGTCGTCGGTGACGAACACCGCGCCATTGGCAATTGACAGTGTCGTGACTTCGGCTTCCAACTTCCCGGCGGCGGTCTCCAGCATCCCTTCCCGCAGCCGCTCCGCTGCTTGCAGCACGGCGGTGCCGGTGGAAAAGGTGGCGGTGGAGCCGGCCGTGATGGGCGCGTCGGGCGTGTCCTCGGTGTCGGCGAAGCGGGGGATCACTTCCTCGTAAGGCACGGACAGGGCTTCGGCGGCCATCTGGCACAGCACCGTAACCGCTCCCTCGCCCACGTCGATCAGCCCGCTGACCAGGTGTATCTTGCCGTCTTTATCGATAGAAAGGCGGGCCGCGGATGCGTCTCCCACTCCCCCGCGATAGATCATGATGCTGGCGCCGCGACCCCGCTTGATGAAAGGGTCGGTGGGGTCGGAACGTTCAAAGGGTTCGTTCCAGCCGAATTCGGCGGCGCCCCGGCGCAGGCATTCCTCCAGCCCATTGCTGGAGAAGGGGATCCCACCCTCCACCGGTTGGCCATCCACGATCTCGTCCGGCGGAGTCAGGCGCGGGCCGGCCTGACCTTCCGGCGGGACATGGTTGCGGAGGCGGAAGGCCAGCGGATCCATACCGATGGCTTCGGCGGCCCGGTCCATCAGGGTTTCCAGGGCGAAGTGGCCCTGAGGCGCTCCCAACGCCCGATAGCTGCCGGAGACGGGTTTGTTGGTGGCGGCCGGGCGGGCGTCAAACCGAACGTTGGGACAGCGGTACAGGTAGAGCATTCCTTGTCCCATGCGGCGGGCCACCCGGGGAGCGGTCGCCTGGTACGCGCCCGAATCCACCACTGCGTCGCCGTGGATGGCGGTGATGTCGCCGTTGTTTTTGATGCCGACGCGCAGGATGATCCGCCCGCCGTGGCGGGTACGGCCGGCGACGAACTCCTCCTCACGGCTGTACTCGATGCGGACGGGCCGGCCGGCTTGGCGAGACATCAAAGCGGCCAGCGCAGCCATGCGGGATTCATCCTTATTGCCGTAGCCGCCGCCCATGTTAGGACCGATGACGCGGACGTTGGCGGTGTCAAGGCCCAGGACTTGGGCCAGCGCCGCACGGTCAACGTGAACGCCGCGAGTGGATTTCCACACCGTGAGCTGGTCGCCGTCCCAGTGCGCCAACGCCGCCCGCGGCTCCAGCGGCGTGGCGGAGTGGGTTGGCACGTAGTAGGTTTCTTCGAGGATGATGTCTGCGTCGGCAAAACCGGCGTCGACGTCGCCACGCTGCAACGCCAGCGGTTCGGGGATGGCGAGATTACCCTGGGAATGAATCTGCGGCGCGTCGGGTTCCAGCGCGGCCACCGGGTCGATCACGAAGGGTAGGGGTTGATATTCGACCTGCACCAGGTCAGCGGCGTAGCGGGCGGTGTCCAGGTCGTCGGCGGCAACGGCCGCCACCTCGTCGCCCGCGAACCGGACCCGATTGTCCAGGATCGGCATGTCCGGCGCAAGCCGTGCGTCCGGAACGTCGTCAGGGGTCACGGCGGCGCGCACGCCGGGCAGGGCCAGGGCCGCGCTGACGTCCACGGCCAGAACGTCGGCATGGGGATGCGGACTGCGCACGATGACGCCGTGCAGCATCTCCGGCAAGGATATGTCGGCAGAATATTCAGCGGCGCCCGTGAGCTTGTCCGCCAGTTCGTAGCGAGGAACGCTGCTGCCAACGGTGGAGAAGGATGGCGATGTAGCGGTCATTGCGGGATGGTAGCAATCGGCCCACACGTCGTCAACGACCGTCAAGTTGGACTCCTTGTCGCTTCCATGCCTGCTGAGGTAGCATACCGGGCACCATGACCGATCTGCATACCGCCGAAATCGCCCTCGCCGTCAACGGCACGGAACACACCCTGTCCGTCCACCACCACTGGTCGCTGCTGGACGTTTTGCGAGTGACGTTGGGACTGACGGGAGCCAAGCGGGGCTGTGACCGTGGCGAGTGCGGGTCCTGCACCGTCTTGCTGGACGGAACGCCGGTAAACGCCTGCCAGGTACTTGCGGTCCGGGCCGCCGGGCGTGAGGTATTGACGGTGGAAGGGCTGGCGCCGGCTGGGGAGTTGTCGCCGTTGCAGCAGGCTTTCCTGGATGAGGACGGTGGACAGTGCGGGTTCTGCACGCCCGGTTTCGTGATGGCGGCACGGGCCTTGCTGGATAGCAATCAATCGCCAACTGACGACGAGATACGCGAGGCCCTGTCGGGCAACCTCTGCCGGTGCAACGCCTATGGTCGCATCCTGGCGTCGGTGAGGACAGCCGCCCAGCGCGGCGCCCAGTTGGTTTGACACCTCGCGACGGGGACGCATAAACTCCCGCCGAGGGAATATTTTTCGCCAGCCGCGACGTTCCACGGAGGACAAACCCGATATGACCACCGCACATACCCATGATCATCCCCACACGCACCCGCAGGCGGCCTCGGAGATGCGCGCGGCGGCGCTGGCTTTGCTGAACAGCCTGGACGCCAACCAGAAATCGGCCATCAACTACAGCTACCACGACGGCGAGCGGATTTTCTGGTACTACCCGCCGATGAACCGCCACGGCCTGCTCCTACGGGATATGACCGAAGAGCAACGCGGACTGGCCTACGCCCTGATGGCAACGGGATTGACCGAGGACTCCAACCGGAAAGCTCGCCTGATCATCGAGCACGAGGAAGTGCTTGGGCCGCTGGAAAAGGAGCAAGGGCGCGTTACTTTCGTGCGGGATCCGCTGCTCTATTCCTGGACCATCTTCGGTGATCCCGGCAGCGATGCCGAACCCTGGGGGTGGCGCGTGGAAGGCCACCATGTTTCGCTGCACTACAGCGTCTGGGGAGATCGCGTGCTGTCCGTGACTCCCTTCTTCTTCGGCGCGAACCCGGCGGAGGTTCGCAAGGGCCCCAAGCAAGGGCTCCGCATCCTGAGCGCCAGCCAGGACATCGCGCTGGAACTGATGGAGAGCCTGGACGCCGGCCAAAAGAGCCGGGCGCTGATTTACGATGAAGCGCCGGCCGACATCATCACCTTCAACTCCTCCAAGGCATCACTCCCCAAGGAAGAGGGTCTGCCGGCCACGGCCATGTCGGGCACCCAGCGGGAAATGCTCATGGCGCTGGCCAGCGAGTACGTAACCCGCATCCGCTCCGATGTGGCGGAAGAAAAGCTGAATGCGCTGCGCCAAGGCGGCCTCGAGAAGATCCACTTGGCCTGGGGCGGGCCCGTTGACCGCACGCAGCCCCACTACTACCGTTTGCACGGCGGCGAGTTCGTGGTGGAGTACGACAACCGGCAGAACGGCGCCAACCACATCCACTCGGTCCTACGCGACGTGGAAAACGACTTCGCCGCCGACGTGTTGCGCGACCACCTGCTGATGTATCACGTCCTATAAATAGATCTGAGGAATTAAGCCCGCGGCGCTATGGAGTGGACAGCGCACGATCGGATTGGGGCGCTGTCCCCGCGCCAGCCAAAGCCGGTTGAATTCCACAGCAGGAATCCAGCGACCGGATGCGTCAACTCCGGCTGTAATGTCTCTTCCGTACCGTTCCTGGACCCCTGCTTTCGCAGGAGTGACGGATTATTTTCCAATCGTCACCGAGCTCTAGTCACCCCAATAACGCTGTTCCTTCCAAGGGTCGCCGTACATGTGGTAGCCGTACTGCTCCCAGAAGCCGGGCTGGTCCTGGGGCATGAAGCGGATACCCCGCAGCCACTTGGCCGACTTCCAGAAATACAGGTGGGGGACCACCAGGCGGGCCGGGCCGCCGTGTTCGAGGGCGATGGGTTTCCCGTCGAACTCGAAGGCCACCATGCCGCGTCCGTCCACCACGTCCCACGTCGGCAGGTTGGTGGTATAGCCGCCGTAGGAGAAGGCCATGATGTAGGGCGCCGGGTCGGCGACGCCGGCGGCGGTCAGCAGGTCGTCGATGGTGACGCCCTTCCAGGTGGTGTCCAGCTTGCTCCACTTGGTGACACAGTGAATGTCAGTGTGGATTTCGGTTTCGGGCAGCGCGCGGAATTGCTCCCAGTTCCATTCGGCCAACGGCTCACCCTCCACGCTGACCAGGGTGAATGCCCATTGTTCCAGTGGAACCCGCTGGGTGGGCCCGGCGGTCAATACCGGAAACCCACGCTCCAGGTACTGGCCGGGCGGTATGGGGCGGGGCGGCGTTTCGCGACGACGCCCGAAAAATCCTCGGGTGACCATGGGCAATAGCTCCTGGAAAAGGCCGGATCTATCTTCGAGGGTATAAAAATCGAATCGGCCTGTCAAACGCTGTAGTTGCTTCAGGTTGCGTTCAATCGACACGGTTTCCGTGTGTAGGGGCGAATGATCATTCGCCCCTACGGTTGTCCGGGACGGCATCTGCAGGATCAAACCCTTTGAAACGGAACGTGACCCAGGCCGCAGGGCCTGTGCAAAGTAATCGGCCTCTTTGGTTCTCGCTCATCCTGCGCCTGTCGAAGGATACACCGTTGCCGGAGCCATGGTTCGGCAGGCTCACCATGAGCGGCTAAAGGGACTTTGCACAAGCCCTGCTGGCCGCTTCGGGTCTATCGCCCGCTATCCCTACCCTTTACAATGGCGCGGTGAAACGGGTGACGGCACAGTGAAAAGGAGCGTGAATCATGGCGGCGCCGATCAATGACTGGCTGGCTCAGACCGTGGAGCCGGCGCTGGAACCGGAACTACCCATCTGCGACCCCCATCATCACCTGTGGGACGGGCGCACCGACCGGGTGGAGCCGCGCTATATGCTGGACGAGTTGCTGGCCGACACCGGCAGCGGACACAACATCGTGTCCACCGTGTTCGTGGAGGCCCGCTCCATGTACCGACCCGAACCGGACAACCCCATGCGCACCGTGGGCGAGGTAGAGTTCGTGCAGGGCATCGCGGCCCAATCCGCCAGCGGGATATACGGCGACACCCGCGCCGCCCACGGCATCGTCGGGCACGCCAACCTGCACCTGGGAGCCGATGTTCGACCCGTGCTGGAGGCGTTGCGGGCGGCCAGCCCTAACCGCTTCAGCGGCATCCGCCACGGCGTGAGCTGGGACCCGCATCCCGAGGTCCCCAATCCGGGAGCGTATCCCCAACCCAACCAGCTGGCCAGCGAGGACTACCGGGCCGGCGCGCGAGTGCTGGCGGAGCTGGGAATGTCGCTGGACGTGTCCCTGCTGCACCCGCAGCTGCCGGAGCTGGCTGACTTCGCCCAGGCCGTGCCCGACCTGACCATCGTGCTCAACCACGTCGGCGGGCTGATCCGCGTCGGCCCGTACGCCAACAATCCCGACGAGGTGATGGCCAACTGGCGCAGCGGGATCGACGCCGCGGCCGCGGCGCCCAACGTGGTGATGAAGCTGGGCGGCGTCGGTATGCCCCGGCTGGGCTACGACTTCCACACTAGGCAAGTTCCAATCGGTTCCGAGGAGCTGGCGGCGGCCATCGACCCGGTGATGCGCTACTGCATCGAGCAGTTCGGCCCGAGCCGGTGCATGTTCGAGAGCAACTTCCCGGTGGACAAGGAGTCCTTCTCCTACGGCGTAATGTGGAACGCCTTCAAGCGGATGTCGGAGGACTTTTCCCCCTCCGAGCGGGCCGATATGTTCCACGGCTGCGCGGCGCGGGCGTACCGGTTGTCCGAGAGCTAGAGGAGGGGCAGCGCCATGGCCAGCAAAGAAATGAATGCTGCGGAGCACGCGGAAACCGCCCGGGATTTTCTGGCGGTCTCCGACCGGGAGTTCGCTGCCGGCGACCACCTGCAAGGCTCGGAGAAGCTCTACGGCGCGGCCACGCAGGCGATAATCGCCGTTTGCCAACAACGAGGCTGGCGCTACAAGAGCCACCGAGCGATGCAGCAGGCCGTTACCGCCCTCTCGCAGGAATACAACCAGCTGCTCCTTATCGGCGGATACTCCGCCGCCAATCGGTTCCACGAGAACTTCTTCCACGACCACCTGGAAGATTACGAGATTGAAAGCGAGCGCCCTGCGGTGCACTACTTCGTCAACCGGCTGCTCACCCTGCTGGAAGACGCGTAGCCGTCGGTCGCCAGTTACAGTGCGCTTCCCGCCCGTAACCGGCCAGGTGGCGCTCATCAGGAGGTTGGGTTTGGCTATGGACCCCCAGCGCTTCCCGCCGGAGTTCTTCCAGCGGGTGGACGAAAGCAACGACGCCGAGTTTTACACCATGCCCCGGCTGGTGGTCCACATCGACGATGGGGCCATCACCGCAGTGGGACGGCTGTTCCGCCAGCTGATACCAGAGAACGCCGAGGTGCTGGACCTGATGAGCAGCTGGCGCACCCACTGGCCGGAGGAACACCCCCGCCAGCGCATTGTGGGCCTGGGCATGAACGCCGCGGAGATGGCCGACAACCCCCAGCTGAACGAATACCTGCTGAAGGACATCAACGTCGATCCGTCGCTGCCCTTCGAGGACGAGTCCTTCGACGCGGTGGTTATCACGGTGTCGGTGCAGTACCTGACCCAGCCGGTGGTGGTGTTCTCCGAGGTGTCGCGCATCCTGCGACCCGGCGGGGTGTTCATCGTGACCTTCTCCAACCGCTGCTTTCCCACCAAGGCGGTGCAGGTCTGGCGTTCCACCAACGACGAGGACCACATCGAGCTGGTGGGGCAGTATATGCTCCACGCCGGCGGGTTCAACGGCGTGCGCGGCGGCCTCTCCAACCCCGACATGGCCCCGCCGGGCGACCCGCTGTTCGCCGTGTACGCCTACAAAGAAACCGGCGGTGAGGGCGAGGGAAACGCGGGGCAGTGATACACTGGCGTCAGCAAGGTAAGGGGCAATCCAATGACCACCGCAAGATCAAAATTGATGACTGCCGGCGACCTGCTGCGTCTATACAGCAAGGGCGTGAAGGGTGAGCTGATACGGGGGGTGCTGCACGAAACGATGGCAGCGGGAGTGAGACACGGGAAAATTGCGATCCGACTGGGTGGCAGGATGGATGTCCACGTTGAACAAGGCCGCCTGGGCCATGTCTTTGGTTCCGACTCCGGCGTGCTGCTGGAGAGAAATCCTGACACCGTTCGGGAACCCGATCTGGCTTACGTTTCCGCAGAGCGACTACCACTTGACGCCGAGCTGGACGGCTATTGCCCCGTACCGCCTGACCTCGTGGTGGAGATCGTTTCACCCAGCGACACGGAACAGGCGATGGACGACAAGGCCACCATGTGGCTCAGCTTTGGCGTGCGGATGGCGCTGGTCATAAATCCTGAGACCAGAACGATACGAGTGCGGCAGCCGGACCTGCCGACGGTCATACTCACCGTGGACGACACATTGGAGGGTGGTGAGGTTCTGCCGGGGTTCAGCTGCCTGGTGCAGGAGATTCTGTAGGGGCGAATAATCATTCGCCCCTGATTCGACCCGATCAGTCCGCCACTTCCAATATCATCTCCACTTCCACCGGCGCTTGCCGGGGCAGCGCGGCCATGCCCACGGCGGAGCGGGCGTGGCGGCCATTCTCGCCGTACAGTTCCACCAATAGGTCGGATGCGCCGTTGCCCACCAGGGGCTGATCGCTGAACTCAGGGTCGCTGTTGACCATCACCAACAGCTTGCAAACTCGCTGCACCTTGTCCAGGTCGCCGATGATGCTCCTGGCGGCGGAAAGGCAGTTGACGGCGCACTGCCGGGCCGCGGCGTAGCCCTCATCCACGGAAACCTCGCGGCCCAGCTTGCCGGTGGCGGCCATGCTGCCATCAGGGAGACGGGGCAGGTTGCCGGACACGAAGAGCAGGTTGCCGGCGCGGACGGCGGGGACGAAGTTGCCGATGGACGGGTTGGGCTCGGATACCTCCAGGCCTAGGTCAGCGAGTTTGCGTTCTACTTCCATGTGGCTTTGCCTCCTTCTGGCGTGAATGAATGGGATACAAACTGTAGGGGCGAATAATTATTCGCCCCTGTGGGTAGTAGCGTATGCGGTGTAAGGGCGAGGCATGCCTCGCCCCTACGTTGATGCCGGCCGGTAGCGGTTGACTATGGGCAGGCGGCGGTCCTTGCCGAAGGCGCGGGGCGTGATCTTGACGCCGGGCGGAGCCTGGCGGCGCTTGTACTCGTTGCGATCCACGAAGGCCATCACCTGCCGCACCCACTCGGGGTGGTGGCCCATGGCCACCATCTCGGCGTAGCCGTAATCATCCTCCACGTATGCCTTGATGATGGGGTCCAGCAGGTCGTAGGGCGGCAAGGTATCCTGGTCGGTCTGGTTGGGCCGCAGTTCGGCGCTGGGGGGCTTGTCCAGCACGGCCTGGGGGATCAGCGGCCGTCGATAGCCCGACGAATCAGGGTGGGTCCGCGCGTTGCGCCAGCGGCAGAGTTCGTACACCTTGGTCTTGGGCACGTCCTTCAGCACGGCGAAGCCACCGGCCATGTCGCCGTACAGCGTGGCATACCCCATGGCCATTTCGCTCTTGTTGCCGGTGGTCAGCACCAGCCAGCCGAACTTGTTGGAAATGGTCATCAGCACGTTGCCACGGATGCGGGCCTGCACGTTTTCCTCGGCCACGTTGGCCTCGGCGCCGGCGAAGTGGTCGGCCAGCATCTCGGTAAAGGCCAGGTGCGCCGGCTCGATGGGGATGCGCCACAGGCTGATGCCCAGGTTGTCGGCCAGTTCCTGGGAGTCGGCGACGCTGCCCTCTGAGGAATAGCGAGAGGGCATGGTGACGCCGACGACGTTTTCCGCGCCCAGTGCATCGACGGCGACGGTGGCGGTGAGGGCGGAGTCTATCCCGCCGGACAGTCCCACCAGCGTCCGACCGAAGCCCGACTTGCGGACGTAATCGCGGGTGCCCACCACGAGGGCCTGGTACACCTCCTCGGTTTCATCCAGCGTGCGACAGAGAGCCGGCGCACCCGACGGCTTGCGGTCGGAAAGGCGATGGTCGGATACCCTGGTCACCCGGGCCGGCCCGACTTCACTCAGGATCTGCGGGTTCTCCTTGCGAGCCCGGGGGTCACGCAGCCGCTGGCGGAACACCGATTCCACGTGCAGGTCGGCGACGATGAGGCGGTCCTCGAAGGCCGGGCCACGGGCGATGATCGCTCCGTCGGGGGAGCAGATGATGCTGGCTCCGTCGAACACCAACTCGTCCTGGCCGCCCACGGTATTGAGGTAGGCGACGAACACGCCGTGGTCGGCGGCGCGGGTGGAAATCATGCGCTCGCGCTGGCCGGCCTTCCCGGCGTGGAAAGGCGACGCGTTGATGTTGACGATGACCTCCGCGCCGGCTTCCCGCTGCACGGCGATGGGGCCGATGGGATACCAGACGTCCTCGCAGATGCCCACGCCCACGGGTGTGCCGTTGATGATATACACCGGGCACTCCTCGCCCTTGCGGAAGTAGCGGTCCTCGTCGAACACGCCGTAGTTGGGCAGGTACATCTTGTGATACCAGTCCAGCACGCGCCCGTCGTTGATGATCGCGGCGGCATTGGAAATGTCGTTCCGGCCAGCCAGCACTCCGGGAGAACCCACGATGGCGGCGATGCCACGGGTCGAGGCGGCGATGCGCTGCACGGCGGTGACGCTGTCGGAGAGGAAGGACGGCTTGAAGAGCAGGTCTTCAGGGGGATATCCGGTGACGGCCAGCTCAGGGAAGGCGACCAGGTCGGCGTGAGCGGCCCGCGCCTCGTCAATCTGCTCGATGATGCGAGCGGTGTTGCCGGGAATATCGCCGACGGTGGGGTTGAACTGGGCCAGGGCCAGCCGGAGGATGCGTTGCATTGGGGTATTATAACGCAGGAGGGGAAGCCAGCTATGGTAGAATGCCCGGCGCGGCGGCGCATCAATTCAGCCCGGCCAGCCGTAGCCGGAGACTTGCCATGACCACCGAACCCGTTGCACCGGCGGCAGGCGCCGTCAGGCACCCCAGGCAGTTCCCTGAACTGCCGCCGCGGGACGATATGAACAATCCCCTTTTCCTCCACGACCAGGGGCACCAGCCAGCCTTGCGTCTGCATCTGGGCAATCCGGCCACCACCATCGTCCTCAGCGAAGTCCCCGTGGGCTGGAATCACCGGCAGCAATCGGGACTGCTCAAGCCCGATCTGCTGGTGGCCTTCAATGTTGACCGGGCCGCCATCGTGGCCCAGAAAGGCTATTCAATCGACGAGTGGGTCAAGGCTCCGGACTTCGTTCTGGAAATCGCCTCGGACAACAACGCGGAGAATGACTACACTCATAAACGGACCGCCTACGCTGCCTTCGGCGTGCCGGAGTACTGGCGGTTTGACCATACGGGCGGCCAGTTGTACCCGGCGTCGCTGGCCGGCGACCGGCTGGCGGAGGGCCGGTACGAACCGATACCCATCCGCCGGACGGATGATCGCAACTATTGGGGCCGCAGCGACATTCTCAACCTGGACATCTGCTGGGAGGACGGGGAGCTGCGATTGTGGGACCCGGTGGGCCGCCGCTATCTGTTGACCCATGAAGAAGAACAGGCCGCCCGTCTCGCCGCTGAAGCCCGGGTTCGGGAATTGGAAGAACAGATCCGCAGCCAGGACGGATAACCTGCCTTCAACTCGGAGAATGCCACCAGGTCGGCGTGGGCAGCTTGCGCCTCGTCAATCTGCTTGATGATGCGAGCGGTGTTGCCGACGGGGGGTCAAACCGGGCCAGGGGCCAGCCGGAGAATGCGCTGCATTGGGGTACTATAACGCAGGCCGGATATTGGGTTGGGTTGGTTCCATTACAGGGAGTTATTTTGCCGCTCCCATTCTATGACGATTACGCCAGAGACTTACCACAAGACAGTGGGTAGGTATAAACATAGCGGTCAAGAACAACGCCACGAAAAAATTGACCATTAGCATACGAAAAGCGGACCAATACCGAGAAATAGAGCACGACTCACCCGCTGGCAGATCAGCTGGAGAACATACTGACATACTTACCAAGACGACAAATGTTCCACAAAGGGCGACAGAGACCACCGCAAGATGAGGAATTTTTTTGCCTTTCTCATTAAAACGGAGTACGAGAATGCCGGCTAGAAGCTCTCCCAACAAAAGCAAGTACGGGCCCAAGAAATCGGGCTGATCATGCAAGGCGAAGATGGCCGCCAACATCAGGGTAGCGACTAGATACAAGAGAGGAATGTGCCAGTACCGCGCACCAGGTAAACGTTTCATGGGGAAGTTTTCTCAAATTGTGGGCATCATGGATGACCTACGTGAGCCTTATCGTACCAAAAGATTAGCCGAATTCCCTCTGCTATAATCGCCGGGCATTCCGGTCGGGGTTCAGAGACGTCGGCCAATCCGACGCGATCCTGTGAACCGCCTATCTATCTCATACCGCCGCCGCTTTGAGGAGGCCATTCCACCTCATCAGCGTCAAGCCGTCTGATGCGCGGGTTGCAAACCCGCACGGCGCGGGCCACTCCCTTCTACTATGGATGGGTGATCCTCGGCCTGTCCGCGATTGCGTCGTGTTCGTCGCGACCCCTGATGTCGGTGGCGGTGCTGACGGTGTTCGTG
The DNA here is from genome assembly GCA_021295965.1 of Dehalococcoidia bacterium. Taxonomy (GTDB): domain Bacteria; phylum Chloroflexota; class Dehalococcoidia; order Lucifugimonadales; family UBA3495; genus Bin87. Next base: position 22,668 of record JAGWBI010000013.1, on the reverse strand, counting down.
GTGCCCATGTCGGAGCAGTTCGGCTGGACGCGGGCGCAAGTTGCCGGCGCGGTGAGCCTGGGCGGAGTGCTGGCGGTAGTGGCCGCGCCGCTGGTGGGGCCGGTACTGGACCGTTACGGCTCGGGCATGGTGGTGGGCATATCGTCGGGCATTGCCGGGCTGTGCGCGGTGGCGTTGGGCGCGGTTAACCAGATCTGGCTGTTTTATTTGGTGTACGTGCCGGGACGGGCGACGTTCGCCAGCCCGCTGGAGTTGGGGACGTCGGTGGCGGTGAGCAACTGGTTCATTCGTCGCCGGCCCTTTGCGCTGGCCCTCAACCACGTCTCCCAGGGTTCGGGACTGGCGATAATGCCGCTGGTGTCTCAGGCCATCATCGGGGCCTGGAACTGGGAAACGGCGTGGTACGCCCTGGGCATCTGGACCATCGCGGTGGGCGTCGTGCCGGCGATGCTGCTGATGGCGCGACGCCCGGAAGACCTGGGGCTGGAACCCGACGGCGGCGCCGGGAACACGCCGGCGGGACGGAGAACGGGCTCCGGGCGGCGGCCCCAGAACGTCGCTGACGAGATCAACTTCACCCAGCGCCAGGCGATACGAACCCGCGCCTTCTGGTTGATGATGCTGTTCGCCTTCGCCGGGTTCATCGTGCAGGCGGGGGTGTCCCTCCACCAGGTGCCGCACTTCGTTGACCAGGGGGTGCCGCCGTCGGTCGCGGTCTGGACGGCCAGCACCTTCGCCATATCGCAGGTGCCGGCGAGCATCTTCTGGTCGGCATTGTCGCAGCGTTTCGCGGCGCGACTGATGATGCCGGCGTCGGGACTGGTGGTGGCCGCCGGCGCGATAACGACGGCCTTCGCCAGCGGCATCGCGGTGGGAGTGCTGGGGGCGTTCTTCCTGGGGTTCGGCGTGGGCGGCCTGCACATGATCGCCCGCCTCACCTGGGCTGACTACTTCGGACGGCTGCACCTGGGCGTGATCAGGTCATGGGGCCTGGCGGCGCAGGTGGGCGGACAGGCGCTGGGGCCGTTGGCGGCCGGCCTGGCGGTGGACCGGGTGGGCAGCTACGAAGGGGCGTTCCTGGCCTTCGGCGTCAACCTGGCGGTAGTATCGCTGCTGATGCTTACGGCGACGCGGCCGGGCCGGAAGGCGGCCGGGGGCGGGATGGGGATTGAGAGCGACGCGGGTGGTTCGACAGGCTCACCATGAGCGGGCATACGGGGGGCGCTCAGCGGAAAAGGCGGGAGAGCCAGGTTAGGAAACGCTGGGAGAGGGGGTTGTTGACGCTGAGGTCTCCTTCGCGGATGGCTAGACCCACGAGGCCCGGGAACCTTCTTGCCGCCAGCCAAGCATGGACTTGATTCTTGGTGATTGAGTCATCGTCAAATTTGCGGGCTTCGGGCGGGATACCGTCGATGTAGTCTTGGGATAAAGGCCAAACCGGATCACCGCCGGGAATCATCTGCGCGACAAAGTCTTCCAGTTCGCCGGTAGCAGAATTGTCGGGCATGATCCAGATGCCGATGCGGGGGCTGCCGATGGCGGGGTTTTCGGGGATGACGGTGCCGTCCGGGTCGGGTGCCGTTGGCAACTGAATGTCGCTGTTGGCAGCGGTTATCCGGTCCGCGACTTCTCGCCAACGGTTGACCGGGTCGGCATCAGCGTCCACAACGAAACCGACGGCGGAGACGTCTGGCTGGTTAATGTAAGCGCGCACCCTATCCAGCACACCGTTAACGCCTTGGGCGTCATGGAATGCGAACGCCGAGCCAAGGCCAGGGTCGGAACGCCTGCACAAATGCGTTACGAGGTGCAGATCATTCTGACCCTCCACAACGAGCCAACCGGGTGATGAGGTCGGTCCTACTGTGGTCACGGATTAGCGGACTTCTATGCCGTGTTTAGCAGCAATGAGAAGTTGGTCTTCCGGGTAGGGCACCGCGCGCAGTCGTTCAGTGTTGCGCTGAATACGGTAAAGCATCCCCTCCACATCCTCCAACTCGTTGGCGGCTTGCGCGAACCCTTTTACACAATCCCAGCTGTGAGTGGTAGCCAGCACTTGCACGTTGTTGCGCTGGGCGGTCTGCAACACCATCTTCCAGAACTTGGCCTGGATGGAATGGTGAATGCCGTTTTCGGCTTCGTCGATCAGGAGGAAGCCACCGCTGCTTTTGGCGAGAGCGAGGGCGACGGCATAGGTACGCAACGCGCCATCGCCGAGGGTACGTAACGGAACTTGGTAGTCAACACCAGTCACTTTCGCCATCATCCGTCGTGGTTGGGTTATTCCACTGCTGGCTACCGGTGGCCCCAATGCTGCAACTCGTTCAACTTCTTGGTCAGTGATCAAATTCAATGCTTCGAGGGCCTTGTCCTCGTGCGAGGTCAGCGCCACTTCGCTCCAATGTTGTTCAACGACCTCATCGGTCGGGCCGTTGGGGCCCATTAAGTTACAACCTATCGCGTTCGCTCCATCGTCGAACACGAACGGTATGCCTTCAATCCGTGGCTCCAAATTCCCAAAATGCGTTTCAAGCCGGATATTGCCTAATACATCCATCGGTGAGGAAATTTGCCAATCAGACGGAGAGTTCTGACTAAATGGCCAAGCTTGCGGTAGAAGTGCCCGGATCTGGAGTGTATTGGAATCGTCGGTCGGGCCGATTGATATAGCCTCCCCAGACGAAATGAGACGTTTTTTGAACAAGGCTTTGCGATCAACGATGGCCTTTTTTTCAGTATCGCTACCGATTGTGGTGAATGAGTCGCCCCGGTCGTGTAGCACTAGGTCATGGACGCTGTTGAGGCCACGGTCAGCCCACACACGCACCGCGTCCAGCACCGTCGTCTTGCCCACGCCGTTTTTGCCGGCCAGCAGCGTCACCCGACCCAGGCGCGGTATCGTCAGTTCGTCGATGCCGCGGAAGTTCTTGATGACCAGGCTGGGGAGATGCAGGGACTGGTCCAGCGGCTTTGCGTCGGGCATGGCGTTCACTTGCCTACCGGGCGGCTCCATCTAGTCGGCGGGGACGGCCAGCTCGGCCTGGCGGAGGGTTTCGCGGAGGTAGCGGCCGGTGTGGGATGCTTCGATTTGGGCCAGCATTTCGGGGGTGCCGGAGGCGAGGAGGTTGCCGCCCTGGTCGCCGGCGCCGGGACCAAGGTCGATTATCCAGTCAGAGTTCTTGATGAGGTCCAGGTTGTGCTCGATGAGCAGGACGGAGTTGCCCTGGTCCACCAGGCGGTGCAGTACGCGGAGCAGGGCGGCGCAGTCCTCGAATGATAACCCCGTGGTGGGTTCGTCCAGCAGGTAGAGGGTTCGCCCGGTGGCCCGGCGGGACAGCTCCGTGGCCAGCTTGACCCGCTGAGCCTCGCCGCCGGATAGCGTCGTCGCCGGCTGGCCCAGGCGGATGTAGCCCAGGCCCACGTCGCGCAGGGTCTCCAGCTTGCTGCGGATGCGGTTGTAGTTCCAGAAGAAGTCCAGCGCGGTCTCGACGGTCATGGCCAGCACGTCGGCGATGGACTGGTCGCGCAGGGTGACCTCCAGCGCCTCCCGGTTGTAGCGGCGGCCCTGGCAGATTTCGCACGGCACGGTTACGTCGGGCAGGAACTGCATTTCGATCTGGATGTAGCCCTCGCCCTGGCAGGCCTCGCAGCGGCCGCCCTTGACGTTGAAGGAGAAGCGGCCCGGCTTGTAACCCCGGATGCGGGCCTCGGGCAGGGCGGCGAACAGCTCACGGATGGGCGTGAACGCGCCGGTGTAGGTGGCCGGATTGCTGCGGGGCGTCCGCCCGATGGGAGACTGGTCGATGTTCACCACCTTGTCGATGTGCTCGATGCCGGTGACCTCATCGTGCTCGCCGGGACGGTCGCGGCCCTGGGCGACGGCCTGGGCCAGCCGCTTGTACAGGATGTCGTACACCAGCGTGCTCTTGCCGCTGCCGGACACGCCGGTGACACAGCCCAGCAGGCCCAGCGGAAACTCCACGTCGATTCCCTGGAGGTTGTTCTCCCGGGCGCCCTTGACGGCGATGGCCTTGCCGTTGCCGGGGCGACGTTCCTCCGGCGTGGGGATGCGCTTGCGCCCGCTGAGGTAGGCGCCGGTCAGCGACGCCTCGTTGGCCATCACCTCCGACACCTTGCCGGTGGCGACGATGTGGCCGCCGTGCTCGCCGGCGCCGGGGCCAAGGTCAACAATGTGGTCGGCGGCGCGCATCATGGCGTCGTCGTGCTCCACCACAATGACGGTGTTGCCCATGTCGCGCAGGCGGGTCAGCGTGCCGATGAGCCGGTGGTCGTCGTGGGGATGCAGCCCGACGGTGGGTTCGTCGCACACGTACAGCACGCCGGTCAACCCGCTGCCGATCTGGGTGGCGAGACGGACGCGCTGGGCCTCGCCGCCGGACAGCGTGCGGGCGGTGCGGCTCATGGTCACGTAGTCCAGGCCGATGCTGTCCAGAAAGTGCAGCCGGCCCTCGATCTCCTTGAGAATCTGGTCGGCGATGACCATTTCCCGCACGGTCAACGTGCTGGGAGCGTCGGGAGCCGGGGAGCGGCGTCCGTTGCGGCGCGCGCGCCGTCCATTGCTCTTCGCCCCGTTGGCGGAAGGCTGGGCCTCATCTGCGGCCAGCGTTTCCGCCGGATGATGCCCGTTGCCGGCGCCGTTGGCGGGAGTCTGATCCGGTGAGTCGGCCACCGGCTTGATGCTGCGTATCCACTCCAGGCCACGGCCGATGGTCAAGCTGGTAACTTCAATGATGTTCTGGCCGCAGATCAGCACGCCCAACGCTTCCGGACGCAGGCGCGCGCCGCTGCAGGAACGGCAGGCCCGCTGGGCCATGTAGCGCTCAATCTCGCCACGGGTGTGGTCGGACTCGGTGTCGCGGTAGCGGCGTTGCAGGTTGGGGATGACCCCCTCGTAGGTGGTGTTCCACGAGTAGGTGCGGCCCCGGCCGGTGCGGTGTCGCACCTGCACCTGCTTCTTGCCGGCGCCGTATAGGACGAGGTTCAGCTGTTCGTCGGTGAGTTCGCGCACCGGGGCGTTGGGCGAGAAATCGAACTCCCGGGCCACGGCTTCCATCATGCTGGCGTACCAGGAGTTGGCCGCGCCGGAGCGGGCCCAGGGCACGATGGCCCCCTCCAGCAGGGACAGGGATCGGTTCTGGATGACCAGAGACGGGTCAACCTCCAATTGGTAGCCCAGGCCGGTGCAGGTGGAGCAGGCCCCGTGCGGACTGTTGAAGCTGAAGGTGCGCGGCTCGATTTCGGGCAGGCTGATGCCGCAGGCGACGCAGGCGAACTGCTCGCTGAACACCAGGTCGTCCTCGCCTTCCCGGCCCACGTTCAGCACGCCTTCGCCCTCGCGCAGGGCGGTCTCCACCGACTCGGTGACGCGGCTGGCTTCGGTGTCGGAACGGATGATGAGACGGTCAATGACGATGTCGATGTAGTGCCACTTCTGCTTGTCCAGGGCCAGGGTGTCGGTGTCCTCCACCAGCATCACCTCGCCGTTGACCCGAACCCGGACGAAGCCGCCGCGCTTGGCAGCCTCAAACACCTCCCGGTGCTCGCCCTTCTTGCGGCGGATCTTCGGGGCCAGCAGGGTGATGCGCGACGCTTCGGGCAGGGACAGGATGGCGTCCACAATCTGCTGCACGGTTTGGCGGGCCACCGGGTTGCCGCACTTGGGACAGTGGGGCTTGCCAACGCGGGCGAACAGGAGGCGCAGGTAGTCGTAGATCTCGGTGACGGTGCCGACGGTAGAGCGTGGGTTGTGGGAGACGCCCTTCTGGTCGATGGAGATGGCCGGCGACAGGCCCTCGATGTAGTCAACGTCGGGCTTGTCCATGCGCCCCAAAAACTGCCGGGCATAAGCTGACAACGATTCGACATAACGACGCTGGCCCTCGGCGTAGATGGTGTCAAAGGCCAGGCTGCTCTTGCCCGACCCGGAGACGCCGGTGATCACCACCAGCCGGTCCCGGGGAATGGTTACGTCGATGTTCTTCAGGTTGTGCTCGCGCGCGCCCTTGATGTAGATGGTTTCCTGCGGCATAAAAGAGCTTTCTCACATGAGGATGGTGAAACCGGCCTGCTCAAAGTGGTGGTCGTTGGTAAGCGCCTCTCTAATACCCTGGTTATCCATAATCAGGAAACTGGCGCAATCGACGAGTCCCCATTCCTGGTCAGGGCGGGCATTGTAGTAATTTACGGCGTTCCAGAATTGTTCGGGAGTCTGGTCTATCACGTCCACGCGAGAACCAGTCGTGAGGTCGTGGACCAATTCCACGGCATACCGTCTATTCATCGCGCCAAATCGCCCGACGGCGTTCAGGGTTTCCGCCAGTACCATTTGCGTCGTTACAATCTGTCGATATCTCATTTCAATGGACAACAGCGTTGCCATCTCATGGAAGACATCGCGTTCCAGAAGTAACGCAATCCAATAGCAGGCGTCCGCAAAGACCGCTCGCATCATTCATCCACCTTCGGCCGGCCGTAAAGATAATGGTGCATATTTTTGGCCAGGTCGGTGGGAATATCGTCCCAATCATCCGGCGGGTATTTTTTTCGAATCTCGGCAAGCCTGTGCAGCAGCGTAGGCTCCTCCGGGTCTTCCGGCGGAACCACCCTATGCGTTTTGGTCAGGTCGATGCTGACTATCCGATTCAACCGTCCGTCAGCGTAGTCGCCTTGGCCGACTATTTTGATATCGTACCGGCCGTGGTTGTGCATACCCTCCAAAGAACCCCACTGGGAGGCGGTGAAGTCGGCCCGTAACGTGGCGCCGTCTTTCAGCAGCAGTTTGTATGAGCCATCGTGGTTCAGGTCCAGTTCCATGGACTGAACTTCGGCGATAACTTCCACGGGATGACGCCCTTTTTTCTCGATCATGGCGGGCCGTCCTTTGGAGGCTTGCTGGCTATTCCAATTCTACCAAAGGGTCGTTGGCGTTTACGGAGTCCAGGGGCTGCACAAAGACGGTTTTCACCACGCCGTCGCGATGGGCCAGGATGCTTTGCTCCATCTTCATGGCCTCAACCACGCAGACCTCGTCGCCGGCGGACACGGGGTCGCCGGGGCGCACCATCACCGACATCACCCGCCCCGGCATGGGCGAGCGGAGGATGTCGTCATCTACCGGGACGCCGGCCGGGGACGCGGCGGAACCCGACGGAGCGTCGGGCACGGAAAGGCCGCCGGCGGGACGGCCCCGGCGCGGCGGCGCTGGCCCGGCCTGGGCCTCGACGTCCACCTCGAAGGTCTCACCATCAACGGTGACCTGGACGGGCGATTGGCTCAGGTCGCCGACTTCTACGGTGTACCAGTGGTCGCCGATGCGTACTCTAATTGTGGTCAAGCTACCAGGACGCGCTCCCCAGCCGCGAGCGGAAGAGTTCCCGGCGTCCCTGGGTGCGCCAGCGGGAGCCGCCGTCGGAAGCGGCGGCCGTTCCCTGCTGGGCGGCCTGGCTGGCCACGACGGCGGCTCCGATGGCGGCCGCCAGCGCCCGTGGATCTAGGGTAGAACCATCACCGGCGACCGGCCCGTGTCCGTTGACGCTGGTTTCGTTCCGGCCCCCGTTCCCGTTCATGCTGCTCTTCATGCCTTTGGCTTGTAGTCGTCGCTCGATTATGCCGGCCAGACTGCCGGTGTGGTAGCGGCCCGACATGAACTCGGAGCTGACCAGCACGTCCCGCAGCAGGGGAATGTTGGTTTTCACGCCTTCCAGCCGGAAGTCGGCCAAGGCCGCGTCCAGCGTGGCAATGGCGTCATCGCGGTCGGTTCCCCAGGCCATGACCTTGGCGAGCAACGGCTCGTAGTGTAGCGAAACCTCGTAGCCGACGCAAAGCGCGGTGTCCACGCGGACGTTGTCTCCTTCCGGCAGGTGCAGGCCGGTTACTACGCCCACGTTGGGCATGAAGGTATCGGGATCCTCCGGATAGACGCGGGCCTCGATGGCGTGGCCGTTGGCCCGGATGTCGCGCTGGCGAATATCGAAACGAATGCCGGCGGCGGACTGCAATTGCAGCTCCACAATATCCTGTCCGGTGATCAGTTCCGAGACGCCGTGCTCCACCTGCAAACGGGGGTTCATCTCCAGGAAGTAGAAATGGCCGTCGTCGGTCACGAGGAACTCCACGGTGCCGGCGTTGGTGTAGCCGACCTCGCGGCCCAGCTGGCGGGCCAGGCGGCCGACCTGCTCCCGGACCTCGGCGGACAGCTTGGCCGAAGCCGGCGTTTCTTCGATGAGCTTCTGGTTGCGGCGCTGGATGGAGCAGTCCCGCTCATACAGGTGCAGCACGCTGCCGTACTGGTCGGCGATGATCTGCACTTCGATGTGGGACGCATCCTGCAGGTAACGCTCGTAAAAGAGCCTGGAGTCGGCGAAGGCGGCCTGGGCAGTCTTGCGGGTGCGCTGGATGATGGGTTCCAGCTCGGCCATGGAATGAACCACGTGGATACCGATGCCGCCGCCGCCGGCGGTGGCCTTGACCATCATGGGGAAACCCAACTCCCACGCGCGGGTGATGGCCTCGTCGTCGCTGACCGGCTCCTCGGTGCCGGGCATGACGGGCAGCCCCGACTTGCGGGCCACCCGGCGGGCGGAGAGCTTGTCGGCCATCTGGTTCAGCACTTCCTCACCGGGACCGATGAACACCACACCGGCGTCTTTGCAGCGGCGGGCCAGCTCGCTGTTTTCCGACAGGAATCCGTAGCCGGGATGAATCGCCTGCGCTCCCGTATCCCGGCAGGCGTCCAGCACGGCGTTGATGTTCAGGTAGGACTCCGATGCCGCCGCGCCGCCGATACACACGGCTTGTTCCGCCATCTGCGTATGCACGGCGCCGGCATCGGCCTCCGAATAGACGGCGACGGTGGCGACGCCCAGGCGCTGGCAGGTCCGGATGATCCGGGCGGCAATCTCGCCCCGGTTGGCTACCAATATCTTCTCGAACACGGGTTCACCCCCAACACGCTCCCAATGGGCGCTTCGCGCGTACGACGGCTCGTCATTGCGAGCAATGCGACGATTATTATTTTGTGATGTCGTTTCGTTCGGTATGTGGTTATTGTTTTCCGTGGAACGGATCGCCACGGAACCTTTGCCATCATTACCGCGATGGCAGATAGGCGACTCAAATATGGACAGGTACTTTACATAGGGTTCGGAGAATTTGTATGACGGCTTTTTACGCCATACCTTGTGGATAAGTCAACGAATTTTCCGCCGAGTTTCAGGGCAATTTCGCGGCGTCCAGGAAAGCCTGCGTCCGAACCTGCCTATCCATCCAGTATTGCAGCGTCGCGGTCAATACGCCGTGGACTTCGCGCTGGATTGCCGCCGGAATGTTCAGATCCGGCAGCCGGCCCACTGCTTCCGTGCGGTGGAGCAGGCGCAGCACCTTGAGGGCCGGCAGCGACAGCGAGCGGACGATGACGTCGGGCGGGCCGCAATCCGGGCACAGCGTCCCGCCGGCTCCGACGGCGAAGCGGTGCCGTTCCGGTTCCAGTTCCTCACCGCATTCCACGCATTGATACAGTTCGGGCAGGAAGCCGGACCCCGCCAGCAGTTGCAGGTCGAAGTAACGCAGGAGCAGCTCGGCGGTCGGGTGGTCGCCGACGGCTTCCAGCGTCTGCACCGCCAGGTCGAACAGCTCCGGGTTGGGGGCGGACAATGCGCTGAAGGCGTCCACCAACTCGGCCACGTACAGGCCGCGAGCGGTAACGGCATAGTCGGATTTGACCTCCGGGAAGGCAGTGACCACCTCGGCCTCGGCCACGATGTCCAGCGAGCGGCCCCGGGCGACGGAGAGGCGCAGCAGGGTCAGCGGCTCAAAGTGGCCCATCAGCCTGCTGGTCAGCCGCCGCGCGCCCCGGGCCAGCAATTCCAGCTTGCCGTGTTCCCTGGTGTAGATGGCCGACACCAGATCAGCCTCGCCGACGGGGGTTTTCCGGAGCGTGAGGCCGACGGTGCGGTAGGTTCGGGGGAGGGTCATGTTACCTGCGTACGCGGCGCGGTTGCGGCGGCCCTATTCCAGCGCGCTGCGTCCGGCCAGCGCCCGGCTGAGGGTGGTTTCGTCGGCGAACTCCAGCGAGCCGCCCACGGGTAGGCCGCGAGCGAGGCGGGTGATGCGTATGCCCGCGCCGGCCAGGCGGCGGTTGATGAAGTCGGCGGTGGCGTCCCCCTCCAGCGTGGGGTTGGTGGCGACGATGAGTTCCTGGAACGGGCTGTCCGTCCCCTGGAGACGGTCGAAGAGTTGCGGCAGATGGATGTCCTCCGGGCCGACGCCGTTCAGCGGCGACAGCACGCCGTGGAGGACGTGATACAACCCCCGGTAGGCGTGGGTGCGTTCCAGGGCCACCAGGTCGCGCCGCTCCTCGACGACGCAGATCTGCTCCCGGTTGCGCTGAGGGTTGGAGCAAATCTCGCAGGGCGAGGCATCGGTTAGGTTGCGACATTCGTCGCAGAACAGGAGGCCGTCCTTGGCCGCAACAATAGCATCGGCCAGCGACCGGACCTCTTCCGCCGGGATCTGGACGATATGGTCGGCGATGCGCTGGGCGCTTTTGGGGCCAATGCCGGGCAGCCGGTGCAGTTCCTCAATGAGCCGGTTCAGAGAACGAGCCGTGCCCGGATTGTACTCGCTGACCATTATGCTTACTCCGCCGCGCCGGTGCTCACTCTCCGCCGACCGGCGTCGGCTGGGACAGGGCGGCCAGAACCGGCGCCAGATGCACCGACGCCCGCCGCAAATCGACGGCTACGACGTCCCATTCGCTGCCGTCGTCAAACCACTGCCGGTAACTGACGAAATCGCCGTTGTCCACCACGCGAAAATCTGCGTCAGGCTTGTCGCCCAGCGTCAGGGTATCGCCGTCGGCATCGTAGCCTCGCTCCGCGCTCAACGGAAGGAAGCGAGTGGCGCGATGTAAGTCAACCCTTGTTATGTTTTCGACGCCCTCGTCCTCAAGTGCGAAGATGACACCAAAGTCATCCCGCAACGTGCCTCCACTACGCCCGTAACGGGATGCGATTATGATTAGCACATCCTCTTCGGGGTAATACTTAACCTGCATCCCTTACCTCCAGATCTCTGCAACGGCGATGAAACCAGGGCAATGCTTGCTGCCTGACGCGTCCAGCTGCGGAATCGTCAAAGACGGCTGTTATGACCTCCCGGTCATCCAGTGAAACGGGAACCCGCAACATGGCGCTTCTGCCGGGGACAAATCCCCAATAGGTCATGGTCACGTTGCCCTCGCTGTTTGTGCAAATTCCTCGGACAACCCAATTCTCAAGAACGTGTTGAATTCTGTTGGCAGTAACGCCGGCGTGGGGGTTCTCGCGCAAATGTCTGGTGAGCCATCGGGTGACGCCGCCGGCGGTGATGGTCGCCGGCAGAGTGTGTCTCTCACCGGGCTGAGGCTCACTCCCCTCGCTGACCATGATGCTTATGCCGACGGGCCGACGATTACCCTGTGCTGACCGGCGCCGGCTGTGACCAAGCGTCCCAGAACGGGCGCCAGATGCGCCGAAGCCCGCCGCAATTCCACCGCCACGACGTCCCATTCACTTCCGTCGTCAAACCACTGCCGGTAACTCACGAAGTCACCGTTGTCCACCACGTGAAAATCGGCAGCAGGCTTGTCGCCCAGCGTCAGAGTGTCGGTGTCGGCGTCGTAGCCCCGTTCCGCGCTCAAGGGAAGGAAGTCACTGACATTCAGCACACGCACTCTTGCAATATTCTCGTTTCCTTCACTTTCAAACACGAGTATGACGCCGAAGTCCTCCCGCAAAGTGGCTCCACTGCATCCTCCACGGGCAATGTCCATAATCAGAGCATCGTCTTCGGGGTAGTACTTAACCTCCATCGCGCACCTCCAAGTCTCTGCAACGCCTTTGAAACCAGGGACGGCCTTCATCTTCAATCCGCTTGGCGGCGCGTTTGTCGAAGTGGGCCGTTATGATCTCTTGGTCGTCGAGCGAAACGGCAATCCGCAACGGAACTTTTCGGCCAGGAACAATTCCCCAATAGACCATCGCTTCTCGGCTGCTTCGTCCGTCTCTGCAAATTCCCCGGACAATCCAATGTTCCAGAACGTGTTGAATCCTGTTGTTTGTAACGCCAGGGTCTGGGTTATCACGCAAATGCCTGGTCAGCCATCGGGTGACGCCGCCGGCGGTGATGGTCTCTGGCAGAGTGTGTCCCTCACCGGGCTGAGGTACACTCCGCTCCCTGGGCACGATGCTTGGACCGGAATATGCAGCATATGCAGGGGCGAATAATTATTCGCCCCTGCCCGCCGATACCAGGTCCGGCATAACGGATCTAAAACAGGCCCGGTATGTTCATCCCGCCGGTGACGGCGCCCATCTTCTGGGCGGCCAGCTCCTGGGTACGGGTGAAGGCGTCGTTGACGGCAGCGGCGACCAGATCCTGCAGCAGGTCGATGTCCTCGGCGGCCTCCGGCTCGATGATCACCTCGGTCACTTCCTGCTTGCCGGTCATGGTAACGCGGACCACGCCGCCGCCGGCGGATCCCTCCACGCTCATCTCTTCCAGTTCCTGCTGGGCCTTGGCCAAACGGTTCTGCAACTGCTGGGCCTGGCGCATCATCTTGCGGTTCATCATGGTTAGGTCTGGGCCTCCTGCTGGGTTTCCTCGCCGGTCAGTTTTTCCTGGCCTTTCAGTTTTCCTCGATGGGACGCGCTCCCAGGCCGATGGCGGTGCGGTACAGAGGGCTGTCCTGGACGGAACTGCGGGTTTGGCGACCATTGTCGCCGTTGGCGCCGGCCAGCGTCACCGTGAAGGGGTGACGTTCGCCAAAACACTGCTCTATGGCTTGTTCAATAGTATCACGAACCCGGGGGTCGTTCAGTTCTTCCTGCATCCGGTCCAGGTTGGCGGCGTTGCTGAAGGGCAATACCAGCGTGGCGTTGTCGTCGCCCAGGCGAACGCCATCAGGGCGGCAATCCCGCAGTAGCGCGCCCAGATTGTACTTGCTGCCCTTTTCCCGGCCCAGTCGCCGTACCACTTCTCCCCAGCGTCCCTGCAGGCTGTCGGGTGCGGCCGCTGGCGTGGGTGAGCGGGCCGGAGCAGGGCCACCGTTGCCGGGTGGCGGCTGACGCGACGGTGATGGCGGTGGCCCGGAGGCCGGGCGTTGTCCGCCTCTGGCGGACGGCGGCGGGTCGTTGCGGGCCGGCTCCCTTCCCCGTTGGGGCTGTGGCGCGCGTCCGCCTCCGGCGGATTGAGGCTGGGGCTGCGCCGGCGGTTCGGCAGCGATGGCCGGCGCAGCGTTATTGGCCACGGGCGCAGGCCGGCAGATCTCGGCGGCGGCGATTTCCAAAGGCAGGGACGACGGCGCGTCGTAGCGCAGGTTGGCCTCGCCCCAGATGCGGACCGCCCGCAGGATGTTGGCCGCGTCGGTCTTCTGCACCGCCGCACGGAGGCCGGCCAGGGTGTCGTCGGGCAGGTCCAGGGTATCGCCGGCGTCCCATGCCAGCAGGAGCATGGCCCGCAGGATGTCCAGGGTCTGCCGGTGCAGTTGGCGGGGTTCGCCGCCTTCCCACACCACCTGGTTGATGGTCTCCAGCGCGCCCGAGGTATCGCCGGCCAGCATCTGCTGCGCCAAGGATAGGTAGGCGTCGCTGCGCACGATGCCCAGGGCGTCCTCAACGTCCCGCAGGGTGATCTCCCGGTCTGCGGATACGGCCAGTTGCTCCAGCATATTCAGAGCGTCGCGCATGGAGCCGCCGGCGTTGCGGGACACCATGCGCAGGGCGTCGGGCTGTATCGCCACGCCCTCCCGGTCGGTGATGTAGGCCAGCCGGTCGTAGATGGTCTGCCCCGGCAAGCGGCGGAAGTCGTAACGCTGGCAGCGGGAGAGAATGGTGGGCAGGATGCGGTCGGCCTCGGTGGTGCAGAGGATGAAGATGACGTGGGCCGGCGGTTCCTCCAGCGTTTTCAGAAAGGCGTTGGACGCCTCCCGGGTCAGCATATGGGCTTCGTCGATGATATAGACCTTGCGCCGGTTCTGGGCCGGCTGGAAATGCACCTTGTCGCGGATCTCGCGGATTTCCTCCACTCCCCGGTTGCTGGCGGCGTCCAGTTCGATGACGTCCAGGTTGCGTCCCTCGTTGATCGACACGCAGATGGCGCATTCGTCGCAGGGATCGCCTTCTTGTGGATTAAGGCAGTTGATGGCCTTGGAGAGTACGCGGGCGGTGGTGGTCTTGCCGCTGCCCCGGGTGCCGCAGAACAGGTAGCTATGGCTGACGCGCCCCTGCATAACGGCTTGCCGCAAGGTGTTGCCAACGTGATCCTGTCCGGCCAGGTCGCTGAACGTGCCGGGCCGCCACTTGCGATAATAGACTTGCGAGGAAGTGGTCATGGTTGGAGGGGGAATTCGCTGTTGCCGGACGTTGGATAACTATAACGCCAACGGCTCCACTCGCGCCATAGCGGAGCCGCCCACCTGAAGCCATTGCGGAGGCAGCAGTCGGGCGTTGCCTTGTGTTGAATCGATCGCGAAGTGGCAAAGCACCACGGTTTTCTCCTTCGAGATCAGGAAAGGGCGAACGTGATATATGTATGAATTTTCAAGGGACCAATTGTGAAGATATTGTGAACAAATCTTTGAAATCATATGTTGTCTGTATATATTTCACATTAATGATTGGTATTATGACTCGTCCGCCGACTCTCAGCCCTGTGAGCATCAACTCTGAAGGCGCACGCGCGGTTTACTTGCTTAAGGAACGTTCCCTGGGCGACATATCTTGCCGAATCTACGCTGGGTTGTGTAGGGCAATGATGTAGTTGGGTAGGTTGTTCCACAATCCACACCGATCCGCGAGGACGACGATGAGTCTTTTCCAGGCGAATGCCGCAATCACCGAAACGGAAACGCTCCGGCAGGAAATTGACGCTCTGAAGGATCGGCTTGCCGGATTGAGCCGGGCAAGCATCAGCATCTCCGAAAACCTTGGCGCCGAGGATGTTCTCCAGGAAGTTGTCAACAGCGCCTGAAAGCTCACCGGCGCCCGGTACGGTGCGCTCCTGACTTTTGATAACGCGGGTGGGATTGGCGACGTTTACGTATCGGGAGGAACAGACGAAGAGCGTGAACGCTTGACACAATCGCCCGAAGGTCTCGGAATGCTGGGCTATCTGAATGAGATAAAGGGCCCGGTCCGGCTGAAGGATAGGGTTGCCCAACCTGAATATGCAGGTCTTCAGCCAGAACACGCGCTCTTCGAGACTTTCCTGGGTATGCCGATCTGCCATCGCGACGAACGTATCGGCAGCATTTGTCTCGTGGACAAAGACGGCGGACCGGAGTTTACGGATGAAGATGAGAACATAGCGGCGATGTTTGCCGCGCGGGCCGCGTCGATAATCGCCAACGCCCGTAGATATGAAGCTGAACACAGCGCAAAGGCGGATCTCGAGACGCTGCTGGACATCTCTCCGATGGGAGTCATCGTCTTTGACGTGCGCGGGGGTGAGGTGGCCTATATGAACCAGGAACTCCTGCGCTTGATAGACACCCTTGAGATGCCCGAAAGTTCCATGGACAACGTTTTCGAAGTGTTGTCCTTTCGACGAGCGGACGGGCGAGAAGTCACCTACATGGATCTTCCGGCCACCAGGGCGCTTCAAATCGGCGAGACTGTGCCGGCAGAGGAAATCGTGATCCAGGCCCCGAACGGGAACGCGATTACCACCCTGCTAAGCGCCGCGCCAATCTTCTCCGAGTCAGGGGAGATAGTGTCGGTGGTGTCCGTCGTGCAGGACATGACATCCCTGGATGATCTGGATCGGAAGCAGGTTGAATTCCTGGCGATGGTGAGCGAAGAACTGAGAACGCCTTTGATAAGCATCAAGGGTTCCGCCGCCGCACTCAAAGACATAGTTGAGTCGATGGTCCCGACCGAGCCGCTGCAACTCCTGCGTATCATCGACCAGCAGACGGACCTGATGCGCAGTCAGCTCAACAGCCTCATCGAACTGACCCAATTCGAGACTGGAAAATTATCGGTGGCTACCGAGTCAACGGATGTAGCAGGGTTGATACATCAGTCCTGTGGAGGGTTTCTGAGAGACCACTCCGCGGTCACCGTGCAATTGGACATTCCGGCTGGGCTGCCTAAAATTTTGGTGGACAAGCAGCGCATGAGCCAGGTACTGCATAATTTGCTGCGCCAGGTCGCGAACCACTCAAACGAGTCGCTGCCGATCAAAGTAGCCGCTTCGAAGATGGGTATCCACGTCGCAATCTCATTGTCCGTGGCAGGCTCGTTCGACCGGCCCGCAGATCTTCCACGCGAAGCTGAGCATGACGCGCCTCCGCTGCTTTTCAAACAGATTGCCCGTTCCCATGACAAATTTGTTGACATGGCGTCCCAGGGCGAAGGTCTGGCGTACTCCTTCTGCCGTGGCGTTATTGAGGCTCATGGAGGGCGAATCGGTACTGAAGTTGATGAACAAGAAGGTCGGTTGACCATGACCTTCACGCTCCCATCAGTGGAAGACGCGGACGAAATTCAACTCTCCGCAATGCCGAGAATTGCCAGCGAGCCAATGCCAGCGCCGACGGACAAGACGCAGATACTCGTCTCAATCGAAGAACCCGAATTGCTGCGCACAGTCCGCAGAGTCCTGCTCGACGCGGGCTATGGGACCGTGGAGACATTTGGCCTGGATGAGATTGAGCAACTGGCGTCGTCGGAAAGGCCGAAGCTGATTCTCCTGGACATCGCTGGCCGAGAAGAAGCGTCCTTCCGCGCCTTGCGTGCCGCCGGGAAACCCCTGAACCTGCCGGCGATTGTATTCTGTGACCGGGACGATGAGGAATACGTCGTGCGCGCTTTCGAAATGGGGGCGGACGGATATATGGTAAAGCCGTTTTCGCCTTCGGAACTGATCGCAAGGATAAGGGGGACACTTCGGAGGTCGAACGCCGGCGGAAAACCTGCCGGCAACCGCACGTTCCAGTTGGGGGAAGTGGCAATCAATTTCGATGAGCGAACCGTCAACGTATCGGGGCAACCGGTGCAGCTGACGGCCACGGAGTACAAACTGCTCACCGAGCTCTGCAATTCCGCGGGCCGGGTTCTCACGCAGGACATGTTGCTGCACAAGGTTTGGGGACCGGGGTATTCAGGGGAGTCCCAGCTCCTGCGCTCCTACATAAAGTCCCTACGCCAGAAGCTTCGGGACAACGCCAGGAAGCCCACATACATCTTCACGGAGCACGGTGTTGGCTACCGCATGGCGAGACCTTAGCCCGCAGCCAATCCACTCGGACCAGTGAGTCCGAACCCCAAGGCACCGCAGTAGCCGCCCACGGGAGCAGCCGGGCCCTTCTGGGCAACGACGCCCAGTTTCGCTCGACCGGTCGTTGCGAGCGAAGCGCGGCAATCTCGCAGCGTGAGCAAACCCGTCTGCTAGAATGGCATCGTAGTCGCATAACTGCCGACGCGGGACCATTCCGTCATGCCTGCTGCACCCGAAACCAAGCACCTCAAACTGGAGGTCACCAACTTCGGCCCCATCGCCGAGGGCACGGTCGAGCTGCGGCCGATGACGGTTTTCGTAGGGCCGAGCAACACGGGCAAGTCGTATTTGGCCGTCCTGATCTATGCGCTGAATCAATTTTTCGGTTCCTTTTCTGGACCGGTTGTCACTTCAAGGAGACCCGGTCAGACCTCTTTCCACCGGCCAACTAACCTGAGGTACCTCACCAACGTCGCGTTGTCCGTGTCGGAAGTCGATGACCTTTATCGATGGGTCAGCATGGAACGATTCAGAACAGAACTAACCAGCCAGTCTGCGTCTGTGTCGCCTCCTTCAGAACTGCAGAAGGTAGTCGCTGACTTGGTTGGCAAAGTTCTAGATGGAATAGGTCGCTCGAGAGAGGTTTTGGAAGAGGCCATAATAAGATGCTTTGGGACTGATGAGGCTTCTGGCATAGTTCATTATCCGAAAGGGGGCATCTCAGGATCTCCAATGCGTTGTGCTGTGGTACATATGTCCGATTACGGAGATACTTTCCAGTACGAAATCGAGTTTTCAAGCGACGGAACCCGTGTCGAGATGTTAAAACCGACCGCTGTACCAGTCAGCATCATGCAGCGCCTCCAATCACGTTCGTTTTTTCTGTCACCAGAAGACACCGAGGACCTACGGCTCTTTAGCGCCAATTTGCAGTTGGCTGCTCTCAGCGGCATCGTGCTCTCCCGCAGCGTAGGTCCTCTCGGTCTCTATACGCATTACCTTCCGGCCGATCGTGCTACTGTCATGCACTCGCTTCAAAATCTGGTGCGTATATTGATACTCAGTGGGTCTGGTTCATCCGGCCCGAATGAATCGCCAATGAGGATTTTTACTGGCGTAATTGGCGACTTTCTCGATCGACTGATTAGCATTGGCAGCGCAAACATGCCGCAGGAGACGGATTCGTTGATCGCGTATCGCATCGAAAAGGACGTGCTGAAAGGCACAATCCGCATCGAAAACAACCCTGTAGGGTTTCCTTCGTTTTTGTACAGACCAAATGACTGGCAGCGTGATCTGCCCTTGATGAACGCCTCATCGATGGTCGCGGAATTAGCCCCCGTTGTTCTCTACTTCCGCCATGTGGTCCAACCAGGCGATACCCTCATCATCGAAGAGCCAGAGTCTCACCTCCACCCAGAGGCACAGGTCGAATTCACGCGCCTGCTCGCCGCAGCGGTGAAAGCCGATATCCGCATCATCATCACCACCCACAGCGAATGGGTGCTGGAGGAGTTAGCGAACCTGGTCAAGTTGTCGGAACTTCCCCCGGAGCGTCGCGAAGGAATTGAGGGGGCTGATCTGGCCCTTAGCCCGGACGAAGTAGGCGCATGGTTATTCGAGCCGAACGGGAAAGAGGGAGGATCTATGGTTCGGGAAATTCCTCTTGAAGAGGAAACGGGCACATTCCCGTCCAAGTTCGGGTTGGTATCAGAAGCTCTCTACAACCGCTGGGCACTCATTACCAACCGTATCGAGCGGGGCGAATGACGCCGGCGTCGGCAGTGGAGGCAGTGCGGACCCGAACCGACCCGCGCTGCCAAGTAACCAGGTGTAGCGATAGTGGTTGCACCCTTCTACTGGAAGGAACACCCCAGCCCTCGGTATTAATCCATCTGGAAGACGACGCGGCGGCGCAAATCGTACGTGACCGTCAACGCTGCGATTACCTGTTTATCGGCGGCAACGACGCAAATTCGGGTTCATGGGTTGTCCCTGTTGAATTGACCACTGGCAGGAAAAGGGCCAGTGAGTTTCTGGCGCAATTACGTGGTGGTGCTGTCATCGCGAATGAACTCGTACCACCCGGCGCACCGGTCAGGTTCTACCCCGTCGCAGCGCATGACCGCGGTTTGCATCGCGATGAGATCACGAATCTCCGGAGGCCTTCAAGCCGGATTAACTTCCGAGGACAGTCCGTGGCCATCCAATTGGTCCGCTGTGGATCCCGCCTGGTCGACGCGCTACAAGAATAGCCGTACCCTGCTCCGATGCTCGCAGTCTGCGGGTTGGCATCCCCCGCGCTCGGCGTGTACACTCCCGCGTAACGTACGTAACCTCTACCGTACCGGGAGGTGTGGCGAATGCCGATTTCCGACGAAACCATGAAGCGCATTATTGCCGAATACGGCGGGTTCGAGCTGTCCGACGCTGAGCTGGAGCTGGTCAAGCCGGAGCTGGAGAACTACTTGACCGAGTTGCAGAACCTGCGTGATCTCGACCTGTCCGACGTGATGTCCGCGCGCCTGCTCCGGCCGGCGGATGGAGGAGGAGAAGCCGATGCCTAGCTCCGAACTGCTCAAGCTGACCATTTCCGAAGTCGCTCCCATGATCCAGGCGCGGGAGGTCTCTCCCGTTGACCTCACGGAGGCGGCGCTGGCTGAGGCTGAAAGGCAGCAGCCAACGCTCAACTCATTCATCACGATCATGCGGGAGCAAGCCCTGGCCCAGGCCGAGGAAGCCGAGGACGCCCTGTCTCGCGGGGAGTACCGGGGGCCGCTCCACGGCATCCCCATCGGCATCAAGGACAACATCGCCACCGGCGGCATCAACACCACCCTGGGCACCAAGGTGCTGCGAGACCACGTGCCCGACGAGGATGCTGAAGTCGTCCGACGCTGCAAGGAAGCCGGCGCGATTATCCTCGGCAAGGAGAACCTGGAGGAGTTCGCCGCCGGCGCAACCTCCAACAACCCTCACTACGGGGCGGTGCACAACCCCTGGAACGTGGACCACATCCCCGGCGGTTCCAGCGGCGGCGGCGGGGCCAACGTGGCCGCCGGCGTGACTTTCGCCTCCCTGGGCACCGACCTGGGCGGCTCGGTACGGCTGCCCGGCGCGTTCTGCGGCGTGGTGGGCCTGAAGCAGACCTTCGGGCGCGTCAGCCAACGCGGGCTGCTGGTGACCAGCTTCAACGGCGACCACATCGGCCCCATGACCCGCTCCGTGCGGGACAGCGCGCTGGTGCTGCAGGCCATCGCCGGCTACGACCCGCTGGATCCCAGCACCGTGCCGGTTCCGGTGGACGACTACGCTCTCATCCTGGAGCGCGGCATCAGCGGCCTCACCATGGGCATACCGTCCAACTACTACTACGACCACCTGGATCCCGAGGTGGAGGCCGCCGTGCGCGCGGCCATCGCCGCCCTGGAAGAGCTGGGCGTCGTCACCCGCGAGGTCAGCGTGCCCACCATGCAGTACGCCGGCGCGTTGCGCTTCTCCAGCATGGCCGACAGCGTGGTCACCCACGAGCCCTACATCACCTCCAACCGCGAGGACTACGGCCCGGACACGCTGTATCGCACGCTGGCCGGCCAGTTCGTGCTGGGCCGGGACTACTCCAAAGCCATGAAGGTGCAGCGTCTCATCAAGGAGGAGCACGCCCGCGTTTTGCAGGAGGTGGACTTCCTGGTGACGCCGACCACGCCGCTGCCGGCCCCGCGCATCGACGCGGACACCCTGGAGGCGGAAGGGCGTCGCCAGAAGGTGCGCGGCCCCGGCTCCGGTCACGTCTCCCGCAACACCAGCCCGATGAACTCCACCGGCTTCCCGGCCATCACCGTGCCCTGCGGCTTCAGCGAGCTCGGCCTGCCCATCGGCCTCCAGTTTATCGCCCGGCCGTGGGAGGAGGGCAACCTGTTCCGGATCGCCCACGCCTACGAGGGCGTGTCGCCCAGCCGGGGGGTGTGGCCCAACCTGGAGTAACGTCGTCAATGGGCCGGCAAAATCAGCATGGTAAAATCAAGTCATGGTGTGGCGCGGCACTCGCGACGGGATCAAGTCAATACCTCGCCACCTCTGGGATTGGCTAATACAGCCGGAAGGGTGGCAAGTCAGGCATTTTGCGGCCTCGCCATTCGGCGCCGCACTCATGACGTGGTTCTGGACGAGCCAGCCGCGATTTTGGGACCACTGGGACATGGCCGCAGAGATGGCAGGCTTGGGCGCCATTTCTTACGGCATAATAGCGGTGCTGGCGGAAGGAGGCTTCAGAGTGTTTTACACTTTGTCATTAATCGGCAAGGATAGGGAGAAGCGACGGCGGGAGCTGGAAGAGATAAAAGCTGCGGGGGCCGCCGCGGGCGCCGCCGCGGAACGCGAGCGGTGGCAGCAGTGGAACGAGGCGCGCATGAGGGCGGCTGCCGAAGGGCGCGAATTCAATGACCCCCCGCCGGGAAGTTAACCGAGGCGAACCCGGTTCGGTCACCTACCCAATCTACTTCCCCAGCCGGGGCGTGTGGCCCAATTTGGAGTGAGGCGCTATGGAATACCGACGTTTCGGACCCACTGACATGACGGTTTCGGCGCTCGGCTTCGGGTGCTGGGAGATGGGCGGCACCTATGGTGACGTGTCCGGTTCCGAGCTGGATGCCGCCGTGAACCGGGCCATCGATCTGGGCATCAATTGTTTCGACACCGCGCCGGCCTACGGCAGAGGCAAGTCGGAGGTGGTGCTGGGCAAGGCCCTGGGCAGCCGGCGCAAGGACGTTGTCGTCGTCACCAAGTGCGGCGTGGGTTACGCCGACCGGCCCAAGGGCCGCGACAGCCGGGCGTTGTCTATCCTCGCCTCCGTGGAGCAGAGCCTGCAAAACCTTGGCACCGACTACCTGGACGTGCTGCTCATCCACTGGCCCGACGTCAATACCCCCTTCGACGAGACCATGCACGCGCTGGATGGGCTGGTACACCAGGGCAAGGTGCGAGCCGTCGGCGTCTCCAACTTCACCCTGGAGCAGATCAAGGAATGTGAGGCGGTCCGCAGCGTGGACGTCGTGCAGTATGGCCTCAATATGTTCGACCGGCGCATGGAGCAAGAAATCTTTCCCTACTGCGTGGAGCAGGGCGCCGGCGTGATGGTCTATGGGCCGTTGGCCTTTGGGCTGCTGACCGGCACGATGTCCGCGGATACCACCTTCGGCGGCAACGACTGGCGCAGCACCGGCGGCCGGCCCGGCTGGAACGTGGGCGTATTCGCCGAGGAGCATTTCCAACGCAACCTGCGGGTCGTCGAAGACTTGAAACCCATCGCCGAAGCAAGAGGCAAGAATATGCCCCACCTGGCGTTGCGCTGGGTGCTGTCGAACCCCGCCGTCAGCGTCGCGCTGGTGGGGA
>JAGWBI010000045.1 GCA_021295965.1 Dehalococcoidia bacterium | reverse complement strand
TTCAGGAACTCCCCGCCGACTTGTACCACCGAATGGTGGATTCCCTAGCTTACGCCGCTTGAATTGCGTAAAGCCCAGCAAAGGCTCGGTGGATGAACCCAGGCGCCCAGCCACCACCAGCAACAGCACCCGGCTCAGTTGCAGCGGCGACCATCGGGCACGGTTGAGCGCCTGATGATAGATGGCGAAGTCGCCGCGCTGACCGATCCCCAGGATGCTCAGCGCCGAGGACACCGTGCGCTTCCCGGGAGACAGAATCGCTCCCATCACCAGGAGTTGGGCCTTGCGCCAGGTCCGGCGGCCGAACAGATGCTCAAAGGGCAGCAGCAGGGTTACAATGACTGCGGCAGGGTAGCCATAATCTACCTCTTGTAGTGATTTGGTCGAGCTTACCCTGTCCTTGTAATTTGTCTCGATTTTGTACAAAGTCGAGAATCGACTTGGGCCAAGGCGGAACTCAGTTCACGCGTGTGATCCGGTCCAGCCGGACGGGAGAGACCGCATCAAATTGGGAGAAATAGCTGACCAGCGCGTCAAGGTCGATCTCGCCGCCGGTCCGCTCGGTACCCTTGGTGAGTACGCTGAAGCCGTCGCCACCGCCCGCCAGGAAGCTGTTCACGGTGACCCGGTAGGCTTCGTTGGGCTCGATCGGCACGCCGTCAATCGTGATGCTCACCGGGTCCACCCTGGAGCCGATAGGCCGCGCCGCGTCCCAGGTATATCGGAACCTGCCGGAGACCTGCAGCACCCTCCTGGTGCCCGCCTCAGGGTATGCGAACTGAGACTCGAGCAGCTCATGGATCTGGGCGCCCGTCAGGGACATGGCGACCAGACTGTTGCCGAAAGGATGCACCGCGAAAGCCTCCCCGAATGTCAACTCCCCATCGGCTTCACCGTCGGATGCATTGAAACGGATATCTTCCCGGATGCCCCCTTGGTTCATGAAAGCCACCACCGCGCCTCCGGTATCCGCGCCACTGGTTGCCGCCAGCTGAGCGTCAGCGATCAGGTTGCCTAAGCCGGACTCTCCGGCGTCGTTCTGCTGTCGGGTGATGTCGGCCCTTACGACGCCCACCACCTCATTGGCGCGGGGCGCCGCCAAGACCTCGTACCGGTCGATGAGGGCAGTCACCGCGTGAACCGGCGTCACACCGGCCTGGGAATTGGGTCGGTTCTCTATTGACCGCACCACAAGGTCCCTGCTGTCCCGATCCAGCACCGCGTCGATGATGGTGAACAGCCGGCCGCGACCGTCGGCCATGGTGATCCACTTGCCGTCGATCTCGCAGATGAACTCGTCGTTGGTGTGCCCCGCTATCACCACATCCACCGCGTCGTCCAACCTTGCTGCCACCTCGGCCACCGGGCCAGTGAGCCCGGTACCGCAGTCGTTCTGACCGCCATCGGAAAATCCGCCCTCATGAAGCAGCACGACGATGGCTTCAATCCCCTCCTGCTGCAACTGGGGAACCAGGGCGTTGACCGTTTCCGCCTCGTCCTGAAAGGTCAGGCCGGCAACACCGGAGCGGGCCACTATTTTGGGAGTGCCCTCCAGGGTCATCCCGATGAACGCCACCTTGATCCCCCGGTAGTCGCGGACGGCGTACGCTGGGAAGATGACCCTACCTGTGGCGTCGGCGATGACGTTGGCAGCGAGTAACTGGAAGTCCGCACCGCCGAAAGGGTCGCCGTCCAGGTCGCCATCGGCAGGGTGTGCGCCGCCGTGTTGCATCCTCTGCAACTCGGCGGGCCCTTCATCGAATTCGTGGTTGCCCACCGCGTTGAAGTCCAGGCCCATGAGGTTCATGGCTTCGATGGTGGGCTCGTCATGGAAAAGGGCCGAGATGAGAGGAGACGCACCGATGAGGTCGCCGGCGGACACGAACACCGAGTTGTCAACGCCGGCCCGGGCGGCCGCTATGTTGGCGGCCAGGTAATCGGCGCGACCGACGCCACCGAAGGAATCCGAGGACGTGGCGATATGACCGTGGAAGTCGTTGATGGCGATGATGCGAAGCTCCACGTCATCGAGCTGGCCGCCCGACCGCTCATCGGCCTGCGGGATCGGAGTAACCAGGCGAGTGACCGGCACATCCCTGGTGACTTCCACTTCCACGATGACGGGAACTTCCCGGGTGACCTCGCTGACCGTGACGTTTTCCACTCGCCGCGTTACCGGCACTTCTCGGGTTACTTCAACCTCCACAGGCCGTGGAGGATTGGCGCAACCGATGATGCACAGCATCCCGAATACGCAAATCGCCGCGACTATCGATCTCAATCTCCTGTCCCTCCAGGGTCACCCAATGGGAAATCTCCTTACGCTCGATACTACCATTGACCGCGGCCGACACCGTGCTTGGGTTTTCCGGAATCATGTGAAAAACAAGCACACCGAGGCACTATCCATATCGTGCCGCTGGCGGTCAACCAGTAACGGACATCCGCAAGTTGGCGTCATTGAAGACCGCCAGGGTCATGCGCCGCCTCCAGTTCCCTGGCCAACTCCGCAGGTTCCGGTGGGTTCTCGCCTCCCAGCGCTGCCAAACGCCGCGCCGCCTCCCAGCGCCGCTCGCGCATCACGGCCTCATATGCCTCGTCAATCAGGCCACGCACCACCTCGGAGATGGGCCGGCCGGAGTGCTCAACGATTTCATCCAATCGTCGCCGTTGCTCGTCGTCCAGACGTACATCCAACCGCGCTATGATGCTCCTTGTGGCCCGTATAGTTATGTACGGCACAAAGCATGCGGCACATTCTATCCGCCGGTCCATTCAACGGCCGGTCGGTCGCCTCCCTCGCTCCCCTTAAAGTCATCCGCACCTGAGCTAAACTGTAACCGGCCGATCGGCGCCTCCCGCCTCTCTCCACCCAGTGAACACCGTGACCTACGCCCGCAACACCACTGTCAGCGAGTGGGTGCTGCCCCAGATCGGCCGCTCCTACCAAACCGGCGAGATGCCGCCCCTGCTGCCGGCGGCCGGCAACTCCAACCTGTCTTCCTCCGGTCCCATTCCGCTGCCGCCAGCCTGAGCGCCACGCCTGCGGTGGGAACCGGCGTTGCAACATGTCACAATGCCGCCGGCGGGCTGGTTGGCGCCCGTGCTCAGGACGGGCCATTCCCCCACAGACCTTCCGCCGGGGAGGAGCCGATGTTGGAACGACGTGAACCCATCGTCACCGAGCTGGCCCTGACCGATGCGCTTGATCAGTTGGTGAACCTCATCGAGGAACTCAGAGCCGACGCGGATCTCCGTGTTGAAATCACCACCGATGAGACCTCCCTGGTGAAACTCGCCTTCTCCGGCACTCCTGATGTGGGCTTCGCCATGCGGCGTGAGATCCGCGATATTCCCGGCGAGGTCATCCGCCGCATCTGGAACGAGAGCCTGCGCGGCTACGAGATCGTATAGGGCCACAATACCCGACGGCCCGGTGCAAGGCAGCGCCGGTCATTCAACACGTTCAGCGTTGGCAGCCCGCCATGGTTTGCTGGCAAACCTGGGACCCAGAAACCCGTCAATCTCCCGCCTCTTGCGGGCTTCATCCGGCGTGATGAAGGTCGCCTTCGACGATCACCGCCTGGTGGTCAACGCCGGATTGCTTTCGCCGGTCACCCTGGCCCATCATCTGGGACTGGGGGAGCCGGTGGATCGTCATGTTGACTCGGAAGATGCGGCGGGTCGGGCCAATGGGGAGGATAGCTGCTAACCTGGTGGAGTCGGCGCTAGCCGACGGGAACCGCACCGCAGACGCTACGAGTGACTGGTTGAGTTGGTTATTCGGCGGGATGAGGAGTGGTGAACCAACCTAACGCCGGCAGCAGGGTCGGACGGTTTTCAGGAGACAGAGTTACCACGAGTTTGAACTCTGCCGGCTTGGTCAGGTTTTCCGCGTGGACAGTGCACGTAATCTCACCAGTTATAGGGCGGCCGAAATCCTCCGGCACAATGCGGACTACGAACTGCTTGGGTTCCAACGAATGGCGCCAGAGGCCACATGTAAAACGGATCGACGTCTCAGGCTCGAGCGTTGGCTCTGCGGCGTAGTCGAAATCTTCTTGGTCGCGGATAAGTGGCGGCAGATCTAACTAATGTGGTAACGGAAGCTCGATGAGACGGTTTTCCTACTCACAAATAGGATGAAAAAGTACCCCTGGAGGGACTCGAACCCCCGACGCGCGACTTAGGACGCCGCCGCTCTGTCCAACTGGGTGGAGATAGCGGGGCTCGAACCCGCAACCTCGGCATTGCGAACGCCGCGCTCTCCCAGTTGAGCTATATCCCCACGGTTGCACCCGGCGGGACTGTTCCTGCCGTACCGGGCACCTTTCCATCGTAGCCAACGCGAGCCGTTGGTGTCAAGGAATGCAGGCGCGCCGGCTTCGCGTCATTCTGCAAAGCTGATGACAGTAACCCCGGACTGGCGCGCTCGCTCAACGTCAGGAGGGTCGATGCGTTCGCCGGCCACGACCGGCAAAGCTGCTCCGTTGAACACAGTTCGCAGGATCTCGGCGGAGTGAAGGGCGCGGTTGATGTCGTCCTCGTCAATGCGGGCCGCGATTTCTACGGCGACCCAGGTGGGTTCGGTATCACCGAAACGGCGGCATTGGACGATAAGGTCGGTGTCCGAAAGCCGTTGGGCCTGTTCGGAAGTTACCAGTCCGTTACCCCGCGCATCCGCAACTGCATCAAGAAACTCCTCTCTGTGCTGCTGGAAAACGCCGGCTATGCCATGCACCACTCGGTTGCGTAAAAATCCGAACTCCCGGTTCAGCCACGAAGTGGCACGGTCGGCGAAATCCTTCTCCAGTACCAGCCCTTTCACCCTGCCCATGTCATCTTTCAGCGTCATGACGTCATCCTCAACGCGAGCCAAGCGGACCGACACGTCGTCAAGCCGGACCGACACGTCGTCAAGCCGGACCGGCATCTGGAGGAATTCCTCCGTAAGCAGCGCGCGCAGCAGAGGCTCCCGCAAATCGGGGTTGGCATTGACCGCAGTGATGACGTATTGAACGAACTCACGCGGGTCGGAGAGTTGCGGCATAGTCATATGGCTCAGTGTACCACCCGCACCCGGTGGTTGTTGCTATCGGCGATGTAGATCGATCCGTCGGCGGCGATGCCGCAGCCGTGGGGTCGGTCCAGGCCAGCCTCGGTGGCGGGTCCGCCGTCGCCGTGACCGCCCAGCTGCCCGCCGGCGATGGTGGTGACGATGCCGGTGTTGGCGTCGATGCGGCGGATGGCGTGATTTTCAGTGTCCACCACAATGATGTGGCCGGCAGCGTCGCAGCGAATGGCCTTGGGCGCGCCCCAGGTGGCGGCCAGCGCCGAGCCGCCGTCGCCGGTGTAGCCCCGCTCGGCGGCGGCTCCGGCCACGGTTCCCATGATGCCGCCGGCCGTGACTACGCGCACGCCGTTGCCCTCACGCTCGGCGATGTAGGTGTTGCCGTGTTGGTCCATGCACACGGCGCGCGCGCCCAGGATACTGGCCTGGCGTGCCGGCATGCCGTCGCCGCCGCGCACTTTCTCGCCGTTGCCGGCAAAGGTATCAATGATGCCGGAGGCCAGGTCCAGGCGGCGGATACGCTGGTCCTGTATGTCGGCGATGAGCAAACCACCCCGACCGTCGAGGAAGCAATCGTTGGGTTCGCGGAGCTGGGCCTGCTCCCCCGGGCCACCATCGCCGGAATAACCCGCTTCGCCGGTGCCGGCCACGGTGGTGATGACGCCGGTGGCCGCGTCAACGCGACGGACGACGGCGTTGAGGCGGTCAACGATGTATATGTTCGCCTGTGGCGAATCGTCGTCAACCTCCAGGGAGTAGGGTTCATTGAAGGTGGCCTCGGTGGCCGGACCACCGTCGCCCGAATAGCCCTGCTCCCCCGTGCCGGCCACGGTGGTCACGACGCCGGTGGCCGCGTCAACGCGCCGGACGATGTGGTTCTTGGCCTCGCAGAAGAACAGGTTGCCGGCGGAGTCGAAGCAGCACATGAACGGCTCGCGCAGGGTGGCATCCGTAGCCGGGCCGCCGTCGCCCATATAGCCGGCCTCGCCAGTGCCGACGACGGTGCGGATGGTAGATACGTTGGTCGATGTCATGGAGCCTCCATAGGGTAGGCAATTTCGCACCCAGGGGCGGGCTTCAAACCCGCCCCTACACCTATACCACAAGGAAAGTACGCTAGGCGAACAGAGCGGTTTTGATGGTGTTGACGGCGTGGCGGAGGCGGTCGTCGGTGGCGATGGCGTCGCGGATTTTGCCGACGCCGTGGATGACGGTGCTGTGATTCCGACCGCCCAGGGCGCGGCCCGTGTCGGTGGGCGTCATGCCCATTTCTTCACTCATCAGGTACATGGCTATCTGACGGGCTTCGGCAACCGTCGCGGTGCGTCCACGTCCCAGGATCTGCTCCTCGGCGATGCGGTAATGCCGGGCGACCGCTTTCAGCATCTGCTCCGGGGTGATTTCGGCCCGGGCGTCGGGGCCGGCGATGGCGTCCAGTTGCTGCGATACGGTTTCAGGCGTCAGCGGCGTATTCATAAGCTGCGCCATGGCAACGACGCGGTTGAACGCGCCCTGCAACTGCCGGACGTTGTGGCTCACGCGCTGGGCGATAAGATCCACCACGGTCTCGGGAACCGCCGTACCCCGGTCATCGGCCCAGGCGTGGAGCATGGCCAGCCGGGTTTCCAGGGATGGCGGACTGATGTCGGCTACCAGCCCCCACAGTAACCGGGAGCGCAGCCGATCTTCCAGCGATAAAATAGTCTGGGGGGGCCGGTCGCTGGTGATCACGATCTGCGATCCGGCCTGGTGGATGTCGTTGAAGGTGTGGAACAGGCTCTCCTGGGTCTGCTCCTTGCCGGCCAGGAACTGCACGTCGTCCAGCAGCAGCAGGTCAACCCCCCGGTAGCGGTCGCGGAACTCGCGCATGGCTCGCCGGTTAATGGAGGATACGAACTCATTGGTGAACTGCTCGGAAGTTACGTAGAGGATACTCCGCCCCTGCTGCAACGCCGCGTTGCCGATGGCGTGGAGCAGGTGGGTTTTGCCTAACCCGGAGCCGGCATACAGCAGCAGAGGATTGTAGCCGGCGGGCGCGCTCCCCCGGTTATCCCGATTTTTGACCGAGACCGTGGCGCGGGCGGCCTGGTAGGCCAGCTCGTTGCTATCGCCCACGATGAAGTTGTCGAAACTGTAGCGCGGATCGCAGGTGGCCGAGTTGACGGCGGCCCAATCGTAGCCGTCGCCGCTGCCCCTTCCCAGGTCATAGTCGTCGGGAACCGGGGCGCGCTGACGCCGGCTAGAAGCCGGTGGCGCGCTGACGGCGTGGACGGCGGCGCGGCCGCTGTCCGCAGCGTCGCCCTGGGCCACCGTGGGCATCGCCTCATAGCGGATGGCGGCCTCTCTGCCGAGGATCCCGGCCAGAGCTTCTCGGGCCATGGTGAGATGCAGGGGAAGCTCCAGCCAGGACACGGCGAAAGAACTGGCGGCGGCCACCACCAGAGCCGGCCCCGTACCTGATACGGGGCCGCCCGCCGTAGGCGGATCCCAGCTTTGTCCGACGCAAGGGCGCAGAAACGTGTTGAAGTGCTCTTTCGGCATTTCCAGCTGCAACCGGCCGAGAACGGCTTGCCAAACGGAAGCGGGGTCGGAAAGGTCCGGCATTGTCGTCAGTCTCCCTGTAGAACTGGCGACAATGGTAGGACGGGGTTGAGGCAGGCTGCTAGGCGGGTTTGTAGAGATATTGTTCCGCCCTATTTTTGGAAACGGATCAATTAAATCCGCCGTTTGAGAAAAGGGATTTAACTCAATCTTGCGACTGCCGAACCGGGGCGGCGGCGAGGAAATTGGAAGGATCTGCCGGAGGCGGGCTACTGCGGGCCGGCGCGGCAACCCAATATGGGCGAGAACAATATTTGGTAGATAACCCCGCCGGGCAAAGCCGGGCTACCGTTTAGGGGTTGATTACCGGGTAGCCATTTGTCGTCTGTCATTGCGCGTCCGCCTCTGGCGGATGGCAATCGCGCCTGGGCAATCCGCCTACGGCGGACTACGGGAACGAGATTGCCAGATTTGTCAAAGATCGGGCTACGCTCCTCGCGATGACAAACTGGGTGCGCGCCAGGGAGTCAGGGCTTTACCGCGCCGATGATGTATTCAGTGTGCATCCGGCGCTCGATGCCGGCCGCCCCATTGCTGTCCGGCGGCGGCGGACCGTTGCGGGCCGGCATCATGCGACGGTCGCGGTCGAGGTTGCGGGCGGCCACGTCCACTACGTCAAGGCCGGCGTGGGTCGCTAGAGCGGAGAGACAATCGTGGGTGGGTATCAGCAGGCTCCGCATAGTGGAAGGCCCAACCACGATGATGACCGCCGCGCCGGGCAGGAGCACCCGGGCCATCTCGCCGATGGCGGCGGACATGTCGGAGAAGTAGCGTTGGAGGACACGAGACTTGGGCGCGTCTTTGGTGGCCAGTTGGTCAACGACGGACTGCACGGACACGGGCAGTTCAGCGACGTACCGGCTGGTTTGGTTGCTGGTTGATTCGGAGCCGATGTACTGCGCGCGCAGTCCGGTCAGGCTGGGGATGGGATCACCGAGCCAGGCCAGCGAGAACTTGTGAGCGCGCATATAGTCCAGGGCGTTAGCGTAGGGCGGCGACGTTACGATGAGGTCCACGCCGTCGTCGGGCAGGGGCAAAGCGCGGGCATCGCCGGCGATGACACGGCTTTCGCCCACGGTGTCAGTATCCACGGCGGCGTAGGCATTGGCGGCGCGGTCGATCAGCGTCGTGAAAAGCCGGATGGGGCTTCGCGGTGTTTTGTCGGCGACGCGATGGGGCCGCGTGTGTGCCAGATCCCGGGCCCGGGAAACGCCGCCCGACTTGGTTACGATAGTGGAGGAGAAAGCCACCTCCAGCAGGTTGCGCAGGTCGGGATCGGATTCCTCGCGAATGGCCAGAACCAACGCGGCCAGCTCTTGCTGGGTTTCCTCGAGAAACCAGTAGTCGAGAAACTTCTGCGTGGCATCGTCCATGCCGCCCCGCACCAGGGCCAGCGGGTCTGCGGGATGGCTGGCGCCCGTATGCAGATCCTTGGCCCGCCGCAGCACAACCTCGCCGGCGGCGCGCACAGCCTGCGGATCCAGCGCCGTCGTACGGGCCATGCTCTGCCGCCGGGCCAGCGGATCCAGGTCAACGCCGGTAACGGAGCGGCCGGCCTGCCAGCCCTCCAGCAGGGTGATCCCTGACCCGCACATGGGGTCCAGCACGGTGTCGCCGCGCCGGGTGAGCGCGTTGATAAAGTGCCTGGCCAACCCATGCGGAAACCGCGCCGCAAAGGGATGCAGCGCGTGAAGCGGGTGCGCCTCCCGCCCCGGAGACTGGAAAGCCAGGTCGCCGGCGAGGAGGCCGGCGACTTTTCCCCCCGTCGCTATAGCGGTAGTTAGCAGAGTCGCCAATTGTCTGTGTCCTATATGCAAAGGTCTAGTGGCAGGTCGGCGATG
This sequence comes from Dehalococcoidia bacterium, assembly GCA_021295965.1. Classification (GTDB taxonomy): domain Bacteria; phylum Chloroflexota; class Dehalococcoidia; order Lucifugimonadales; family UBA3495; genus Bin87. The sequence goes on along the minus strand of JAGWBI010000045.1, from coordinate 7,056 downwards.
TCACGCAGAAGTTTGCCTGACATCATGGTAGCCAAGGATTTCTGGGCGCCATTGTTGCCAACTGCGTTAACTGCCTGCTCCAATTCGGGCAATGCCATGTGATAAACGCAATCCATATCGCCAGTACCGAGTGCTATTGACGCGATGCGTTGAGGCAACGGTTCTGCGGTGATAGCAACGATGTGAGGCAACGGGCCTTTGCGATTTCTGACTAGGCTCAAAGCTTCAGATCGCGTGTTCTGTGAGCGGTCGCTACGAATTGTCCATTTGCAGGAAACGCTAGCATGGAGTAGCGGTTTCCCAGAGTTAGATGCTCTTAATGGCGAGCTCCGCCCGATGAATTTGTCTACCGCAAAATGCAGTTGCTCATCTGAAACCGGATATCGTGCTACAACGACATCGGGTTTGACCAGATAATCGCTGACCATAGCTGAGGCCAACTCTAAATTATCGCTCGCAAGTTCTGCCAGCGTTGAGAGATGCTCGTATTGGTAAAACTGTGTGATGGTAGCTTTCCGAAGGACTTTCCAATTGCCGGGACGGATGTTACCAAGATTGAGGAATGTCTGCATCAGGAACTCGGCGCAAGCTTGCTCAAACAGTGCACCGGCACGCTGGCCAGGAAGCCGGCTGCCAACGGCGCTTATATCAAGGTTTTTGAATAGCTCGGCAGCGATTGCGCAGCTTGGATCACTGTCTTTATCAGCAATGCTCGCGATTCCATTAGCCGTTATCAGGCACTTATTGTCAACGAGCAAATCGTAAAATGCTCGACGTGCTGTCGTTAAGAGTGGTTCAGACATATTCGCTAATCCAGAAACCAGTTAGATGCGTTGGTGCAGTGCCCAGCCAACCCATGTGGAAACCGCGCCGCAAAGGGATGCAGCGCGTGCAGCGGGTGCGCTTCCCGCGCCGGAGACTGGAAAGCCAGGTCGGCGGCGAGGAGGCCGCCGAGGCGATGGTGGGTGGAGGCTGCGAGCGTCAAGGTAGTGATTGGCCGGTGACGGCGTAGATGAAGTTGGGCAGACCGCGCGTTACTGTCCGCGTGATTTTTCCCGCATTAATCTCAGTTTCATGGGCCAATTCGTTCCGCAAGTCAACCCAGAATACCCACGGATAGGCAGGATACACCAACTCCAATTCCCGGGAATGTTCGGCAACGGCATTGCCCACGCGAATCAGCGCGTAGGCGGCGGTGTATAGAACACGCGCATCAGTGAAATCCAATTCGTCGGGATTGCCAAGGATGGCCCACTCCGTGATGGCCCGCCCCAGGATGTCCGCTAGTCGGCTGGCGTGCGGTCCTGCTGCGTCATTCAACATAGACGGGTAGCTTACGTTCCAGTATCAGTTCCTCTCGCCAACCAAAGCCCCAGTTTTCAGGAGAAGGGACCTCGCGCACGTAGGTTTTTTTGCCGATGACCGGGCCCAATAAACGGCCCATCCCCCAGCGTTCCATTTCAGCAGGGGAGTCGTCCCGATAGACTACCCGCATGGACACCTCGGTGCCGTCGAAGGGGCTGCCGGGTTCAAAGAACTCCAGGTTCATCGGCACCGAGTACATTTCCTTGATGCCCCACTTACGGCAGAAGTCGGCGATTGCGTCCAGTGGCAAATCCTCGACCGGAATCGTGGGCATATCGTGGGTTTTCAGGTGCTCTAACTCATCGTCGGTAGGTCGCCACCCGATCTTGAATTTGCCATCGTTCCGCATTATGCCTTCCTTGTTGCCGGCAAATCCTCGTTGCCGGCCAATCCACATTATCGGTAGTATAACCAACGCAAAAGGTTACGTTACCACCACAGGAAGGTCGTCAAATGCCAGGCCAATCACCTGAAGCGCAGCTGCCGACCTTGGCTTTCCGCCCGCTGACGCCCGAGCTGATGGATGATTTCGGCGCGGTGCTACGCGGCAATTTTGGCGCTGGCTGCTGGTGCATGTTTCCGCGCCTGACCCGAAAGCAGACGCAAGAGCTGCCGGGAGAGGGTTCGATCAGCCGGCGGCGACGGGCGGCTATGGCAGAACTGGCCGCGCGGGACCGCGCCCCTGGCCTGCTGGCATTTGAAGGGGATGAGCCGGTGGGTTGGATCGCCGTCGCGCCGCGCCATGAGTTGATCCGAGTTGACCGGTCGCGGGCCACGCCACCGGTGGACGAGATGAACGTGTGGGTCATCCCCTGCGTGACGGTACGCAAGACGGAGCGCGGACGTGGCTTTGCGGTTGCCCTGATCCGGGCGGCGGTGGAGTATGCCTTCGCCCACAGCGCTCCCGCTGTCGAGGCATACCCGCGGGCGGTCCGAGAACGCACCGGCGATGACAACGCTTACTTCGGAACGGAGCCGATGTTCCGCCGCGCCGGTTTCGGCATCATCCGGCTGCCGCCGGAGAACCTGCCGCGCAACTGGACGCCCAGGGTGACCATGCGGATGGATGCTGCATAGGTTCACCTGCGTCAGGTAATGACGCCCTGCTCCACCAAACTTTCCATCTCCGGTTCGGAGATGCCCAGCAGCTCTCCGTAAATCTCGCCGTTGTGCTCGCCGTAGCGTGGTATGGGGCCGGCGGTGGTGGGCGTCTTGGAGAACTTGATGATGGTGGGGCCGGGGACGAGGACCTTCTGGCCCGGCGGCTCATGGGCGTCGGCTTCCATCATCACCTCCCGCTCCCACATATGGCTGTCGGCCAGGACTTCGGGGATGGACTTGACCACACCGACCGGTATGTCGGAGGCGACCATGGCCTCCTCCACTTCCTGGACCGTGCGCTCCTCGCACCACATCCGCAGCAGCTCCATGCGGATCTGGGCCATGTCGGTGGCGAACATGGGGGCGGCAAACTCCGGGTCCTCGGCCAGTTCGTCGTAGTCCATCAGCTTGAGCATCCGCTCCCACATACCGGCGCGTGCCGCTCCGGTGGTGACCCATCCGTCGGTGCACTTCAGGAAGGTGCCGACGCGCACGAAGTCGTTGGTGTTGGTTTCGTAGCACATGGCCAGGGCGACTTCCTCCAGCGTGATGCCGCCGTCCAGCATGGCCACCTCCAGCCACTGGCCCTCGCCGGTGCGGTCCCGGTGACGCAGCGCCCCCAGGATGCCGATGACGGCGTGCAGCGCGGCGGTGCGGTCCATCACCGGGCCGTTGCCCATGATCGGCTCGCCGAAGCCCCGGCCGGTCTGATCGCCGAAGCCGCTCATGGCCTGGATGATGGGGTCGAAGCACTGGCGGTCGCGGTAGGGGCCGTACTGCCCGAAGCCGGACACGGAGGCCAGGATGATGCCCGGGTTGACCTTGCACATCTCCTCGTAGCCGAAGCCCATCCGCTCCATGGTGCCGGGGCGGAAGTTTTCCAATACCACGTCGGACACTTCCAGCAGGCGGAAGAAAAGCTCCTTGCCTTTCTCGTGGCGGGAGTTCAGGGTGACGCTCTTCTTGCCCCGGTTGTAGGCGGCAAACTGCACGCTCATGCCGCCGACAAAGGGGCCGGAGTCCCGCAGGTCAGCCCCCGTGCGCCATTCCAGCTTGATCACCTCCGCGCCCATGTCCTGCAGGATCAGGCCGCCGCGAGGCGCCGCCTGCCAACGGGCCAACTCCAGGATCCGCACGCCGTCCAGCGTCTTTGCCACGCCGTTGCTTAGCATATTGATGCTCCTGTTAGGTCAGGTTTCCCTCGCCATCGCCCGCTGGCGGCCCTCGGCGTCGGCGGCTTTGGCGATGCCCCGTATCATGCCACGAAACACGGCGGCGTGGACGGGCCAGACCGCATACCAGTAGAGCAATCCGCCCAGGCCCACCGGTTCGAATACCGCCGTTTGACGAATCATAGAACCGTTTCCGCCGTCGCCCGGTTCGACCTCGAATTCCAGCCACGCTCGCCCGGGCAGTCTCATCTCGGCTTGAAATCTTACCATCCGTCCCGGCTCGCAGGATTCTACCCGCCACCAGTCCACGGCGTCGCCCACTGCCAGCCGGCCGGGATGCGGCCGGCCCCGGCGTACTCCCACGCCGCCGGCCAGCAGATCGATGAAACCGCGCGCTCTCCACAGCCAGTCGGCGAAGTACCATCCGCTATCACCGCCGATACGCTCGATGGGTTCAAAAGCGATTGCCGGCGGCGCGGACACCGGAACCGTCCGCGTATCCACCAGTCGGGTCCCGAACCGGACGCCGCCCCAACTCGGTGTTGCACCCGACGACGACAGTGCGTCCGACCACCTGCTCTCTGCGAAATCCCGGTCCTCGTTGCGCCGGGCGGCGGCGATGGCGTCGCTGATGCCCATGGGCTGAACGTCGAAGGCAGCCCGAGCCGACGGGTCGGTAACCACGCTGGCGTTGCGCAGGCTGTCGATGAGTTTGCGCCCCACGCGGGCGTACAGGGGCGTCACCAGCCCCAGCCACAGGCTGGACAACCGCGGCGTCAGCACCGGCACCGGTAGCATCATGCGCCGCAACCCGCGTTGCCGGGCGTACTCCCGCATCAGGTCCCCGTACGACACCACATCGGCGCCGCCGACCTCGAACACTCGGCTCCCGTCCAATGGGACGATCAGGCCGGCGTACAGGTATTGCAGCAGGTCGTCGATGGCGATGGGCTGGGCCGGCACGGACACCCAGCGCGGCGTGACCATCACCGGCAGCCGTTCCACCAGCGCCCGCACCATCTCGAAGGACACGCTGCCCGAACCAATTACGATGGAGGCGCGGAACTCCAAGACCGAGATGCCGGAACTACGGAGAATGTCGCCGACCTGCCGGCGGCTGCGCAGGTGGTGGGACAGGTTTGGCCCATCCACGCCCAGGCCGCCCAGGTAGATTATCCGGCTGACGCCGGCCTCCCGCGCGGCATCGGCGAAGTTCTGGGCGCACTGCCGCTCTTCGTCGGCAAAGTCGCCGGCTGATCCCAGGGAATGCACCAGGTAGTAAGCCGTATCGATACCGCCCATGGCGGCGACGAGCGAGTCGTGATCCAGCAAATCGCCCCGCGCCACCTCCGTTGCCTCCGCTACCCGTTCCCGCAGATACTCAGGGCGGCGAGCCAGGCACCGAACGCGGTGGCCTTCGGCTTCCAGGACCCGCAGCAGCCGCCGGCCGATATAGCCGGTGGCTCCGGTCAGAAGTATGCGGGGAGCCTCATCTATACGATGGATGCCAGCCATTATCGTGTTCCTTATTTCGGTGTTATTCAGTTATGGACTTAAATCGTATCATCCCTCCTGAAATTGATGGTAGCACCCAGATTGTAGGGGCGAATAATTATTCGCCCCTACCCACATTCGCAAACGCCACGACGCGGTTCAACCACCCAAAACGGCTGATGCGCATCTGGTTTTGCCTAAAACTGTCATTGCGAGTCCGCCTCTGGCGGATGGCAATCTCGTCGTCGGAAGGATCGTCCCTCCGTCAGCGAGATTGCCATCCGCCGCAGGCGGACTACGCTCCTCGCAATGACAAACTGGGTATGCGTGAGCGCGAAACGGTCCGTGCTGTTCGTGAAACTTACGGCGTCAGCAGGATTTCCCGGTGGTCTCCCGGCCCTCCAGCCGGCGGTGGGCTTCGGCGGCGTCGGACAACGGCAGGTTCAGGCTGACGTTCAGCTTTTGGCGTAGGAGCGGCTTACAAACTCTTGGCCTGGGGCAACCGGCACATCTGGCGCAACCGGCACATCCCCCAGGTGGCGCCGATACCGGCGGCGGCAAGGGCCACGGTCAGGATCAAGAAGAACTCCAAATTCGGCATATTAACCCCGAACTGCCCTTGCGCCCATAGCCAGGCTTTGTGCCGGTATAGCATCAGATACCCCACCACGATGCCGCCGGCGCAGCCGGTCAGCAGGCCGAAGACGTAGGAGACGCCCTGCATCCGACGGGCGCACACCCAGCCGGTCACCACCGACAGAAGCGGCAGCACCAGGAAGGTGCCGGGCACGATCAACAGCCAGCTCAATAGTGGGATCATCACCAGTTTGCCTCAGCTATCACGACAACGTGTACGTAACCGGAAATTTCGACGGCTCCGTGCTCCTTTTTAACCGATATATTCCCATTATATCAGTAGGTCGGCCGGTGCAAAATCATGGATTCGGAAAGCAAAATGTCATTGCGAGCGCAGCGTGGCAATCTCGTCCCGGAAGCAGGGTTCATACCGGCATCACGAGCCAACCCCATGTCCTCCCCGTCTTTGCGCCTCTGCGTTAAGAAACCGTCCCAATCTTGATCATCCCTCAAATCCCCCAAATACCGCTTCCGGCGATCCTCCCGATGACAAACTGGGTAAGGAAGAACGCGAAACAGTGCGCGTTTTTCATGAAGTCACGGCGTCAGCAGGATTTTCCCGGTGGTCTCCCGGCCCTCCAGCCTGCGGTGGGCTTCGGCGGCGTCGGACAACGGCAGGTTCAGGCTGACGTTCAGCTTGATTTCGCCCGATTGCACCCAGTCCAGGCATTCCTCGGCCCGTTGCAGCAATTCGGGGCGCGTGGCGGTGTAGTCGCCCAGGGTCGGGCGGGTTAGGAACAGGGAGCCGTTGCGGAGCATCCCGGAGTCCACCGCCCCAACCGGGCCGCCGGCCTGCCCGTAGAGGCACATACAGCCGCGTCGGCCCAGGACGCGCAGGCCCTTCTCGAAGGTGGTCGCGCCCACGGCGTCGTAGATGATCTTGACGCCCTCGCCGCCGGTCATGCGGCGGATTTCTTCCTCGAAGTCCACAGGATCACGTCATCCGCGCCGGCGCCCCGGGCCATCTCCGCTTTCTCGCCCGTGGACACGGTGGTATAGACATGCAGCCCAATGCGCTTGAGCATCTGGATCAGCAGCAGGCCCATGCCGCCGGCGCCGGCGTGGACCAACGCCCGCTGGCCGGCCTGCAGGGGCGCGATGTCGTTGACCAGGAAGTGGGCGGTCATGGCTTGCAGCAGAGTCGCCGCGCCCGTCTCAAAGTCCATGTCGTCGGGGATGCGGACCAGCAGCCAGGCGGGGACAGCCTGCTGCTCGGCGTAGGAGCCGGTGTGCATGGCGTAGGCCACCCGGTCGCCGACCGATACCTCGGTCACGCCGTCGCCAACCG
>JAGWBI010000012.1:58652-59427 GCA_021295965.1 Dehalococcoidia bacterium | reverse complement strand
CATGGAATCCGTCTCCTGACCGGTGGCGGCATCCAGCACCGCGATACGGAAATGCGCGCCCAGGTATATCCGCCCTTCCGATGCGATGGGCGCCGCCAACGTAGCCTCACCAGTGTCCGCGCTCCAAGCCAATCGGCCCTGCGGTTCATCCAGCACGTCTGCAGCGTACTTGGTTTGGCCCAGGTTGCGGCCGGCCATCGTCCACGCCTGTCCTGTGGACGCTGAGTCGAACACCGTTTCGGGCTGCCGTCCCCATAGAATCACCGGGTCCGGGATGAAGGGGAAGTTGAGCCACACCACGAACCCGATCACGACCAGCGCGACCACGCCGATGATGACGTTGCGCCGTGAGATGAACCGGCGTCGGCGCGGAACCTCGTGGGCCCAATCGGGTAGGATATCCGTTTCCGGATGACTGGATTGGCTCGTCACCGGCGCGTCGGCGGGGTTTTCCGTTTCTGATGCGTTGGAGGACATGGTCATTCGGTTTCACACAGGGCGGATTCAAAGATACGGCGGGATGTAATGATACACCCCGCCGTCCTGATGTGCGTTGGTTCGAAGGTTTTACACGTTGCGCAGCTTGGGATCGAGGCGGTCGCGGAGCCAGTCGCCCAGCAGGTTCATGGACAGCACGGTCAACACGATGGCCAGGGTGGGGAAGAAGAACAGCCACCACGCCGTGACGATGAGCGTCCGCCCATCGGCCACCATCAAGCCCCAGGCCGGCGTGGGCTTCACTAAGCCCGCTCCCAGGAAGCTGAGCGTTGACTCC
>JAGWBI010000012.1:0-58591 GCA_021295965.1 Dehalococcoidia bacterium | reverse complement strand
GTCGGCGATGCGCCGGCGACCTGCGCGCGCGCTATGAAGTCCTGCTGCTTGATGGCCAAGGCTTCACCTCGCACCATCCGGGCAAACCTTGCCCATAGGAGCAAGGCTATCACCAGCACCACCGTCTGGAACCCGGGGCCACTCACTGCCACCAGCACCAGGGCTAACAGGATTGACGGGAACGCCAGCTTGATGTCCACAATGCGCATGATCAGGTTGTCAACCCAACCACCGCCATAGGCGGCCAGCAGTCCCAGTACGGTGCCCACGCCTCCGCCCAGCGCGATGGCGAGCAGGGAGATCGACAGGGAAATCCTGGCGCCGTGAATGATTCGGCTGAGGATGTCAAAACCATGGCGGTCAGTGCCCAGGACGTATTGCCAATCGCCCCCTTCTTGCCACGCCGGCGGGATGAGCCGCGCGCGCAGGTCCACTTCTACCGGATCATGCGGCGAGATCACGTTGGCAAATATTGCCGGTATGATCAGCATTACCAGGAGGATAAGCAGTGGGATGAGCGGGTACTGGCGGATGTGGTATAACACCAGCCCGATACCGCTACGCTGACCGTAAGCCAGGTCGTCGGTAGCTGATGTGGTTGGAACCGGGGTTGCGGCGGGCGTGGTCATTGCCAAATTCCTTGTGCGGGGCGACTGTGAACGACCATTTGCTAGCTCAGTATCGGATCCTGGGGTTCAGGTAGGCGTACATCACGTCCACCATCAGGTTGATGAAGATGTAGAAGGCGGCGAACAGGATAACGATGCTCTGGATTACGGGGAAGTCCCGGTTCCGGATGGCGTCAATGGCAAGGTCTCCCAGGCCGGGCCATACGAACACCGTCTCAATCACCACCGAACCGGTCAGAAGCACCGCGCCAATGAGGCCCATGTAGGTGAAAGGCACGATGAGCGCGTTCCGGAAGCAGTGTTTCCAGATCACTTTGCGTTCGGGCATCCCCTTGATTCGGGCAAGTTTGACGTACTCGGTGTCCAGTACCTCCAGCATTGATGAACGGGTGAGCCGCATCACCGCGGCCACATTATAGTAGCCTAAGGCCACCCCCGGTAAGATGATGGACTTGAAACCGTCGGCATTACCCGACGTCGGTAACCAGCCCAGGATAACCGCGAATATCCACATCAGTATCAGTCCGATGGCGAAGGACGGGGCAGACTGTCCGATCAACGCGACGATTTTACCCGCCCAGTCGAAAGCGGAATCCTTCTTCACCGCCACCAACACGCCGATGGGCAGGGCAATGGCCGCGCTCACGATCCAAGCAAAAGACGCCAAGTATATCGTGTTCGGCAGGCGCCGGGCGATCAGCTCGGTGATGGGAACGCCGCCGTAGGCCCAGGCTTCGCCGAAGTCACCGGTGACGAAGTTTCCGATGTAACGGGCGTACTGGACGTAAATGGGTTGGTCCAGCCCCCATTTTTCGCGGACCTGCTCAACCACCTTCGGACTGGCGTCCTCCGGCAGCAGAATGGCTACCGGGTCGCCGGTAACACGAGCCAGGGCGAATACTACGGCACTGATGACCAGAAGCGCTACGATGGATTGGAGTACCCGCAAAAAGATAAATCGCTGCATGGGAGGACCTTCGCCGTAAGGAACGTCTTACTGGGTTTCGTGAAGGGGCGACTGGTGAGCCGCCCCTCAACTGCTTGACTCTACTTGCGGACTACTTTGGTGTACTCGTGGCCCTTCATTCCGCCGAAGTAGCTGTTGTTCACTGAATACTCGGCGATCACCTCGGGGTTGATGCCGAATTCGGCGAACAGGAAGCCCAGCGGTATCGTGGCGTTCTGCTCGTACATGTATTGGCCAGCTTCTTTCATCAGGTTCAGGCGTTCTTCGTCGTCCACGCTGCTCTGCCACCGGCTGAACAGGTCTTCGGTGAAGGGGTCTTCGTACATGTACACCGCGCCGGCCAGGGCGGGGCTGACGAAGTATACCCTCATATTGCGGCCGGCAGGCCAGAAACCGGTGCGGTGGGTCCACAGCACGCCGTTCATCTCGCGGGCCTTGTAGCGGGTACGGATGGGCTGGAACTCGCCGATCTGGGCGTCAACTGTGAAGCCGACGTCTTCCAACCAGGAGATCATCGGAACGGCGATCTCGGTCAACTCCGGCACACCAACCAGCTTGCCGGCCATGAACTCGATCTTGGGGCCGGCTCCCTCGGCATAACCGGCCTCAGCCAGCAGTTCCCGTGACAATTCGGGGTTGAACTCCGGGATCTCCCAAGCGGGGTCATAGGATGGGTCGGTGGGATGCCAACCGGTATTGGCCATCAGTTCCATCTTGTTGTCGAAGAAAGCTTCGTTGAGGGCGTCCCGGTCCATGGCATGGTTCATTGCCCGCCGTACCAGAACGTTGGTGTTGGGGTCGTTGGCATCGTACCGGTCTTCGAGGTACTGGCCGCCAATGCCGATCCAGACCATAAACGCAGGCAGCGTGCTCTGGGTGATGGCGTAACCGGCGTCGATAATCTCGCCCTGGAGCTCCCGGGGGATCTCGGCGATGTCGGCTTCCCCAGCGCGGAGCATGGCCACGCGGGTCAGGTCTTCCTCAGCGAAGAAGAAGGTGAGGGTATCGAAGTCGGGGTTGACACGCCAGTGTTCGTCAAAGGCCCGCTCGTATTCGAGCTTCGCGCCCTGCTGATAGCTGACGTGCTTCCACGGCCCGGTGCCTATCGGGTTGGCCGCATACGCTTCTTCACCATTCGTTTCCCAGTAATCCAGGCTGTAGATCAGCGGGTCGGTGGTGGCTTCCGAAGCATAGAACGGGATCCACAGCTCAGGCCGGTTCATGTTCCAGACCATCTCGCTGTCACTGACCTCAGTGACCGTGGCCGCTTTGCCGATTTCCTCAAGTTCCCAACTGCGCTGCTCGCCCTCTGGTCCCAGGATCTGGTGCCAGAAGTCGCCGAAGCCGGTCTTGGCTTCCGGGTGCGACCACAGCTGGAAGCTGAAAACGAAGTCCGACACGCCGAAGGTGTCATCGCCGTGATGGAAGGGGACGTTCTCTCGCAGCTTTATGGTCCACTGCTTCCCGTCGGGTGAGACTTCCCAGGATTCCGCCAGCATGGGGCGAGCTTCCCAGGTCTGGTAGTCGCGTTGGAACAGCGCCTCCTGCATGGGTTGCAGGATGCCCTGGTTGGTGCCGCCCACGCGCCAGCCCAACAGGTTCTCGGCGTAGGGTGGGGTGATGGCGACGCGCAGGTCGGCCTGTACGGGCTGTCCGGCGGTGGTCTCCGGTACGGCCGTGGCTGCAGGAGCAGCGGTAGGCGCGGCGCCGCCGGCGGCTCGGTCGCTCATGCCGGCCGGTTGGGCCAGTGCAGCGGTGGCTGTGGGTTCCGCCGGGGCCGCCGCCGCGGGCGCCTCAGTAGCCGCCGCCGGTTGTTGCGGCTGCGCTGGCTGCTGTTGTGCCTGAGCGCCGCTGGCCGGAGCGGCGGGCGCCGCCGGTTGCTGTTCCGCCGGAGCGCCGCAGGCGATTGCAACTGTCAAAGCTAGTGTCATGGCTACGAATATCGTCGTTCTTATGGGAAAGGCTTTTGACATTCTGTCTCCTCTTCGCCCCATCGTATCTGCCGATAAAATTGGGCATGATGCATTTGTCAAACGACATTTGCCGTTCGATTTGTGCGGGAGAATGTACGCAAAAGCCATGTTGATGTCAACTGTACTCGCCGTAAAAGTAAGATATTGTGACAAATGATAAACGAATAGCACCTATAATGTATCGAATATGTTATCGTTTATCGTCAAAAAATCCCTGTCAGGTCTTGGGTGCCGTTATTATTGGCATTAAACTTGCTGATTGCGGTGATGCAAGGTCTTTCGCATCACCGCAAACGGGTTTGCTTTCGAGATGACGAATACCGCCGGTCGTTGCCGACCCGTAGGCGGCTTACTGGCGGACCACCCTGGTGTACTCGTGCCCTTTCATCCCACCGAAGTAGCTGTTGTTCACCGAGTACCCGGCAATGACCTCGGGGTTGATGCCGAATTCCGCGAACAGGAACCCGAGAGGCATGGTTGCGTTCTGCTCGTACATGAACTGGCCCACCTCCTGCATGATCTGTTCGCGTTCCTCAGCGTTCACGCTCTTCTTCCACGTGTCGTACTGTTCCTCCACGTAGGGATCCTCGAACATGAACACCGATCCCTGCTGATTGGGACTGACGAAATACACTCGCACATTGCGTCCCGACGGCCAGAAGCCGGTACGGTGCGTCCACAATGTGCTGTTCATCTCGCGAGCCTTGTAGCGGGTGCGGATGGGTTGGAACTCGCCGATCTGAGCGTCAACCTCGAAACCGACTTCCTCCAGCCAGGAAATGATCGGCACCGCGATTTCGGTGAGCTCCGGTACGCCCACCAGCTTGCCGGACATGAATTCGATGCTCGGCCCGGCGCCTTCGGCGTAACCGGCCTCAGCAAGTAGCTGACGAGACAGATCCGGGTTGTATTCGGGAATCTCCCAGGCCGGGTCGTAGGCCGGATCCGTCGGATGCCAGCCGGTGTTGGCCATCAGTTCCATCTTGTTGTCGAAGAAGGCTTCGTTGATGGCGTGGCGGTCGATGGCGTGGTTCATCGCCCGGCGCACCAGCACGTTGGTGGTGGGGTCGTCTGCGTTGCGCTTGTCCTCCAGGTACTGACCGCCGATGCCTACCCAGACCATGAAGGCTGGCAGCGTGCTCTGGGTGATGGCGTACCCGGCGTCAACGACCTCGCCCTGCAACTCGCGGGGGATCTCCGCGATGTCGGCTTCGCCGGCGCGGAGCATGGCGACTCGCGTCAGGTCCTCCTCGGCGAAGAAGAAGGTCAGCGTCTCAAAGTCAGGCGTGATGCGCCAGTGTTCGTAGGGGACGCGCTCGTATTCCAGCTTCGCGCCCTGCTGGTAGCTGACGTGCTGCCAGGGGCCGGTGCCCACCGGACTTTCGGCGTACACTGCCTCGCCGTTGGTCTCCCAGTAGTCCAGGCTGTAGATCAGCGGGTCAGTCGTCGCATCCGAGAACCAGAAAGGCACCCACAGCTCGGGACGATTGGCGTGCCAGATCATCTCACTGTCGGACACTTCCTCCACGGCTGCCGTGATACCCAGGGTGTCAACCTCGAAACTGCGCTTTTCGCCCTCGGGTCCCAGCAGTTCGTGGAACCAGTCGGTCGCTCCTTTGCCCTCGGGGTGCGACCAGAGCTGGAAACTGAACACGAAGTCGGAAACGCCGAAGGTGTCATCGCCGTGGTGGAAAGGCACGCCCTCGCGCAGCTGGAAGTGCCATTCCTTGCCGTCTTTCGACACTTCCCATTCGGTGACGAGCATCCCCTTGGCTTCCCAGGTCACGTAGTCACGCTGGAACAGTTGCTCCTGCATCGGCTGCAGCATTCCCTGGTTGGTACCACCCACGCGCCAACCGAGCAGGTTCTCGGCGTAGGGTGGGGTGATGGCCACGCGCAGGTCGGCCTGCACCGGCTGGCCCGCAGTTGCCTCAGGAACCGGCGCGGCCGTCGGAGCGGCGGTGGGAGCGGCTCCGCCGGCCCGAGTGTCCGCCATGCCGCTGGGAAGCGCCAGCGTGGGCTTCGCTTCCTGTTGGGCCGCCGGCTGTTGCTGTTGTTCGGTACCGGTCTGTTGCGCCGCCGGCTGCTGGGCCGGCTGCGATTGGGCCGCTTGTTGCTGTTGCTGGTTCGCCGCCGGGGCGGCGGGCGCCGCCGGTTGCTGCTCCGCCGGAGCGCCGCAGGCCAGCGCCGCCGTCAGTGCGAGAGACAGCGCAGCGAAAATCGTCGTTCTTATCCAGATGGCTCTTGACATTCTGTCTCCTTTCCGCGCCTCTCTAAATACATTTGGCTTCAGGCGCGACGCATTTGTCGAACGACGTATGTCGTCCAATTCACGCGCAGGAATCTATTCAAAAGCCATGTTGATGTCAACGGGAATAACCGGAATCGTTTTGAAAATGAATAAAACATAAACGAATGTGGTCCACTAAATATACCAAACACTACCACTTATCGTCGATAATGCAGCACTGAATTTCACGTACCGTTATAAACAGCGAAAAATTTACTGATTGCGGCGATATGATCATGTTCCGTATCGCCGCAATCGTACCCTGGCTATCCGGTCGTAAACTTCCCCACCTGTTATGTTGCGGGCGGATCGGTTGCTTACTTTCGGACCACCCTGGTGTATTCGTGGCCCTTCATTCCGCCGAAGTAGCTGTTGTTCACCGAGTACTCGGCGATCACCTCGGGGTTGATGCCGAACTCGGCGAACAGGAACCCCAGCGGCATGGTGGCGCTCTTGTCGTACATGAACTGGCCGGCTTCCTTCATCAGGTTCAGGCGTTCCTCATCGTCCACGCTGCTCTGCCACCGGCTGAACAGGTCTTCCGTGTACGGGTCCTCGAACATATACACCGCGCCGTCCAGAGAGGGGCTGACGAAATACACCCGCATATTGCGGCCGGCAGGCCAGAACCCGGTGCGGTGCGTCCACAGCACGCCGTTCATCTCGCGAGCCACGAACCGTGTGCGTATCGGCTGGAACTCGCCGATCTGCGCGTCCACCCGGAACCCCACTTCTTCCAGCCAGGATATGATCGGCACGGCGATCTCGGTCAACTCCGGCACGCCGACCAATTTGCCGGCCATGAACTCGACCTTGGGACCGTCTCCCTCGGCATAACCGGCCTCGGCCAGCAGTTCCCTGGCCAGGTCGGGGTTGTATTCCGGTATCTGCCAGGCCGGGTCAAAGGACGGGTCCGTGGGATGCCAACCTGTATTGGCCATCATCTCCATCTTGTTGTCAAAGAAGGCTTCGTTGATGGCGTCCCGGTCGATGGCGTGGTTCATCGCCCTACGTACCAGCACGTTGGTGTTGGGGTCGTTGGGATCAACCCGGTCTTCCAGGTACTGGCCGCCGATGCCGATCCAGACCATGAAGGCAGGGAGAGTGCTCTGGGTGATGGCGTAGCCGGCGTCGATGATCTCGCCCTGGAGCTCACGGGGGATCTCCGCGATGTCGGCCTCGCCGGCGCGGAGCATTGCCACCCGTGTCAGGTCTTCCTCGGCGAAGAAGAACGTCAGCGTGTCAAAGTCGGGGTTGATGCGCCAATGCTCTTCAAACGCGCGCTCGTATTCCAGCTTCGCGCCTTGCTGGTAGCTGACGTGCCGCCACGGGCCGGTCCCTACGGGGCTCTCGGCGTACATGGCTTCGCCGTTCTTCTGCCAGTAGTCCAGGCTGTAGATCAGCGGATCGGTGGTGGTGTCCGAGGCGTAGAACGGGATCCACAGCTCAGGTCGGTTCATGCGCCAGACCATTTCGCTGTCGCTGACCTCTTCCACCGCGGCGGTAGTGCCCAGTTCGTCAACCTCCCAACTCATCTTGTCGCCACCCGGGCCTAACAGGGTGTTCCACAAAGGCCCGAACCCGGCCTTGCTCTCGGGGTGCGACCACAACTGGAAGCTGAACACGAAGTCGGAAACGCCGAAGGTGTCCTCGCCGTGGTGGAAAGGAACGTCCTCGCGCAGCTTGATGTTCCACGTCTTGCCGTCGGCAGAAACCGACCAGCTGGTCGCGAGCATTGGCTGGGCGGACCAGTCCTGGAAATCGCGCTGGAACAGGTGCTCCTGCATCGGTTGCAGGATGCCCTGGTTGGTGCCGCCCACGCGCCAACCCAGCAGGTTCTCTGCGTAGGGCGGCGTGATAGCCACGCGCAGGTCGGCCTGTACCGGCTCACCCACCGTCTCCTGGGGTTTCGGCGCTGCGGCAGGAACCGCCGTGGGGGCTGCCCCGCCGGCCTGGGCGTCCGACATGCCGCTGGGCAGCGCCAGCGTCGGTTTTGCCTCTTGCGCCGGCGCGGGTTGCGACTGGGGTGATGCCGACTGTGCCGCCTGTTGCTGGCCGGTTTGCGATTGCGCTGCCGGCTGCGGTGCTGCGGGCTGCTGTTGCTGGCTGGCTGCCGGAGCGGCGGGAGCCGCAGGCTGCTGTTCCGCCGGAGCTCCGCAGGCCAACGCCGTCGCCAAAGCAAGGGACAGCGCGCCAAATATCACGGTGCGTATCGAAATGGCTTTGAACATCCTATTTCACCTCCGCGCGGGCGGTAGCCGATGCCGTTGCGTATGACGATTTCATCAAACAACGCCGTTGTTTGGTGCCTGCGGCGGAATGTACTTAATATGCATTCTATTGTCAACCGGTTTGCTTATTATATCTGGTAATAACAGCGGAAACCGACTATTACGATTACCATATGAGCCTGGACTGGCGGCTTGTCTGTGCCCATATGGTACTACCAGCGGCTAGCACCTTGCGAAATACGCAACATATAACGTTTACGGTGGCGCGTTACGATTTCTCGCCGCGCCACCGTTTCACCAGTGGATGATGGCCTCTGTTGGTCGGCGTTTCGTCCGCCGAGCCGCCATCGGCTACTTGCGCACCACCTGGGTGTACTCGTGGCCCTTCATGCCACCGAAGTAGCTGTTGTTGACTGAGTACCCGGCGATAACTTCGGGATTGATGCCGAACTCCGCGAACAAGAATCCCAGGGGCATCGTGGCCGACTGTTCGTACATATACTGCCCGGCCTGCCGCATCAGATCCAAACGCTCCGTCTCGTCCACGCTGTTTTGCCACTGATCGAACAGTGCCTCAGTCACTGGGTCCTCCAGCATGAACACGCCGCCATCCAGCGCGGGGCTGACGAAATACGCCCGCATATTCCGGCCGGCGGGCCAGAAGCCGGTGCGGTGGGTCCAGAGGACGCCGTTCATCTCCCGGGCCTTGTAACGTGTGCGGATGGGCTGGAATTCGCCGATCTGGGCGTCAACCTGGAAGCCCACCTCCTCCAACCAGGAGATGATCGGCACGGAGATCTCGGTCAACTCCGGCACGCCAACCAGCTTGCCGGCCATGAACTCGATTTTGGGGCCGTTGCCCTCTGCGTATCCCGCTTCCGCCAGCAATTGCCGGGCCATGTCGGGATCGTATTCCGGTAGCGCCCAGGACGGATCATAGGTCGGATCCGTGGGATGCCAACCGGTGTTTGCCATCAACTCCATCTTGTTGTCGAAGAAGGCTTCGTTGATGGCGTTCCGGTCAATGGCATGGTTCATGGCCTTGCGGACCAGGATGTTGGTGTTGGGGTCATTGGGGTCTCGCGCGTCTTCCAGGTACTGCCCGCCAATGGCGATCCAGACCATGAAGGCCGGCAGCGTGCTCTGCGTGATGGCATATCCGGCGTTGATGATCTCGCCCTGCAGTTCGCGGGGGATCTCCGCGATGTCGGCCTCGCCGGCGCGCAGCATCGCCACCCGGGTCAGATCCTCCTCGGCGAAGAAGAACGTCAGCGTCTCAAAGTCGGGATTGACCCGCCAATGCTCCTCAAAAGCCCGCTCGAACTCCAACTTCGCTCCCTGCTGGTAACTGACGTGCCGCCAGGGTCCGGTGCCCACTGGGTTTTGCGCGTAGGCGTCTTCGCCGTTTTCCTGCCAGTACTGCAGGCTGTAGATCAGCGGATCGGTGACCGTGTCGGAAGCGTAAAAGGGAACCCACAGTTCCGGACGGTTCAGGTGCCAGATCATTTCGCTGTCGCTGATCTCCTCCACGGTGCTCGTCGCGCCCAGGGTGTCCACGTCCCAGCTGTGTTTGTCGCCACCCGGTCCCAGCATGGTGTTCCACAGGGGGCCCCAGCCGGTTTTCGCTTCGGGGTGTGTCCAGAGCTGCCAGCTGAACACGAAATCGGACACGCCGAAGGTATCCGCGCCGTCGTGGAAAGGCACGTTTTCGCGCAGTTTGATGGTCCACGTCTTGCCGTCGGGCGAGACCGACCAGTCGGTGGCCAGCATCGCCTGCGCCTCCCAAGTTTCGTAATGACGCTGGAACAGCTGCTCCTGCATCGGTTGCAGGATGCCCTGGTTGGTGCCGCCCACGCGCCAGCCCAGCAGGTTCTCCGCGTATGGTGGGGTGATGGCGACCCGGAGGTCGGCCTGTACCGGAGTTCCCTCCGTTTCGGCTTTGGGGGCCGCCGGTTCCGGGACCGCAGTGGGAGCGGCTCCGCCGGCCTTGGTGTCCGTCATGCCGGCGGGCTGCGCCAGCGTGGGTTTGGCCGGCGCCTGGGCCGCTGGCGCTTGCGTAGCAGCGGGTTGTTGAGGCGCCGCCTGCGGAGCCGTCTGCGCCTGGGCGGCGGGTTGCTGCTGCTCGGGAGCGGCCGGCGCGCTGGGAGCCTGTTGTTCCGCCGGCGCTCCGCAGGCCACCGCTGCCGACAGACCCACAACGAGTAGAACGCAAACTACTGTGCGTAGCGTGACGATTTGTTGCAGCATAATGTCTCTCCCTTCCGGTAATCGAAACGACATCTTTGACTACGACGAAAACTGTCTATCCAATTCGTCCGTTGCCGAATATAGGTTATCACTTGCAGTAATGTCAATTGCCTTTCGGACAAATAGACGATTTTGGGGAACGTATCATGTCGTGAAATGATAACTGGTAACGAATATCGTATATCCAGGTTTGCATAGTGCTGAATTAGGCTATAAACAGCGCGGTCGGAGGTGGCGTATCCAGGCCAAATCCGTTATTCTGTGCGCACTTCGTGCCAAAAGACTGAGAAATGCCGGGAGGGTTTTCGCCATGACTACCACCGCCACCGCCGACGACCTCTGCACCATCGAACAGGAGCCGAGCCGGTTCAACGACGAATTCGGCGAGATGAGCGCACGGGCCAAGGTCAAGGTCAAGGGCGAGATGTCCGAATTCGTGCAAAAATTCATCCAAGCCGCTCCCTTTGTGGTGATGGCCTCGTCCGATCCGGAGGGGAACTGCGACGCCTCGCCCAAGGGCGGCAAGCCGGGTTTCGTGAAGGTGATCGACAATACGCGTCTGTTGATGCCCGACGTGGCCGGCAACCGACTGTTCCAGTCCTACCAGAACATGGACTCCAACCCCCATGTCGGCCTGCTGTTTATGATCCCGGGCGTAAACGACACCGTCCGCGTCAACGGCACCGTCACCATCGTGAGCAAGGAGGAGTTGGAGCGGCAGAAGGTGGAATTGGAACTCTACTGGACGGACGACAACTCCAAGCACCTGCAGGGCGTTATCATCAACGTCGAGGAAGCTTACGGCCACTGCCCACGGGCGTACAATTTCGCCAAGCTGTGGGACACCGACCAGATCGCTGAGAACCAGGCCAACCGGCCCATACCGCTGCGGCCGTAACTCCCGGCGCGCACGGCAAGTTTTTGTAGGGGCGAATGATGATTCGCCCCTACCGTTTTACAAGGGAAGGCCGGTGGCCAACCGGAACATGAAAAGCGCCGGCGGCAGCAGGATCTGGCCCAGCAAGTTGATCCCGAAGGCGTAGCTCAACGCGAGGTTGACGCCAATGAGGCCGATGAGGGGTATCCAGCCGTAGCGTTCGAACTGCAGGTACGGTACATACAACGAACGAGGGAGCAGCCCGCCAAGGACTTTGCTGCCGTCCAGCGGAGGCAGGGGTATCAGGTTGAAGATGCCGAGGATCAGGTTGAAGAAGATGGCGAGGAATGCGGCAAATCCCACCACTTCGGCAATGCCCGATATGAACACCGTGCTGGTCACCACGGGCAGCAGGTCGAAGCGGAATACTAACCCCAGCAGAAACGCCAGCACGAAGTTGGACAACGGCCCGGCGAGAGCCACCCACGACATCCCCAGGCGTCCGTGCCGCAGGTTGTACGGATCGACCTGCACCGGCTTGGCCCACCCGAACCCGACCACCAGCAAGAGCAAGAACCCAAGCAGGTCGATGTGCTTAATCGGGTTGAAGGTTAGCCGCCCCATCCGGCGGGCGGTGTCGTCGCCCTCCATGTGTGAGGTCAGGGCATGGCTGAACTCGTGGACGGTGAAACCGATTACCAACCCCAGCAACCCGATGCCGATGACCAGGATAAAGGAGACCGGATTGTCCCGGAGCAGGTCGAGGCTCTGGAGTATCACGTAGCAGGATTTTCCAGGCTTCCCGGCTGTACCCGGCGGCGGGACGCCGGCTGCGCGCGGGGCAAGGCCATCAGGTCGGCTTTCAGCGCTGCCATGCCATCCGCGCCCAGGTCATTGGCCTCGGCGACAACGGCCACGGCGCCGGCCTGGCGTAAGGCGAGCAATTCGTTGGCGGTGGCCCGAATGCCCAATCGCACCAACTGGAACTTGTCGGTCCGGCTGACGGCGTCGGACACCTGGGCCAGGTCCGCGAAGGTCCAGGGGCCGGTCATGGCCGATTTGTCCAGCACCAGGAAATCCACCGGTGCGGCGGCGAGCATTCGCCAGATGACGTCGTTTGGTTCGTCCGGAATACGCATTCCGTGAGTCATGCCCGGCTGGGCCATGTTGATGGCGTCCACCAGTGCGCCAGCCGGCGGAGACACCATGAAATCGGCGCCGGCGTCCTGCCAAAGCACGACGTTTTCAGGCGTTAGAGGCGCGCCGCCAATGCCCCAGACTCGGCCGCGAATGTCCGGCATCGTGTCCGGGGAGAGATCAGGAGCGGCGATAACCAGCACGTCAGCGGAATCGGACGCGGCGGCTAGGGCGGAGTCCATGTCGCCGGAGCACCGGCCGATCAGCGCCATCCCCGGCAGGCGCGCGGATTGCGAAGAGCCGAACCCCAATGAGGGACCGCTGCCCTGTTCAATGCGTTCCAAAAGGTTCCGAAGTTGGGTCATACGGGATCGCTCCGGGCAACAGGTAGGGGCGAATGATTATTCGCCCCTACACGAGTTCAAGCGGTTAGAGGCTGGGCTAGAGGGGTTGCCAGACCCGCTTGCCGTCCACGCGGGCGATCTTGCCGATCTGCTTCCCCGGCGGGAAGTGGCCGGCGCAGATGGTCCAGTCGCCTTCCTCGGCGGCATCCAGCAGGCGCGCTCGCGATGCGGCGGACTGCTCCTTGTCGGTGTCCACGCCGGCGCACCAGGAAGGCTCGGATACCTGGGCGATGGTGTGGAGCACGTCGCCCATAACGACCCCCCGCTGGCCGTTGGAGTTGATCAGCACCACCTGGTGGCCGGGCGTGTGACCGGGGGCCGGGGCGATGGAGATTTCGTCGCTGATGGTGTGTTCCGGCTCTTCC
This sequence comes from Dehalococcoidia bacterium, assembly GCA_021295965.1. Lineage (GTDB taxonomy): Bacteria > Chloroflexota > Dehalococcoidia > Lucifugimonadales > UBA3495 > Bin87. The sequence goes on along the minus strand of JAGWBI010000012.1, from coordinate 45,471 downwards.
AGGATCTGCTGGAGACGCAGGCGACGCAGGGGCATGACCTGACGGTCGATGTAGGGGTACATCTGGCGACCCTGTTCCGACGTGAAGTAGTCGTAGTCGGGGCGCGACATCACGTACCGCGCCCGGCGGAAGTTGGGCGCCGGCATCCCGCCGGAGTAGCGCAGGTTCCAGCCAACATGGTCGCCGTGCAGGTGGGTGTGAATGATGTAGTTGACCGAGTCGCTGGGGCCGACGTTGGTGTTGTTGACGCCGACGTTGGACTCCAGGTGGGGCCGCAGCTCCTCGTAGAGGTTGCCGGTGACGTTGCCCCGGTCGGGGTGCGGGCCGGGGCCCATGCCGGTGTCCACCAGTATGACGTGTTCCGAGGTCTTGAGCAGGAAGACTCCGTAATAAAGCTGGAGCTGACCGTCTTCCAGGGTGTCTTGATAAGACGCCCAGGCGTCGGCGGAGACGTCGGGGAACATCGCTGACGGCTCGCGCGGCGGCGGAACCATGTCGATGACGGCGGTAACTTCTACGTTGCCGATAGTTGCTTTGTCTGCCATTGGGGAAATCCTCCTGAGTGCGCTGCGAATTTCGCTGGCGGCTATTCGTCCACTTCAAAAGTGACCAGGGAAAAGAGGTCGTAGTCGGCCAGGTTTTGGCGCCCGCCCAAACCGATTAGCTCAATTACCACCCCGACGCTGGCGGGGATGCCGCCGGCGTTTTTTACCAGGTTTGCGGCGGCTTCGATGCTACCCCCGGTGGCAAGCAGGTCGTCGATTATCAAAATACGTTGACCCGGTGTGATGTCCCCGGCATGGATCTCAAGGGTATTTGAGCCGTATTCCAGCGTGTATTCGTACCCAATCGTTTCACCGGGCAACTTCCCCGCCTTCCTCACCAGCACCAGGGGTAACCCCATGCGGTCCGCCATCGGCGCGGCGAACAGGAAACCCCGAGAGTCGATTGCGGCCAAGCCATCCACCTCCCGCTTACGCGCCTGTTCGACCATGCGGTTGATGGTCTCGCTGAACGCGTCCGGCGACAAAAGCAGTGAGGTGATGTCCTTAAACTGGACCCCATGAATGGGGAAGTCGGGGATGTTGCGAATATGTTCGGCGAGGTCGATAGCCATGGTGACGCCGCCCGCTGGAAGGTTCGTGTTGGCCGGCGGGCCAAGCGGCAATTAGTCTAGTATCCGGCGGTGGCACAGTCAACCGCCGCATCCGCTCGTGCCTACCCACTTTCCCTGACCTGTCATTGCGAGCCCGCCTCTGGCGGATGGCAATCTCGTTATTCGGGTGGGTCGTCGCTCTGGCAACGGGATCGCCACGTCTCCCGCTCCTTGCGATGACCAACCAGGTAGGGGTCAACCGCCTTCGAGGCAGACTAATCTTCAGAGCGGAGGCGGCGCAGTTCTGCCTCCAGTTCCTGGATGCGCGACCGGGCGGTGTCGCGCTGGGAGATGGCGTCATCACGCTGAGCAATGGCAGCATCACGCTGCTCTTCGGCGCTGTCCCGCTGCGACTCGGCCATTGCCAGCGCTTCCAGCGCTTCAATCAGATCCGGCAAATACTCTCCGGTCGCTGGATCCCAGAAGCGCAGTTGGCCGAAATGCCAGTGCAATTCCAGGTCCAACTCCGCGCTGCGTCCGCGTATGGTGCCGTCTTCCCTTTCCTCAACGGGTATGGACTCGTACCTGTCGCCCACCAATCGGTCGCCGGCCAGGGGCACGTCGTGGAAACGTCCTCCGGTATAGTCGAATCGCCAGTATTCCTTCACCCCAAATCGAGCGTAGATTTCCCGCTTCACCGTGTAATCCCTTTCGCCGGTACTTTCCGAGGCCACCTCCAGCACGAATTCCGGCGGTTTGCCGAGTTCGCTTATGACGTAACCATTGGCCACGTCCTCAATTACATCTGGAGGGATGGACAAGCTGAAGGAGACGATGCAATCGGGCCGGGGCGACTGTCGGGCCTCTCTGGCCTCCCGGCAAAGATAACCCTGTCCCGACACCAGGACGTCGGGCCGGTTCCGGTGGTGGCTGCGCAAGATCTGGTCGGCTTTGGCGATGTGCCGCCTTTGCTTCATGGCATCGGGACGTTTGGGCGGGGTTGGCAGTTCGGTCAGATGAGAGTGGGGACCGGCCAGCCGGGTTTTCGCTGGTTTGGATGTCATGGCGAGCCTCGCAATGATACGGTCACGCGGTGACGACGTGGGGAATTATAGCATTCGCCTGGCATCATCCTGCGACGACGTTTTCCAGGTGATGGATGTCAAGCACCCTACGGGCCGGCCCCAGGCGGATCGCCACCAGGTCGATGCGCCAGTCCGCTTCAGCGGATCCGTCCTGTAATTCCCCAAAGAAGTGCTGGGCAGTCAGCATGAGACGCTGGGCTTTGTCCGGCGTAAGCGACTCTTCCGGTACGCCGTAGGCGTCGCCGCGCCGGGTGCGGACTTCCACGAACACCCATACCGGGCCATCACGGGCAACCAGGTCAACCTCTCCCCAGCGGCAGCGGTAGTTGCACGCGACGATGCGGTAGCCTTTGGCCTCCAGGTGGTTACGGGCCAGCCGTTCGCCGACACCCCCGATCTGCTGCGGTGACAGCCGACCGGAACCAGAGGAGTCATGCGACGTCGGCATCGCGCAGCAGACGAGCTTGTCGCAAGGGGCGGAAGGAACGGCGATGAATGGGAGTTGGACCCAATTCGGATAGGCAGCGGAGGTGCTGGGCGGTTGCGTAGCCTTTGTGTTGGGCGAAACCATATCCGGGATAGCGACCGTCCACCTGCTTCATGGTTTCGTCGCGGGCCACTTTGGCGAGAATGCTGGCGGCGGCGATGGAGAGGGATTTCGCGTCGCCCTTGACCACGGTTTGATGAGGCAGGGGACACTGCTTAATGGGGACCCAGTCCAGCAGCAGGGCGTGGGGGTACGGATTCAGGACCGACACCGCGTCCATCATGGCCCGGATTGCGGCGTTGCCGATGCCGATGCGATCAATTTCGCAGGACGCTACCAGTTCCACCGACCAGGCGAGGGCGTTGGCGTGTACCACTTTCGCCGCCGCAACCCTCCGCGTTTCCGTCAACCTTTTGCTGTCATCGATAACGCTCAGCCACGACTCGTCGCCGGTCAGGTCGGGTGGGAGAATGACGGCGGCAGCGGCTACGGGGCCGGCCAGCGGGCCGCGTCCCGCTTCGTCCACGCCGGCGATCAGGAGATGGCCTTGGGCGCGAAACTGGGTTTCGAGAGCAAGGTCAGGCATTGACCGTCGCGGCAACGCTTGGCGCGGCGGGTATCTCCGGTTCGTGGCCGGCGATTGCGCCGCCGCCGAGGACGGTGTCGCCCTGGTAGAACACGGCAGCCTGGCCGGGCGTGATGGCGCGTTGCGACTCGCGGAACCGGACCAATGCGCCGGAGCCGACGGCGGTCACGGTGGCCGGCGCTTCCGCGAACTTGTAGCGTATCTTGACTGTTACATCGACCGGGCCGGTCGGTGGTTCTCCCGACACCCACGATACCGGGTCGGCGAACAGGGTGTCCTGGTACAGGTTGTCCTCGGAGCCGACCACCACGCGGCGGGCATCTGGTTCCAGCCGTATGACGAACTTGGGCGGCCCGCCGGACAGTCCCAGGCCGCGTCGCTGGCCGACGGTGAAGTACTGGATGCCCTCGTGCTGTCCCAGCACGTTGCCGGCAGCGTCAACGATGTCGCCCGGTCGCTCGTCGGTGCGCTGGCGCAGGAATTCGCGGTAGTCGCCGGTGGGGATGAAGCAGATGTCCTGGCTGTCCGGCTTGTCCGCGTTGGGGAAGCCGGCGTCGGCGGCCAGGTCGCGGATTTGCGACTTGGGATAGTGTCCCACCGGCATCAGGGTTGCGGCCAGTTGCTCCTGCCGCATCCCGAACAGGACATAGGACTGGTCCTTGTCGGCGTCCGCGCCGCGGCGCAGAACCCAACGGTCTGAAGCGTCCTTTTCGATGCGCGCGTAGTGACCGGTGGCGACGTGGCTGGCCTGGAGCATCCGGGAGCGTTGGGCCAGGAAGCTGAATTTGATCTTGTCGTTGCAGGCGATGCAGGGGTGAGGCGTGCGCCCGTTCTCGTACTCGCTGCGGAAGTAGTCGATGACGAAACTGCGGAACTCGCGCTGCACGTTCAGCACGTAGTGGGGCGCCCCAAGGATCCGGCAGACGGCACGGGCGTCCTCAACGTCGTCCAGGGTGCAGCAGCCCCGGTAGTACTCGGGCAGGTCGGCCTGGTCAATGTCATACAGCTTCATGGTGACGCCGATAACATCGTAACCCTGCCGGTGCAGCAGCAGGGCAGCCACCGACGAATCCACGCCGCCGCTCATGGCAACGACGACGCGGCTGGCGATGGTAGGGTTGGCGAGAGAGTTCATTTATGAATCGCCGTTAGCGGAGGCCCATTCATCAAATGGGATCCCGCCGGTGAATTCGCCGGGCAGCTGGCGCCAGAGCACTTCGAGAAGTCCTCTGGCATCCTCCAAAGCCAATCCGGTATCAATCTGGTCCAAGTTGATTTCGTAAAAATTGCCGTGCAACATTTCTGCGTGCATCAGGGCACGCCTGATGTCGGCTGGCGTGTCCGATTCGTCCGCTATCTGCCGAATGGCGGAGCGGATAGCCTCATGGCTGGAATGAAACCAGCCACGATGGGAAGCCACCGCTTTTGCCAGTTGGGCCACTGCGCCCCAGCCTTTTTCGCCGGCCTGGCACAAATCGCCTTCGGCGAGATAGGCCGGCCACTTTGACCAATACTCGCGAGCCTTGGGCAAATGTTTGCGGATGCTCGCTTCCCGGCGGGCAGCCGACTGGCGGCGGTTTCGGGGAGGCACAGTTTTCCCTCAACTGTTTCTGCGTTTAGCGGCAACGACGATGGTAGTATAGCATCCGACCAATTATCATCGATGACTACCGACTTGCCACAGAGGTGATCTCATGCCGGTTACTTTTGGATGTTCGCTACCCAGCCGGGGGGCGATGGCGTCTCCTGACAACCTGCGGAACCTGGCGCAGCGGGCCGAGGATCTGTCCTTTGACCATGTGTGGGTCAGCGACCACATCATCATTCCCCACGAGGTGTCATCATTCTATCCCTACGCGGCCGATGGCGTGGCGCCCTTCCAACGGGATAACACCTACTTCGAGCCGCTGGCTGCGCTGAACTTCCTGGCCGGCTGCACCACGCGGGTCAAGCTGGGAACCCACGTGCTCATCCTGCCCTACCGCAACCCGGTGCTCACCGCCAAGATATTGGCAACGCTCGACGTGCTCAGCGGCGGCCGGCTTATCCTGGGCGCCGGCGTGGGCTGGATGGAGGAGGAGTTCCAGGCCATGGGGCTGGACACCTACGCCCAGCGCGGTAAGGTCACCGACGAGTACATCCAGATTTTCAAGGAACTGTGGACATCGGACAACCCGGAGTTCCACGGCGAGCATTACGACATCGCCGGCGCCGGTTTCCTGCCCAAGCCGGTGCAGAAGCCCCACCCGCCCATCTGGATCGGCGGCCACACCAATCCGGCCATCCGCCGCGCCGCCACCCTGGGCGACGGCTGGATGCCCATTGGCCTGCGCCCACCGGCAATCCTGGAACCCGAGGAACTGGCTGAGAAAGTCGCCCACCTGCGCCGCGTCAGCGCCCGCGCCGGACGCGCCGAGGACGCCGTGGACCTGGTGTTCAGCACCGACTGCGTATTCCAGGACGAGCCGGATGCGAACCGCCGCATGGTTGCGGGCCGGCCCGAGCAAATCGCCGCCGACCTGCGTCAGTACCAGGACCTGGGCGTGCGGCACTTCATCTTCAGCTTCCCTGCCGACAGCGCCGACCAGCAGCAGGAGGCCATGGAACGGTTTGCCCGTGAGGTGATGCCGTTGATACCGGCGGACTAGGAGTTCGTACAAGGAGATGGATGATGACCAGGCAGTTAACGGCCATTATAGAACGGGAGGGCGACGGCTACGTCGCTCTTTGCCCCGAATTAGACATCGCCAGCCAGGGCGACACGGTGAGCCAGGCTCGCAGCAACCTGCAAGAGGCGTTGAAGCTGTTTTTTGAAACGGCATCCGCTGACGAAGTTCAGCGCCGCCTGCACGATGAAGTGTACGTAACCCAAGTTGAGGTTAAGGTTGGCTAGGCTGCGTGTGCTGTCGGGCCGGGAGGCCTGCGGAATACTGGCGCAGCATGGTTTCACAGAGGTCCGGCGACAGGGAGGCAGCCACATAGTTATGCAAAGGGTTGCGGCCGGAAACACTATCACCGTGCCGGTCCCCGACCACCGGGAATTACGGATTGGAACGCTGCTGTCAATCATCCGGCAATCAGGGTTGCCCAGGACGTTGTTCGAGTGAAGGGTTGCCAGCTTCCTCCCTTGGCGCTGTCGGAACCCTTTCGGCTAAACCGGTGGGAGACGATGTGGTACGCTTCGCCCCGAAAAATCCGCAACAAGACTTTGAGCAATCGGAGGTGATTCCAATGACGCTACGTTCCGACCTGAAAAGCCGGCTGGTTGCTGGCGAAACCATCGTCGCCCCCGGCGCTTATGATCCCATGTCCGCCCGGGTGGTGCAGTCCCTGGGTTTTGACACCGTTTACGTGGGCGGTTACATGAGCGGGGCGCACCTGGCCGTTACGGAACCGCTGATGACGCTGACCGAGCAGGTTGATGTGGCCCAGCGGGTGGCCAAGTCGGTGCCGCTGCCCGTCATCTGCGACGCCGGCGCCGGCTATGGGGACCCAGTGCATACGATGCACACCGTCCGCACCTTCGAGCGGGCCGGCATCTGCGGCATACACATCGAGGACCAGGTGTTTCCCAAGCGGGCCTCCTACCACGCCGGGTTGGAGCACGTCATCCCCATCGACGAGTTTCTGGAAAAGATGCGGTATGCGTTGGAAGCACGCTCCGACCCTGATTTCCTGATCATCGGTCGCACCGACTCCTTCACCGCCGTCGAGGGCGACATGGACGACGCCATCCGCCGGGGCAACGCCCTGCGCGACCTGGGCGTTGACGTGGTTATGCCTCGCGGCGTGCGGCAGCGGGAGGACCTGGCCACCTTCCGGGCCGGCGTGCCCGACGTGCCCCTGCTGGTCATCGCCGGCACCGACGACATCACGGTGCAGGAATACGAGGGACTTGGTTACAAGGTCATCATCTACGCGACCACGCCAGCCATTGCGGCGGTGGAGGGTATCCAGCGGGCGTACACCAGCCTGCGGGACACCGGGCACATCGGCATCGGGTCCGCCGAGGTGGCGACGCGTCGCGCCGAGGTGGAGGCGTTGATCAGCCTGCCGGAGTACCAGGCGGTGGAGGCAGCCACCACGGAGCGGGAGTTCCAGGACCGGGTCGGCCATTAATCGCCTTTCACGTTTGATCTAGCCAAATGCCGGCTCGCCCGATGGAGCGGGCCGGCGTTGGTCAACCCCTGCGCCGATGGGTCGCGTTTATCGGTTCACCGGCCGTCGGGTAACGTACATAATCCCGAAGTCGATCCGCTCTGGCGAGGGTCCATATCGCTTGTTCCTGGAAATTTCGGGCTGGGCCGGAACAATGGCCAGGGTTTGCCGTTTCCGGTGGCTAGCTGTGCTAAAATTACCGAACACGAAGCCACCCCCCAAGAGGCCAACATTGCAAAATACCGCCATTTCCCCAGCCGCCGGCGTATCCCCGGGGATCCTGGACGCCGCGACCGTTGCGCGTCGCATCGCCGATAACATCGCCACGGTTATCGTGGGCAAGGACGACGTTATTGAGCAGGCTCTGGCCGCCCTCGTCGCCGAGGGGCACATCCTGGTGGAGGACGTGCCAGGCGTGGGCAAAACCATGCTGGCTCGTTCCATCGCGGTGTCCATTAGCGGTACCTTCTCCCGCATTCAGTTCACGCCGGACCTCCTGCCCAGCGATGTGACCGGCGTATCCGTGTACAACCAATCCACCGGGGAGTTCAGTTTCCGTTCCGGCCCGGTCGCCGCCCACCTGGTACTGGCCGACGAAATCAACCGCGCCACGCCCAAAACCCAGTCGGCCTTGCTGGAGGCGATGGAGGAACGGCAGGTCACCGTGGACGGCGTCACCCACCCGCTGCCCCCGCCTTTCCTGGTCATCGCAACCCAGAACTCCATCGAGTACGAGGGAACGTTCCCCTTGCCTGAAGCCCAACTGGACCGTTTCCTGATGCGGGTAAGCATCGGCTACCCACGCTTTGATGAGGAGATAACCATCATTGCCCAGCAGGAACACTCCCATCCCATCCTGGAACTGGAGCCGGTGGCGACGCCGGACGACGTGCTGTCACTCCAGCAGGCGGCGCAGGAGGTGTACGTGGACGGATTGGTGCGGGAGTACCTGGTCGCGCTCTCCGAGGCCACCCGCGAACACGCCGACGCCGCCCTGGGCGCGTCGCCCCGAGCGTCGCTGGGACTTTTCCGCACCGGGCGAGCGCTGGCCCTGCTCCGAGGCCGCGACTACGTGCTGCCCGACGACATCAAGGAGCTAGCCGTCGCCGTCCTGGCCCACCGGATCGTTTTAACGCCTGCTGCCCGCATGAGAGGCGTTCTGCCCGAGCGGGTAGTCGAAGAACTGCTGAACAGCGTTCCGGTCCCTGGGGCGAGGTAAGGAAGGACCGTTGGGAGGTTCTAGTATGCACACCTTTGACATTGTGGTTTGGCCGGGCGAGTTGTCTGACGGGTCAACTTGTTATGGTGCTTGGGGTTCATACGTCTTGGGTGTTGGGGGCAGGGCGACACCGAGGCGGCAGCTCTGGCGGATATCACCGCAGCGATGACCGATGTTATCCACTACCCTTGGGAAGACGGCGAAAGCTTGGCCGACTACGAGAAAGCTGCCGCTGAAATGGCCAATCTAATGCAGGAACTCTCTACGGAAGGCATTTCCTACCAAGTGCATCAAGTATCAATTCCCGTCCAGGACCGACCGGAGTCTAATACCGCGTTATGCCAATGTCCGCCCACGGGCCTTGCGTCGTCTGTTGTTGAGGATGGGATTTGTTGAAACGGCACGGAATGACCACTGGCGCTACCCTCATCCCGGTCTCAAACCGCGTACGCGGGTGTCCTTGGGCAACAACGAAATCAAGGCCGACGTCATGGATACAATCATTGCAGGCCAACTGCAAATGAGCGTTGACGAATTCCGCGCCGCAATGAACGGGGATATTCCCGAGCGCTTCACCAACCCCGAATTCTGGTCCAACTGAATTGAATACAGCCCTGATCAAATCGCTGGTTCGCCAGCACCGGCGCAAAATTCTCTTCAGCCTGCTGATCCTGGTGGTGCTGTTTTATTCGCTGGGAACGGGATTCCCGTTTTTCTACCGTTTGCTGTTCACTTTGATTGTATTGGTGGGCATCGGCTACGTTTGGGCCTGGTTGAACCTGCGCGGATTGGACGTGCGGCTAACCCGGCTGGGCAACCGGGGTCGGGTCGGAGAATTCCTGGAGGGGCAGATCCAGTTGATAAACCATTCCCGTTTGCCCAAGTCCTGGCTGGAAGTGACGGAGGACACCGACCTCGCCAATCCTGGCGGACGCACGGTGGCCTTGGTAAAGGGTCAAGTGCGTTCTTTCCGTATCGAGACCTATCTCTCCCGTAGGGGGATTTATCGCACCGGGCGGGTTAGCGTGACAGCGCGTGACCCGTTTGGCCTGTTCCGTATCTCCCGCTCTTTTCTCAACGAACAGTCCTACACGGTGCTGCCGCAAACCGTTCCCCTGCCCGACCTGGATCGCCGGTTTGCCAACCTGCCCAGCGACTCCGCTTTTTCCCGGCGAACTCCGGCCATCACCCCTGAATCGTCCACCATCCGCGATTACGCCCATGGCGACAGCCTGCGCCGTATTCACTGGCCGTACACCGCAAGAATGAACCGGCTGATGGTGAAAGAGTTCGACATCGGCGTTTCCGCCCAGGCTTGGGTGCTTCTGGACATGGAGCGACGCTCCCACTTTGGCGAAGCGCCCGACAACACTGAGGAGTTGGCCGTGACCCTCGCAGCATCCCTGGTGCAACACTGGGATGAAACCGCCGTACCGGTGGGCCTGGCCGCGAACTCAGGCGAGCTGTGGACGCTCAAGCCGGACCGCCGTCCGGCACAGTTGGGCATCTTGATGGAAACGCTGGCGGGAATACGGGCCGACGGTAATTTGCCGTTGGAACGGTTCATCTACGATTTGCGTCCCCAGCTTTCCGGTTTCAACACGCTGATGGTCATTACATCATCCCGCCGCCCCGAATGGACCTCGGCCCTGGTGGGTTTGCGCCGGCAGGGCATCAACGTGGCGGTTTGTTACGTTGACCCCAATTCCTTCCCGCTTGCGGAAGCCGGGGCTTCGCCCGGTATCACCGGGCAAATCACCGCCGATTATTTGACCCAACACGACATACCCCTCTACATGGTGCGTCGTGGCGAAGACATCAACCTGGCCTTGTCCAGGCCGGTAGCGGCCGGACCGCCGCGCATCAGTGGCCCTGCAACTGCCGGGGGCGATGGCGGCCCTCCCAACGAAACTTCCCCATCCCCGGTCGGCGCCGCGTCGTGATGCTGATCCGCAGAAACCCAAAGCCATGGCTACCATAACATCTCCGGCTCCTACCCTGACCAGGCCGTCTTCCGATGCTGGCGCCCTTTGGCGCGGGCAGGTCCTGGCGGACCGCTTGTGGGCTTTGCTGGTCGTCTTGCGCCCGCCCGATGGCTGGGTGGCTGCCGGGCTTCTCACGCTCAACATGATCATCGTGGTCTGGTCGGTAGAAGTGGCCGACTGGGCTCCTACGCCGTCGTTGGTCCTGGTCATGCTGATCGCAGTCCTGACCGCGCTGCTCCTCACCCGCGTCCGGTTTTGGACCGCGGCGGTTCTGCCCCTTGGTCTGCTTATCGGCGGCGGCGTGGTGATCTGGCAAATGGTCACCGCTGCCCCGGACGAACTGCAAATCGCAAACGCGGGGGAGTTTTTTGAACGTTTGGGCCTGTGGATCTGGGCCGCTCGGACCGAAGGGATCAGCGTTGACCCATTGCCCTTTGCGACGGGACTGTTGATCGCCTCGTGGCTGTCGGGCTACCTGGCCGGGTGGGTATTTTTCCGCTACCGCAATTTCTGGGGGGTGTTCGCCCTGGGCGCAGTTGGGTTGCTTTCCAATCTTACCTTCCTTCCCGACAACGCCAGTATCTATCTCGCCATATACCTGTTCACTGGTTTGCTTCTCGTGGGCTGGGTGCAATCAATTCGTTCCCGGCAGCGCTGGGATCGGCAGCGGCGGGTTTATGACGGGCACCTGGGTATCCTCACCGTGAGCGACACGTCGGTGGTAGCCATCGTCGCGCTGCTCATTGCCTTCTTGCTGCCGGTGGGTGGCCAATGGGGTCCAGCCAACTCGTTTTACAACTTCAGTCGCTCCCCGCTGGTACATTGGGAGGAAGATTTCAACCGCCTTTTCGCCGGACTGCCGGCCCGTCGCCCACTGCCCTATCGCATTTGGGGTGACACCATGGCTTTCCAGGGCACCATCAACCCCACCGACACCCCCGTGTTGCAGGTCAACTCCCCGGTGCCGCTCTATTGGAAAGCCCGTTCCTACGCCACGTACAGCCACGAGGGTTGGCTGTCGGAGGGGACTGTACTCAAGGAACCGGGTTGGAAACCCGAGCACAGCACTCCTGACCCATATCAGGAGCGGTTCAACGTGACGTTTGAGGTCATCCCGAAATACGACAGTCGTAGTCTGTTCGCCGGTGGCCAGGTAATCGGAGCGAACCGTGATATTCGCGTCGAGACATTCGACTCGCCCCGGTACGTCATCAACCCCGATCCCGATAGTTCCATCGATAGTCTGCCACCCGTGCTCCAGGATGCGGTGGAGGGATTTCGTGGAACCGTCACCGCCGACGCTTATGCCGGATCCGACTCCGTGATGGCGGTTCTGCCAACGTCCTTCGTGCTTGAATCCGTCGAGCGAGACGATGCCGGCCGCATCCTCAGCGCCGTAATCGGAGAAATCGTTCCCGCAGAACCCGACGTGCTGGCGGTCCGCGCCGCCGGCGGCAGCGCCGAAGCCGACGTCCCTTATCAGCTGACTTCGTCAGTGTCCTCTGCCGAGCCGGACCAACTGCGGGCTGCGGGAGACGAGTACGCTCCCTGGTTGTGGGCGCGTTACACCCAACTCCCTGAGGATATGCCCCCTCGCGTGGCAGCGCTGGCCCGCGACGTCACCGCCGAAGCCGAAACACCTTACGATCAGGCGGTGGCGGTGGAGCAATATCTCAAAAACAACTTCGTCTATAACCTGGACATCGACCCACCGCCCTTCGGCGCCGATGGAGTGGATTATTTCCTATTTGATAACCGCCAGGGTTACAGCGAATACTTCGGCTCCGCCATGACTGTCTTGATGCGTAGTTTGGGGGTGCCCAGCCGCATGACCACCGGCTATACGACGGGCCACTCCCTCGACGGTTCCAACCTGTACATGGTGTCCGACCACCACAGTCACGGGTGGACTGAAGTGTATTTCCCGGGCTACGGCTGGATACCTTTTGAGCCAACACCTGGCAGGGCGATTCCGGTAGCCATCCCACCGGAAAAGGCCCGTGCCGGCGCCACCGCCGGGGGAAGCACCGACGCCGGTGACCTGCCCTGTGAGATTGAAGAGGAATGCGAGGACTTTGAATCATTGTTCGACGACGAAGAGTTAGCCGCAACAATCGGGACCACTGCCCAGTGGACCGAGACGGTCCGTGCCGCGCTCCCCTGGATGATCGGTCTTGGGGCCGCAGCCCTGCTGCTGGTTCTGGCGGCATGGGTTATTTGGCGTTGGCTGTTGGCTACGCCGCGAAACGTGACTGTCGCTTATCGTCGGTTGCAGCGGTTGGGAGCGATGGCGTCCTTCCCGATGCGCGAGCACCAGACACCCCACCAATGGGGATACCGGTTAGCCGCCGCCATGCCGGAACAGCAAGCGGCCATCCAACGCATCGTCAACGCGTACACTCGTCAAACCTACTCCGGCCGTAGCCCCGCCGACCCAGCCGATCCCGGCGGCATATCCGAAGCCTGGAAAACCATACGCTTCCCGTTGGCGTTGTACGCCCTTCGCCGCCGGGAAGGTTGAAACCGGCCAATGCAAAAACCGATGCCCGTTGCTGAGATGTGATCGGATGAACGCGGTCAACCGGGAAAAGATGACGCTGCACTACTGTTTGCAGGAAACACCCTTCGGGTGGATCGCCTTGCTGGGTGGACGTGACGGCTTGCGTCGCGTGAGCCTGCAACCCGAGCCGCAAGACGCCCTGAATGGGCTGGGAGAAGAGCTGGGCAATGCTGAGGAAAAAACCCCTCAGTTCGCAGAAGTCCTGGCCGCCTTCAACGACTACTTCGCGGGCGACTTGACGGCTTTGGACGGCATTCCACTGGATTTCTCCGCCGCTCCGCCTTTCTTCAGCGCAGCGTGGGGTGCCTGCCGCGCTATTCCGCCGGGCGAGACTCGGTCCTACCAGTGGCTGGCAACCGCCGCCGGCAATTCGCGGGCGTCGCGAGCCGCCGGCCAGGCCATGGCGAAAAACCCTTTCCCGCTGATAGTCCCGTGCCATCGGGTGGTCGGCAGCAACGGTGGTCTGCATGGCTACGGAGCCGGCGGCGTGGGCGTCAAAGCCCGTCTGTTGGAGATGGAGCGGCGACAGGCGACATTGCTCTGAACGCGATTTAGGGCCGGTTTCGTTGACCTCACTTGGCAAGCGCGGACACCGACGCCAACTAACCCAACCCGCGAGCGCGGTATTGCAGCGCTTCGGCCAGGTGCGCCGGACCGATCCGTTCCGCTCCGGCCAGGTCGGCCACGGTGCGGGCCACCTTGACCACACGGTGCAGTGCGCGGGCCGACAAATCCAGTTGTTGGGAGGCTCTTTGCAGCAGCGCCGAGGCATCGTCCTGCAAGTCACAATATTCCCATATCCTGGAGCCGGACATTTCCGCATTTGACATCCCCGGTTCGTCCCCGTTCGCAGCGAACCGTGCTTCCTGGATACCACGAGCCGCAACTACCCGGTCACGGACCTTTGCCGATGGCTCGGCGTCGGCCTGCCCCAACAGGCTGTCGTACTCTACCGGCGGGACCTCCACGAAGATGTCGATGCGCTCCAGAAGCGGCCCGCTGATTCGCCTCTGGTACCGTGTCAGTGCCGACGGACTGCACACGCACTCCTTCCGCGGGTGAGAGGAGTAGCCGCAAGGGCAGGGGTTCATTGCGCCCACCAGCATGAAACTGGCCGGGTAGGTCACTGTACCGCTGACCCGCGTAATCGTTACCGTTTTGTCTTCCAGAGGTTGCCGCAGCGACTCCAGGGCGGCGTGTCCGAACTCCGGCAACTCGTCCAGGAACAGGACCCCTCGGTGGCTCAGCGTGATCTCGCCGGGGCGCGGCATCCGGCCCCCACCCACTAGTCCGGCGTTGGATATGGTGTAATGCGGCGCACGGAACGGACGCTGGGCGATAAGCGGGCTGTCGGGCGGGAGGTTGCCGCTGACGCTGTATATCTTAGTGACATCCAGCGCTTCCTCAGCGGTCAGGTAGGGCAGGATGCCCGGCAAGGCTCTGGCCAACAGGGTCTTGCCCGAACCAGGCGGGCCGCTGAACAGTATGTTGTGAAACCCGGCGGCGGCAACCTCCAACGCCCGTTTGGCGTGTTCCTGCCCTCTGATGTGGCAAAGGTCGGTATTGTCAGGCTGCCGGCGATTGCCGTTGAGATACACCCCACTATGAGGGAACGGCGCGATGGCGGCGTCGCCATTTAGATGGGACACCAATTGCGCCAATGTCTCCACCGGATAGACGGTCATACCATCTACGAGGGCGGCCTCGGCGGCGTCCACCGCCGGCACGTACACGCTGTGGACGCCCTGGTCCCGCGCCACTGACACCATGGGCAAAATTCCTGCGGTATGGCGCAGGCCGCCGTCCAGCGAAAGCTCGCCAAGAAAGATCGCAGGTTCACGAGTGGGCGGAGCCTGTCTGGTGCTGAACAGGATTCCAGCCGCGATGGGCAGGTCGTAGGCTGGGCCGGCCTTCTTCAAATCGGCCGGCGCCAGGTTGACGGTGATGCGCCGCATGGGAAACTCGCAGCCGCTGTTCCTCACGGCGGCGCGCACCCGTTCTTTGGCCTCCTGAACCGCAGTGTCGGGCAGGCCGACGATGTGAAACGCGGGCAAGCCCGGGGAAATATCCGTTTCCGCCTGGATGATCTGACCGTCCAACCCAATGACGGCGCAGGTTTGAGCGGTTGCCAACATTTCGACCCCTCCACAAGTTCGTTTCGATAGCCGTTTATTTCTTCGGCGTTCCCACCCTACCATTATCGAACTTGTGTTCGCAACAACGAGCTGTCAGTAAAAAATCCCCGGCGTCAATCCCTTTGCCATTAGCGCACGCCTAAACTATACTTTTCCCATGGACCTCCAGTTTGAAATCGGTGATCCCCAACGACCTCGGGGACACGCGCTGCTATATTTCCGTGTTGATACCGAGCCCGACAGCGTGTATGGGACCTACATCATCACGTTGCCTATCACCGCCGACCTGACCAAGTACGTGCCCCCGTTCCTGGCCGCTCATTTGGGCAGCGGCGGATCGGGCCCGCTGGCCAATTTCTCTGCCTTCGCCATGCCCCCCATGTCGGAGTTGGTGGAGGGCGGGTACGACCACCTGGTGCGCCTCGCCAACCGGCGTGGCGACGACCTGGTGTATGGCGGCAACATGTTCTCCTATGATTTGGCGCGCATGATGGAATCCGTGGCCCAAGCGGTGCAAGAATACTCCGATGCCTGCTCTCAGGCCGACACCGACGGAGGCGCCGCATCCGTCCCTGCCGATGACGCAGCCCTGCCGGAAACCGTTTCTGGTCTGCTGGCCGGGGGAGGTGGTGACCGGGAGGTTGATACCGGCGGGTTGGGCGTCAACGAGGTACTGTGGAGCTTTATGAGCGAGGGCGACCGACTGGCCGAAATGGGGCGGCTGCTCGGCCGGCTGCGCTTCGCCCAGGAAGGCAACGATACCTCTGCCATCGACGAGATCATCGCGGAGATGACAGCCCTGGGGCGTCACCTGCCCGAGGCGTTCAGCATCGGCTCCCTGGTGCACGCCGCCGGGGATACCAGCGCCAACGGAGCGCAGCTGGCTCAACTGTACCTGGACCGCTGCTACCGCCTCTCGTCCGGCGACGCCGAGCAGGTACGCCGCATCGACGAGGCGATCAGGAACCTGGAGCGGCGGGGTTAGTCGAAAACTACTCGCGCGCGGCTTTCGCTTTGGCGCGAGGGTGACTGCGGTCATATTCCTCTCGCACATGGGAGTCGGTGAGGTGGGTGTACACCTGCGTGGTGGATATGCTGGAGTGGCCCAGCAGTTCCTGTACGTGGCGCAGCGACGCGCCGTTCTGCAGCAGGTGCGTGGCGAAGCTGTGCCGCAGGGTATGAGGGGTGATCTTGGGATCTACGCCGGCGGCTTTGGCTGCCGTCTTCAGAATGTTCCAAACCCACTGACGGGTCAACCGCTCGCCGCGCTGATTCAAGTAAAGGGCCGTCTCACCCCGTTTCTGGCCCAACAGTTCCACCCGTGCGCCTCCGATATATTCCCGCAGGTTGGAGAGAGCGTCCGGGTACAGATAAACGATGCGTTCCTTGGACCCCTTCCCCCAGGTGCGGATGAAACCCTCTTCAAAGTCGATGTCCTGCACGTTCAGGGCAACGAGCTCGCTGACGCGCAACCCGGTGGCGTAGAGCAGTTCCAGAATGCTCGCGTCCCGCTTGCCCTCCGGGGTGCCGGTGTCGGCCGCCGTGGCCAGCAGCGTCTTCACGTCGTCTTCGGAGATGAACTTGGGCACGGATCTTCCCACCCGTGGCGAACCCAGATTTTCGGTGGGGTCTTCGTTGATGAAACCGTTGGCGCTGAGGTACCCGAAGAAGGACCGGACCGCCGCCACCTTGCGGGCGGTGGTCGTATCGCGATACTTGCGGTTGTCGCGCAACTCGCTGATGTACGCGTTGAGGAGATTGATGTCCACCAGACGCCAGACCTCCTGATCCTCGGAGTTCAGGTTGTCGGCGACGAATGCCCTGAACTGGTTGAGGTCGTTACTGTAGGCGTCCAGCGTGTTCTGGGAAAATCCTCGCTCGATGACGAGATGCTGGAGGAACGAGTTCACCGTTTGCTTCATGATCTCCACCAGTGGGCGACATGGCAGCGCCCCGACGCGCGGTGACGATGCTGCTTTGGCGCGTTTGGGGCATCATTGTTCTACAATGGTCGGATTGGGGCATATTGGAGATCATGCGAGATTCGGCGATTTCTTGATGACAGGATGCTGAAAACCCTAAACGTCGCCAGCGTGACAAGAGGCTTGCGATTAACGAGGTTGTGCGGAACAGATGCCGGCAACCGGCCGTGCGTCGTACCCCGGCCAATGCCCATGTGACGGTGGCGGAATACACCGGGGAATTTTTAGTACCAATGGGGCCAACCGACAGGCAGCGTCCACGACTCTTTCGGTGTGCAAGCGGTCCATTTCCCCGTCGCCGCAAATTTGTCATCCGGGATAATATGAAGCCGCGATTCGCAACCTGGCCTTTTTTACCCCCGATTGGGTATCGGTATTTCGCTCCTGGGTACCTTTAGCCATGATGCGATTGCTTTCGCCAGATTGCCGGAAAATGTGAAAATACCCAACGAGCGTAAGCGTATAGGTACATTCCAATGAACCTGTCCACCGTACTGTCCATGTCTCTCCAAAACCAGGTCGAGCCGACGAACCTGTCATTTCTTGCCTATCTGGACATTTGGCTGATTGGTGGACTGGTGCTGCTGGCGGTGGTGGTAGTAACCGGCAAATGGATTTGGGGTAGGTTCCGGCGTCCTCCTGATGATCTTGATGAGCATTACTACTATGAGGACGATGAACACTATACGGACGACGACTATCGCCCCGGAAACAGGTGATCCGCGCCCACCGCCGTCCCCAATATGAGGAACGAATTTCTGCTTGACACCGAAGGCGGCGCTGACTACGCTTGCCGCACCCGGAGGACACGGAGGGATATCGCTTATGTACGATCTGCTCATCAAAGGCGGTACGGTAATTGACCCGACGCAGAACTTGAACGGCGCTTACGACGTCGCCATCGAAGACGGCAAGATTGTCGCCGTCGCCGCCGACATCCCGTCCGACCAGGCAACCCGGGTCGTCGAGGTACGCGGCAAGTACGTCATCCCGGGCCTCATCGACCTGCATACCCACGTGTACGAGGGGGTCAACGGCAACGGCGTCAACGCCGACCTGGGCGGCGTCCGCGCCGGCGTCACCACCATGGTGGACGCCGGGAGCAGCGGCTGCGACACCTACGGCGGCTTCCCGGCCCACATCATCCCCAACAACGCCACTGAGGTCATTCCCTTCCTGCATATCTGCCGGACCGGGCTGGCCACCACGCCCGACATCTTCGCGCCCAGCAGCATCGATCTGGAACGCACCATACAGGTGATTGAGGAGAGCAACGGCACGATTCGCGGCGTCAAGGCCCGCATGGTCTCGCCGGCGTTGGAGATCATGGGCATGGAGATGCCCCGCCTGGCCAAGCGGGCCGCCAAAGAGGCCGGCGTCCCCCTGATGGTGCACATCGGCGACACCGAAAAGCGCTATCCAGCCGAGGTGATCCGTGACCTGCTGCCAATTATGGAACCGGGCGACATCGTAACGCACTTCTTCACCGCCAATCCGGGCGGCGTGCTGGACGGCGACGGCAACCTGGTGCCGGAGGCGCGGGAGGCCCACGAGCGCGGCGTCTGGCTGGATACCGCCCACGGCCGCGCCAACTTCAGCTTCGACATTGGCGAGCGTGTGCTGGACCAGGGCGTGGAACCCCACTGCATCAGCACCGACCTCACCGTGCCGGGCCGCATCCGCACCGTCCACAGCATGACCGAGATGATGACCCGGTTCCTGGCAATGGGGTTCACGCTGGACCGGGTGGTGGAAATGTGCACCATCAACCCGGCTCGCGCCATCGGCGAGGAAGAACGGTTGGGCAGCCTGGAAACGGGCAAGCAGGCCGACGTGTCCGTGCTGGACATCGTGGATGGCGACTGGCAGGTGTTTGACGTGCTGGGCAACGGCCGGCAGTCGGATCGCGCCGTTACGCCCGTGCTGTCGGTCAAGCGCGGCGAGGTCTTCGAGGCCGGATGGGGCCCGCGCCCTTGGGGCTGGGAGCCGGACCCGGCCTAGCCATCCCCCGGTGACCATGATTGAAAACCTTCGTAGGGGCGAATAATCATTCGCCCCCGCGTAGGCGACATGGATTGGAGAGCGTAGCGAATATGGTTGAAGTAGTCCTCAGTTCCCCCCGCGGTTTCTGCGCCGGTGTGGTGCGAGCCATCGACGTGGTCGAGCAATGCCTGGAGCGGTTCGGGCCGCCCGTGTACGTGAAGCACCAGATCGTTCACAATCCCTACGTGGTGGCCGAACTGGAGCGCAAGGGCGCCATCACGGTGGAGGAGGTGGACGAGGTCCCCGACGGCTCGCTGGTGGTCTTCTCCGCCCACGGCTCGCCGCCGGAGGACTTCGAGCGAGCCGGCGCCCGAAATCTCCGCGTCATCGACGCCGTGTGTCCCCTGGTGACGCGGGTGCACAACGAAGCCAAGAAGTATCACCGTGAGGGCAAACGCGTCCTGCTGGTGGGTCACCAGGGGCATCAGGAGGTGAGGGGCACCATGGGGCAGGCGCCCATGACGCTGATCAACGACTCCGCACCGCTGTCGGAACAGGCAGTCAGCGCGGATATGAACTGGTCGGAGGACACCGAGGTGGCCGTCATCACGCAGACCACTCTTTCGGTGGGCGACACGGCCAACGCCATCAGCGCCATCCAGGAGCGGTTTCCCTCCGCCCTGGTACGTAACGACATCTGCTACGCCACCACCAACCGGCAGGATGCCGTTACCACCATGGCCAGCCAGGTTGACCTGGTGCTGGTAATCGGGGCGCAGAACTCATCCAACTGCAACCGCCTGCGGGAGGTCGCCGAGGCCAACGGCGTGCCGGCATACCTGATCAACGGGCCTGACGAAATCAACCGGGAGTGGCTGGTCGGACGCCAGCGGGTGGGCATAACCTCCGGCGCATCCACGCCTGAGGTCCTGGTGGAGGCGGTGATCGACGCCTTGGAACCGGAGCGCGTGACGCTGCTGGAAGGAGCCGAAGAGGACATCACCTTCACCCTGCCGCGAGAGCTGCGGTAGTGTCAGCGCCAGGGTTACTGCATGATGCGGTTGCCATTGGGAACATAGGCCCAACTGATTTTATAGTCGCGTGCGCTTTCCTCGAACCGCTCGCTGATGACTTCCGCGGCAACGGCGGGGATCACTGTTTCCCGGCCCAGCATTTTAGCCAGTAGGGGAGCCCTTCTGACAGCGCGTTCGATATCCGTGAAACCGGCGGTGTAGGACACCTCTAAGGCGAACATCACGGGCGCGCCGGTGTGGTCGGTTCCTTCCATCAGGAAGTCTATGGCAGTGGCGTCTTCCCCTTCGGCGGCAGTAATGAAATCGTGGCGGGTTCCGCGGCTGATGTAGTGGGCCAGTTCGTCCTTTGGATAAATGCGCATCAAAGAACCCCGGGGCGACAGGCGACGGAAAATCTTCCCGGCGTTGCGCTCCACCGTGAGTTCGGTCTGCCATCCCTTGATGACGGACATATCCTGATTTGTGCGCTGTTGCTGCTCGGAGAGTTGATCAACGCGCTCGCCAAGCGCAGCGATGGCGGCGGTGTTCGCCTCGACCATGGCTTCCATTCGCGTCAACCGCTCATCGCTGGCGGCGGCGGCCTCGGCCTGGGTGGCGGCGGCCTCGGCCAGGGCAGTTCTTGCCTCGGCCAGGCCCGCAACCGTTTCGGCCAGGATGCGCTCAACCCGGTCAAGGCGGTCTTCGTTCGGTTCGTGTGAAGTGACCATATCCGGTTGCCTGACCTGATGTGCGGCTACTTTATGCTACACATTTATCATACCAGACTCGCCACCATTACCACTCCGACCGGGGCGGGCGTTCCATCAGCACGGGAATGCACTCGGCGGCGGGCAGGCCCTCGAACAGTACCTGTGACATCAGGCGCGTGATG
Organism: Dehalococcoidia bacterium; assembly: GCA_021295965.1. Taxonomy (GTDB): domain Bacteria; phylum Chloroflexota; class Dehalococcoidia; order Lucifugimonadales; family UBA3495; genus Bin87. The sequence goes on along the minus strand of JAGWBI010000012.1, from coordinate 24,290 downwards.
GGCATGTCCACGTCCAGCCGCTCCGCCATCTCCAGGGCTGCCACGGTGGTGTTGACGCCCTCGGCCACGGCATCCATGCCGGCCAGGATCTCGGGCAGCTGGCGGCCCTTGGCAAGTTCCTCGCCCACGCGACGGTTCCGGCTCAGCGGGCTGTTGCAGGTTGCCATGACGTCGCCCAGACCGGCCAGCCCGGCGAAGGTCATCAACTCGGCGCCGGCGGCGATGCCCAGGCGGCCGATTTCATTGAGGCCACGGGTGACCAGGGCAGCCTTGGCGTTATCGCCAGCGTTCAGGCCGTCCGCCATGCCAGCCGCGAGAGCGATGATGTTCTTCAATGCGCCGCCCAACTCCACCCCCACCAGGTCGTCGCTGGTATAGACCCGGAAGGCGGGAGACATCAGGGTGTCCTGGGCCAGGCGGCTGGTTGCTTCGTGTTCGGAAGCCACCACGCTGAGGGCGGGTTTGCCGCTGATTATCTCGCCGGCCAGGTTGGGGCCGGACAGAGCGGCGAACCGTTGGGTCGGATGCTCCGGCAACTCCTGGGCGGTCACCTCGCTCATGCGGAGGCCGGTGGGGAGTTCCAGCCCTTTGGTGACGCTCAGGATGACCGCATCGCGGGACACATGCCGCGCGACGCGACGCAGGTTGTCCCGGAAGCGGTCGGACGGTACGGCGACGATCACCAACCTGGCATCGCCGAGCGCCGTTTCGGGGTCGTCCTGCACCGACATGTCGGAAGGGAATGGGACCCCGGGCAGGCGACGGGTATGTTCGCCGGCTCGGCGCAGGGCGTCCGCCTCCTCGGGCGTCCGGCAGAGCAGAGTGACTGGAACGCCGGCCCGGGCGGTCAGGATGGCCAGGGTCGTGCCCCAGGTGGTGGCGCCCACGACCGCGGTGGGGCAGGTTGGCTCAGGCGGCAAAGCGCGTTCCACTTCCATACACAGTGGTAGAGGCGACGTTATCCGCCGCCCCTACATGATCATTCGCAGTCCGCAAGCGGATCAGCGGTCCGTTATTCGCACCCTACTTGTTGAAGTGCGGCATCACGTCCCGGGCGAACCACTCCAACTGGTCCAGCGACGCCGAAGTGGGCATGCCCATGTTGGTGACGCCGATGTTGATCTCTTCCAGGCCGGGGTAGCGTTCCTGGATAGCCATCAACTGCTCGGTGATGCGGTCGGGCGGGCCCACCAGGTACTGACCTGCCTCCACCGAGTCCTCGATGGTCGGCATCTTCAGACCCTGTGGCACGGGCCGGCCAAAGGCGTTCAGCGCGTCCAGTTGCTCCTGGGTCAATCCGGCAATGAATCCCAGCGGGCCGAACATCTTGACCCGCTCCTCCATCCAGTAGCGGGCCTGGTCCATGGCTTCCTTCTCTGAGTTGGCAATCTGCACGGAATACCCAACTGCCAGACCTTCGCCCAGTTCCCATTCCTTGCCATGCTCGGCGTGGATGGCCTGCCAACGATGAATGACCTCGTCGCTGGCTCCGCCGGTGGCCGCGCCGCCGCCGATGATGCCCTTGATGCCCCATTTTGCCATGAAGTTGATGGCCCGGTCGCTGGCCGACACCACCGGCTGCCACCACTCGACATCGTACTTCGGCCGGGGAACCAGGGTGATCTCTTCCAGGTCGTAGCCGCGATAGGGTACGTTGGGCGGAATGTCGTAGTTCTTGCCGTGGTGCGAGAAACTGCGCTGATTGAATGCCTTCCAGATGACTTCCACCTGCTCCTCAAAGAGCTCGCGGTTGGCGTTCTGGTCCATGATGGGCGCGCCGAAGACCTCCACCTCGCGGGTGTGGTAGCCGCGGCCCACGCCGAAGCGGACGCGGCCATCGGTGAGCCAGTCGGCGGTGGCGTAGTCCTCGGCCAGGCGCAGGGGGTTCCACATGGGGTTGATGTTGAAGCCGCAGCCGAAGCGCAGGTTCTCGGTCAAGTGGGCCAGGTGCACCCACAGCATCAGGAGGTTGGGAATAACCTCGTAGCCCTCCCGCTGGAAGTGATGCTCGGCCGCCCAGAACGTGTCGTAACCCAGGCGGTCCATGGCAATGGCAATCTGCTCGGCCTTTTCGATGCCGCCGCCGGCCAGTTCCTCGTCGGAAAGCCAGCGGTCGTTGGCGGGAGTGCCCTGGTAGCCGGGGTTGTCCATATCGACGTTGCCGGCCCAAAGGCTGCCAAACTTGGTAATCATGTAACGGGTTCCTCCTTGTTGATGGCCGTGTCGGTCGGCCTCCGGTGCGAGGTGATGGTGCGGAATATGTTAACGGGTTTTGCGGAGGATGTCAGCAAGGGTTCCCCTTATCGCAGCCCACGGAAAAACTCCCGCATATCGGCGACCAGTTCCGTCGGCTTTTCCAGCGCCGCGAAGTGACCGCCGCTGTCCATTTCCGTCCAGCGTTGCACGTTGTAGGTGCGCTCCGCCCAGGAGCGCGGGGGCGTGGACAGTTCCTTGGGGAACACCGCGATGGCGCAGGGGACGCCGATCTGGTCGTCGGGCCCGAAGTACCAGGGCGTCCGGCTGTTCTCGTAGTACAGGCGCGTGCTGGAGTTGATGGTCTGGGTGACCCAGTAAATCATCACGGTGGTCAGCAGGTCGTCTTTGGTGTACACGCTTTCCACATCGCCGTTGCAGTCGCTCCAGGTGCGGTACTTCTCGACGATCCAGGCGCACAGGCCGACGGGAGAGTCGTTGAGGCCATAGGCAAGGGTCTGGGGCTTGGTGCCCTGGATATGGGCGTAGCCGCCCTCGGCGGCCTGCCACGAGACCCGCTGGTCAATCATGCCCAGCTCGTCGTCGGACAGCGTGGCGGCGAAGTCACGGCGGTAGCCGCCCTGGGGTGTGCCGATGACCTGCTCCAGCCGCTCCCGCATACTCAGGCCCTCCAGGCTGGCGCCCTGGTAGGGGATCGCTTGGGTGACGGAGGTGGTATGGATGCCCAGCACGTGGTTGGCATGGTGGTAACCCAACCGGGCGGTTACGCCGGCGCCCCAGTCGCCGCCCTGGGCAGCGTAGCGCTGGTAGCCCAGCTCACCGGCCATCAGCCTGTCCCACAGCTCGGCAATGCGGCGGGTGTTGACGCCACGCTCGCGGGTTTGGGCGCTGAAGCCGTAGCCCGGCATTGAGGGCACGACCACGTCGAATGAGTCGGCCGGGTCGCCGCCGTGGCTGGCCGGGTCGGTGAGTAAGGGGATGATCTTGTGCATCTCGTAGATGGAACCGGGCCAGCCATGGGTCACGATGATTGGCATGGGGTTGGGGCCTTTGCCCTTCTCGTGGATGAAGTGGATGCCCTGGCCCTCGATGGTGGTGTAGAAGTTGGCGAAGGCATTGAGGCCGGCCTCGGCCTTGCGCCAGTCGTAGCCGTCGCGCCAGTAGGAGACCAGTTCCTTGATGTAGTCCAGGTTGGAACCGTAATCCCACTCGGCGCCGGGGATTTCGTCGGGCCAGCGGACGTGGGCCAGCCGGTGCCTGAGGTCTTCCAGCACGTCATCGGATACGCTGATGGAGTAGGGTTGCACTGCCATAGTGGAACCTCCGTGAAGAGTCGATATTTAATGGTAATGGTGAGGCAGCGGCCCGTTCAAACGGACGCTGGCGGCAGTTTAGCATAGGCCGGGAAAAGCGGGCGGCCTGGCCCCCTTTGTCAGTCGATTTTGTCAAGTGGTAAGATGAACGTGGGAGATAGGCAAGATGTCAACACCCAGTATGCAGGTCAGTTCAATCGAGGCGGGTTTACCGTCGAGCGACTCCGCCGGGACTATGTCGGTCGAAGCGTCGTCAGTCGGTGCCGGCCCGCCGAAGGACAACGTGCCCGCCAGCAACTGGTTGAACTTGGCATTGTTCTCTATCGGTGGCGTTGCCGCCATAGGGTTGGTGGTGATTCTTTTCGGCGCTTATTTGATAAAACCGGAAAATATCAACGTAATCGTCGCCGGCACTATTATCTTGATGCTGGCGGTAATGGCGTGGATATTTACAGCTCTCCTCATGGTCGGGGACCTCATTTGGAAAATGATCACCTCTCGCGGTAACAAACAGCGTAAATCACCGCCGCGATAGCAATGACGACCAAAAGCCCCATTAATACGATCAGAGCGGCATCTACACTGGATGACAAGGGCATGGTAAGTATGGTCTTCGGTTCGTAGCTGGCTCGGCTCCGGACATAGAGTAACCCTCCCATCGCACCCGGCAGAAAAAGTCCTACCCCCAAGAGAACGAGCAGTTTAAGCGGTAGCTTTCCCCACAAGCCCTTCAGAAGGGATAGAGAATTCATCATAACATCTGGCATGACGTTGCGATTATTCTACTAAAAACCGCGTAAACACCTGGTTTGCCACCAGGTACGCCTCCTCCGCCAGCCTGAGCCGTCCATCCGTTTCCCAAACCAGCAGCCCTTCCGCCGTGAGCTCGGCGAGTTCTCCCTCGTAGCGGGCGGCCAGGTCGATGCCGATGTGGGTTGAAGCCGCCGACAGGTCCATTCCCTCCAGCAGGCGCAGGCCCAGGAACATGGTTTCCGCCGCCGCCGTGGCCTCGTCGATGACCTCAAGGTCGTCAACCGTTGGGACCGACCGGATGCCATCCGCCGACACCGACGCCCACCGACGGGCTGCCGTCGCCCAAGCACCGGCGCGTTTGGCGTAATCCCGTGGGGAGCGCACCGTCCAGAAGCGGCAGCCGGCCGACCTGGCATCCCCGACGCGCAGTGACGAGTGCGCTCCCGGCCCTACCCCTATCCACTCCAGGTTGCGCCAGTAGGCCAGGTTGTGCTCCGATTCCAGACCGTACCGCGACCAGTTGCTGATCTCGTAGTGGCGATAACCGGCATCAGCCAGGGCAGCCCGGGCATGGTCGTACATATCCGCCGCCAGGTCCGGGTCGGGTTCGGGCAGGCGGCCCTGTTCCACCCAGCGGAGCAGCGGCGTCCCTTCCTCCAACGTCAATGAGTAGAGGGACAGGTGCTCCGGAGCCAGCGCGATGACCTGTGCCACGGTGTCCCGCCACTGGGCAATGTCCTGCTGGGGGAGACCGTACATCAGGTCGAGGTTCACGTTGTCAAAGCCGGCGTTGCGACAGCGGGCCAGAGCCTCCGCAGCCTCCGCAGCGTCGTGGCGACGGCCCAGCATGGCCAGCAGCCCGTTGTCCATGCTCTGTGACGCCGGCGGCGCGCAGATCCTCGCATCGAGGGGCGGTCAGGTCGTTGGGGTTGCACTCGGCGGTGATCTCGGCGTCGGCGCGAACCGGGTAGTCGCTGGAGATGGCGTCGAGAATACGCCCCACGTCGCCATCGGGGAGGTAGGAGGGTGTGCCGCCACCGAGGAATATCGTGTTGACGGAAGGCCGTCCCAGTGCGACCGACCAGGCCTTCAGTTCCTGGACAACGGCCGTCAGAAAATCGCCAAACTGGGTCTCGATTCCCTGGTAGGTGTTGAAGTCGCAGTAAGGGCACTTGCTGAGGCAGAAGGGGACATGGACGTACAACGAGATCCCGTCTTCGCCGGTCGGGGAATCACGTCGGCCTTGGTGTTCAGGGGATTGAGACATTGCCGCACCTGTGGAGAGGGGCGGGTTTCAAGCCCGCCCCTGCTGGATGAACGCTGTCTGGATTGCCGACCGGTCAGCCGTCCGGCTTGTTATCGACGTCGTCGGTGGGACGGGCCTGGCCGTCCACGACGCTGTCCGGGTCGCGGTCTTCAGGACGCGGCGGCGGCGGCTCGCCCATATGCTCGCGGACCACGGCGCGAGGGCACAGGTTCCAGAACAGCCACACCGCCAGCCCGAAAATGATGATGTCGTCATAGCGGCCTAGGCCATAGGGGATGCGGTCCCGCACCAGGTCGACGGGAAAGACGGCGTACACCACCGCCAGGGGCACCAGCAGCTTGAGCAGGATGTTGACGCGCGAGTCCCGGTGCAGCCGGTACAGAGCCCGCACAAACTTGATGATGCGCGGCGCCAACTGCGGGCCGAACATCATCAGTATGGGCCAGAGAAAACGAAGCATAGCAAGTTCACTTTACCATACAGCGAGTTGCTTTTGCCCAGTGGCCTTTCGGTCGCTCGCGCGTGGCGAGTTTGCGCAACCTGTCATTGCGAGCGAAGCGCAGCAATCTCGTCGCAGCAGGGTTTCCCCTATCGACGCTGATCGCAGCCTCGGCAAACTCCGTTGGTCCAAAGGGTAGGGGCGAATAATCATTCGCCCCTACAACGAGAAACCGTCTGGACTGAACACCACCGCCTTCCGTCGGACGGCTGGTGGCAACCGTTCAATTCTCTAAACGTTCCGGTACACCTCGCTGCCGGAGGCCTTGAACTCTTCGGACTTCTCCTGCATACCCAGCAGCAGCGCGGCGGCGGTGTCTTGGCGTAATCGCGCACGTCCTGGGTGATCTTCATGGAGCAGAAGTGGGGGCCGCACATCGAGCAGAAGTGGGCCACTTTTTGCGCTTCCTTGGGCAGCGTCTCATCGTGGTAGTCGCGGGCGGTGTCGGGATCCAGGCCCAGATTGAACTGGTCCTCCCAGCGGAACTCGAAACGCGCCTTGGACAGAGCGTTGTCGCGGATGGCGGCAGCCGGGTGGCCCTTGGCGATATCGGCGGCGTGGGCGGCAATCTTGTAGGTGATGATGCCTTCCTTCACGTCGTCGCGGTTGGGCAGGCCCAGGTGTTCCTTGGGGGTAACGTAGCAGAGCATGGCGGTGCCGAACCAGCCGATCATCGCGGCGCCGATGCCGGACGTGAAGTGGTCGTAACCGGGCGCGATGTCTGTTACCAATGGCCCCAGCGTGTAGAAGGGCGCTTCGTAGCAGTCCTGCAACTGCTTGTCCATGTTTTCCTTGATGAGGTGCATGGGGACGTGACCGGGACCCTCGATCATGACCTGCACGTCGTGTTCCCAGGCGATCTTGGTCAGCTCTCCCAGGGTTTCCAGCTCGCCGAACTGCGCTTCGTCGTTGGCATCGGCGATGGAGCCGGGACGCAGGCCGTCGCCCAGTGAGAAGGCCACGTCGTACTGCTTCATGATTTCGCAGATGTCGGCGAAGTGTTCGTAGAGGAAACTCTCCCGGTGGTGGGACAGGCACCACTTGGCCATGATGGAGCCGCCCCGGGACACGATGCCAGTAACGCGGTTCGCGGTCAGCGGCACGTAGGCCAGGCGCACGCCGGCGTGAATGGTGAAGTAGTCCACGCCCTGCTCGGCCTGCTCGATGAGGGTGTCGCGGAATATCTCCCAGGTGAGATCCTCGGCCTTTCCATCGACCTACGCTGCCCACCGGGACCGGGCTGTTGCGGATGATCCACTCGCGGGTCTCGTGGATATTGCGGCCCGTGGACAGGTCCATGATGGTGTCGGCGCCCCAGCGGGTGGCCCACGTCATCTTCTCGACTTCTTCCTCGATGCTGGAGGTGACCGCCGAGTTGCCGATGTTGGCGTTGATTTTGACGAGGAAGTTGCGCCCAATGATCATCGGTTCGGTTTCGGGATGGTTGATGTTGGAGGGGATGATGGCCCGGCCGGCGGCGACCTCGTCGCGGACGAACTCAGGGGTGACCAGTTCAGGCAGGTTGGCGCCGAAGCTCACGGCCTTGCGCGGCCCCATCAGGTCGGAACCGAAAAACTCCTGCCGGCGCATGTTCTCGCGGATGGCGATGTACTCCATTTCCGGCGTGACGATGCCCTGGCGCGCATAGTGCAGCTGGGTGACGTTCTTTCCGGCCTTGGCGCGGCGAGGGTTGCGGATGTGGCTGAAGCGGAACCGGTCCAGGGCCGAATCGGCGAGGCGCTCGCGGCCATACTCCGAAGTCAGGTACGGAAGTTCGTCGGTGTCGCCGCGCTCTTCAATCCAGCGGTGGCGCAACGCGGGCAATCCCTGGCGAACGTCCACGTCCACGTCGGGGTCGGTGTAGGGGCCCGAGGTGTCGTACACATACACCGGGGGATTCTGCTCCACGCCCTCGGTGGAGTGAGTCTCGGACAGCGAAATTTCGCGCATGGGTACCCGCACGTCGGGGTGAGTGCCCGTTTCATACACCTTGCGCGACGCCGGGAACGGCTGCACCGATTCGGGGCTGACGCTGGCTTGCTCGCTGAGATAGTCTTTGTTGACGATGGTCATGCTGTAGTTCCTCCCGGGAGATTTGAGCTCAGGAATTGGGTAGGGGCGAATGATCATTCGCCCCGGGTCTATCAGTCGTTGCCGTCACCTCCCATGCCCATTGCAGGTTCGTCTATCAATTGAACGTCGGAGTTCAAAGTGGCAAAGTCGTACTCCGATTGTGGAGCCACCAGTCTCTGGCCCCATACGACGACGGTGGATATTACCGACGACACCACCAGGGCCGAGGCGAAGGCAAAGAACATCTGCCCGCCCACGGGAGCGACCAGCGCCCAGGGCGAAAGCAGGTCCGGTTTCGGGTAGAACAGCGCCCCGATAACGATGCCCACGCCGCCGGCCAGCAGCACGGCCCAGCCGGGCATCCGACTGGAGTAGAGTCCTACCAGCATGGGCACCGCGATGGCCGCGCCCAGCAGGTCGGCGATCAGGAACACATAGAGCACGCTGTGACCCTGAGAGGCCACGATGATGGCCGGTATCGCCACCACCACGGTGACGGCCCTTGCCAGTCCCATCAGCATCCCCCGCTCCAGGCCGATTCCGGCCAGGTCGGCGGCCATGCCGCTGGCCAGGCCGTTCATCAGCGTGTCCAGGGTGCTCATGGCCAGCATCAGGGCGCAGATGAGCATCAGGAAGTGCATCCAAAGGGGGAACACGTCGGCGGCCAGGGCGAACAGCGCCGCCGCCACCGCCGGATACTCAAAGGGGCCGACGGACCCGTTGCCCACGGCGGCGATGCCGGCCATCCCCATCAGGAACGTCAGTGGAATGGCGATGGCCGCCGCTCCCCACAGGCTGCGGTTCAGCGCGCTCCGGCTTTCCACCGTGTACACCCGCTGCCACATCCCCGGATGGAAGGCGTTGGAGGCCACGATGCCGATAATCAGGACGATGGCAAAGAAGTAGCTGTCGCTCCTGGAAACCGACAGCGCGCCGGATGCGGCTGCTCCCTTCCAGGCTCCCGCGCTACCCACCAGAACGGCGGCCACCACCAGCAGCAGGAGCAGCACCGGTATCAGGATCCAGAACTGGATACGGTCGGTGAAGATGGAGACGCGCAGGCCCCCGTAGGCGGTGTACGCGATGACCACGATGCCCACCGCCACCGCCGTCGCCCACGCCGGGGAGCCGGTCAGTATGCTCACCGCCGCCGTGATCGCCGTCATCTCCGCCGTGATGAATATGCCGATCACGAAGATGATCACCACAAAAATGGCGATGAAGGGGACCATGCCGAAGCGGTGCCGCACGTACTCGGTGACGGAGTGGCCGTTGGGCATCAGCTGCCGTATGCGCGGGCCGACGAACATGAACATTACCGGAATGCCGGCCATGCCCAGTGCGTAGCCCACCAGCGAAATGACGCCGAAGTTCGCGCCGGACTCGCCGGGGCTGAGCAGTACCCAGGTACCGAACATCGAGGCGACAAGGGTCGCCACTCCGACGTTAACCGGGGCATGATTGCGGGAAATGGTGTAGTCCTCGACGCTCTGTCGTCGCCGGCGCCAGGCGTAGGTCAAGCCAACCACGAGGAACGCGGCGCAGGCGATTACCAGCGTAATGATGCCCAGGGTGGTATCCAGCATGACGAAACCTCCCGGTCACTTTTTGGGTTTGATTCGAAGCAAGGATTGGGCAGCAAAAAGCCGCCAGGTTTTCCAACTCTGGCGGCTGACAATTCAAAGTTCCGAATTCCTACGCCGGCATTACCCGGATCAGGTGCTACGGTCGGCGGCTGTTTCGGCCGCCCTCTCAGCCTGGCATAACCAAGCTCCCGCCAGAATGATATTCGATTGTGGCGCGAGAATAGCACGCCAGGAAGCGGGGGTCAAGCGGAGGTGACCGCCGCCTCGGCTCTTGGGTTTCACCTCAGCAACCGGTTCAGCCCCGAGTGCCGGCCCGGATCCAGGTCGCGGCCGGCCAGGGCTGGGTGGTCGGGAGCGTAACGGTGGCAGCGGAAAGTGGCGTTGGTGTACTCCATGCCGCCGGCGCCGCCGGCTGCCTCGCTGTAGTGGAAGAAGGGGTTGATGTACTCCCACACAACTTCGCCCCGGGGAGTGACTTCGAACATCCGGCCCGGCGCGCCCTCGCAGATCAGGGTGTTGCCGTTGGGCTGGCGCTCGGCGCTGCTGATGTTGTAGCTGTAGAAGGATATTGCCGGCATTCCCTGGTACTGCCAGTGGATCTCGTTGGTGGCGGGGTCAACCTCCACGATGCGGGAGTAGCTGGCGCCTCGTCGGTGGCCGCCATTGTCGAAAATCAGGATGCGCCCGCTGTCCAGCCAGGTGGGATGATGCTGGTGGTAAATTTCGCCCGGCCCCCACTTCCACTTGAAGGCTCCGGTGGCCCGATCCACGATGCCAACGGTGCTGGTCAGCCGATAGCTCACGATCAGGTCGCCGTCGGGAGTGACGTTCAGGCTGTTGCCGTGAGTCCATTCACGGCGGGGTTCCAGCGGACAGATTACGTCCTCGGCGAGATCCAGGTGCTCCCAGGAGCGCCACTCCCACACCGTCGTGCCGTCGGGCGTAACCTCGCGCACCACGTCGCCCACCATGCCCAGGGCGAAGTCAACCTCGAAACCGCCCTGTACCTGGGCCGCCAGCCCGTCGGGCAGGGGGTCCCACATCAGCAACAGGGTGTTGCCGTTGGCCAGGCGCTCGTAGTCGTGGTGCAGAGTAGGGTCGCGGTAGGCCCACACCAGGTTGCTGTTCCAGTCCAGTTCGATGACGCTACCCGATGATCCGCCGATCGTTTCATATCCGCCGGCGTTTTCGGGCGGGAAGGTGCGGCACAGCAGGTTGCCGTTGTCCAGCAGGTAGGCGTAGTGGATGCCCTCTTCGGAATGCCAGCGGTGAACGACGTTGCCGTTCATGTCGATCAGGTAGGCGTCCTTGCCTCCCCGGGTGGTGGAGAACAGCGTGTAGCCCATCTGGCACGCCGCCGGCGTGTGGTGGATTAGCCCCACCGGATGATGAATCGACCAGCCCATCAGTGTCCCTCCGCAAGAGCAGGTTGCGGCGCGATTATAGCAGGAAGGCTCGTCGCCGAAAGGTTTGCCCACTCGGGAGATCCACCAAACCGTACGGACGTGTCGAAGAACGACGGGTTGACAAAACAAACGCTGCGCACTACATTAGCGATACGGAGTATCATAATTGCTTGCGACAAACACTCGTCATAAAGGCCATGACCATCCCCGGCCCCGTTCCGCAGCCGTAGTGGACGACATCGTTTCCCAGCTGGCTGACCTGGGCTACCGGGACACCGAACCGCGCCGGCTGGTTATCAGCGCGGCCGCGGCTCAGGGTCGGCCCTTTACGGCCGAAGAACTGTGCGCTGCCCTGCCTTGCGTGGGTCGGGCCACGGTGTACCGGGGGTTGCGATTGCTGGTCGAAACCGACCTGGTTTGCCGCGTGCTCCTTGAAGATCGAGAGCTCAGGTATCAGTTGAGCCACCAGGGACATCATCATCATATGCTCTGCGCGGTCTGCGGCGCGTCCACCGACCTTACCGGATGTGATGTGGAAGACGCTTTGCGCGAAGCGGCGGCGGCGGCGGGGTTCCACATGAGCGGTCACTGGCTCGAGGTGTATGGCCGCTGCGGCGAGTGTTCCTCTACCTGAGGACACGCCGCTCGTTATTTTTTTGCCGCTCAATTGATACTCGATATCTTTAAGTCGTGGTTATTGATACGTAATATCTGTAATCAATTTTGTTGATACTGCCATCAGATACCCAGTGTTAGAGCCCTGTTCAAAGCCAAGCCGCACCCACGGAGTACGCCAAATGAACCACCGCAACCGCCACGGTATCCCGCACCTCAACCGCCTCGCCCTGTTTCGAGCCGCGGCCATTGTCTTTGTGCTAATGGCCGGGGCACTCTTTTTGACCGCCTGCGGAGGCGAAGAGTCGGCGCTCCCTCCGGCCGACACATCGTCCTCCGCAGGTTCGGCCTCCGCTGCTCCTGCCGCGGCCGCGCCGGCGTCCTCAGCGCCGGCATCATCCGCTGCACCGGCCGCCGCGGCCCCGGCCAACGCGCCGGCCAACCCCACCGCGCCGGCGTCCGCAGCCGTTGCCGAACCCATCAACGTGGTCGCCGGCAATGCAATCCTCGCCGATCTGGCGGCCCGCGTCGGCGGGGATCGGGTGTCAGCCAGCAGCCTCGTGCCGCTGGGCAGCGATGCCCATACCTGGCAGAGCACACCGCAGGACAGCGTGCGAATCGCCGAAGCCAGTGTTGTAATCAGCAACGGCGCCGGCCTGTCCTCGACGGTTGAAGAACTCATTGAAAACGCGGCGTCTCCCGAAGCGGTTCAAGTGATTGTCTCTGACGGCTTGGAACCCCAGGAACTGGTTGCATTGCCGTTCCCTGAAGGAGACCATGACGACGAACATGGCCACGGCGACGAAGAAGCGGCCGTGGAGCTGGAAGGGCGGTTGTTGATCGGCGACGGCGAAACCGGCGCGATGTCTGTCATCGAGCTGGAATCAGGGGAGGTGCACCAGGGTGAATTTGACCTGGGATCTCGCGCCGGACGCATCTACCCAACCTACAGCGGACGTTACGCCATCGCCGTTTCCAGCGACGCCAACACCGCCCACATCTTCGACGGCGGCATCTACCTGGAAGAGCATGGCGACCATTTCGACCTGGTGCATTCGGACATCAGCCGACTAGGGTTTGACCTGACTGGCGACCGTCCCGTCCATCTGTACGTCGGCGGAGAGTGGGCCTCGATCTTCTATGACGGTTCCGGCGACGTGGTGTTGATCAACGAGCACGAACTGGAGCACGACGGCGCTTCCTACACGCCCACGGTTCTCAACGCCGGTCCCCAGCATGGCGCCACCGTGCCGCTGGAAGATGACCTTTTCGCCGTCTCCATCCAACACCCCGATTACGCCAATGACCCCGGCGAGTACGGGTCGCCCATCGGCGCCGAGATATGGGATCTTGATGGCAACGTGTTGTATCGCGCCGAAGGTTGCCCCGATCTCCACGGCGATGCCTCCAACGGCCACATGGCCGCCTTCGGCTGCACCGGCGGCGTATTGGCAGTCGGATCCCACGACGACCATTTCGAGCACGAATTCGTCGCCGCCCCGGAAGGTTCTCCCGATGACTTCCGCCTGACTTCCGTCTGGGGCTATCATGGCTTGGACCATTTCTTCGCCCTGGGTTCCGCCGTGGGCCTCTACGTGGTTGAACCGGAAGAGGGCGAAATGGAGCAGTTGATCCCGGCCACCGAGAGCCTGCGCCCCATTCAGGTGGCCCTGAGCTACGACGGCGAGCGCCTGTTGGTCATGATGAGCGACGGGGAATTGCGGATGTACGAGGCCCACGACCTGGACCTGCTGGCGTCTGTCTCCGGTTTCCTCAGCGACGAAATTGATCCCGGCTTCTGGGCGCGGCCCCACATCGCGACGGCGCCCGGCCATATCTTCATCACCGATTCCGCCGCCGGTGAAGTTCTTGCCCTGGACACCCACGACCTGGAGGTGATAGGCCACTGGGATGTTGACGGAAAGCCCACCAAGATCGCTTTCGTGGGCATTCTGGACAAGGAGGAACACCCCGAAGAGGGACATGATGACCGCGAGCGCGAAGCCGAATCCGGTGACGGCCACGACCACGAACACGGAGAAGGCGACCCGCACTTCTGGCTGAACCCCCGCCTGGTCGTCCACTACGTGAACGAGATCGCCAACGGCCTGGTCGCCGCCGACCCGGACCACGCCGCGACCTACCTGGACAACGCCGCCGCCTACATCGCCGAGCTCGAGGCCCTGGATGCCTACATCACCGACACCCTTGCCGCCATCCCCGAGGACCGGCGCGTGATTGTCACCTTCCACGACGCCTTCGGATACTTCGGAACACGGTACGATTTCGAGGTGATGGCATTCGTCGGCGCCCATGCGGGCGAGGTTTCGCCAGACGACATCGCTCGAGTGCTGGACCTGGTGGAAGACCGGGGACTCTCCGTCGTCTTCGCCGAACCGCAATTCTCCGCCGACGCGTTGGAACAAGTTGCCCGTGACGCCGGGATTGAAATCGGCATCCTACGTTCGATGCCTGACGACACCCAAGCCGGCTACATCGACATGATGCGCGCCAACGCGGACGCCGTGGCCGAATTGGCGCACTGATCGTCCCGCCGTCAAGTACCTGCCTTGTCTCGCCCGTGTTTCTCCATACGGTGCACGGGCAGACTGTTGTTTGGCGGCACGCGCGGCAAGACAAATTCGGAAAGTGAGTTGCGGATGGCGTTTCACCGGTGGTTGCCGTGACGCCCTGTACAATGTCTATCCATGCTAGATCTGATCATTGAACCTATGCAGTACGGCTTCATGCAGCGCGCGCTGCTGGTGTCTGCCCTTGCCGCCACGGCGTGCGGGGTGGTGGGCACCTTCGTCGTGTTGCGGGGCATGGCCTTTCTCGGCGACGCCATCGCCCACTCCGCTCTCACCGGGATGGCTGCCGCCTTTCTCATCGGCGCTAACGTTTTTCTGGGCGCGCTGATCTGGGCGATCCCGGCATCCCTGGCCATATCCCTGGTGTCGCGCCGGGCCGGCGTCCGTCTGGATGCGGTCATTGGCGTGCTGTTCGCCGGCGGCTTTGCGTTGGGCGTAATCATGATCAACATCTCCAAAAACTACGCCGGGGACTTGCTCAGCATCCTTTTCGGCAACGTTCTGGGCGCTTCCTGGAACGACGTGCTGGCCGTTGGAGCCTTGGCCGGGGGCGTCGTCCTGGTGGTTCGTCTTTTCTGGAAGGAATTGGTCTTCACCACCTATGACGCCTCCGTTGCCGCCGCCGCCGGCATACCGGTCCGATTCCTCGAATACCTGCTGCCGCTGCTGGTTGCGCTAACCACGGTGGCCGCGCTCAAAACCGTGGGCAATGTCATGGTGATGTCTCTGTTGGTTGTTCCCGCGGTCACGGGGAGCCTGCTGGCACCCCGCCTGACCGGAATGATGCTGGCCACGGTGGCCTCGGCTTTGGTCGCCATTGTCGTCGGACTTTACCTGTCTTTCTATTTCAACCTGCCCACCGGCCCATCTATCGTCGTCGTATCGGTGGGCCTGCTGCTGGTGACGGTGGCCGTTTCTCCGAGACGCTGGACGCTGGCGGCCCGCCTTAGGCGCAGGACCACTGCGCCGAGTCCGAGTGTTGCGGCGGACTGAGCATTGCCAACCGTATCGTCCGCTACAATCGGATGATGGGGCGGACAATCATAATCCTCTTCCTGGCGGCGGTCTTGCTTGGGCCGGTGACATTGGCCGCCTGCAGACCGACCGCGTCGCCTGGCGTCAATCGCGCCCAGACGCAACCCGATCCGGCCGCCGCATATCATTTCGTGGGCGCCGACGAGATAATCGGTCCTGAAGGAACCGTTGCGGCGACCTTTGTTGATGCTGAATATGAGCAGTTGCGCCGCCCGGACGCCATCGCTCCAATCTACGATCCCCGGTTCGTCCCCGCATCGGAGGCCGGTCTGCCCGCCGACGAACTGGTAATCGGCCTGACCATCAACGGGGATTCCAGGGCCTACCCGGCGGGCATTCTGTACAACCGGGAGATGGTGAACGACACCGTTGGCGGCGTTCCGACACTGATCACCTGGTGCCCGTTGTGCTACACCGCCCTGGCGCACCGGCGGATCGTGGGCAACGACACGTTCGTCCTCGGGAACCAAGGCGCGCTCTACAAGGGGGCGATGACCTGGTACGACCACGGCACCGGCAGCATCTGGTCCCAGCCCACCGGCCAGGCCATCGCCGGAGCGCTGGCCGGCGTAGAGCTCGCACTGATGCCATCCCAGCTGACAACGTGGGGCCAATGGCGAGTGGCGCATCCGGACGCCCGCGTTTTGACCACCGCCGCGCCGGCGCAGAACTACCGGGGCCGGCAGCCCGGCGAGCAGCACGTGGTCGGTATCGTTATCGGCGATGAGGCGGCGGCGTGGCCCTACCCTGCGGTGATCGAGCGTGGCGCAATCGATGCCACGGTCGATGACACTCCCGTCAGGCTCTGGCGGGACGACACAACCGGCGCGATCCGGGCGACCGGGACGGACGGCGATGGGCGGGAATTGCCCACGATAATTGCCTACCGGTGGGCGTGGGAGAAACTGTATCCGGCGGGTTCTCTGCGGTAGCTCCCGACCGGCCTTCGAGGGTGTCCATTCTGTCATCGTGAGGAGTGAAGTCCGCCGCAGGCGGATGGCGATCTCGTTGCTTCAACGATGGCTCCTCCGGCCACGAGATTGCCGCGCTTCGCTCGCAATGACAGAGTGGGTGCGCATGAGGTTCACCTGCTGCGTTGACAACCCCGGCGGCTTGCGGCAACATTACGCTGCACACTTTTTGAACCGCTAGCGAGGTTGCCACGATGCTCAAGGATCGAATCCACGACGAACTGCTGTCGCCGGAGAACCTGCGGAACCCGTATCCGTACTATGCGATGCTGCGGGAAGAAGCCCCAGTGTACTGGAACGCCAAGTTTGACACCTGGGTGGTAACGTCCTATCAGGCGGTGGTGTGGGCGCTGCGGCACCCCGAATACTTTTCCTCCGAGGTGTTCCTGCGCGACGATAAGCCGCCCAGCCCGCCGATTTCGGAAGAGGACTTTCCCAAGTACAAGTTCAACCTGGACTATATGAACAACTGGTTCATCCGCCGGGACCGTCCCGACCACCTGCGGATGCGCCGCGCCGTTCACCCGGTGTTCAACCCCAAGTACATCGACAACCGCTTCCGGGCGATGGTGCAGAACATCATCCAGGACCTGCTGAAGGACTTTGACCCCGAAAGCGACGATATGGACGTCCTCAAGGACTTCGCCAACGCCATGCCGGTGCTGGTCATCGCTAGTTGGCTCGGGATGCCGGGGGAAGACCGCGAGTTCATCCGCACGCTGTCGCGGCAACTCCTGTCCCTGGACCAGGAATCGCCCGATCGGCACACCCGGGTGCATGAGGCCATCACCACGCTGAACGACTACGTGAACCCCCTGGTGGAACAGCGCGTGGGTGAGCCGTCAGACGACCTGCTTTCCGTCCTGGCCATCGGCGAACGCGAGGGTGAGCTGAGCCGGGAAGAGGTCCTGGGCAACACGCTACTGCTGCTCATCGCCGGCCACCAGACCACCATCAACCTGGTGGGCAACGGCACCATGGCGCTGATGAAGAATCCCGAGCAGTGGAACATGCTCAAGGAGGACGACAGCCTGCTGGTGCGCGCCACCGAAGAACTGCTGCGCTACGATTCTCCGGTCAAGCGCGCTCCCCGCATCGCCTTGGAGGACATTGAGCTGGCCGGCCAGAAAATCCGCGAGGGCGAGAAGGTGATGGTTATCATCAACGCCGCCAACCGGGACCCCATGGCCTTCGAGAATCCGGAGGACCTGGACATCACCCGCTATCCGAACCCCCATGTGGCATTCGGCGGCGGCATCCACCACTGCCTCGGCGCCAACCTGGCCCGGCTGGAGGGCCAGGAAGCCTTCCGCGCCCTCACCCGCAAGTTCCCGCCCTTCCGGTTCGCCTCCGACCCGGACCAGCTGGAGTACCACAACCTGCTCAACATCCGCGGCGTGGTGAGTTTGCCGGCCGAGTGGTAAGCGAAAACCCCGTCATTCCCGCTAAAACTGGAATCCAGTGCGCGTTAGGGGCGAATAACCATTCGCCCCTACACTTTTGTCTCTTTCGCGACCGTCTGCTCATGGTTCCACCATGCCGTAGCCCACGTTTTTGACGGTGCGGAAGTAGGTATCGCCGCCGATTTCCAGCTTGTAGCGCAGGCGGCGGATGTGGACGTCCACCGTGCGGGTACCGCCGATATTCTCCACGCCCCAGACGTTGGCGAGGAGTTGATCTCTGGTGAAAACCTTGCCCACGTTTTCCATCAGGAACGACAGCAGCTGGAACTCCAGCCAGGCCAGGTCCACGGGCCGGCCGTTGGCCGTGACCTGATAGGTGGCCGGGTTCAGGGTAATGCCGCCCACACTTATTGACTCTGCCGACGCCGCCGAACGCTCGAAGCGCCGGGCCAGGCGCAGGATGCGCTTGATGAGTTCCGCCGGAGGGCAGGGCACGGTTACAAAGTCATCGGAGTCCTCGTATATATCCGGGGCGGCCAGTTCATTGTCGGCGATGCACCGCAGCACCATGGGAGCGGCATCGTCCCGGCTGAAAACGGCTCCGTCGGCGTCGGGAGACAGGAGGAGCACCGCCGGCGAATCGGGACCGTAGTCGGTTTCGGCGTCGTATGCCGGCTCCGGCCCCATCAACTCGATGGCCCCGGTGTCGGCGGCAACGTTCAATGCGCTCTGCAACGTATCCCAACCACAACCCAGCAGCAGAACGCGGGCCGTCGGGCGGGTGGCTGATTGAAACCTGGGGTGCAAAGTCATGGCGATACCCGAACGCTGGCGACGTGGGAGTGGTGATTGCCGCCGCTGGCGTCATTTTGCGGCCGGCGGATTAACGAGTGATTACGAACCCGTTACGCTTTTGTTACAGGGTAAAGTAAGTGGCCGGAGTTCATGGTCCGGGTCCTGCACCGCCGGCGGAACCCACCCGTCTGCGCCCAACGCGCCATTGGTTCAAACCCGGTGTTGACGATAGGCACCACCGAGCATAGCATTCCGTCAGATGGATCTGTGAAATTCACTGGACAGGAGCACGGCACGATGCGCGAAAACACGATGAAGCAAAAGCTGGAGGCGGGTCAGCCGGTATTCGGCTCAATGATCACCTTTCCCTCGCCGCAGGTGGTGGAAATGCTGGGGTATCTCGGCTACGACTGGGTGTTGATCGACAACGAGCACGGCAGCATCACCATTGATCTGGCCGAGGACATGATCCGGGCCGCCGAATACTCGGGAACCGCTCCCATCGTGCGTCCGGTGGGGAACCGCCCTGAGATCATCTCACCCTTCCTGGACCGGGGAGCCTGGGGCGTCCAGGTGCCCCATGTGAACACAGCTGAGGAGGCGCGGGCGGCGGTGTCGGCGGTCAAGTATTTCCCGGAGGGTGAGCGTGGCCTGTTCAGCGGCGGCCGGCCGGCCGAGTACGGCTTCAGCGGCTCCACCCCGGAGTACGTGGCCGAGGCCAACCGCAACACCCTGGTGTGCCTGATGCTGGAGGAGGTGGAGGCCATCGAGAACATTCCCGAACTGGTCAAGGTGCCCGGCGTGGACGTGTACTTCATCGGCTCCGGCGACTTGTCCCAGAGCATGGGCTACCCCGGTCAGCAGACCCACCCGGAGGTCCAGGCGCTGGTGGAGAAGGGCGTGCAGCAAATCGCGGCCGCCGGCGTTATCGCCGGTTGCAGCTGCCCGGACAACCTGGTACCCCATTACCTCGAACTCGGAGTGCGCTACTTCCACAACACCGTCGGCCGGCTGATACAGGGGGCGAGCAACGAGTACCTGAAGACGATGCGGGCAGCGGCCGACGGGCTATAATGGTTACGGAACGACGCCACGAAACGACGGCGACGAGAGGGAATCAAAATGCGGATTGACGTCAGCGAACTGCCGGAAGAAATGGCCGAACTGGCCCAGCAGTCTTGGTTCCAGCGCGAGGTGGTCATATTCAGGGACGGCCAACCTTGGGTCAAGTTAGTCCCTCACGACGCGTACCGGCCGACGCCACGTCCGGGCGTGTTGAAAGGGAAATTCGTGGTTCCTGAAGATTTCTGCGACACGCCAGAAGACATCATTGAGGATTTTTACAAATAGCCATGTCGGACTACTTGCCCGACACGCACGTATTCCTTTGGTATGCGACGTCCGCCCGTACCTTGAAGGAAGATACTTATCGTATCCTGAGAGATCCCACTAACCGGGTATTCATCAACGTCGCGAGTATTTGGGAGATGGCAATCAAACAGGGCTTGGGCAAGCTGCAGCCGCTGGATCAAGAACCGGAGCAGGTCGTGGATGACTCTCGATTCAGATTGCTGGAAATCAACGCTGCTCACGCCAAAACCGCCGGCCGCTTGCCGTTGCTGCACCGCGACCCCTTTGACCGGATGCTCGTGGCGCAGGCGCAGATTGAAGACCTCATTCTGATCACCGATGACTGGCGAATCGCGCAGTACGACGTACCGTACCGACCTTGAGGCCCTGAACCGACGGAGATGTGATTTATGACTACCCCTGTTGATCCCAACCAGGTTTGTTTAACCGGCGAAAACTCGTTCATCCGGCTGGCCCAGGAGGCCGGCGGCGAGCAGACCACCCGCACCAGCCATTGGCGCATCCTCTGGTCGCCGGGAGGCGCGGGTCACGTTCTGTTCCTCAAGAGCACGGATCTCGAGCGTGACCCGGTGCGCGTCTATTCCGACAATATCGCCATGACGCGCTACCTGCAGGACGAAATCGAAAGTATGCTATTCCCGGAGTTCGCCGATCCCAACCTTCCGGTGATCCCCGCGGAGTTCAGCAGGTCCGGCGGTATTGAAAGCGCCTACAACGAGATCGTCGCCGCATCCACCGAGACGGTGGTCCTAAGTTGGCACGACTTCCTGACGCCCTTCGTGCTCAACAATCCCGCCGGCCCCGAATCCGGCCGCACCCACGGCGTGTACAGCTGCTTCTTCCCGGCCCGCAGCGCGCAGATCACGGTGGGAGACCGGGCGCTCAGCGGCGTGGTGTCCCTGGAAGCGCGAGGGCCGGCCCAGAGCAGCACGGCGTGCATTGCCTGGTCGGAGACTTGGGTGAAGCCCTGACGAATCCAGCCGCTAATTCGCCAGGTCGAGAGCGCCGTCGACGTACAGTATCTGCAACGCCTGGGTCGCGACCTGTTCCACCTGCCGACGCGCGGCCGGTTCCAGGCCGTCACATAGCGCGTCGATGGCGGCGACGACGACTTGGCCGGCGCCCAAACCGTGCAGCAATCGGGCCACCAGGCCACTGCACGGCAACCCCTCAGGGTGTCCGTCGGTCACCAGTCCGTATCCCCAGACGAATTCCCCGTCGGCCAGCACCGGCTGACGTTGTAACAGCACACCGTCAGCGAGGCGGATGCAGGCGTCGGTTGGCAGTCCCTCAGACTGGCGGTACTGACGCTCCGCCTCCACGGCGGCCACGCTGTGGCCGAACGCCACCGGCGCCAGGCCGTGGGACAGGACGGCCCGCTCGTAGCCCCGAGGCGGCTGGCCGGCCACCGCCTGGATGAAGGACTGGCGCGGTGTCAGCGACGGGTCGTTGTCCAGCAGGCGGCGGGCCTCCCAGAAGTAGGAATCGGCAGTGCGATTGCTGGAGTAGAAGAGCCGGGCCAACTCGCGGAAATGCCCGTACTCCTTGTAATACAGCTGCTGGTACACCTGTCCCACCGGGCCGGCCATGTCGGGATCAGCCAGCGAGGACGCCACGGCGGCGGCGGCCAGCGTCGCCGAAGTGAGGGCAAGATGGACGCCCGAGGAAAAGAGCGGGTCGATGAAACATCCGGCGTCGCCCGCCAGAATATAGCCGGGCCCGTACAGGAACTTGCAGCGATACGACCAGTCTCGCACCACCTCGGGCCCGGACGCCAGGTGAGCGGTTTCCAACATTCCGGCAGTGCGCGGTGCAGCTGCGATCTGCGCTTCCAGGAAGCGCTGTGGGCCAATTTGGCGAATGCCCTGCTGTCCGGTTTCGGCGTCCACCACCGCGCCTACGCTGGACCAGCCGTCCCGTAATGGGATGTTCCACAGCCAGCCGTTGGGTTGGGACTCGATGAGAATATTGCCCTCGTCGCGGTTGGGCAGACGCTCCCCGCCCTTGTAGTAGGCGAACACGGCCAGGTTGCGGAAGAAGTCGTCCCACTGGCGCAAACCCAACTGCCGGGCCAACAGCCCGCCCTGTCCGCTGGCGTCCACAACGAACCGGGCCGGTAGTTTGGCGAAGCCACACTGGACGGCAACGGCGGTTCCGCTATCGTCGAATGTCACGCCGGTAGCCGCGCATCCTTCGCGCACGTCCACGCCGGCGCGGCGGGCGTTGTCCAGCAGTATGGCGTCGAACTCGGCCCGCCACACCTGGTAGGAATGGGGATTACTGGCGTTGGTCTCGCTGAAATACCAGCTCCACGGCTCCCGATCGGCGCCCCACACCATGGTGGCGCCGCGCTTGACGACGAAGCCGGCCCGCTGCACGGCGTCCAGCGCTCCCAGGTCCTCCAGGATGGGAATGCTGGCCGGCAGCAGCGATTCGCCCACATGGGCGCGGGGAAACCGCTCCCGCTCCAGCAGGACGACGGGATAGCCGCGACGGGCGAGCAGCGTGCTGACGCACGAGCCGGCGGGACCGCCGCCGATGACGATGATAGGGGGATTTGGCACGGATGTTGTTGACTAGGCTAGCTGGGCGAGATGGGCAAAGGGATTTATGACACGGAGGCCGTCGTAGTCCTGCGTGTCGCTCATATCTTCAGAATAAACAGCATCGCACCCGAGCCAACGAGCCGCCGCCAGTATCGCGCAGTCCCAGTAATTCAAACCGAAACGCGTGCGAAGGGAGAAAGCATCCAGCACCAAGCCAGGCGTAATGTCCTGCACCGGAAAACGCAACAGTACCGTGTTGATAAATTGGGTTGTTTCCTCGTGCGTCAGTTGCAACGACCCATTGGCGCGTGTTGCTTGCACATAGAACTCCTGCATGACCTGAGCTGAAAGCGCCAAGTCGTTCCCCGCCAGCAGATCAACGGCTATCAAGTGCTTGTCGGCATCTTCAGCTGAAGTGCTTACCGCGTACAGTGGGATATTGGTATCAACGAAGCGCATTGCGGTCGTGCAACTCGTCGCGCGTCAGTTTGTTGCCCGGCCGAAATTCCATACCTTCAGCCTCCCGCCGGGCGTCAATGCGGGCCAGCAAATCGTACATCTGCTGACGCCGGCTCTCTGCTTCGGCGTCAGAAATCGGCTTGGGCAGTAAATGGGCCAAGCGTGCGCTGACCCACTCTTCTACCGAGGTTCCCACGGCGTCCGCTCTTTTCTGGTAGAGACGATAGGTCTCGTCGTCCACTGAAATTGTGATGGTTCTCATAGCACAGCCTCGCAATTACAGCATAGCATGGGCGATGCGACGATCAGCGATAATACTGCGAGAACACCGGTTCCTCCCGCGTGATGATTTCCAGGACGCAGGGCTGGCCGGTGGCGGAGATTTCCTTGGCCCGCTCGATGGCGGGGCCGACTTCGGCTGGGTCGGTTACGTGCTCCGCGTAGGCGCCCAGGGCTTCGGCCATGCGGGCATACTCGCCGGTCACGTACTTGGTGCCGTAGCGCTCCGTGGCGATGGGGATATTCTTTTCGTAGCCGCCCATGGCGCCGTTGTTGACGATGACGGTAATGATGCCCAGGTTTTCGCGGGCGGCGGTCTCGAAATCGGTGCCGGCCATGCCCACCGCCACGTCGCCCATCAGGTTGACGCACGTCTTCTCCGGGAATGCTATCTTGGCGCCCATAGCATAGCCCAACCCGCTGCCCAGCTGTGTGGAGTTGCCCCAGCCGATGTAGCCCCGGGGCGTGGTCGCCGCATAGAAGGGTACGATCTGGTCGCGGGGGTTGCCGGAGTCGTGAGTGACGACGCTGTTGGCCTTGTCCAACCGTGCGTTGAGTTCGTACACCACGCGGTAGGGGCTGATGGGCGCATCGTTGCTGGACAGCCGGGGCATCCACTCCGCCAGCCACTCCTGGCGCACACGTCGGATCTCCTCGACAACGGACTGATCACCGCGCCGGCCTTCCGGCCCCAGGCGATCCTTCACTTCCTCAATCAGCTGGCCCAGAACCAGCTTGGCGTCGCCGACGATGATCTCCTCCAGCGGGTACTCCCCGTTGAGGTCCTTCTCGTCGATGGTGGACTGGATGACGGTCTTACCGGTCGGCACAGGAGCGGCGGCCAGGGTCTTCTGGAAGCTGGTGCCGATGCCGAACACCACATCGCTGTTGGCCAGGAAGTCGCCCACCATGCGGGTGCCGGTGTTGCCCCCGGCGCCCAGGGCCAGCGAATGATTCTCGGGGAATCCGCTCTTGCCCAGCGTGGTGGTCATGGTCGGCGCGTTGAGCAACTCGGCCAGCTCTACCAGCTCGGGCGTGGCTTCAGCGTAAAGAACGCCCTGCCCGGCGTAAATCACCGGCCGGCGCGCGTTGACCAGCAGCTCGGCGACGCGGG
>JAGWBI010000077.1 GCA_021295965.1 Dehalococcoidia bacterium | reverse complement strand
TCTCCGGAGAGGTAGGTCAGCTCCTCCACCCGGGTCTCCAGGGCAAAGGTCTCGCCGTTGGTCTCGTTCGTCATGACCACCACTCCTCGGTATCGCTCCCATCAAGGTCGCGCCGGTGCCCCCTCTCTCACACCTCGGGATTGCCGCGACTCGGGCCGCCGCGCGCCCTTTGCCGTGAATCGACCGACAAGTCCCTGCCGTCTTTCGTTCTCCATCGTTCCGCCGGTGCCGGACCGCCCTGCGTCGAACGAAGTGATTGCGTGGGAGGGCTCACCATGTCTTCATTCGGTCCGATCGGATATCGGATCATGAGCGTTTGCTTCGCACCACCCGAAAGTTCATTCGGTCGTGTCGTCGCTGGTGTCGTCCGACGTCGGGTCAGGTTCTTCTTCCAGTTGCCGCGTGGTCCGGAACACGAGACCCGACCAGGCATCGTTCTGGTCATGCTCTACGACGAAGCCCGCGGTGGCGTCCATGATGTCGAGATTGATCCGACGGTCCTCTCGGTACTGAAAGCCGATGATTTCCGCCGACAGCGGGTCGTGCACCGCGACTCGACAGACGTCCCCGTGACGGTGTGCGCGCAGGAAGCCGTGCAGTCCCCCGGCCATAGGCTCGAGCACCGCAAGCGGGATCCGGGGCGGCCACCGCTGCGTCGCGAGCTCCGCATCGCGTCTCGCCGCATCGTAGTCCGGGCCGGTGTCGCCGGTGTCCTCGGTGTCCTCGGTGTCCTCGGTGTCCTCGGTGTCCTCGCCGTCATCTGGGTCATCTGCGTCATCGGGATCACCGAAGAGCTTCCCGTACTCTTCGATCAGCGCAAGCCGTGCGGAATCGTCCGCAAGGGTCGGATAGTCCGTGGCAAAGGTCCCTGCGTCGTAGGACTCCCACTGCTCGCGCAACTCTTCACGGTCGGTATCGTCGGCAAGGATCGGCGCCAACGTCTCCGAGACGATCGCGTCACGCGACGATACCCATCCATCCCGATCCGTATCCGCCGCATCCAACGCCTTGGCGCGCTTGTACGCGATGTATTTGCGCGCGCTCGCCCGGTCGGCGCGCATGGTCTCGCGGGTTTCGAGCTCTTCCTCGGTGAGCTCCTCATCCGTCCTGTCGGGAAACGGATCGTCGAAGCTGCCGTCGCGGTATGACTCCTCCATTTCGCCGGATGTAAACCTGGATTCTGATTCGTACTCCTCGATCTCGGTCGCCGTGAAGTCGTCGAGCGTCAGCCGCCAATCACCGTCGGTGTCGGCGGTCGCCAGTAGAATCGCCTCTTCACCGACCGGGGTCGGTAGGAACGAGAACGTGATCGGAATCCTTCCGAGCCGATCGCGCTCGACGGGTTCCAGATACAGATGGTCTTCCCCGCCATCGACGATCGCCGACACATATCGAGGCGCCTTCGGCAAGGGACGCATCGGATGCCAGGTCTCGGTGCTGCTCGCAGGAAACAGAACCGCGGTGTTGTCGTAGACGCCGCCGCTGACGGTATGCGCCACCTTCGCGATCTGCCACGTGGCGATGTTCAACCAGGCTGGGTCGAGGCTGATGCGCCTTCCGGGCCGCAGCCCCGGCTGGCGCGAGAGCGCAGTCGCCATGAGCTCCTCACAGAGCCGGGCGCCCCACCCGAAAATGGAACGCCGGGACGCCTCTTCAATGCCGATTTCGGTGCCGGTGTGCAGGGATCCGACCGCCCCCAGCACTCCGAAGCGGCGGAATGCTCCCAGAGACGCATCGTCCAGAACCCCGCCTCGCAGGGGGGCGGAGGGGTAGCCCGCGACGCCCGAGATGTAGATTGGCGATTGGTCAGGGATCGTTTCCGGCGTCGACAGGGACCGGACAGGGTTGTTCGTCTTGGTGGACGAGCCGACGAGGCTCATGTTCACCGTCTGCCCGATCGGGGGGCGATCCGTCAGTATGAGGGCAATCTTGTCCTCCGTCGTGCACATCATCTCGACACGAACCCCCAGCAATCCCAGAAGATCCCGCAGCCACTCCCCCAGCGTCTGGCCGGCGGCCACGGCGTACGGGAGCATATCCAGGTCCTCACGGTAGCCCGCGACGATCTGTACCGGGGGCAGCCCCGGCAGGATCGGCTCCAGGGTCGGCTTCCCGTCGCCTCCGGCCGCCAGCGACAGTGCGCCGCCGACGATCCGGCCGATCGACTCCGCCCGATAGGCGCCCCAGATCGGACGCGACCCCAGGTAGGTGACAGGGTCGCTCAAGTGCAGCAGGCAGCCGGCCTTCGTCAGGTCGTCCGGGGCCTGAAACGGAATCAGCCCGCCGACCACGCACGGCCAGGTGCGTACGATGATGCCATCGAGGTTCGTGCCCGTGCCGTCGGTGAACAGGGACAACCGCACGATGACGTGCCGCCCCGGGATGACGCGGTTCCCGAGCACCGCCCCGAATGCGTCGCCGATCCCGATGGTGGTACCGGGCTTGGCGGTGGCAACCAACTGAGCGGTGCCGTACCAGCCTTCGCTGTATCCCTCGTCGAGGTGAAGCCTCGATATGTTGAGGGTGGTGCTCGAGCTGTCGGAGCCGGGAATCTCGAGGTAGGCCCGGTACAGCAGTCCGGTGCTCGAGTCGCCGGCCGAACTACCAGTCGCCATCTCACCTTCTCCCCGTTACGAGAAGATCCGGGTCACGGGGCCGCAGCCCGAATGCTGCCGACTCTCCGCGCCCGGCATCTTCCATACCTCATCTCGCGGCCTACACGACTGCCTGGGTCGCAGTCGACCAGCCACCTCGCACGGTTCCTTTCTCGAGGCCATCCACGTACCACTTGGTCTCCCACTTGATCTCGCTGTAGTCGAGAGAGAACGCTTCGGTCGGCTCCTCGGCCGGCCGCTGCTGTGCGGCGTCGAGCGTCGTATCGGTGTCTACCCGCACCACATACGTGTTGGCGAGCGTGATCGTCTCTGCCAGCTTGGACGATCCGCCGATCATGCGCATGCGCGTGATGACGACCTGACCAAGATTCGTGCCGGCCGAAGCGGCATGACGAAGGAGTGGAGTCGCCTTGTCGATGGAGTGGGTGAGCTCGATTGCGNNCGGGTGGCGCCCGTCGCAACCACCGGAAGGTCGATCGCGTGGTGCATGCTTCCACACTCGATCTGATCTGCGTAACCCGTGAGCTGGGATTCCCCGGGAATGGAATTGATCCTGACCATGAATTCGGCCATCTTTCGTTCCTCCTGTCGTATGGGGTGGAGTCAGAGCTCGGCGCCTTTCTGAATGTCCCAACCCTTCTCGACCGTACCTCCCTTCGAACCCTGCGCGTAGGGAGTGTAGGTCCACTTGACCGTGGCCGCATTGAGCCAGATACGTTCCACCTCCTGATTCTGCGGCCCACGGCGCGAGCCGCTACGAAGCGAACGAGGGGCGGGCCTCATGTTCACTGCGCTGTTGCCGAGCACCGAGGCCATGAGCCCCACCGCGCCCCACGACGGCGGCGCAGTCGGCGCAGACGGCACCATGGTCGGCTCGAACACCATGCCGTCATCGTCCACGGTGTCGTTCTCGTAGCGAGACACGAAGGTCTGGCCCAAGGTGTACTTCATGTACTGCACCGTACCGGTCTCGATGGTGCGGAAGAGGTTGATCCTGACTTCGCCGAGATTCCTGCCCGACGAGCATGCCTCGGCGAGCTTCGGGCTCGCGCGGTCCTTGTACCGCACCAGACCGATGTCGGAGTGCTGCGCCTGACCGACCGTGCGCGCCGCACGGGTGCGGCCCGAGCCCTGCGGGAGGCTGACGACGATCGAATCCCGAATCGAGAGCGCGTCGACTTGGTCCGTGAATCCCGTAACCGTACTCTCGCCCTGTATGTTGGCAAACTCCACGACAATGACTGCCATCGCTCGTATCCTCATTACGGACTGGCTGAATTGCCAGGGTTACAGATTGCCAAAGTTTGATGATTTTGGAATCGCTGGGAAAAAAGGAAAGGGACTCACTAAGTTCAAATGAGATCATTTCGATCATTTCCGAGGTCAGGTCGTCGCGCTCCTTCATGCCAATGCTTGGCGATGGTGGAGGCGCCGGGGGGCCGACGCGACCCCAATCCCGTACGGCGAGGTCCAAGCTTCGAGCCAGTCAGGGGAGGACGGTGGGGAGAACACATACTGAGTGTCGTTCGCCACCAGATAAAGGCGTCCACACTGGATGCGGAAGTCCCACCTGACCCAGCGGTCGCGTGCCCGACACTTCAGCGCGGCGGCCGAGAA
>JAGWBI010000076.1 GCA_021295965.1 Dehalococcoidia bacterium | reverse complement strand
ACCAGCGACCGCATCTGGAAGATCTGCGTGGGGTCCAGACCGTTGGTGGGCTCGTCGAGGATCAGGATCTCCGGCTCGTGCACGATGGCCTGGGCCACTCCCAGCCGCTGCTTGTAGCCCTTCGACAGCGTGGCCACCGGATCCAGCGACCGGTCCGTCAGCCACGTCCGCTCCAGCGCCCGCCGGAGCACCGCCGGCCGGCCGGCGCGCGGCACCCCGCGCAGGTCGGCCACGTACTCGAGGTAGCGCACCACCGACATGTCCGGATAAAACAGATAGCCCAGCTTGCGCTGGATGCTCAGGCGTTCCTCGGAGAGCGGCATGCCGTCGATGACCACCGACCCCGCGGTAGGCTCGATATACCCCGTGAGCATCCGCATGATGGTGGTCTTGCCGGCGCCGTTGTGCCCCAGAAGACCGACGACCTCCCCTTTCCCGATGGAAAAGGAGACATCGTCCACCGCCACCAGATCACCATACTTTCGCGTGAGACCCTCTACCTCTATCAACTGCGCCCTCCCCGGCCGGGACTGTTCGTGGATTTCGGGACGAGATGGGAAATTTTTAACAGATAGCGTGGCAGGGTGGAAATCGCTGCAGCGCGATCATGCACTTTCACAGAGGTACATGTAACATGTACCTCACCTGCCCTGGACTGAAGAGGTGAACCTGATGGCGAACATGATGGGAGCGGTGGAGTTCATACCTGTATCCAAGGGAAAGTCCCTCTAGGAGGGTATCATGCCCGGTCGAGCACAGGGGTTCACGTTGCACGGATTGACCATCCGACCCGCGGGCGAGAACGACCGGGACGCGTTGGTCGCCCTCGCCATCTGCACGGCACGGACCAACTACACTCCGTTTCTAGGCCGCGACGCGATCGAGACGTGGATCGCTGGCGGGGGAGTCACGGACCACGTAGACACGCACTTGGGAGCGTGTCGCGTCGCGGAGCAAGACGGCGACATCGTCGGCTTCTGCGTCACCAAGGGACCGCTGATCGACTTGCTGATGGTGGCGCCGGCGCACCAGAGACGCGGCATCGGCCGCGCGCTTCTGGCCGACGCCGAGGCGCGCCTGTTTGCGGAACACGCCGCCATCCGGTTGGAGAGCTTCGCCGACAACTCGGCCGCCAACGCGTTCTATATGAGCCAGGGATGGCAGCCAGGCGAGCTGGTCGCCGACCAGGACACCGGCATCAGGACGATCGGTTTCGCGAAACGGAGGGCGGCACGCAGTACCCCGATGCCTCCGGACGGAAAGTAGCCTCCCGAGTCGTCGCCGATGACGTCCGGCAGGTATTGACCCTTTGACCCTTGCATACCAGACAAAAGTCTGGTATGCACATCCTCATGACACCCTTCACCCCACCGGGAGAGACCCGGGAAAAGGTTTACCGGTTCGTGCGCAGGCGGATTCTGGAGGAGCTTCCCCCTACGGTGCGGGAGGTGCAGGAGGCGTTCCAGTTCAGGGCGGTGCAGACGGCACGGCAGCATCTCGAACGCCTGGTGGCCGAGGGGCGGCTGGTCAAGGCGCAAGGGAAATCCAGGGGTTACCGCCTGCCCCAGGAGCCCGGGACGCTGTTCATTCCGCTGCTGGGACGGGTGCAGGCGGGCGGGCTGCGAGCGGCCATCGAGGAATGCGAGGGTTACATCCCGGTCCAGTCGCGGGGCTCGGAGGAGCTGTTCGGGCTCCGGGTCCAGGGGCAGAGCATGACCGGAGCGGGCATCCTTCCGGGCGACATCGTCGTGGTGCGGCAGCAGGCGGAAGCCGCCTCGGGAGACATCGTCGTGGCCCTGGTGGGCGACGAGGCCACCATCAAGAAGCTCCGCCTGCGCCGGAACCGGATCGAGCTGCATCCGGAGAATCCGGCTTTCACGCCGATCATCCCAAGGGCCGATGAGTGCACGCTCCTGGGCAAGGTGGTGGAGGTGAGACGGTATCTCGAAGGGTGAGGGAGCTATCATGGACGTTTTCGCCGAAAAGACCCGTGAGGGGATGGCGGCTCCGGTGGCCGCTCCCGCGGTGCCGCAACGCCGTCCGGTCCGCGACACCGCCAGGACCTGGAGCCTGTCCTCCCTGGCCGGACGCCTCACCGAGGTGTCGGACTCCGGCGCGGCCCCCTCGCTCACGGCCGCCGCCGCCCTGATCCTCCAGGCCCAGCAGCGGGGCGAGCCCGCGGCGTGGATCGGCTTCGGCAACTCGATCTTCTTCCCGCCGGATTTCGCCGAGTGGGGCATCGATCTCGACGCCTTGCCGGTGATCCGGGTCCCCGACGCCCCCGCCGCATCCCGCGCCGCCGACCAGTTGCTGCGCTCCGGAGCGTTCGGGCTGGTGGTGCTGGACCTGAAGTCCCAGGCGCAGATGCACCTGGCGGTCCAGAGCCGTCTGGCGGC
The DNA here is from genome assembly GCA_021295965.1 of Dehalococcoidia bacterium. Classification (GTDB taxonomy): domain Bacteria; phylum Chloroflexota; class Dehalococcoidia; order Lucifugimonadales; family UBA3495; genus Bin87. The sequence continues at coordinate 261 of JAGWBI010000076.1, read as the reverse complement.
GCTGGCCCGAAAGCATCACGCGGCCCTCCTCTGCCTCACCCGCAAAAGGAGGGGCACGCCCTCGCTGGGGCCGCTGGTGGCGCTTCATGGCGAAGGAAGGATTTCGAGGACCGCCTTCAGCCGCTTCGACTGGGAAATCCGCATGGTCAAGGACAAGCGGGGGGCTCCGGGATGGAGCCATACGGAGTCGTGCCGTGGAACGGATGGCCTGTGTTGACGTTGCGGCCTTTCCCCTGCAACTGCTGCTCCGGGACCATCCGG
>JAGWBI010000075.1 GCA_021295965.1 Dehalococcoidia bacterium | reverse complement strand
ATGGTCAGGCGGTCGAAGCTGGTCATCTTGTCTTCCGGGTCTTCGGGCGGGTCCGGCAGGCGGAAGCGGCCCGGGACCGGAGGCGTCTTGACGAAGGCGTTGGGCGTGGTCATATCGGATCTCACCTGGCGGTCGGCAGCTGGCGGCGAGCCGCCGCGCTTAGGCGCCCGGAAAGGCGCTGTTCTATGGCCCGCATTCTACACCACGCTGCGATTTATCGGATCGCAGCGCCCCGTGTGACAACCCCGAACCTACCGCTTCCCGGGAGGTCTCTTTCCTGTAAACCGACCGGAGCCCCCGGCTGCCCGGTCAGTCCGCCGTCAGCACGTAGTCGTCGGCCAGCGCGTTCAGGTTTACCTGCTTGCCGTCCTTGATGACCGTGTTGAGGTGCCGGCCCTGCTGCAGCACGCTGACGTCGGCCAGGGGGTCCTTGTCCAGGATCAGCATATCGGCCAGCATACCCGCCTCAATTGTCCCCAGCTCTCCCTCCAACCCCACGGCAAAGGCGTTGTCGCGGGTGTTGGCGACGATGGCTTCCATGGGAGTGTAGCCGCCGTATTTGACCATGATTTCCATCTCGTTGGCGTGCAGCTCGCCGTAGGGCATCAGCGGTGAGTTGCCGCTGTCGGTGCCGCACAGCACCTTCACGCCCATGGCCCGGGCCTGCTGCAGCATCCCGTAGCCGCCGTCCAGGTTGTACTTGATTTGATCGACTTCCTTGTCGCTCCGGCCGAACTCCCGACCTACCTCGACGGCGTGCTTCAGGAAGGTGATTGTCGGCATGATGCGGACACCATTCTCGGCCACCGCCTCAAGGTCGGCCTCCGTGGCGAGATCCGCGTGCATGATCCAGTCCACGCCGGCCTCGGCGGCGGCGCGGGTCGAGTCCGACCCCCTGGAATGGATGGTGATGCGAGCGTTGCGGCGATGGGCCTCGCCGACGACGGCTTGAAGCTCCTCTTTGGAGATGGTCTGGAAGTCTCCCCAGGTGCTGTCGGCCATCTTGATGAAGTCCACCCCGTGCTTGCACTGCCGGCGCACCTCGGTAATCATCTCGGACACCGAGTTGGCCAGCACGCCGTTGACGTGCTCGGGCGTGCCCATCCAAGACGGCTCGTTATCGGCGATGCTGCCGTAGGTGACGATGAACCGGCCGGCGCAGTAGATGCGCGGTCCCTCAATCAGGCCGGCGTTGATCGCCTCCCGCAACGCCACGTCGATGAACCAGGTGCCGCCGGGGATGGAAAGGCTGGTCACGCCGGACCGCAGCACCTCCCGGGCGTTCCGCGCCGCCCTGATGGTGGAGAACTCGGCGCTGGTGGTGCCCCGGGCGATGTTCAGCCCGGGCATGGCCGGTTGGCCGAAGGACAGGTGGCAGTGGCCTTCGATGAGACCCGGCATTATCCACTTGCCGGTGGCGTCGATGGTCTCCACGTGCTCCCGGTCCTCGACGTTGATCTGCGGCGGAACCGCCCCGACGCTGAGGATGCGGTTGCCCTGCACCACCACCGCGTCGTTCTGGCCCGCCGGCTGACCCGTTCCGTCGATGAGTGTGCCGTTGCGGATTATCGTCGTCTGTGTCCCGTTGGCGCTCATCGCCTCCTCCTTTGTGGTCGGGTTCCCTTCCTGGTATCGGCTGGATACGAACCCAGTGTCAGCTGTAGCCGCTCCGTTCAGAACAACACGAGGACCGCCAGGGCGATGACTGCCATTGCCGCCAACGCCAATAACGACAGCAGAACCACATCGCCCGTGCTTACCCTGCGGCTCCCCCGGCTCCCCTTGGCGTCCTGCAGCTTGCGCTGAGTTCTGGCGTGCATCAGGTGTTCGTCCGGATGGTGTGGCGGCGGCAGCATGGTCATCTTGAGCCTCCAGAGGCCGGCGAAGGACGGATACCCTCATCAGGGCGGCGCGGAATTTGCCTGAGCGCCATTATAGACCACGGAACGCCTTCCCGTTGCGTTGCCCGTCCAACGCCAGGGCAATCGTGTCATAGATTACTCCCTCGTTACGCCGGCGAAAGCCGGAGTCCAGAAGCTGCAAATTGAAAAAATCGGGAAAGTCATTGCACGTGGCGGCTACCGGATTCTCGAGGAAGCCGGAATGACGGGGATGATGCGATCCCTTGGGATGGCCAGGGTTTGCGCAAAGCAACATTATGCCCGCGTTTCGGGCCGTGCAAAGGGAGACTAACTGACGAGGCGGGTGACGCACGTGTAGGCTGTCGGCGAGGCGTGTCGTCCGGGCCAAGACCGAGAAGGCATTGGCGTTTGTTGCCCGGCGCAAAGCATGGTCCGGGAGTCCTACGGCGGCATCATTGGTGACGCCCCCACGGGGGCGATCCCGTTGGGGAGAATGGCTACAGTCCGTGGCTCCCTCCGGAGACACGCCTACGCTGCGATG
>JAGWBI010000044.1 GCA_021295965.1 Dehalococcoidia bacterium | reverse complement strand
TTCCGATAAGGATGACGCGGTGGCCCTCTTCTTGCCACCCGATTTCCGTTACACCAGGTGCAGGGACTTTACTTAGGCCTATAACGGTCACCGACAGCCCTTGGCAGCCACCAACCAATTGTTGCAAGCAACAAATTTGACGATCCAACAGGTAAAACAGAACGCGCAGACAGCCGATATGAACCTCATTTCTTCGGGCCTGAATAGGCTAAAAGCCACGAAATCGCGCTTCCGTGAAGATATTGCTCCACTTTGTGGCGATTATTTGGCTGAGTTGGCAGCCAAAGAGCGTACCGAAACAGAAAGGGATCAAGCCAGACAAGCCCTAGATGAGTACCGCGCAAACGTTTTTCCGCAGTTGGAGAACGGCGTAAATGGTTACCTTGACCGCTTCAACGCGGGTTTTCGTATCGGAAGCCTCACTCCGGCCAACTTGGGTCGCGGCACAGGCTCCACATGCACGTACAATGTGCTGATCAATAACGCGCCGATCGCGGTGAGGGGCAATACCAACACGCCAGGCGAACCGTCGTTCCGAAACTCGCTCAGCGCTGGTGACCGAAACACGTTAGCTTTGGCACTTTTCTTTTCGTCTCTACGGTGGTCGTGATCGATGATCCCATGTCTAGCTTGGACGACCATCGTTCGTTGGCCACGGTTCAACAGGTGAGGGCATTGTCGCGACGGGCGAAACAGACCATAGTGCTTTCGCACAACAAACGGTTCCTCTGTGGCATTTTGAGTGGAGCGGATCGGCGTGAGGAGTGCGCTACGTTTGAGATTGCACCGAATGGCGATGAGTCCACGATACGGATATGGGAGGCATCCCAAGACTCGATCACGGAGCATGATCAGCGATATTTCCTCCTCTCAGGATACGCCACCGACCAATCGGGTGTTGATCGACACGTGGCGGAGGCGATCCGCTTTTATCTGGAGGGGTATTTTCGAGTCACATGCCCCGAACGATTTCCACCGGGCAAGCTACTTGGTCGGTTCGCTCAAGAGTGCCGCCAACGGATCGGCGGTCCAGATGAAGTTATCAACGAAAAAACCATCGAAGAGCTTCAGAATATCCTTGAATACGCCAACCGTTTTCAGCACGATACCAACCCTGCCTGGCAGACCGAAAATATCACGCCAACTGAGCTCCTAGGCTTTGTACGTCGGACCTTGGCGTTGGCACGGCCACAGACTATCAGCTAGCCAAAAGGGTTGGCGGGATCTGGTCTGGTTGGCTGGCGATGCCGCGACGCTGGAGTGCCGCCAGCATATCCTCCTGTCTTGGCTGGCCGAACGCCAGGCGGTAGAGCGCCAGCGATTCCTGCAATTGATCCCACCGGTCCTGATCGCGGCTCAGGGGAAGCGTCATTATTCGCCGTTGTATCCGGGCGTCGCCGGGGTAAATCCAGAAGGGCGAAAGGCCGTCCGAGTCGTGAGCATCGTTTGCTGTTGCGGCTTCAAAAGCGGCGCCCCAGGGGTCTGTGATGCCGGTGGCCAATGCCTCAGACCGATGGGCGGTAGCCACGTTCTTGCGGATGGCGTGGCCCTTGTAGCGGTCCACCCTGCCCTCGCGCTGCTCGAAATCAACGGGGTTGCCGGGAAGGTTCCAATGCACGATGGAGTGACACCACCAGTGAAAATCGACGCCCTCCTGCCCGATGGAAGTAGTCGCAAGAACGAACGGCCAGAACGGCGAGTTGAACGCTGCCCTGACCTCGGGGAGCCTGGCTTCCTCGTGGCTTCGCTGCGTACTGCCAAACCGCAGAGCGTACCGGCTGGGGAACGCGATACCCTGGTCGTCAAAGTGATCGATGTCGGTGGCTCGGTACACCGACTCCCTGAGGGTGATGGCGCGCCGCGCGGTTAGTGCAAGAGAGATCAGCCCCTCATCAGTCGTGGGGTTGGACCCAGAGTCTCCGGCGAGGTGGTGAATGTACTCGTCGAGAGCAGCCTGGAGCCCGCCATCGATGCAATACTGCGCGACTTTCCGCCAGTATGCGCCAATGTCCTCCGCATCTCCGCCCGACCCACCGTAGATGCCGTCCAGGAGCAGCACGGCCTCGGGCCGGACGAACAAACTGCGCAGGCCGGATGCGAGGATGGCGGCGGCCCGCCACCTGCCAATCTCGGTTACCTGGTCATCCGCCCGCCTCAATCGGTTCAACGCCCGCCACGCGATGTTGCCGGGAGCGCCCAGGCCCAGAAGGGCGGTGGTTTCCCGCAGGTCTGCCGGGCGTTCCACGTCCGGCGCCCAGTCGTCCAGGGCGCTGAGCATCTGGCCGACGTGGGCGTCCAACGCGCTGCGGTCACGGTCTGCATCGCGGCCTTCCGAAATGCCCGCCAACGCATCGACCACGGCGCTCCTCGGTACGGCGGCAAGTTCAGACGCGAGAGTGCTGTTCCGCTCGCCGAGCACGGATGCGAACCAGTACCATGGCGCGCTGGTGGTGGACCTGTTGTCGCCGTTTGGACCGACGAGGTTTGCCGCCTGTCCTTGCGCCCACTCGATGAGACGATCCACACCGGGTAGATCGGGGTCGTCGCGGTGTTGACGGGCAGCGTCCAACGGATCAGTGAGTACGGCCAGCGTCGGGTGCGGCCAGAACAGCGCGAGCGCAGACATGGATGAAGCGCGCCCGTTCGGCGCCCGGTAGTCGAGGCGGCTGGAGATGGACGCTCGGTCAGCAGCCGTGTTCACAGTGTGCCCGGCTTGAGTGAAGATTTGTCGTTCAACCTCATAGCTCAGAAGCGAGGCGATGGCTGACGGCGCCGCCACCCAACTGGAGAAGATGAGACTCTTGGTGATGGTGGTTGGGTAGATGGATGCGTACGGGCCGGCCAGCGCGTGGTAGGGGAGGGACGGGGGCATCCACAGCAACTTCCACCAACCCTGGTCGAGGGTCTCGGCAGCCAGGGCGCGCATACGGGCATTGCCCCATTCAACCTCCTGGAAGTTCTCCACTCTGGACTTATCGATCCGCTGGGCTCCGCGAAACAAAGGCATCAGTTCAGCTCGGCGATCCGGATCCTTCATGTCCTCGCGCAGATGCTCACCGACGCGATAGCCTCTGAGGAAATTGAGGAAGTAGGGAGATGACTTCCAGTACTCGACGGTAAGCGGGGCCTTCACGGCGTCTGCAACATTGCGCAGGGCGACGAAACCGTTGAAATCCTCGGCTCTGACACGGAGTTGGTCCGTATTGCCGTGGACAGTGATTGCGCGGTTGGCGCCGGATGGCCGTTCCGTGCGGGCGATCCACTTCCTCAGTTGGGATTGCACACGATCCCGGATATCGACGGTCGGCTCGCCGGCCAGCGCCGCCTGCCGCAGCTCGTCAAGATCAGTGCGTACTGAATCTACTGCCACGTCGGAAGCGGCGAGGAAATCCAGTGTCTTCAAAAAGTCCGCATAGTGCCCGCCATCGGGGCCGGCCTCCTCCGCGTAAGTGAACGGCTTGTACGGAGTGGCCGAAAGCAGCAGAACATGGGCGTCGGGATGATTGAAAAGATCGTCGGCCAGTTCCGCGGCATCGCCACCAGTTTTTACGTCGAGCAGGTCCCGAAAGCGCTGAAATTCGTCAAGGATCACGAGGTCCGGTTCGAGTGCTTGCAACGCTGATCGTGAAAGCATCCGACGAAGCTCTCCGACAATGATGCGCGCCGCGAGCTGCTGGCTATCGCTCAATGCGCTGCGCCCGGCGACCTCATCAATTAACGAAACCAGAGACGCGCGTTCCTGGCTTTGGTCGAATTCCTTGAGGAATGTTTGGCGGATTTCGGGCTCAAGATTGTCTGTATCAACGGCGCCAACGTTCCAGTCGCGGAATTTCTGCCATGTGCTCACGCCTCCTTGGAAGATCCGCAGCGCGGCCGTGGCTCGGGCTCCCCGCAGCCCCAGGTGATCGCGCAGCAGAACGTAGAGCACGGCGCGTTCCTCTTTCCTTCCCATCTGGTGACCCAACTGGAAGGAGGTGCCCGGCGTAAAGGCCACGAAGGTGGTCGGCTTACTCCCGCCATCAGCCGCGGCCTTCAGCATCTCGGGCATTGTGATCAGTAGGCTCAGCCGGGTCGCAAAGCTCGGACTCTCCGAGCCGGTGATGTTGAGCTTGCGGATGTTCTGGGCGGCGATATCCGCGTTGGAGCACACGTACACGATGTCGATGCGGCTCACATGGTCGGCGTGCTGGAGGTGTTCGATAGTCTGGGCGATGACTTCCCTGGCAACGTGCGTCTTGCCCAAACCCGTCTCATCGGCTACGAGAAAGCGTCGAGTTGAATCGGAGTCGCCGTACAAGCGCCTGAATGCGTATTCCGCGGTCGTTCGCTGGAAGTCGCTCAGCGATGGTCCTGCTCCCGCTTTCTTCCCCTGTGTCATGAGCCGGCCTCCTGCATCGCCCGCCGCGCTTCCAGGGCGGGGATCCACACGTCATCCCAACCGGGCGGGAGTATCGCCATCCCACTGGACGACCCGCGCAGATGCTCCACGATTTTGGCCAAGTGGTCGATGGACTCCGGGTTCTCGGAGAGGGCGCGCGCCAGCAGCTCCAGGACACCTTGGCCGGTGCCTGTTGACCAACTCCCGGTCCAACCACCCTATCCGGGGGCATTTCCAGCGACGTTCCCGGAAGCGAAACCCATGAGCAAAGCCAACAACCGCATGAACTTTTCGGGGGTGTTGATCTGCCTAGCGAATATCTCGTGATGACGGTCGTCCGGCTCACCGTCGAGCTGTGAGCAGATCACAGTTGAGCGCTGAATGACCGTTCCTTCTTCCGTCCGGCTGGCGGTTAGCTGAAGGAACGCGGTTACATCCGCAATCTCGCGCGGCGACAACTCGATTTCGATGGGCGCGCCAGGATGCAGTTCGTAGGTTTCCATTGGACGGTTGTGGGCGGCGATGGTGACGCTGGTGCCCACGGGGATTTGAGGCAACTCCGCATCCGTCGTTATGCGCGGGACCCAGCCATCTGCTTGCTTGGCAATGGCTGTACGGAACCCTACCCGCCCAGCGATGTCGACGAGCAACCCTTCGAGCGCCCGTCCAGTCGTACTGGGCTGATCGATCTCTCGCGTATCAGATACGACGTACGGCGTCAGCATGGAACGCAGCGGCGCATCATCTCCTACGAGCGCATCCACGCCGAACTTCGCCACCGGGCCAACGAGCTCGCACAGAAATTCGACGTTGCCGTTGAACGCTCCTTCGGTGGCGTTGGCCGAGCCAACGAAGAGGTGCGCTAGTCTGGCGCTCTCGATGGCGAATACCTTCGTGTGCAGATTTGTGAGGAACGTTAGGTTCTGTTCCTCCCCATCATCATCCGCTGATAGCTGCGATGCAGGGTCAAGCTCGTAGATGTCCAGGCCTTCTAAGGTGTCTGGTTGGAGTCGATCCAATTCCTCGCCCCGAGAGATTAGTATGGCCCCCTGGCGTGCTGGCACGAGCACATCATCGATGAACTTCTCGCGTATGAACGGCGAGATCACGAGCTTTCGATAGCCGCTGAAATGTTCCTCTATGGGAAAGGAGCGCGCTCGCGGCAGTCCGATGGGATGGAAGTGAACCTCGCGGGCGCCGTCAGGTAGTTCCCAGTGGACCCGTCGCAAATCTTCGGCCAGTTCCGCGAGCGCGTCGCGACGCTCGATCGGCGACTCCCCGACGGCAAGGCCGGGCAGTGCAGCAATGAACCTCGCGAGCGGTGCGTTGTTAGCAATGGGCCGGCGATCCCTGATCCGTCCGTCGAACCACAGGACCGTATCCCAACTGCGGGAGGCGGTCAGGTTCCGCGAGAGTACGACGATTCGGAAGGATGGGTCCCCCGACGGGTCCAATGACCGAAGCGCCCAGACCTTCGGATGGAAGATGCGGCCTGCCCGGGGACGCTTCACCTCGTGGATTGATTTCTCAAGCAGTGCCACCAGATCGGACGGCCACTCGGCGGCGCTGATGGCGCCGGCCTGGCAGAATATATCCAACCGGTCGCTCATCCGGCGCAGCGCTTCCATGATCTCGATTGGGTCTGAATTCTCGTCGAACCGAAAACCCGCGAAGGCGAGGGGCACCGTCAGGGCTGTTTCGAGATCCAGCGTGAACGTCGTGGCGACGGCACGGTCCAGGGAGTATTCTGGCGGTGGCCGCAGCGCGTCGAGCAGAAGTGCGCGATTGTCAGGGGCGAGCATGGCTTTAGCTCCTACCGTCCGCGATGTCGTTCAGGAGGCGGGCGACCACCGGCCAACGGAAATTCAGCCGACCCGATCCGGACGCTCCTCCCCACTGGCGCATGAGCCTGTCGTTGGTGAGCCGCGCCTGACCGCGTTTTTGATGGATTTCTCGCTCTCGAATTAGGTTTCGGGCCGTTTGATCACCTGCTAGGTCCAGTCCACTTGGGCCGCGCACCAGACTGACCCAGTCAGTGACGAATCTGAGGGTCAGCGGCGAGGGTGGCCTTCCCCGGGCGCTAATCAGGCCCCACAGACCCTCAAGGTTCCAACTACCCAGATCGCTCGCTTCGACCTCATCGCGCCACCGATCAAGCAAATCGGCGAAATAGTCCCGTCGTCCATCGTACTGAGAGAGGCCAAGTTCCTCGGAGCGCTCGGCGAGCAGCCCGTTGTAGAGCAGTGCGGCCCCGTGCATCGCGACGGCGAACCGTCGAGCCTCGTTCACCGCATCGCGCACTTGCCCGGCGGCCGTTTTGACCTCGTCATCGTCCCAGGCGAACCGGGTGGCTTCGGCGCGTCGGCTGCCTTTCCCGACCAAAAATTCGAGCAAGGTATCCGGCGCAGCTAGGCGGATGCGTTCGGCAAGCCAGGTCGCCTCGTCGCGCGTGAGGGCAAAATCGCAACTGGTGAGCGCAAAGAAGTCATCCGGAGGCCCCGGCATTGAGGGATCCCAGACCGCACCAGAATGTTCGACGTACTCGGTTGCGTCATCCAGTGGTCGCGAGGCTGGACGCAGACCCGCGATCTGGGTCGGGGTGCCATCGTGCCTCAAGATGCCGAAGCGCCGCAGGCTGTTCCAATAGATGGTAGAGGGTAGGTTTTGGACCTGCTCGCCCACGACGCCTCCAATCAATCCTGAGGTATCTCCCCCGTTGCGCAGCGCGCCGATCAGACGCCGTTCCTGCGCATCCACCCACTAAGAGAGTTGAGATCCCTGGCGACGGCGACGGGCGCCCTCACGGTAAAACCAGGGCACGAACAGCAAGTATCGGGCGCGGGTCAGCAGCACCGAAGTTCCCGGGAACAGAGTGTCGCTCAACGCGTCCCGTATCTGGCCGAGCCCCAACTCGTCACGACTCTCTGGCTGGGAGAACATCCTGACAATCTCCCGAGCGCGACGCTGATCAGCTTCGGAATAATCCAGCCAAGCGAGAACGGCAGGGGGCATGAGAGGCTCCTTGTGGGCAATTGAGGATGAGGTGATTCGTCAAAGGAGGTCCCGACATCAAGGACTGACCGGTTGCTCAATCCTACTGCATCATCAACAGAAAGCAACGCTTGGAGCGTCGTCAATCGCGCAGGTCGTCCAGGAACTCGGACGCCGGCTTGGCGCCGGTCACCAGCAGGCGATCTCTCGCCCTGGTGCAGGCTACGTACAGCAGGTTGCGCTCGGTGTTATAGACCTCGTCCAGGTCTGCCTCGTCGGTTATCTCTTCGACGCGGGATTGCACTGGGATCGCTTCCGCATCGCAGGCCACGACGGCGACGGCGCGGAACTCCAGGCCCTTGGCCAGGTGCATGGTCCCTATGGTCATGCAACCAGCGGTAGTGTCGCCATGCTCGTCGAGGATGGCAAAAGGCACGCCGGCGCGCCTGGCAACCTCAGTCGCCCTATTCATCTGAGCCTGAGATCGGACAAACACGCCGATTTCCTGAGGGTCCAAGCCATCGGATAGAGCTTGCCTGAGCCATTCCGCCACCGCATCAAATTCGCTTTCCTCATCGTCCACGACCTCCACCGTTGGGGACGGGCCGTTGAATACGGAGATGGTGCCGGTGCGCGCTTCGAGGTTGCCGTCGGCATCGGCGATCTCCGGGTCCAGCAAACGGTCGGCCTGCATTCTGATCTGGTGCGACGTGCGGTAGTTGACTCGCAGGGTTTGGGAGCGGCCGCGAATGTCGATGCCCAGCTCTCGCCAGGAGAAGGGCAGCTGGAAGATGCGCTGGCCCAGGTCGCCGGCAAAGAACAGACCATTCTCCCCGCCGCCGGCCAGCGCGGCGAGAAACCGCAGTTGGGAAACGTCCACGTCCTGGGCTTCATCGACCACCACGTAATCGAACGGCCTTTCACCCGCCTTCCCCAATGCCACCGTCAACTGCCCGAACACTTCGGCCAAGGTGGTTAAATCCTCTTTCTGCAATCCCGACTTGACCCATTCGAAGATCGGCCACAGGGTCTCGCGCTGCGATTCTGACAGCCGGCGGTAGCGGCCGGCGCGGCGGATGCTCCGGTAATCCTCCCAGGAATCCAACTGCCAACCATCGACCACACGATCCCATTCCGTGTAAAGGAAAGCTGGGGAGAAATTGCTCCCGCGCCACTGGACGGCTTCGCCAATGAGCCTTTCCACGTCAGCCCGTTGCGCCAGTTTGGGTTTGCCGAACCGCTCGCTGTAAAGGCCCAGGACCACGGAGTCCAACGACGCCACGGTGATGCGCTTTAGGATGGCATCATCGTGGTTGACCAGCAGTTCCAGCTTGGTTTGCAGCAGGCGGGCCAATGCGTCGGAAAAGGTGGTGAGGAGCACCCGGGCTGACGGGTTGGCTTCGGCAAGATGCGCCGCTCGATGCAACGCCACAACCGTCTTGCCGGTGCCGGCTGAGCCCGATACGCGCGCCGGCCCGTTGTAGCGGCGCTCCGCCATCGCCCGTTGATCGGGATGCAGGAATACAATCCATTGCTCCCAGGGGTACTGCAATGCTGCGGCCAGTTCCTCGACGTTGTGCATGACGCGGAAGCGGCGCAGCGCGTCGGGATGGTCGAAGGGGTCCGCGCCCGACGGAGCCGGCAGCGACGGCTGCGGATACTTGCCCACGGCCAATTCCAGCAGGGCTTCGGCGGCCTCGGTGGGCAGGTGGTCCGCCAGATTCAGCACGCTGTCCTCGTTGGCCACTCGCACATCGTCCAGCCACTCCGCGGGGACGCCATAGCCCAGCAACTGGTGGTCAGGGATGTGGGAGAACAGCGGCGGCTTTGGCGACGGCGCAACCGGAGTTTCCACGTACACAGGCACCGCGATTTCCTGGACCACCTCGCGCAGTTCGACCAGTTGGGCCGCGCCGGTGGTGGGGTGGGTTTCCAGCTTCCGGCGTTCTGCCCAGCGGTAGGCGTCGTCGTGTCGCCCGACGTAGCAGAGGACTACATCCTCGCCGGCGCGGTGGAAGATGATGCGCAGGTCCAGGTTGACGCGCGCCGACCAGAAATTGGGATCCCTGGTGTTGGTCAGCTTATGCAGGCCAAGCCCTGGCTGCGACGGGTTGGTCTGCAGGTCAAAAGCAGTGGTCTTGGCCGCCCGCTGCTGGTCATTGGGCAGCCTGCCGAGGCTGGCGGTGAACGTGTCGGCTATGCGGAACTGCATCGGCGTACTCCGAACAGTAACCCTAACGTACCCTCTCCCAAGTTAGTTCGTAATCATCCAAGCTGACCCATTCACGTCCGGTCAACCACACTTCGTCGATTTGTTCCGGCACTTGCGATGCCTTAATGATCCCGACGATGCCCTCGTCATTCACGATATCGCTTTCCCCGAAAAACTGCACGACGAATAGCCTTTTGCAGTCGGCGAAATCATCAAATTTTGGTGCCGCCTTGCTCGCTTCCCGAGCAAACCTTTCGGCAAATCCTTCTAGGGCCATTTCCGTTCGTTGACTACGCTCATCCCAATCAAGATCCCACGACGAAGTCACAAGTACGTTCGAGCGGATCCCAACACCTTGATGCGGTTCGTCAATTTCATGCGACGCCAGTGGCCGAAATCCCCACCGCAGTGGTACCCGGCTACCAATCCCTCGTGGAGATTTGGCGTCGTCGCAATTCGAGGCGATGAGACCGCCGATTTGCTTGGCGAATTCACGTACTTGCCTCTGGTTTTTACCTTTCAAATCAATTTCGCAAAACGACAATTCGTACAACCTATCGTTAAACTCCTCCCGCACGATGTTAGCTACGTCGGAGAGTAGTTCGTGCTCCTTACTGTGATCACGTTGGTGCGTACTGGGCCAAACAACTGCCTTGCGTTCGATGACCAAGGGGACTTCGCCTTCACATTCAAGCAGCACCTCTGGGCGTTTGGGAGTTTGACCGGGATGCTGGTTTTCCTCTCCGTAAACGTCCAAGCACTCCGACCGAACGTATGAAGTACCGTTAATTTCGTTAAACTTGACGACGAAGTCCCTCAGATGAAACCATTCGCAATGGCCGCCAGGGACAAGGCAGCTAAAGATCACTTCTTCCATAAGCACGGACGCTCCTTTTATGGGTGGCCTGGCGTTGGATTGGTTTTTTCCGTTGCTGAAACCCAGCGGTGCAGGCAAAAGCACGGCGGTCGGTTCTAAATTGGGTGCGATGATCGCCCAATTTCGGTAATTTGGGATTACCCCACCCGAAACACCTTCATCACCTCGTCGCCCAGGTGGTTGATTATCTTGACGGCGATGCGACCGGTTTCGGGCCTGGGGAAGGGGCGCGAGGTGTCGCTGTTGAGGGTGGCCCAAGCGTCGGCGTCGATCTCGGCTTTCAGGGTGGTTTTCAGGGAGCGGTACGGGTCGCTGGCGCCCAGGAAGTAGGCGTGGCGGACGAAGAAACTCTCCTGGTTGTAGTCGGTGTCGATGAACCAGCAGGCGATGCCCTCCGGCCCGTCGCTGCGTACCTCGCCGGTATTGGGATGGAACACGTCCACGCCGTTTCGTCCTCGGCCTCCAGGATGTCGATGTCGGGCTCGCCGAAGATGACGAACAGGTTGCCGTTGCCGGTGTTCTTCAGCTCGCCGGCCATGTGCAGGTCGGCGTTCATGCGGGCTTTCAGCACCGGTACCCGGCCCAGGCTCTCGAACTCGGTGGTGTGGGCGTCGTAGTTGAAGGCGCAGGCGATCAGCACGTCGAACCCACACTCGGCGGCCTCCCGCGCCGCCTCCACCAGGTCGGGACGGGACACGGTGCCGAACTCGGGGCCGATGAAGATGCCGGCCCGCTTCTCCGGTCCGGTCATGGCGTCGTCATCATCCTCGTCGCCGCCAGCGCCCTCGACGTACTTTCCCTCGGCGCAAACCAACCGGCCGGGCCAGGGCATCAGCGAGGTGAAGTTGATGCGGTCCTCCTTGTGGGCCTGCTGGACGCCCGACCGACGCAGGTTGTCCAGGATGACCGCGCCGAAGTCGTAGCCGACGCCGTAGCCGTTGCGGGGCTCGGCGATGCCATCGATCACGTCGCCGTTCTCGTCCACGCCCAGCACCCGGTGGGGCGAGATGCTCTCCACGGTGAAGGGGCCGGCGACGCGCACCTTGCTGCGGTCCTCGTGGGGCTTGTCGTACAGGTACTCGTACTCGGCGTGGGCGGCGATGGAGGCGTCGATCTCCTTCTGGCGTTTGATGCGCAGCTCCCACCATTGTGCGTGCAATTCCGTCGCCTCGGGTTCCCAATCATCCCGCGGCTGTTCCGGCAGGTCACTCAGCGTGTAATTCCGATCCAACTCACGGTTCACGATGCCCAGCAGCTCCGATTGTTTCACCACGTCGGCTTCGTGGCGCAACATGAGCAATGCAACCCTCGCGCCTTCGGGCCACGGGTCGCCCGGTTCTTGCGGAATCTCCCACTCCTCCCACTCGGTTTCCAAAGCGGTGTTGAGCTCGGCGCGGACAGGTTCCAGTTCCCGCTGGTACTCCTCGTAGATGACGTCGATCTCGGCGTTGTTGGCGATGTCGCGCAGGGTGATGTGGGGCACGCGCTCGTACACGAAGCCCTGGCGGACGTTGCCGTAGGTGGGCATCTGCGACGGATCGCGGCGGGACAGCTCGGCCTCCTTGACCTGTCCGTCCCTGCTGTCGGCCAGGATGTAGTAGGGGTAGCGGGCGCCCATGATGCGGGCGCGGGCCAGGGCCAGGGCGACGCGAGAGGTGTCGATGGTGATCCACCTCCGGCCCCACTGCTCCGCTACGTAAGCGGTGGTTCCCGAGCCGCAGGTGGGGTCCAGCACGAGGTCACCCGGGTCGGTGGTCATCAGGATGCAGCGTTGGGCAATATTAGTTGCAGTTTGAACAACATATACTTTCGGATCTCCGAATCCGCTGGTGACCGTGTCGGTCCATCCATTTGTCACTATTCTCAACGGAAAGTCTTCGTAGTAAGCCTTGAAACGTAAGGACCTACCCAGTGGTAGTAACCGTTGGCTCATCATCAGCCGCCTGAAACCAGCTCGGTTCGTCGACCAACCGCGTCCTCTTGCCGGGAGGTACGAATCTCCTGCTAGATCGACGGGGAAAATGCTGGATTCCCCAGATGATGCGGATTGCGCTGCTCTATGGCTATGCAATCGACAACCTTCAGGTACTACTTCACCATCGACATACCTCGATCTCGCGCCGTTCGGCTTTTCGATCCATCTCTGTTGGCCTGAGTACCAATCGTTTATTTCGCTTTCGATATACAGACGCCGAAATTTAAGCGTGTCGCTAGACTTTGCAAACCATAGGATGAAATCAGAGGTATTCGGAAGTGCGTGACTTGTCTGGAATCCTCCGCGTCGGTAGGTGATTTGGCTCACGAAATTGTCCTCCCCAAACACCTCATCCATCACCGCCCGAACCCGGTGGACGTTTTCATCGCCAATCTGCACGAATATGGAACCTGACTCGGCCAGCAGGTCGCGCGCCACGGTTAGGCGGTCGCGCAGGTAAGTGAGGTAGGAGTGGATGCCGTCGCGCCAGGTGTCGCGGAAGGCCTTGACCTGCTCCGGCTCGCGGGTGATGTGTCGCGGCTGGTGGTGGACCACTGGAAGTTGGAGTTGAAGCGGATGCCGTAGGGCGGGTCGATGTAGATGCACTGCACCCTTCCCTGCAGGCCCTCGCGCTCGGCCAGCGACGTCATCACCTGCAGGCTGTCGCCCAGGATCATGCGGTTCTGCCAGTAGCCGTCGTGCTGGTAGAAGTCGGTGCGGTCGGCGCCCTCGGGCAGCCCGTTGAAGTCGGCGAACATGTCCAGCTGCACGCCCGCATCCGGCCGACCCTGCTGGGACTGCCGCATCAGGTCGGCGATGAGCGCCTTGGGATGCACCTTCTCCTGGATGTACAGGGGCGGCACGTTGATCACCAGGTCGGAGAGGTCCTGCTCGTCCTTGCCCCGCCACACCAGCTGAGGATCCAGGTCGCGGTTGCGGCGCTCATAAGCCTTTTGCAGGGGCGTTTCCTGCTCCTCGCGCACCATGGACTGGTACTCGGCTGTGGGGATGTTGGTGCGGGTGTCGTCCTCGTGGCGCAGGGCTTCCACGGTGCGCTCGCGGCGGCGGTTCCCGGTCCTTCTGGCGCTGGTCATGTTTTATCCTCTCCGGTGGCGGGCAAAAACGGGTTCAGTATTGTTGAGCCCAAGCCGTCAACATCGGCAACGTTTCGTGTTGCGAGTACCAGATTATGCACAATCGCGGTGGCTGCCAACAGGCCGTCGATCACCGGAATGGGACGAATGGCGGAAAGCTGTCCCCATCTCTCGGCGACGGTATCGTCCACGGGTAGTATGCGGCTGGAAAACTGCGCCCGGACCGTTTCCAGCCAGGACTCCAGGGTATCCGCTTGCGGCAAGTCGCCGCGCCGCCGGGCAAGCTCGATCCCTCGGCGAATCTCGCCGATGCTCAGTGAACTGATAAAGAGCTGTGCTTCGTCGACGAAGGAATACCAATCGCGGACGTGTGCATCGCAACGGGATCCCTTTCTAACCTCCGAGATCACGTTGGTGTCCATCAGGAACATCAGAACTCGATATCCCGGGGCAAGTCCCTCCCCCTCGTGAGGTCTATGCCTTCCAGCGGAGCCGCTGCCAGCAGCTCTTTGAAGTCAAGACCTTCATATCTTTGCCGATCGCCCGTTGCGTTTTCAGGCGCAACCCGGCGGTGGGCCTCTATTGATTGGGCCAAGCCTTGCTCAATATCGAACACGTCGGTGAATTCGGCGAAGGCCCAGCGCCCGAACTCGCCGGCGGCGTTCACCCCGGGCAGCCAGTAGGCCTCCATGGTGTTCTTCTTCTCAACGGCATCCTCGCCGCGGTAGCCTTTGATCTCCACTATGAGGTTCAGGGGATCATCGTGGCCGTCGTCCACCAGCAGGATGAAGTCGGGGATGTAGGTTCGGGGGATCGAGCCGTACCGATACGGCACCTCCAGCCCCAGGTTGTGGTTCTTGACGTAGGCCGTCACCGCCGGATGGGATTCCACCACCCGGCAGAACTCGGCCTCCCAGTCGCTGTCCAGGACGGCCAGGTTGACGTGGCACTTCCTGGAGTCGGTGGTCCAGAGCCCCGGCTTGGACGTGGTGAAATTCACGTACCGGGTCGAACCGACGGGGTTATACGGGTCCAGCAACGCGCGTACCGAGCGTTCGCCGGTCCGGCTGGTAATGGCGGCGGTGATGCGGTTGCACGCCATGTCCGCCAGTTCCTGGTACATGAGCTGCGCCGGATAGGTCCCGCCCCGGCAGTCCAGGCAGGTGTCCAGCCACTCCTTGACCACAATTTTCAGCTTGCCGAACAGGTGGAGCTTCATGTCCTCGTTGGGGTCGCGCCACTTGGTTTCCAGCAGCCGCTTGGTCAGGTGCAGCACCAGGCTGGAGGTGCGCAGGTCGCCGGTGTGGACCAGGTTCAGGTCAACGCCCTCGCCGATTATGCCCTGGTTGCGGGTCACCGTGAGCCCGATCAAGTCGGGCGTGAGGCGCAAGCGGGAGTCGTCGGTGAAGCTGGCGACGAGGTCCTCCTTGGGCGGGTCTTCCCGGTAGCCGGAAACTCGCGGGAAGGTTATCTCCAGGGGGTCCCGGTCCGGCCGGACGGCGTGCACCTGCACGGTTTGCCGGCGGGGGCCGGGCCGGACCACCACCGGACGCGCCGTGAAGTCGAAGGGGATGCCCAGGACGTCGGCGTATTCGACATCGAACAGGCCTTCGTCGTTGAGATCGTAGGACTGGCGACGCAGAGCGCGACCGACCACCTGCTCGCAGAGCAACTGGGTTCCGAAGGCCCGCACGCCCAGGACATGGGTGACGGTGCTGGCGTCCCACCCTTCGGTCAGCATGGAGACGGACACTACGCAGCGGATTTGCCCGCCCAACCGGCCTTCTTTACCGACGGTGTTCATCACCTCGCGGAGCAGCTCGGTGTCGGTGATGTTGTCCGCCGCCTCGCGGTCCCCGGTTCGCTCAAGCCGCTCACTGCGGAACCGGTCGATCTGTTTCTCAGCGGCGCGTCGGAAGTCGTCGCTGAGCTTTTCGCCGGACTCCAGTTGGCGGCTGTCGATCAGCAGGGTGCGCGGAATGGAGTAGCGATTGCCCGATTCGTCGAAGTTGCGGAAAAGCTCCAACCGTCCGGCGTGGGCAGTTGTCGTGCCGTCCGCGTTCTCGCGTTCAAAGCCGGATATGTAGTCATAGACCAGCTTGGACGTGGACGTGTTGTTGCATACCACTATGAAGCAGGGCGGCACCGCTGCGCCCGATGCCTGCCACTGCTCGAAGGTCGTTTTGTAGTGGCCATAGAGCGCTTCCAGAGCCGTCTGCAATTCCACGGGCAGGTCCAGGGGATCGAGGTAGGCATTCCGGCCGCGACCGGCCTTGGGCATATCATCGCGGATGTGTTCCCAAAGGTTGCGGAACACCGGCACCCGCTCGCCCGGGATGTTGTCGGCAACGGGAACGCGGGGCAGTTTCACGATTCCGCACTCGATGGCGTCCATCAGCGAGAAGTCGCTCACGGTCCACGGGAACAGGGTGCCCTCCGCATAGCCCGACCCGCGCAGGAAGAACGGGGTGGCCGACAGGTCAACAACCTGCCGCACGCTCAGCTTGCGCTGGACCATTTCCAGGCCGGAAATCCAGACCCGTGCCTCCTCGTTGTTGCGGTCCGCTTCCTGGCGGTCTTCCCGGGTCAGGCGGCCCTCGTCGTCGCCGTCGGGCTTGCGGCGGTAGCAGTGGTGCCCCTCGTCGTTCAGCACCATGATGTTCCCGAGTCCCATCAGCTCCGGCATGACCCGTTGGAGCATTTGGCCCTCTGACTCGAGGGTTTCGATAGGTTCTCCGGGCCCCTGCAACAGGTCTCGCCCGCCCCGCGATATCTCCATACGTTCGCGCTGGCGCAGGGCGTGGTAGTTGGTGATGACGATTTTCGCTCGTTGCAGGTCGCCGAGCATGTCGCCGGGAACCAGCTCCCGGCTGGCGTAGTAGCTGTCCGGGTCGTTGGGCTGGAGCACCCGCAGCCGGTCCTTGATGGTGAGGCCGGGTGCGACCACCAGGAAACCGCGGGTGAACCGGCGGCTGCCGGTATGTCGCACGGCGTTGATGGTCTGCCACGCGATGATCATCGCCATCACCGTGGTCTTGCCAGCCCCGGTGGCCAGTTTCAGCGCCGCCCGCAACAGCGCAGGGTTAGCCTCTTTGCTGGCGTTTTCCAGGCGCTGCAGGATGCGCCGCTCGGTCGGTCCGAGCCGTGGCGCAACCTCGGTGAGCCAGATCAGGGTCTCCGCAGCCTCCACCTGGCAGAAAAAGGGACGGCAATGACTGAACTTGTGCTGCCGCCAGTGGAGTAGCAAACGGGCCGTTTCGGGGGTGACGCCCCAGTCGCTTGGCGAGGGTATGTTGCGCCACTGATCGACGTGGCGCCGGATCTCGTTCACTGCAGCGGTGACGTCATACTCCTGTTCTGCGGTGGACATCCCCGCCCCTTCATCCATCACCAACCGACCCTGGGGTTCACGGGCCTTTCCGCGCTGGCGCGGCTTGGGGATCGGCGTGATGAACTCGGCGCCGCGGCGGGTTTCGACGATCTGTTGGGTCGGTTGACCCTCGGCGTCCAACTCCCAGTGCCGAGCGGGGTACTCGTACGGAGAGTTGATGATTGGCTGGTCAAAGAAGGGATTTTCCATATTTCTCCTCGCCCCGAAATCATACTCCACATGGGTGTTGACTATCAACTCAACAACGACTACCATTCAAACGAGAGGTCGAACCATGGATTTTCCACAGCGCCTACGAGCCCTACGCCGCGAAGCGCGGCTCAGCCAGCGCGGCTTGGCCGAGCGCGTCAACGTTGATTTCACCTACCTGAGCAAGATCGAAAACGGAAGAGTTGAGCCACCAAGCGAGACTGTCCTCAAGAATATCGCGGCGGTGCTGGCCGAAGAATTGGGACTGGACGGAACGGAATTGTCCGATGAACTGATCACATTGGCTGGCAAGATACCGTCAGATTTGGCGGAAACGCTGGCCCGCAATCCAGGGGCAGTTCGATTTCTACGCTCTCTGGGAGATGATGTACGTTCTGCAGACGAGTGGCAAAGGCTGATACAAGGGCAGGAAACTGAATAATGACGACGAACAGCTTTTTGGCAGAATCTGAAATTGAACGGATGGCGACCCGGTTGCTGGCGCGATATGAGAGTCGGTACGGACCAATTGATTGTCCCCCGGTGCCGATTGAAAGCATTCTGGAGGACATCCTCGACCTGAGCATCCTGTGGGACGCCGTGCCCGAGGAACCTGGTCAGTCCATCCTGGCCGGGCTGGACCCGAACAACCGAACCGTGGTGTTCAACGAGACCCGGCTGGCACTGATCGACGAAACGCCTGGCCTGTACAACACCGTCCTGGCGCATGAGGCCGGCCACTGGGAAGCGCACGTGGACCCCGCGCTCCTTGACCAGTCTGCCCTGCCCCAATTCGAGCGGGAATTCGGGTGCCTGTACCGGCAATCGGGCCCGGGTGGAGATCCCAAAGAAAGGCAAGCCCATCAGTTCATGGGCTTTTTGCTACTGCCCTCGCACCTACTGCGCGAAGCCATCCGAGACGTTGATCTGCTCAGCTGGCCCAACCTTTACGCGTTGCGCGATCTTTTCCAGGTGACCATCACGGCGCTGACGGTGCGACTGGCCAGGCTCAACCTGCTGTACATATCAGAAGACAAAGGGCTTTACCCGTCGCGGCTGGTGTATGACGGCCAGATGCCGTTGGCCCTCTGACTGTCTCAACGAATACGCCGTCCGAAATCCTCACCAATATCCAGTCAGGAGCGAAATCGTGATACGACGATGTGCCCAATTTGTGACCAGGCAGGCCAGACGAGTCCCATGCGATCGTCAGTGCCTCACGTTTTACTGCGGCCAGCACGGCGGCATAGATGTACCTCTGCCCAATAGTAGCGGCCGGCATTCGAAACTGACCTTGGTCGTCGACACCTGGCCCTACCGATAAACCTACCGAGACCACCCTGGATAGTGCCGGTAGCGCGCCAATATAGGGTTTTCACCGAACTAATGACAATAAAGCAAAGGTGGATTTACCATGAAACTTTCCGAGCTCATCGACCGCGCGCCATGGCGCGCGGCGACGACCTATCGAAAAACCTGGCCTCACGAGTATGTGCTTCTGCAAAAGGACAACCAGCGGGAGTTGCTGGAATCCGTGTGCGAGTGACTAAACCACGGCGAGGGCGTGCCCGGCAGGTTCTTCGCGATGCGGAACCAATACCTGTTCATCGGCGGCTATAAGTACTGGCTGATGGTGTCTCCTGACCAGGTGGATTGGGACCATGAAGAAGTACTCAATCGGGCCCGTCTCTATCGGGACCGGCGTGGCTTCGTTATTCAGGATGGCGATAGCGGTATGAAGGACGATTATCCTTCAATGCCGGCGACCGATGCGGAAGGAGAATCAGGAGCCATGGCAACCACTGGTGAGGATAGTCGAGATCTCATTGATGCCTTGCACAGATTTTCGGAGAATGACCGGGACTTGGCCGAGTTGGGCCATTTACTCGAAGAAAGCCGGTCCGAGTTCGATGCTCTAACCTTTCTGGGTCTATCGGCTTCGGAGGCGGTTCACTCCAAAATCTTGGCGTGGTTGTTAGACCCGCGGGGAAGCCACGGTGCGGGAGACCGTTTTCTGCGCGGCTTTTTGCGTGACAGTGCTGCGGTCGCCACTGCTGCCGGTGTATATGTCGGAGACCTTGACGACGAGTCCGCCTTCGAGTGGTCAGCCACCAGAGTGCAACAGGAATGGTACAACGTGGTGGATGGCCACGAGGGGAGATTGGACATTCTGCTCATCAACGAGGCAGAAGGATTCGTGTGTGCCATTGAAAACAAGGTTTTTTCCGGCGAACACAGCGAGCAACTGACCCGTTACCGCAGGGCGCTGGCCGGTGCATACCCTGATTTGCACAGCCGCCACGTTTTTCTTTCACCCGAGGGCATACTCCCACTCCGGGAGGAGGAGCGGCAATACTGGGTGCCGGTGAGCTACGCCACGGTCCTGCAGTTGGTGGAGCAGACCATCACTCAAGGGGACGAGCCGATTCGCGACGACGTCAGATCGTTCTTGCTTCAATACTCAACCACCCTCAGGAGACGCGTCGTGCCGGACACAACGAGCAATGCCCGGGCGTTAGCCCGAAAGATCTACATGGAAAACCGTGGGACCATCGACTTTGTCAACGCCAACAGGCCGAATTACAAAGAGGAAGGGAAGGCTATCGTCAAGGCGGCGATCGGCCTTCATGATCGCTGGGTCCTGGACTGGGAAGAGAGAGAACTGGTTTTCTTCAGGTCCACCGACTGGGACCCGTTCAAGGTACTCAAGACGGGTACCGGATGGGGGAATCCCGGTTCATTGATTACGTTCGGGTTCGATTTCAGGCCAGACCATCCTCACTTGATCTGCACGCTTGGCCCCGGGACGGACGAGGCGGTCCGGCGGAAGATCCACGAGGATATCAGCCGTCAGGGGGGATTGTTCAGCCATGCCGGGAAGGAGTTGCGCAGTTCGTATACGCGGCTTGATGTGAAGGGGCCCATAACGGAAGATGCCGATTACGACAATTGGGATGACCCGGCGGTGCGGGCTAAGATTTTGGATTGGGTGGCGGATTTTGCCGAGAACAAATTTCCCCAGATGAACTCGGTCATCGTGGAAAGTCTGCGGTAGTGCGAAGCCCTGGGAATGAGCCAATCTCCAAGATAATCACCTCTAGGTCCGGCTATAGATACCGCAGTGCCGACCCGGCGGACTCTCCGCGGGTGTAGCGGCCGACCATGCCGCCGCCCTGTTTCCAACGGCCCTGGCGTTCGATCTCGTGGGTGGGGGCGCCGTTCTGGGCCATGCGCCGGGCCATGCCGACGCGCCCGCTGTGGCCGCTGAAGAACTCCCAGTCCGCCAACCCAGCGGCCCGGGCGATGGCCTTGACCCGCCGGGCGATCTGGGACTCCGACAGCCCGAAGACTTTATCACCACTGCCAACCCCCGCCGGCCGGATGGCGGCAAGGGCGGCCATGGCAGCCGGTGTGATAGCCACCACCGCGCCCTGGGCCTCGGCGTCGGTCTTCGAACGGATCACGGTGATGCGGCCGGAGCCGTCGTCCCAGCGCTGCACGTCGCCCCAGGTCAGAGACGAAGCCTCGGAGCGGCGCAGCCCCGCGTCAGACAGCACGGCCACCAGGGCCAGGTCAAACTTGGCCCTTTCTGCCGCCTGCTCGGGCGTCTCGATGCCGCGGCCGCGCTTGCGGGGCTGGACGGCGGTGAGCCGGATCACGGCCAGGACGTCGGCGGTGAGGGCGCCGGACTGGCGCTGGGGCTTGGCAAGCCTGCGTCCCCATCCCCTCAGAGAGGCGCGCACGCCCGGGTCCCGGCCGGGCGACTCCAGCTTCGCCCACTCGTGGGCCTTCGAGATGGCCGACGTGGCCAGCCGGATGGTAGCTATGCTGGCGCCGGAGTTCGCCCGAGCGGCCAGGTAGCGGGCCACGGTGAGGGGCTCGGCTGGAAGAGAGGTAAGCCCGACCTCGGCGCACCAGCCGGCGAAGATCCGCCACTGGGTCGTGTAGGTCCGACGTGTGTTGTCGGAGAGGACCGACTCCAGGGACTGGGCCACGCCCTGGTCGGCAGCGCGCAGCTCGGGGAGGATTGCGGGCTCACGGGGAACGATCTGCAGGTCGGCGGCGGTGGTCATGGGCGGGTCTCCGGCGGCGGGGTTTCAGGGGCGATTTCGGCGGGTGAAAGATGCGCGATAAAGCTAATTATCGCGCGGCGAACGGGCGTACGCAAGATCGGCGCAAGCGGCTGTTTCCATCGTCGTTGGCCTGACCACCGCGGGCTCAAAACCGTCCCTGAGATCTGGCGCTCTGGCGCGGGTCTCGTGCTAACCCCACTGGAACCGCAGCCCGGCTGGGGAATCATGCCCGCCGGCTTGGTCGGCGCCTCCGGCGATGAATGGATAGCTGTCCATTGCAATGGTATTCATACCCTCCCTATGGAACGGGCGGTAATGGACTGGAACGGTATCCAATACAATGGCGTCCATTGCATGCCATCGGGTACCAGCTCACGCGCGGCGCCGTCTCGGGCAAAGCACAAAGGCGTTCCGGGGCTTTCCACTACAATCCGGTCAACGCAACCAATCCAACCGGAGGTGAGGATCATGCCGAAATGCGCTGCTTGCGGCGCCGACCTGGAGCCGTTCGTGCGTACTCCCCACACCGTCTACGTCAAGACGCTGTACCACATCGCCGGCCGGGACTACCACCACCACATCGTCAAGGCCGGGGTGGCCGCCGACGCGGTCACCGAGGTCAAGCCATCGGAACCGGCTCAGCCATCACGCTCCAACAGCCTGCACCCGGAGACGGTCGGCAGAAACGGATTCACAAAGCTGCTCTGGTAATAACCGTCAACGACCACGTCGTCGTCTTCTTGGACCGCATCTAATCCACTGGGATCAAGATCCCTAGGAAACTCCGCGACGACAAGTTGCGTGCCCCGACCGCCAGTCTCGCTTTCGAACGACAAGCCGCTGCCCGGCCACCAACTCGGATCGCAGACCACCTGCCCGTCATGCGCAGCATCCCAAGCCCGCCTGAACACCGGTTCGCGCATGGCCTTGAACCTCTGGTCAGCCGGCAACGCATAGAATGCCTCCAATGGCAACATCGTCGTGACCGACGAAAGATAGAGCAGACCAGATCGGATCTTCACGACCCGACCCTTGACCGCCACCGGGCCGTTCTCAAAGCCGTACTTTTCCTGGCAACCTTGGTGATCAACGCACTCCTTCGCAAAATCGACCGCGTCCTGCACATCCCCACGCCGCCCGACTTTCTCATCAGCATCGGACACCTTGGCCGCAGATGACTCCCGGTCCACCGGCGACGCGATTGTTGCCTTTTCGACCGTCGACGCTCCAGACAAGGTTCCCACTCCCGCTTCCTGAGCGGCCACATCGGATTTATCCAAGGCCGTCTGCTCGCCAGCATCAACCTCCTCCACACCCACCGCCGACTGGTCCATAGGCTGACAGGCCAGCGCCGTCACCCAGACCAGAGCCAGGCCCACCCAAAGCCAGCGCAATTCCAAGCCACGCCCCAAAGCGCGTTCAACTACAAGTTTCATCAATCGCCGACCGGCCCGCTAGGATCAATATTTCACAAAGCCTTCAAGCATTCAATTACCAACCTATTGATGGCAGGCATCCGATCCCTTGCAAAGTCCTCAACGTACCCGACCAGCTTGAGTCGGGTAGAACCATCGGCCCAACTGGCGCCTAGGTCGGTGTCAATGAGGAGATCTCGATGGTACTCGTACATGTGCACTGAAAAGTCACCCAGCTCGTCTTCCCTGGGATCGAAAATACCCCGATGCTGATGCGCCAGATCGAATAAACTCTGCCTGGCCTGCTCATCGGAGCCCCTGCCAATCACCAACGCCGGGCCCCAGACGTCGATGCCGGAAGCGGGCAGATGAAACGCCCATAAAAGCAGCTCCGAACGATCGGGCGCAAATCTCAGACCAGTCCGCTGGGCGGGAAACTCACTCCATTCCGAGATCCCGAACCAGACATAATCACGGTTGTCATCAATCAGATACCAACCATCGTGCGCTTCAATCGCCTCAATCAACGCTTGCTTGATTCCTACTCTATAGTCAGGCCTATTGCGATAGATGAATTCGAACAGGTCCCGCTTTTCCAGATAGAGCTCCTGAGCCAACGCGGCTGCCGTATCGTTTCCAGGCACAACATACCTCCTCAGAATCGCTTCATACTGACCCAGGAACGCAGCTGCCTCCGGCGTCAGGTGTTCCCGATATTCCTCCAGGATTGTTACCAGCAAATCCTGAACCGTCACGTAGCTCTCGGCGAACCAGAAACGCCGCTCCTTCTCACTGCCGGACTCAACGCCTGTTGGAGTAAGAAACACCCTGTGCTTATGAAAAGTCGGGAAATACTTGTCCAGGACCCTCCTGTATGCGGTGAGTTGACTGACGCCGGTTTCACCGAAACCCTCGGCAGCGCCGATCTTATTCTCAATCGCACAGACAAATCCCGCCGCCCGATTGAGAACCAGAATATCAATGTGCTGCCATTCCAGGCGGATCTCCGTCTGTGTCCAGTCAATCCCGACGAGGGACCCCGGGCTTACACCCTCTACGCCAGCACGTTGAGCTCCTTCCGAAGTGCGACGAACGAAAGCTTCAAGGAACCTGCTGGCCAACCCATGCCCAGCACCCGGGTCCAGCAACCATTTGAGAACACGCGAATGATGAATTTCAGACGTCTGAACTCCAAGTATCTGAAAAGGGCTCACCACGCGGCTGCGTTGCGCAAGCATCTCTTTCAGTTCAGCCCAACGGGGATCCCGCGACACCGTCCCGCCAAATCTTTGAAGTCGTTCCGCGAAATCTGACTCATCAGACACTTCCAGCCACCTCCCGCGAATAAAGTCCGGCCCGCAATCGAGACCGACTCGCCAATAACGGACATGCGCCGCTGAACCCGATGACGCTCCTCCAAGGCTAACCGACGCCGCACGCACCTGACGTGTGCCGCCCACGACAGCCTACGCGCCGCATCAACCAAGGGTCAAGAACTTTTCGACAGCGTTTACCACCAGAAAGCCAAGGTCACCACCAACACCAGCCACTCCGCGAGCAACGCCGCCGCATCCAGCGCCAAGCTGCGCTCGTTCCACCGATGCCGCGGATAGCCGACCGACCGTATTAACCGTTGGCGCCGGTTAGTGTTCAGAGGGTGAATCGAGCGATGGAGAGATGGGTTCTGCCTGGATCGTCGGGTTGCAAGCCATTCCATTGAGCGCGGAGACTGGAGGCGGACACGGCAGGACCCGGCTTGGAGCCTTCCGGCGCTGGGTTCGGTCTCGGTGACGGCGCGTGACGATATGGTCGGGGATCGTATGTAGTTGCGATTGGTATACCAGCATGCGGTTTCGACCGGTTCGTGTGCCATCACATCCCAGAGGATGCGGATGTCCTCAAATCGCGGTGTCGGACCACCCCCGACTTTGCGGAACTGGCGTCCACGGGGTCCGGCTCCGGCTTCGGAAAGGCTGCAGGCCGCCGCCGCCGTGGCATCCTTCACCGGACGCGAGGCGACCAACGCGACCCAGGATGCGAACCAGTTGACGGCCACCGCCTCCGGCGCGCCCGGGTCTCCCGAAAGGAACACGAAGTTCACCTTCGCGTTGCGCTGCAACGAGGAGTCCCCGGGCGCGCTCAGTACAATTCCGGCAACGAACCAGGTCTCCGGAGGTGAGAACCATGTCCAAGTGCGTTGCCTGCGGCGCCGAACTGGAGCCGCCCGTCTACATACCCCACACCATCTACGTCAAGAGCCTGTACCGCATCGCCGGCCAGGACTACTGCCAGCACCACATCATCAGGGCCGCGGCAGCAGCCGGCGTCATCACCGAGGTGAAGGCCGACGCGGGGCTGGTGGGGGCCGTTTCCTGAGAGTGAACATTGCGGAACATGCCTGACGCCGAGTCCAATGGACCGATGTACGACATCGTCCTGCACCGGTCCCAGACTTGGCTGAATGCCCTGGTGACCAAGACCGAGTCCCGGCCGGCATGGCCGGGTGAGAGATATAAAACCATGGGGCACTATACTCGTACCCGTGATTGTGGGCTCGCCAACCCGCCGCTCGGCCCGCCCGTGGTGGCGTAGTCGCCACCATCGCGGTCGCATGGGTTAGCATCCCACACCGACGGGACCTCGGTGCGTGGTCAACCCTGAAAGAGCGCCAACACCGGGGACTTCTCAGGCCAAGTGAGGGCAACTGCGTCCTTGCCGAGGTTGGCGAGCGGCGCCGGAAAAGGAGGTATCGTCATGGCAGAGGAATCAGGGAAGCGCCGTTGGTTCACGCCCGTGCGCGTGAACTTGCTGGTCATCGCGCTCTTGATCGCGATACTGAACGGGGGCATCGGCTACCTCGTTTACCTGGCAATCACAACCAATGAGATATCGGAATTTGTCACCGGCGCGCTCGTGGGGCTGCTGCCGGTGGGCATCACGGCGTTATCGAGCCTGGGGACGACGTTGATGAACGATAAGTAGCCGAACCATTGACCAGGGACGGGTCATGAAAAGGATTGTGGTTTGCTGCGACGGCACTCGGGGCAAGTACGATGCCCCGGACAAGAACACCAACATAGTGCGCCTGTTCGAGCGGCTGGGGCCGGATGGGCCGGAGCAAATCTCCTAGTCCGTTGCGGAACGGAACCATAGGTTTGCTGGACATGCTGGTCGCGTCGGCGTCCGGCATGGGGATAACCAGCGAGGGCCTGAAGGGGAATGTCAGGGAAGCTTACCGATACCTCATGGCTTGCTACGAGCCAGGGGACAAGGTCTACCTGTTTGGGTACAGCCGAGGCGCTCACACCGTTCGGGTGCTGGCCGGCATGTTGCACAAGTGCGGTCTGCTCACCAAGGGGAGCGACAACTTGACCCCCTACATGACCTCCATCTACCGCCGCGCGGGCAACGATGAAATCGCCGACGGGTTCAAGCGCAGCTTCTCTCGCGAGTGCAAGCCTCACTTCATCGGCGTATGGGACACCGTGGCTTCGGTCGGATGGGTGAGGCGGAAGCAGTTCTCCAACAACCGCCTGAACCACGATGTCACCTATGGATACCAAGCGCTGGCCCTGGACGAAAGACGCCACCACTTCAGGGTCTCGCAGTGGGACGAGACCGATCTGCCCGCCGGCCAGACCATCGAGCAGGTGTGGTTCCCCGGATGCCACGGAGACGTGGGAGGACAGGAATCCGACCCGCGCATCTCCGACATCACGCTGGAATGGATGCTGCGCCACGCCGAGGACAAGGGATTGAAACTGAGACCCGACTGGAAGGAGTCTCTGAACGCCGACCATTCGGGGAAGACACGACGGTCTGATCAGCATATATGGCGGCTGGGCGCGAAGGACCGCCAAATCGCGGGCGGCGCCAAGATTCATCGGAGCGTATTGCAACGCATGGCCGACCCCGATAACGGGTACCGACCCGGCAACTTGCCAGAGTCGTACGTGGAGGTGAATTAGGGTAGAGGTGGTTCCTGTTCCGAAACCGGTAGTTATGGGACAAGCCGATGGGCGGGCAACCGAAGCAAACCAGCATACGGTGCATAACTCACCGGTTACCAACCGCACGAGGCTCGGGCGGGGGTTGTATCACATCGTGATACAATCGAGCCGGCGCGAGCTGGACTTTCAGGCTTCCTGGAGATGGATATGCCGACGGTGGCCATCGTAGGCCAGTACCAATTCGTCATCCGCACCAGGGAGTTTGATTTTGAGCCGCCCCACGTCCACGTACGCGTCGGGAATGAAGACTGGGCACGGATCCTCTTGGACAACGGCGAATATTCCCATGAGCCCCCTCCGGGGCATTACCGCGCGATCCTCGAGGCTTTCGACGCCCACGCGGCCGCCATCCGGGAAGAGTGGTTCCGGATTCATGCGAGGTGAGAACAGTGACCACGACGCTGGTGAAAAACGCCGACCGGATGATGTCGTCCGCCTCTATGCTGGACGAGGGAATCGAGCTCACCTTCGTGGATGGATGCTCGGGCCTGATACCGTTCGGCGACCTGCCCGAAGTTGCAGAGGGTGGCGGTCTCAAGGAACTGGAATTGCTCCTGATCACGGTTAGAGGTGATCAGTCCGAGATCCCCTGGGACTTTGCCCGCCACTACTGCGATCCGACCTACCGACCACGGATAGAAGCCCAGGCCAGGCAGGCGCGCGCGAGTCTGGGTGGGCGTATCCGGGAGCGTCGTGAGGCGGCGGGCTTGACCCAGGCGGACCTTTCATCCCGCGCGGGGATCGGCAGGGTAACGCTCACCCGCATTGAGAATGGAGAGCGTAGCCCGCGAACCGAGACCCTCACGGCAATCGCACGGACCCTGGGGGTCGAGGTTGAGGACCTGATCCTGCCGCCATCGCGTCGAAATCCTTGACCGATAGGTGGCATATGCTGGACCCGTTCTGCGGATGCAGCAGTCCATGAGCGATCTTGGGACAGCTGAGACCGGCGCTTGCAGCGCAACACCGGCTGGGGAAGCGGAGACGCCGACCCAATCCGGTTCAGGCGGTCGTGCGTGGTGAAACACGCGGGGTGGCTTGAGCGGGGACCAGATCGGTGTTCCTGGGTGAGATTCCAAGGCGGAGCCGTCTTGCACTGTTGGGGCGGCGGCGCGGCACAGACCGCGTCTCGAGGAATGGACGACAGCGGTCATGTAACCAAAGCAACCATCTCTGAAGTCAAGCCGCGATGATCTCGGGATCCCAGTGCTGTCCGCTCTTGACCATGGCGTTGAGTATGACCAGGAGCTTCCGCATGCACGCCGTCAGGGCGGCTTTTTTGGATTTACCAGTGGCCAGCAGCCGTTGGTAAAAGGCACGGATCACCGGGTTGCGCCTGCTGGCTACCAGCGCGTCCATGTAGAGGACCGTTCGTACTCGCGCTCGACCGCCCCAGACGGCGCGGCGGCCCCGCATGGCTCCGCTGTCCCGGTTGATGGGAGCCACGCCGACCAAGGCAGCGATTTGCTTGCGGTTCAGCGTGCCCAATTCGGGCAGGTACGCCAAGAGCGTCAGGGCGAGTTGCTCCCCCACACCGGGGACCGAGCGCAGCAGATCGTCCTTCTCTCGCCACACCGGACTTCGGCGCAGCGTCTGTCGTAGACCGTCGTCGAGATCATTGAGCTCCTGCTCCAGCCAGGCGATGTGGGCCTGGATGCTGGGACGTACCGAAGGAACCGACCGGCTCAGTCGGTTCTTCTCCGCCACCAGCATGGTCATCACCTGGTTGAGACGGGTGGTCATGGTGTTCAGCTCCCGGGTATCGTCGTCCCGCAACTGTCGCACCGGTGGACGCACCGCCTCGGCGAAATGGGCCAACACTTGGGCATCCAGAGCATCGGTCTTGGCCAGCCGTCCGGTGGCCTTGGCGAAATCGCGGTGTGGTTTTTCAGCCCTGAACTTCCCTCAGCACAGCCTCCTGCTCCACCAACGTCTGACCCATTTCCAACCCCTCCACTCTCACCAATACTCATGGGCCTAAGTAAAGTCCCTGCACCTGGTGTAACGGAAATCGGGTGGCAAGAAGAGGGCCACCGCGTCATCCTTATCGGA
>JAGWBI010000011.1:45089-74748 GCA_021295965.1 Dehalococcoidia bacterium | reverse complement strand
CGCCTTCGTTTTCTCTCCACGCGTTGTAGTCGTCGTGAAAATCATCCCATGCGGAACGCAGCCGCCGGTGCTCGGAGTTAAACGTTGCGAGTTCTCCCAAGCTCTCCTCGACGTCAACATCGGCAACACTGCGCACGGTACGGGCCGCTTGCTTCAGCGCGGTCTCGCCGGCCTCCACGCTTTCGTCCGCCTTGGTGAAATCTGGAAGTTCGGGAACCTCCTCGGCCTCGTCCTTCGCATCGCTGGTTTGCGCGGTGGTGCTGCTGCCGGCGGCGGAACTGGCGCTTGATGAGCTGTCGCCGCCTGTAGTGGTGGTAGCGCTGGCTGTGGTGGAACTTGCTTTGGCGGGTTTGGCGGGCTTCGCGGCGGTTCTCAACTCCTTGCGTTCTGCTTTCGCCGCGCTCAGCATATCGTCCACGGTGTTCTCCGTGCCAGCCAGGTGGGGCAATTCATCCAACGCGCCGATAATCTCGTTCAACTTCTTGACCAGCTCGTCCAAACCCGCGAGCACGTCTTCGACTTCCATGCTCTCTGCTTCTTCGCGCAACTCCGTGTACTCGTCGTGAAGGTTCTGCCAGTCGTCTTTCACTTTGTCGAAAGCCAGCGAAAACTCGTCGATGGTCTCGGCGTCGGGAGAATCTTCGAAATTTTCCCTTAGTTCAATGGCCCGGTCTTCGGCTTGAGAATGCGCCTGGGCCGCACCGCCTCGAACAACGCTACGTTGTTGGGTTGCCAACGGTCACGAAGTTGTCGGTACGCCGCCTCTTCTTCTTCTGCCGCCGCAATCACGATATCGGCCAACTCGCCGGTCGTCTGGTTCCTGGTCAAGTTGCGGGCCCGTTCCGTCACCCCATTGAATTCTATGGCGAAACCGTTGAGCGCCTGGTGCATGGAGCTGGGTAAGCAGGCCGTCAGTCCGGCGCCCCATTCGTCAAACTCTTCACGAATTTGGCCCCATTCCTCGTCCAGCATGGCCCCTTGGCTGGCGAATTCATCGACGGCGGCCAACGCTTCGGCCGGCAGGGCTGTGGGTTGAACAGCCGGCGCCGGTGCCGCCGTTGTCTCTGCCGGCGGCGTGGCGGCGGGTTGTGCGCACGCCGCCAGGGACAGCAGCCCCAGCGTCAACATCAGCGCCCCGCACCAGGAGTATCGCCGTGCCTTGCCCCTTTCGAATATCAACGGAATCATTCCCGCCAAACTCCCAGTCGTTCCAGATCCGCGCTCGTCGTCTCCGTCCGAATGGCGAAACCGCGAAGAACCCCACCCTCCCAAGACGTAGCTTATCTTCATGGATTATTGTTCACTCCCGCGAACTCGCTCACCAGATCGTTCCTGAACTCGCCATCCAAAAGCCGCTCTACCGCTGCTTCCATGACTTTGGCAGTTTCGGACAGAATAATCAGAACGTGGCGCTCCTGTTCCCGCACCAATATGGTTATCGAGGTATCCTTCAGCTCCAGGTCCGGGACAAAGCGCGCGGTTAACACTTCATCGACACTCACCCCGGCGCCCTGCAGGTATCGGCTCACCAGAGGAGCGTCCTCGTGTAGCCCCAGGAAAACCGTGTTGCGGCTCACGTCCTCCACACCACTGATGTTTGCGGTGATGCCGAGGTTCGCCAGACCGTTCTTCACCTGTGTGCCGCTGGTCAGCAGTTCGGATCGCGCCGGCAGGACGTCCACCGTATTTTCCGGGCCGCTTAGGAAGAAATGCGGAAAGTCTGCCAGCTCAAATGCCCGATCGCTCGTAGTGAGATACCTCGCGATGTTGCTCAGCAGGCGGTCATTGTCCAACGCGGCGTTTTGGGGCGGAACCATGAACGTGAAGTCCCCCAACGCCAGCACGTTGCGCGTGTCGCCGAATGCCATTGGCGAAAGTTCGCCATCGTGCCGCTGCAACGATGATCGGGTATTTTCGTCAGTGAAGGCCAGGCTTGGGCCGGAGGAGCGGATGGAGCCGGCCGAATAGAGCGCCACCGCGTTCACGCCGACCGTGATCTCACCCGGTTGGAAATCTCTCACGAAAATGTTCTGGAAGTTGATGTCGTTTTCGAGTTGGTTGTACAGATAATCCGGTTGGAAGTTCACCCCGAACCGCGCCGCCAACGTGTTATTGGCTGGGGTCAGGCCGGGATCAGAGATGAGCAGCAGCTTGCCGCCTTTCCTGACGAAGTTTTCCACCAGGGCAATCTCCGCCGCTGTGTAATCCACCCGAGGCAGGATCACCGCAAAACTGTCTGCTACACGCAGTTTTTCTTCGAGCAGTGGCAACCGGTCATCTTCATTGACGCTCCCGAAGCCGCCAAGGAACTCCACGTCGTATCCCAGATCGGCTACCTTTGAAGTCAACGCGACGGTCTGGTTTGACGCGAACGCGTTTCGGTGCAGCGCGTCGATCAGGAGCAGACCGGAGCCGTGAGGGTCAGCCGGCGGTTCCCAAACGGTGTTGCCCGGCACAATGGGGGGGCTCATCTCCGGCAATTCGGCCTGGACCGAAGGCGGCGGCTCGTACCCACCTTGGTAAAAAATCAAGGCGCCGGCGCCGAACGCAATACCGGCGAAGGCCAAAAGGAGGAACAGCGCCCCCAACAGTTTAGTAGTCATTTCCCACGTACAGGTAATAGATGTTCGGATTCCCTATTTCCAGCGGAAATTCCGGTAGCGGGTCTTCCTGTGTCGCTTCGAGGCCATTTATCAGCATGAATTTACCCATCTGCTCCTGCAACTCGGAGTCGCCCTGGACTTGGACCGGTTCCGCGGGAGACACGTTTGCCGCGCCCGAGTTCTCCTGCATCATCAGTTGCCATGAAGCATAAGCCGGGTCGTGAAAAACACCGTCGTATTCTGATGCAAATATTCGCCGCGACCGGAGTATGAACTCCCGCAGCACTTCCGCGTTCACATCCACGATTCCGTAATTGGAAATGCCGGCCAGTTCCGCCGCTTTCTCCATGGCTTCCGCTTTGCCGCCAAGCTCGTCCACCAACCCGAACCTCACCGCGTCAACGCCGGCGTAAAGTCTCCCTTGCGTCAACTCTTCCTCGGTAATCTTGAGGCGGTCTCCCCGCTCCCTCATGACCATATGGGCGAACCCGTCCTTCAGTTCGTTCACCAACCCGATCCAGTCCCTTCGGGATGCTCCCGTTAGCTTGTAAGGCCCGGTGGTTACGATCACCTCCGGCAACGGACGCGGGATCAGCGACCCGGCCAGGGCGATCACCCCCACGTTCCCGACCAGAGACGCCGACTGAGCATAGGTGTGGTTTGCGCCCATGGCCATCATGTAGCCGCCGCTGGCGACCATACCGTCCATCGCGATGACCACAGGCTTCTCCTCACGGAGTTTCCGGGTGGCAAAGTACAGTCGTTCGCTGGACGCTGCCCCGCCACCCGGGCTGGACATCTTGATCACGACTGCCTTGATGGAGTCATCTTCCCGGGCGTATCTGAGGAACTCGCCGATGATGAACTCGGAATCATCGGTGATGACGATGAAGGGAAGATCGATAACGCCAATCTTGGGCTTCCCAGGATATGCGTAAAACAACGCCAAAACGCCAATGGCCAGTCCCAAAACGACGGCGACCGGCGCAATGAAGTACCAACTGGCAGCGACCCTCCGGAAGGCCGCCCCGAGGGCTAAAAATCTATTCACCATCCACCTGCGGCCGCTGACGGAGCGCAAGGACCCCAATGTCGGCGGTAATTGCTAATTGTTTACGAAGTATCGAGCAAATCGGATCTATGATTTTTGAAGGCGCATCATCGTAACACAAACGTCGCCTGCCCGGAACTCCGCTACCTGGTTGTACCGGGCCTTTTCAAAGTCGCTTTTGTCATTGCGAGTCCGCCTCTGGCGGATGGCAATCTCGCGCCGGAAGCAGGGTTCGTACCGACGAAACCATCCTACCTCCCCCGAGATTGCCGTCCGCCTGCGGCGGACTACGCTCCTCGCAATGACTTTATCGCATTTGGACAGGAAGGCATCCGTCATTCCCGCGAAAGCGGGAATCCAGTGGCCAAAATAGTAGATTCGTTACAGGCTTGCTTGCTTTTCGGCTTCTGGACTCCTGCTTCCGCAGGAGTGACGGGTGAGCCGGTTTGAAATGCGATTGCCCTGCTGGTTGTGACTATTCAGACCTGCGGACCTTTCGAACCTGAAAAACCGGCCGGCCGGGAAAGCGGGTATCCCGGTATCCTCGGCCTACCGACGTTCACCGTGCCGTTTCAATTTACTAGTCCGCCGCTGGCGACCAGTTATATATCCTGGCCAGGCTTCCGCCCATCAGCGTGGCCCGGTCCGAATCGGAGAGCCAGTCAGAAACTCGGAATGCCTCCACCCCTTGCTCATAGTTCAGCAAGTTGACCGCTCGCGTCCAGTCGGTCCCCCAAAGGCAACGCTCCAGGCCGTATGCGTCAAATATTCTTCCCAAGGGTTCCCTGATGTCAGGGTACGGGAACGGCTGGTGCGACAGTGTGCCGGCGCCGGAAATCTTGATTACCACGTTGTCCAGCTCCGCCAGGGACAGCACGTTGGGCAGGTCGGCGAAGGGTTCGGCGGGCGGCGGCGGATCGAATGGCTGCGCCAGCCCCACGTGGTCGATGATGATCTGCGTATCGGGGTTTTGTCGGGCCAGTTCCCGCAGCAGGGGCAGCTTCCCTGCCGACATGACGTTCACGGGCACGCCAGCGCGCCCACCGGCGGCCAGGATTCCGTTCAACCCAGGGTGGTCGGCCTCGTAGTCCAGGTTCGCGAGCATGATCCGCGCGCCCACCACGCCGGGCGTGGAAGTCCACTCCTCCAT
The DNA here is from genome assembly GCA_021295965.1 of Dehalococcoidia bacterium. Lineage (GTDB taxonomy): Bacteria > Chloroflexota > Dehalococcoidia > Lucifugimonadales > UBA3495 > Bin87. Next base: position 69,944 of record JAGWBI010000011.1, on the reverse strand, counting down.
GTCCGCATCGATGGTCTGAGAGTTTGGATCGAAAGGCCGGACCAGTCCGAACTTGGTGGGGTGCCGGGCGTACACCTCCAGGGCGTAACTGGCGTCGTAGCCATAAAGCGAGAACGGCGAAATGAGAACCGCTCCGTCCACACCCACGGCGGCCATCGCCGCAATCATGTCGTCGCCGGTAACTTCCTCCGGCCCGGTGAGGAAGCCGACCCACGGGCGTTCGGGGCGATTCCGCTCGTAGGCGTGTACTTGACAATCGATTGTGAGAGCTCGGTCCGCCATCATCTTTCTCCTTTTTCTCCTTGCAAATAATCTGGACAGCCTGTTGCCGATGTGGGCGATGATACCAGATGAGGCGAGCGCAGGGCCGAGTCGGCGCTTTGCGCCGTTACCGCACGGCAGGGGCGAGAGTAGCCGCTGCGACTTCGCGCAAATCCGGCCCGTTCAGCTTTCGGCCCTGCACCCCCATCAGGCGCAGGATGCGGCCGTCTTTGGTGATACGGATGCGGTCCAGGGCGTCCTGCCAGGGAGCCAGATAGTCGCAAGTGCCGTCGCCGTTTGGATCGTCGCCGCCCTCCAGGCTCTCGCCGCTGGGCAGGCTCACGGCGATGACCGCGGACGGATCGGCGGCCGGCGCCAGCATCATCACCGGCAGGTCTTCCTCAGCCAGGCCGGTATGCTCCAGCAGTCCCTTCACGGTGGCGGAGACGCCGTGCATCCCGAAGATAACCAGGTGCGCGAAGCTGGCGTCGCGCTGCTCGAACTCGGCGCGGTAGCGGCGGAAAATCTCGTGGGCGCCGGTGGCCTGGGGTTTCACCAGAAACAGGGCCATGGCTGGGAAGCCATCGACGTCGATGGTGGCATCCCGGAGGTCGTCTCGCCACCGCAGCAGTTTGTCGTGGTCGTGTTCGTCATAGTGGTGAGACATGGTCACTCCCGTGGTTGGATGTGGCGTCAAGCAATTGCTGAATGTCTATTTTTACCATAGTGAGGAGGGCTTCCAACACCGGCTTTGATTTCGTTTCGTCTTCCAGCAACCCCTGGAGAATGGCGGGGACAATCTGCCAATGGACGCCGTACCGGTCTTGGATCCAGCCGCACTGGATTGGGTTGCCGCCGTCGGCGAGGCGTTCCCAGTAGTGGTCCAGCTCTTCCTGCGTGTCGCAGTTCACCACAAAGGATATGGCTGGTGTGAACTCAAAAGGTGGGATCCCATCAAAGGTGGTGAAGGGCTGACCCTTCACCACCAAAGACACCACGTCGCTGCCGGCGCCCGGCCCTGTCAACGTGGTCACCTTGACGATGTAGGAATCTCTGAACGTGGACACGTAGAAGTCCGCCGCTTCGCGGGCGCACCCGTCCAGCCATAGGAACGGCGTGATCTGTGATTCAACCACGTGGGAATCCTGTCACCGGTGGTGGGTTTTATCCGCCGGCGTCGAACTGGACCAGGATGCCGTCCGGATCATACACATAGAAACTGCTGACCCTACCCTCGGAGTTGGTCCAAACGTCCATCGGGGCGGCCAATTCTACTCCCTGGGCGGCCAGGTTTTCCGCCAGGGCTTTTGGGTCGGGAACGCTGAAAGAGATGTGGCTGATGCCCACCTGGTCCAGCTTGATCGGAGAGCCGTCCGGGTCCTCGCCGGGATGGGAGGTCATGGTCAGCGTGGGCTTTGCGCCGTCCGCGTAGGCCAGGCGCACCTGCCGGCGCGTGGCGCGGCTGTGGGCATACACGTGGGGCAGGCCTCCGGTGGTGGTGTCCTGGATGACATCGCTGACGATGGACATACCCAGCTGGTCGCAATAGAACTGGAGGGAAACGTCGAGGTCGCGCACGCAGATTGCGATGTGCGATACGCCGGATGCTTTCATGGGCATGGTGGTTGCTCCCTGGCTGATGTGGATTCTACTCTTCGCGGTCGGCGTCGGGCCTATTGGATTCGCGTGGCGGGGGTTGTCCGGTCTGCTCCAATGGCACTTCCGGCGGCTTTCCCTGGATACCGTCTTCGTAGCCGCGACGATAGCCTTGGGCGATCCCTTCGGCGCGGATGCGCTGCCGGCGCCTCTCATTGGCCTCCCGAATCCAGTCTCCGATGGGCATTGCTATCTCCTTCACCTGCAATAGCGACCAGGCAACAAACCCGGCGGCCACGAAACTGGCCCCAATCGCCAGCAGGATGCTGAACGCCACTGCGTCCGGCGTATCGTTGGCACGGTAGCGTAGCGTCAACCATACCAAAGTGGCCGAGCCGCCGGTTCCGCCCAGCAGAGTCATCAGTTGGAACCAGCGGCGGTCCTTCCGGTTGATCCCCCAGATGGTCTCACGGTCGGCGCGGCGGTTGTCCTCGCTCATTGTACATTCGGGGAAACCGTCGGGGGAATCGCGCGCGTCAGCATCCTAATGCCGAAGTTGGAGGGCCGTCAGCCTCCGCCGCTGTCGAACTGCACCAGAATGCCGTCGGGGTCATAGACGAAGATGCTGGAAACCTCACCGTTGGCGTTGGTGAAGCCGTCCATGGGGCCGGCCAGTTCCACGCCGGCGGCGATGAGCTCGTCGGCCAGCGCCTTCACGTCGGGAACGGAGAAGGAGATGTGGCTGATGCCCACCTGGTCAAGTTTGATGGCTCCACCGTCGGCGTCGTCGCCGGGATGGCTGGTCATCACCAGAGTCGGCACTGCGCCTTCGCCGTAGGACAGAACGGCCTGGCGGCGGGTGGCGCGGTTGTGGGCGTACACGTGGGGCAGCCCGCCGGTGGACGTGTCCTGCACCCGGTCAACGGTCACGGTCATGCCCAGAATGTCGCGGTAAAACTTTAGGGATTCATCCAGATCGCGGACGCAGACGGCGATGTGGGAAACGCCGGAAGAGTTCATTGCCATGGCGCTGGCCTCCAATGTGGGCGGAAACAGGTTCGTCTCAATAACTGGATGCAATGCTACTGCCGGTGATTGGCGATGTCAAAGTCAGGGCGGTTGCGAGCCCGTTCGGTCCCGCCCCAACCCCCCACCCTCCGCCAGATCGATACCAACGCGCCCGACCCGAGCAACATCGCTCCCACATCGGTGGCGGGAAAAGACCACCAGACCCCCCAAACTCCAAATACGTGAGACAACGCGAACACCCAGGCCAGCAGCAGAACGACCCGCTGGGCCATGGTGAGCACCACCGACGGCCAGGCTTTGCCCAGAGCCTGAAAGGCGATGGAACTGATGAACTCTATCCCAACTATGGGCAACGCCAGCAATACGACCCGGAGAGCGTCGCCGGCTTCCGGCGGCAGGGCATCGTCCTCGGCAAAAAGGCCGATGATTTGCCCGGCGAAAGGCATCAGCGCCGCCACGATTATGACCCCCGCCACCGTCGCTCCCAGGCAGCTTTGCCAGATTGCCTGTCGAACCCGGTCATAGTTGCCCGCCCCGTAGTTGTAGGCCGCTAACGGGAGATAGGCCAGCGCGGCCCCAATGAACGGAGCCAGGGCAAATTCCAGCACGGAGTTGATGACGCCGAACAACGCGATGTACCCGTCGCCGCCCTCGTAGTGACTGAGGATGTTGTTGATAACCACCACCACGATGGATCGAGCCACCTCGATGATGCAGATGGGCATACCCAAGGCGACAACCTCCCGGAGCAACCCGACCCGAGGGATCAGAGCATCCGCAGAAACCCGCAACGCGCTCCGCCCCGACAGGTAGAACCACCCGGTGTACAGAACGGCCAGCCCCTGGGCCAGCACGGTGGCCACCGCCGCGCCGGTTATGCCCCAACCGAACACCAGGATGAACAGCGCATCCAGCGCGACGTTGGTCACGGCCCCGCCGGCCAGGACAACCGTCGCGGGCATCGGCCGGCCCTCGGCCATGAACAGGTTGTTGGCCGTTACCGCCAGCATGGACAACAGGCTCCCCGGCAAAATAACAACCAGGTACTGGCGGCAATATTCTGCCGTAGCCGGCGAAGCGCCCATCGCGCGCGCCAATTCGTCCAGGCGCGCCAACCCCACGAAGGTTGCGACAACGTAAATCGGGACCAGTATCGCTAGTGAAGCGCCGATGACTCGCGACGCCTGACGCGAATCGCGCGCCCCCAATGCACGGGATATGACCGACATTCCGCCCAGGCCGGTCAGCAGGCCCAGCCCCACCGCCGCCATCTGCACGGGGAATGCCGCCGACAGGCCGCTCAGCGCATCCACGCCGACCACGTTGCCGACGAAGGCACGGTCAACGATGCTGTACAACGCCATGACGATGATCGCCAACATCGGCGGAAAGGCCATCTGCAACAGCAACCGCCACATGGGCTCGCTGCCCATGGCGTCGGCCTGGCGCGTTGATTGCTCAAGGGTGGACATTTCCGGTGAACTCACCGTTTTGACCCCTTTGGACGGGCGGTGCTAAAATCCAATGACCGCGCATTATAGGAAACTCAGGATGCGGTGGCGCATCCGCCTGAACGCAGGCTCGCTGAATCCGGGCGAGTTGGGACGTTCGAGGAGGTGTCAGATGTCGGGTCATTCCAAGTGGTCAACCATCAAGCGTGCGAAGGGAGCCGCCGACGCCAAGCGAGGCGCGCTGTTCACCAAGCTGGCGCGCAACATATCGCTGGCGGCCAAGGAAGGAGGCGGCGGCGACCCGGATATGAACTTCCGGCTGCGCATCGCCGTTGACCAGGCCAGATCCAACAACATGCCCCTGGACAGCATCACCCGGGCCATCCGCCGGGCTACCGGCGAGGGCGGCGAAGCGATGGAGGACTTGGCCGAGGTCACCTACGAAGGATACGGGCCCAGCGGCGGCGCCATTCTCGTAAAGGCGCTGACCACGAACCGCAACCGTACCGCCTCGGAAGTGCGCTCCGCGTTCAACAAGGGCGGGGGGAACCTGGGCGAAGCGGGCTGTGTGGCGTGGAACTTCGACAGCCGGGGCGTCATCGTCCTGGAAATTGAAGACGAATCGGTGGCGGAAGAACTGATCATGACCGCCATCGACGCCGAGGCCGACGACGTGAACTTTGAAGACGGGATCCTGGAGGTTTACACGGCTCCAGAGAACCTGCTGTCGGTCAAATCCGCCCTGGAGAGCGAAGGCGCGCAGCCCTCCTCAGCGGACGTGTCCATGGTCCCCAAGACCGTCATCCCCCTGGAAGACCGGGCGGCCGAGCAGACCCTGCGCCTGCTGGACAGCCTGGAAGAACTGGCCGACGTCCAGAAAGCCTACACCAACGCCGATTTCCCGGCGGAGGTGCTGGAACGCTACGGGTCGGCCGCCTGATGCGCGTCCTTGCCATTGACCCCGGCACCTTGCGAATGGGGTACGGCGTCCTCGACGCCGAATCCGCCTCCGGCGGACCGGAGGCCGATGACTACGGCGTGGTCGCGCTGCCGGCGTCGATGCCCATTGAAAATCGCCTTTACCAGCTGCACACCCACATCCTGAACATGATTCACGTGTTCCAGCCCGACGCCATCGCGGTCGAGGATCCATTCGTGGGCCGGGGCGAGCGGGCTTTCGCCAAATCGGCCCTGGCCATCGGGCAGGCGCAGGCCGTGGTGCTGATTGGCGCGGCCAGCCAGGGGGTGCCGGTGTATCGTTACGCGCCGGCTACGGTGAAACGCTCCGTCGCTGACTATGGCGGCGCTACCAAGGAGCAGGTGCAGCAGATCACCGCTTCCTTGCTGGGCTTGCGTGACACCCCGGAATCCGATGCGGCGGACGCGCTGGCGGTGGGGTTGTGCTGTCTGCGGGAGATGGGAACCGACGACCTGGCATCCCGCGAGATCACCCCCGGCAAGGAATTGTAAGCAGTGCTGGTCGGCGTGCATGGCGCGCTGGAGTCCGTCGGCCCCGACTGGGTGAACGTACAGGTCGGCGGCATCACGCTGCAGGTGTTCGTCCCGGCCTCCGCCGTTGCCACGCTGGGCAGCGTTGGCGAGCCGGTCCGGCTCCACACGATCCTGCGGATCCAGAACGAACAGCCGGTGCTGTACGGTTTCTCTGAAGCCGGGTCGGTGGAGCTTTTCGGCGCGTTGACCGGAGTGTCCGGCGTGGGGCCGCGTTCCGCTCTTTCCATCCTTTCCGAACTTGGCGAGGACGGGTTCCGCAACGCGGTGGCGTCCGAGGACGTGGCAGCGCTGGCCCGGGCGCAGGGCGTGGGCCGCCGCATCGCCCAGCGGGTGGTGCTGGAACTGCGGGGCAAACTGCCGGATGCCGATGCCGGAGTGCCGGGCGTTGTGGCCGTCGCGGGCACGGATGCCGATGCAGTGGAGGCGCTGACCGCGTTGGGTATGCCTCTGGCAGACGCGCGGCAGGCTATCGCTGCCCTGGAACTCCCGTCGGACGCCTCGGTCGAAGACAAGATACGGCAGGCGTTGCTGTCAGTGGGCGGCGGATGAGACGGATGGCTTATAATGCGTGCGCCGGTTTGCCGGCGTCGGTTTGAACCAGGTACGCGCAGGAACGGGGTGTTGCCATGGCTACTGCGAAACCGCAAGCGTTGTCCACGGAACGGAACGTGTTCGACGGCATTTACTACCCGGATGAGGACGGTATTCCCTTGCCTGACGGGCCGGAACAGGAAATCCATTTCGACCGGGTTACGCCGGTGCTGCGGGCTTATCTGGAGCAGTATTATGACGTAATCGTTACCGGCGATACCTTCCTGTACTACGAGCGGGGCAACCGCCGCGCTGTGGTGGCGCCGGACTGCCACGTGACCTTCGGCGTCAACCGGGACGACATCCTCCCGCACAATTCCTACTTCACCTGGCACCTGGGCCGGATTCCTGACTTCGTGCTGGAGATTGGGTCGCGGAGCACTGCCCGGGTGGACTTGGGCCGAAAGCGGGATCTGTACGCCTCCCTGGGTATCGGCGAATACTGGCGCTATGACCCCACGCCGGACAGCCGGCACTACGGGGAGCCGCTGGTGGGTGAGCGGCTGGAAAACGGAGAGTACGTCCGTATGGATGTATCGCCGGGGCCGGACGGTATGCTGCGGGGCCACAGCCCGGCCCTGGGCATGGATTTGTGCTGGGACGACGGCCGGCTGCGATTTTACGATACGATAAGGGACGTATGGGTACCGGATTACTATGATCTACGGGAGGCTCGCCAAGCAGCGGAAGAGGCTCGTCAAACGGCGGAAGACCGCCTCGCCGAGGAACAAGCCGCACGACAGGCCGCGGAAGCCCGAATGGCGGAGATGGAAGCCGAATTGCGCCGCCTGCGGGGCGAAGCATGATCCGGAGGAACTATGCCTGATTTTCAGCTGGTAGCCGACTTTGGCATGATGGGCGATCAGGAGCCGGCGGTGGCCCGCCTGTCCGAAGGCCTGCGCGAGGGTCTGAACTACCAGACCCTGCTGGGCGTCACCGGCAGCGGCAAGACCTTCACCATGGCCAACATCGTCCAGGAGATGCAGCGTCCCACCATCGTCATCGCCCACAACAAGACGCTTGCGGCGCAATTGGCCACCGAGTTCAAGGAGTTCTTTCCCCACAACGCCGTCGAGTACTTCGTTTCTTACTACGATTACTACCAGCCGGAAGCCTATATCCCGCGCTCCGATACCTATATCGAGAAGGACAGCAGCGTCAACGAGGAGCTGGACAAACTGCGCCTGGCTGCCACCACGTCGCTGCTCACCCGCCGGGACACGCTCATTGTTGCCTCGGTGTCCTGCATCTACGGCCTCGGCGACCCGTCGGACTATTTCGAGATGGTGGCTCGTGTCGAGGTCGGCGAGGAATACAACCGCCGCGCCCTGCTGCGCCAGCTCATTGATATGCAGTACGAGCGCAACGACACCGACCTGGCCCGGGGCCGGTTCACCGTGCGCGGTGACACCCTGGAGATCGTGCCGGCCTACGAGGAGTTCGCCGTCCGCATCCAGTTCTTCGGCGACGAGGTGGAACGGATACTCACCCTGGACACCCTGACCGGCGAGGTGCTCAACGAGCGACAGGATTTTTCCGTTTATCCCGCCAAGCACTTCGTGACCAGTCGGGAAAAGCTGGACGCCGCGTTAGTTGACATCGAGGCGGAGATGCACGAGCGAGTGGACTGGCTCCGGCAGCAGGGCAAGTTGCTGGAAGCCCAGCGGTTGGAGCAGCGCACCCGCTACGATATGGAGATGCTGGACGAAACCGGTTTCTGCGCCGGAGTGGAGAACTACGCTCGCCACCTGTCCCGCCGGGAGGCCGGCAGTCCCCCATGGACGCTATTGGACTACTTCCCCGACGACTACCTGATGTTCGTTGACGAATCCCATATGACGCTGCCCCAGGTGCGGGGGATGTACAACGGCGACATCTCACGCAAGACCACGCTGGTGGAATACGGCTTCCGCCTGCCCTCGGCGTTGGACAACCGGCCTCTGCACTTCCAGGAGTTCGAGGACCACATCAACCAGGTGGTGTACGTCTCGGCGACGCCCGGGCCGCTGGAGATGGAACGCACCAGCACCATCGTGGAGCAGGTAATTCGACCCACCGGCCTGCTGGACCCCACCATCGAAGTCAAGCCCACCGACGGCCAGATTGACGACCTGATGCACGAAATCCGCCGGCGTGTCGATGTGCAGGAGCGAGTCCTGGTGACCACCCTCACCAAGCGCATGGCCGAGGAACTGGCCGATTATCTTTCCGAAATGGGCATACGCAACCACTACCTCCACTCGGACATCGAGACCCTGAACCGGGTGGAAATCCTGCGCGACCTGCGCCTGGGCATCTACGACGTGGTGGTCGGCATCAACCTGCTGCGGGAAGGATTGGACCTGCCGGAAGTCAGCCTCGTCGCCATACTGGACGCCGACAAGGAGGGCTACCTGCGCTCCACCACCTCACTGATCCAGACCGTTGGACGCGCCGCCCGCCACGCCTCCGGACACGTCATCATGTACGCGGACCGCATCACCGACTCCATGCAGCGCTCCATCGACGAGACCTACCGCCGCCGCGGCATCCAGGGAGCGCACAACCAGCGCCACGGCATCGAGCCCCAGTCCATCCACAAGGCCGTCAGAGACATCACCGAGGGTCTCCGCAGCGTTGCCGAGACCAAGGCCGCTTACCAGGTGGCTCGCGAGGAGATGTCCCGGGACGATATGTACCGGGTCATTAAGGACCTGGAGTTCCAGATGAAGGAAGCCGCTCGTTCCCTGGAGTTCGAGAAAGCGGCGCACCTGCGGGACGAGATGCTGGAGCTGAAGAAGATCATCGTCACCGAAGAAAAGATGCTGGCAGTGAGATAGCCTACATCCTACCAGTGCTGCGCCAGGTTGGTCACCAGGTTGTAGATGAACCAGCCGTCGCCGGTGCGGAAGGTCTGCGGCTTGGCGGTCTGGGCGTCGCGCATCACGCCGATGCCGTCCTCATAGGGTTCAAAGGACACGATGCGGTCGTAGCGGATCCGGAACCGCTTGCGTGACCCGTGGAAGTAGATATGTTTGCTGGTCACGCCCAGCAGCCCGGTGTCCTCGTGGACGGTTTCCTCCCACTCTACGGCTCGGCTGCGGAAGGTGCGCGGGCTGTAATAAAGACCCTTGGCCACCCGAATGCTGACGCCGTGGGACGTGCCCCGCCGTTCCCGCCGGGTCTTCACCTCGTAGTAGCCGACGCCGTCGATCACCCACACCAGTTGCTCCGACTTCATCAGGTTGAACGGCGGCCGAGTGTTCAAGGTCAGCCGGTCCGGTATGAGGCCCTCCGCCGCTTCGCGGATCACGGCGGACTTGATCATGTTCTGATACGCCCCGTTGGTATCCACCAGACTCTGGGTCAGGTCAAAATGGCGCAGGTAACGGACCAGGGCGTTTTCTTCATCCAAAGAGAGGACGCCATCCTCCAGTGAGCCCTCGACGGCGGCTTCCCACGCCTGCGCCAGGAGCAACTGCTGCTCCGCGGGCGACAATTCCGACTCTTCTAGCGCAGCGGCCAAATCATCCCGGTGCTCATCGCCGTTTGCGGTTGCCAGCGCGGCCAGCCGTGCGTCCAGCATCAGGCGGTCGCGAGAGGCGCGGTCCAATTGCTCGCCGGCGTCTTGACTGGTTTTGTCCCATTGGTCATTGAGGGCGAACTGGTCCCGGAAATCCCGCAGCCTGGACTCTTCGTCCTGGGTGAGTATCCCGTCGGCCAAACCCTCTTCGACGGCCTGATGCCAGCCTTCGGCGATGACCGCCCTTATCCCGTCGTCGTCGATGTATGATCCCTCGGCGATGGACGAAAGGTCTTCCACCAGCGCCGCCTCGCTGAAATTCGACCGGCCCGCCGCCTGGGCGACCAGTGCCACCATCCGTTGCCGGCCGGCTCGGTGCGTGGCTTCGCAATCCTTGTGCTTGCTCCGCAGGAAGCCGGCTTTCTGGCCGCAGTATCTACAATCACCCATGGAGCTATCCTTGAAGATACTTAACGGTCGGCGGTGATTACTCTGCGGAACCAGGTGGCGGTTCGTCGAAGGGTAGTCCCTTGTTTTCCGCTTCAGTTTTGCGTTCCAGCCATGCTGCCCATCGCCGGTTGGCTTCCTCCCGTCCCTCGGCGCGGCCTTCCTCCCGGCGTTTTTCAGCTAACGGCTTAACCCAGCGTTCCATAGCGTAATTGTAAAGTACCATAAGAAATGTCACTCCTTGCACTGTGACCAGCGCGGAAAAGGCGACGCCAATTCCAATCAGTCCACATTCCGGAGCGGCGGCGCGGACGATCTCGATATGCCACTCCCACCATCTAGCATCGAGGACTTGCGCTTGTTCCCAGATGACGATGGCTACCGTGGGCAAGCCAAGCAGAGTCAGCAGCGCGAAGTAGGCGAAAACAAAAGGTCTGGGAATGCTCCAGACGGACTCTCGCCAATTGAAATCGTGGTCATCTTCCACTACTGCTGTTCCACAGTGCTAGCGCTTTGCCGTTATTTTGAGCAACGTCAGCCGTTTCAGAGCAACCGCTCATTCACGTGGTCATGGAGTTTCTGTAGGACGGCGGCGTTCTCTTCCAACGTGAATTCGTCCACCAGGTAGTCGTGCTCGCCGCTGACGCCGCTGACCGCGCCGGCGTCCACCAGGAAACGGATGCACTCGGCGTCGGTATCCACGTCGGGCAGCAGGTTTCGGCCAACTTCCAGGGACAGGGCCGCCACCAGTCCGTAGCCGCCCCAGTTGGACGTGCTGGAGATTATCAACCTGTCGCAGCCTACCACCGCCGGGTGATCCGGCAACTGGTCGGCGGTGGCGACCACCTCCTGGAGGTTGCCCATGCCGATCTCATTGCCGCCGTCGCCGATGCCGATGGACGGCAGCCCACTCTCGAACAGCCGGTCCACGCGAGCGGTTTGAGGCGTTATGTCCCGGCCGCGCATATTGCGGTAGATGCCCCCGGCGTCCCGGGAACACCGCTCGATGGAGATGAGCAACGCCGGGTCACGCTCGGTGATGGTTTCCTGCACGAAGTGTTCGTTGATGTTGGGATCCTCGATGATGGGGAACCTTATGATCGGCGATGGGTCCCTCCGGCCTCTCACCCAGGAGGCCATCATGTAGGCCATAGGCTCGTCAGCCGTGTACATCACCGTGTTGCCCAGTTCCCGCAGGGCGTTGCCGATGGCGAAGGCTCCCGGAGGCCCGTCGGTCTCCGGCGCGTCGCTCATCATGATGTAGAACCCGGTGGCGATGATCACCGGGCCCGAGTGGACCAATGCGTAGCGGGCCGCCTGGGTGCAAAAGTCGGCCGGCACGTGGGGCCGCAGCGCGTTGATCCCGCGCCGGTCGTGGTCAAGAATGATGTCTTCGATGGTTTGTGCCACAATACCTCCGGTCAGATGACGGCGTAGTCGGCGTCGCGTTTATCAGTGATGAACATTTTGCCGGGGGAGTGGGTGATCATCAGCGGCGGCTTGCAGTTGAGGGCAACCGCCTGGGGAGTCACCCCGCAGGCCCAGAACACCGGAGTCTCGCCGGGGCGGATTTCCACCGCGTCGCCGAACTCGGGCGTGTCTATGTCGCGGATGCCAATAGCCGCCGGATCGCCAATATGCACCGGAGCGCCGTGGGTGTCGGGGAACCGTGAAGTCACCTGCACGGCGCGGACGATCTGCTCCTGCGGGATCGGCCGCATACTCACCACCATGGGGCCGGAGAACATCCCCGCCGGACTGGTGGGTATGTTGGTGATGTACATGGGAACGTTGCTGCCGGCCTCCTGATGGCGCAGGGGGATGCCAACATCCGACATGGCGGCTTCGAAGGAGAAACTGCATCCCAGCAGGAAGGACACCAGGTCGTCCCGCCACCGGTCGGCCACGGACTGCACCTCATCGACCATCTCGCCGTTTTGATAGATGCGGTAGGCCGGAACGTCGGTGCGGATGTCCGCGCCGGGAGCGGTGAGGAAAGGTTCCACCGAGCCGGCCTCAATGACTTCCAGCAGCGGGCACGGGCGCGGGTTGCGCTGGCAGAACAACAGGAAGTCAAAAGCAAGGTCGCGCGGCAACACGGCCAGGTTTGCCTGGACGTGGCCGTTGGCCAGTCCGGCGGTGACTCCATCGTATTCACCGGCGCGGATGAGGCGTCTTATCTCGGTGGGCTGGGTGGGAAGAAGGGTAGCGGTGGTCATGGGATGCTCCGTCCTGGCGAGTTGCGTATCGTCTTATGCTAGAATTGCGACGCTGCCGGCAATGATAGACAGGGGATTGGCTATCGTCAATTTGAAGCGGCCGGCTCCCGTTTCTGGCGATTCTGGATGACAAAGGTCCCAGGTTGTACAACGTATTTTTGCTCACGCGCCCCGGGGAAGGGATGCTGTCCCTGGTCAAGCAGATTGACCTTTCCGGCTTGTTCTGCCAGGCCGGCAGCGACGTCATGGAATTGGAAGACGCGGCCCAGGCCATCAACCTGGACGTGGTGCTTCTGGATCTGGCGGCGGTAGGCATCGGCGCCCAATCGGTCATCGAGCAGGTGAGCCGGCTGCAGCTGCCCACGTTGCTGGTGATGGAGACTGCCGCCGTGCGCCAGTATGACCCGTCCCTCAATCCGGATGACTTTATCGTCGCCCCGCTGGATGCCACCGAGTTGCTCGCCCGGGTGGGGCAGATCGTGTACCGCCGCAACGGGCGGAACCGGGAGCAACTCGTTCGGGTGGGCGAGTTATCCATAGATCTCCAGAGTTACGAAGTGACCATGGCGGGCCGGCGCATCTCCCTGACCTACAAGGAGTTCCAGCTCCTGACCCTCCTGGCCTCCAACCCGGGCCGGGTGTACACGCGGGAAGCGCTGCTGAACCAGGTCTGGGGTTACGATTATCTCGGCGGCACCCGCACGGTGGACGTGCATATCCGCCGCCTTCGATCCAAGGTAGAGGACCCCGACCACCTCTTCCTGGAAACCATCTGGAACGTGGGCTACCGATTCCGGGACATCGCCTCGGAGAGCTAACCCGCAAATGTTACGAAAATAAAACCCTCTCCCTTGACGGGAGAGGGTTGGAAAGAGGGTGCTTCCTTGCGATTTGGCCACTTCTTCTATCCGATGAAATTCGACGACTCCCGCGATGACCAGGAAATACAGGAATGCCTGGACGAAGCGGAGTTGGTCGAAGCCCTGGGCTTTGACGCCATCTGGATCGCCGAGCACTATTTCACCGGCGAGTGCGTGTACGGCGACCCGCTGGTGTTCGCCAGCGCGTTGGCGGTGAAGACCAGCCGCGTGCTGCTGGGCTTCGGCATCATCGAGCTTCCCCTGCACAACCCCGTGCGCGTTGCCATGCAGACCGCCCTGCTGGACAACCTGAGCCGGGGACGCCTGGTGGTGGGCACCGCCAAAGGCTCCAACTACAACGCCTTCGAGTACACCGGCTTCGGCACCGACCCGGCGGTGGGCGCGGCGCAGATGGAAGAGGCCGAAAAACTGATGGTCACCGCCTGGACCACCGACAACGTGGACTTCCAGGGGGAGCATTACCAGGTCGCCTTTCCCTCGGTGCGCCCGCGTCCTTACCAGAAACCGCATCCGCCCCTGGCCCGGGCCTGCATCAACCGGGAATCCATCATCGAGATGGCCCGCATCGGCCGGCCAATCCTGCTGCGGGGCCGTTCCACCAACAGCACCGCCGCCGACATCGCTCTGTACCGCGACACCATGGGCGAAGCCGGCTTCAGCGAGGAAGCCATCGAACACAACCTGGACCAGATCTGGGTGTGGCGCGAGATGCACGTGGCTGAAACCGACGACCAGGCCATGGACGAGTTCCTGCCCGCCAACCTCAAAGCCTGGTCAATAATGCAGGACTATCGACAGCAGTGGAATCCCAAAGAGTTCCCAATGTCTCAGCAGGCTCCGCCCGTCCAGCGGGACGGATACGGCGAGCATCCCGACCCGGACGCCGCCGAAAACCTGGTAGGCAGCCCCCGCCGGGTGGCCGAGCAGATCGAGCAAATGCGCAACGGCGGCATCCGCAACCTGATGCTCACCAACCGGGGCCTGGTGTCCCGCGAAGCCACCAACCGCTCACTGAAACTGCTGGCGGAACAGGTGATGCCTAAGTTCCAGGACGCATAACTTGGCAGGACATCCATGGCAAGCCAACTCGCCGACAAATTTTCCAGCGTCGCCTATATGATCCTGACGGATACTAATGCGGTGGGGGAAACGTTTAGACCTCTGCAGTCTCTTCGTATTCGCCGATGATCGTGTCGTTGATGTGGCGTAAGTTCGGCGTGTGCGACAGCGTTTCAACCGCCTCATACGACAAATACGAGCACTGTTCGTAAAGGGGACCTTTTTCCAAGAGCGAAAAGACGGGGCGTCTTATCTCTCTCAAAACCTGCTCGCGGCGCTCGTCAGGGGCGACGATGTGGAGATGGATGTCCATGTTTGGTTGCAGCGCGAGCAGATCGGCCATCCGGAGTAGCCCAGAGTGGATCGCAGTTGTGTGTTCGATTTCGAACGCACGAGCCATAGACCGATTCTTGAGCCATAACACGTCGATCTGCTCAATGGTCCTGATCGTTGTGTCGTTGTAGTTCAACGGCAACTCTTCCAAAAAGGCTATGTGCAGATTGTCTGGAATCTGTTCCTTTACCCTGGCTTTGTCATTCCTGGGCACCCAAATTCGAAATCCCATTTCTGCCCCAATTTGTGCAACTCTGGCTTGGACGCGCAATGACTGTTGCCGACTGGTTGAGACCGTTTCTTGAGATTCCTGTGCTTCAACCATTTCGTCATCGGGTACTTCTACTTCCACCCGTCGATCTAACGTACGCAGTACTCCAACGCTAGCAAGCTCCCGCGTTTCCTTGTCCGAGAGAGGGTAATGCGTCCTTTCCCCTTGCTGTTTCTCCAGTAATGTTGCGAGGAATGCACCGTCTTCAGCATTGAACGTATTGAGAGAACCGCGGAAAAAACCAGTCCAATACGGATAATCCATCGCATACTGTTTTGTGATCGAAAGGCCGTTCCAGACTTCGTCAGTGCGGATCGGTATGGAAAGGGCAGGCTCTAGCACAACTAACGGTTCCACAGCGAATCGTATCGGGAACTGAACATATGGATCTTGATCCGCCAACAATGGACTCCCGTCCTCGTACATTTCGGACACCACCCGAAGCATCCCACACCAACGTGACAGTCGCGTGAGATAACACAGGAAGAAATCACCCTTGTTTACCCGTTCACTTGCCAGACGCTTGTGGCGTTGACGGAAACCCGTGACTCCTGAGCCCGCATCTACAAATGCTTGCCATGTAGCCGGCGTGAATAGATCCAAGTGGTAATCCATCTCATCACTTCCGATGTGCTAGGACGTTGCCCATTCTGATCAAATCGGCAGGCAGGATACCATTTCCGTTGATTTTGGAAATTTGAAGTGGCCCATCTTTCAGATGTTCTCATGAACACCGTCGACAAGCAGCCGACATACTCGTCTGGGGGTAACATAATCGCAGGTTTGCAAGGGGAATATGCCCGAAACACGCAACGCGCCTAATAAGGATCCAGCCAGCCGAACTCGCGGAAACTGACCCGGCCGGCGTCGCTGAACTCCACCCCTTCCTCCTCCAGCAACTCCCGCTGCAGCAACGCGCCCAGGCCGGCGCCGCGCGGGCTGATCTTGCCTTGGGCATTGATCACCCGCTGCCACGGCACGTCGGAACCCCGTTCCAATGACGACAGGCAGAAGCCCACCATGCGGGGCGTGCAGCCGCCGACAATCTGGGCAATCTGGCCGTAGGTGGCAACCCTGCCGTAGGGTATCTCCCGCACCACCTCGATGACGCGGGCGTACACCGGCGGCACGGCAGGCGCATCCGACACGGCGCGGTTACTCCCGGGTGTCCGGCCTTGCGACGTTGGCCACGCTCGCTCCGGCAGCCCAGGCCAGCTCCGTCAGCATCCGTACCGGGTCCAGTATCTACCACAACACGCCGTTGTTGACGAAGTAGGCGTTGGCGAAAACCAGCGCGCCCAGCGTCACCGAGATAACCGCGCCCACGCGCCCCGCCGCGCATCCGCACCGCCACAATACCACCGCCGAAACGCTGGCAGACCCGATGAAAATCGGATTCACCGTGCGCCACACGTCGCCCCAGTAATCCCCGAACACGCCGGTGTACCCGTTGAGTAAAACCGTCAACGCCAGCAATCCCAGCGCCAGGCTGCGCACCCAGGGGACGCGGCGGGTGCTGAGCCAGATCCACCAAGTGCCCCCAGCGCCCATCAACAATGGGAAGATCTGCCACAGCTTCCAAGGCCAATAGGTTACGGAAAGGTCATTGGGATCAGCGATCCCCGTATTCTCGGTCCACGCAAAGATCGCCAGCGCCACGAAAGCCGTGGCCGCCACAGCAGGGATCGGGGTCAGATCCCGGGGGGCGAACAGTTTGAACATTAGCCTGACCGCTGTGTTTCTCGACCGTACCCGATTTGTCATTGCGAGGAGCGCAGCGACGCGACAATCTCGCCGATTGAGCTACGATCCCACCATCACCGAGATTGCGTCGCTCCGCTCGCAATGACTGACTGAACAGTTAGGAGTGATTACCAGTTCACCAACCCCGGCTTCTGCGCTTTCCAGCCGGCATCGGAGGGGAATACAGTCTCCATTTCCACCCGGCCGAGGTCACCTTCAAACATATGCTCCACGGCGGAACGCCAGGCGACGTAGTGTGGTTGCTCGCGGTGGGTGGCGTGGGACTCCCGGTTGGCGTACACCTCATAGAGGTAGAACTGGTTGGGGTTGTCGGGACTGCGCAGGATGTCAAAACGGAAACAGTTTTCTTCGTCCCGGACGCTGCCCTGGCCATCGCCCAGGCTGGCGGCGGCAAACTCGTCGGCAAAGCCGTCCTTGATGTTGATGGTCACGAAAATGGCGTACATTTGCGGTTGTCCTCCTATGGGTTGGGGCGGCGGAACTCGCCGTCGTCGGAAATTATAGCAGGCAGCGCCGTGCTAAAATGCCGCGAGGAGACTTGCCCATGCCCACCCCAAAAGACTGTTATATCGACCTGCGCGGCCTTCCCTTCCACTACCGAGATTGGGGCGGCGACGGCCGGCCCGTGCTGCTTTTGCACGGCCTGGCGTCCACCTGCCACATCTGGGATATGGTTGCGCCGCTGCTGGCCGCCGATTTTCGCATCGTCGCATTGGACCAGCGCGGTCACGGGCTGTCGGCCCAGGTTGACGATGGGTTTGACTTCGCCACCGTATCCGGCGACGCGGCCACGCTCATCGCGGCCCTGGGTTGGGAACGTCCGGTGATCGCCGGCCACTCTTGGGGCGCTGACGTAGCATTGGAACTCGCCGCCGCCCAGCCCGACCTGACCGCCGGCCTGATATTCGTGGACGGCGGCACCATCGAACCGTCCGCCCGGCCCGGCTGGTCGTTGGAGCAGGCCCGCGAGGACATGGCGCCGCCCATTTTCACCGGTTTCACGCCGCAGATGATGCGGGAGCGCGTTATGTCCGGCGCGCGCTTCGGCCCCAATCCGCGACCTGAAATCGTTGAGGCCGTGCTGGCCAACTTCCGCATCCTCGACGATGGCACCATCCAGGCCAACCTGCGCCGGGAGAATCACCTGCGCATCATCGACGCCCTCTGGGATCACAAGCCTTCCCAGCTCTACCCCACATTGAAGTGTCCCGTGTTGATGCTGCCGGCCCGTCAGTCCACTCCCGACGCTCACGACCGACGTTTCCGCCGTGAGGAGTCAATCGCCAAAGCCGCGTCTCTGCTGCCCATCAGCAAGACGGTATGGCTGGAAGACAGCATCCACGACGTGCCGTTGCAAAGGCCGGAACTAGTGGCGGAAACCATACGAGAGCACATTGCCAGCGGTTTTTTCGGCGGAAGTCCGTGAGCCATCGTCTGATAAAATGAGGCCGGCCCACCCTGGTATCAACACTCCAGAGAAACAACCCATGGACGTGCTAACCACAACTTTAGTCGCCATATACGGCGCCTTGGTAGCCGCAGTTATCGTTGCTTCTACGACTTTTTGGGTACGTTTGACCGGCATTGCCAAAGACCAAGGCGCCTTGCAGGGCCAACTGAACGGCATTCAGCGTCAGCTGGAGCAAATCAATGAGAACTTCACGCGGATCGACGGTAACTTCGCACGGGTTGACGGGAACTTCGCACGGGTTGACGGCGAAATCGGCAGACTGAATGGCGAAATCGGTCGCCTGGACAAGAAAATCGACGACAGATTTGACCTGCTTGATAGAAAGATCGACAACCTCAGAGAAGAAACGCGCCGCAACACGGATAGCCTGCGGGAAGAAATGCAGCGCAACACGGATGGCCTGCGGGAAGAAATGCAGCGCAACACGGATAGCCTGCGTGAAGAAATGCGGCACAACACTGACCGCATCATGATGGCGCTGATAAACCACTCCCACCAGGACGGCAGTCCTCCGGTTTTCACCGTTCCTCCTGAAGCTGAGACGATGGCAGCCAACGACTAACTCGGTATTGCTGCAACGCAAGCCCCTCGTTTGAGGATGATCCCCCAGAACAAAGGAGGCCCAAATATGACCACAGTAGGCTCCGGCAAGTACACCTACAACCTGGAAAGAAACTGGGCGCAACTGCCCGAAGGCATGACCATGGGCAACGCCTCTGCCGTCGCCACCGACTCGCAGGACCGAGTCTATGTGTTCCAACGCAAGGACCCGCCCATTCTTATCTTTGGGCCCGGCGGCAACTACCTGGGGTCCTGGGGCATCCGGGCCATCGACGAAGCCCACGGCATCTACATCCAGGACGACATCGCTTACATTACCGACCGTACCGACTCCGTCTGTGTCATATTCACCCTGGACGGCAAACCGTTGCAGGTCATCGGTGATCGCGGCGTCCATTCCGACACCGGCTGCGAGATCCCCGGCGAGGTCTGCCCCCGCTCGGCCGGCCCGTTCAACTACCCCACCGAAATAGTTCCCGCGCCCAACGGCGACCTGTACGTGTCCGACGGCTACCGCAACGCCCGGGTGCATCGCTTCTCCCGCGACGGTGAATTGAAGCAGTCCTGGGGCGAGCCGGGCAAGGGCGGTCCCGGCGAGTTCCACCTGCCCCACAGCATCGTGGCGCATCCCAACGGCAACCTGTACCTGTGCGATCGGGAGAACAACCGTATGCAGGTCTATTCGCCCGACGGCGAGTTCCTCGCCATGTGGGAGGATATGCGCCGCCCCCTGGACATATCCATTGACAGCGAGGGCGCGCTGGTCATCAGCGAAGGCGGCGCCAACGGAATGCCCCCCCGCGTCAGCATCATGGACACCGAAGGCAACGTGCTGGCCCGCTGGGACTCCGAATCGGCCCACGGCAGCTGGGTGGACGCCCACGGCAACATCTACATGGCCCTGGGAGCCCAGGAACGGGTGGACAAGTACGTGCGGCAGTAGGGCGATGTTACCGGGTTGTCAGGGCTGTTGTAAGACCGGCCACGCGCTCCCCGACGTGACAGTTGGGGGGCGCGTCGTTCTGTCCGCCGATGGTAGAATTCCAGGGACGTTGCAAACCCGGAGGCGACCAGTATGGAAACGCCAGCCCAATTTACGCAGAATCCGGCCAAGGTGATCGAAGCGGTCATCTACATGGCTGAACGATCCAAGGCCGACTCTTATTTCGGCGAACGCAAGGTGTATAAACTCCTGTACTACGCCGACTGTGCAGCGTACAGGCAGCGCGGCGCGCCCATCACCGGCACCATGTACGTCCACTATCCCCATGGTCCGTTTCCAGAGAACTGGCCGGCGTTGAAAAAGGAGATGCTGGCGGCCGGCGACATACAGATACTCAGCAGCCATCCGCGCGAGGGCCGGAACGACCACGGACGCAACCTGATATTCTCGCAGCGGTCGATGCATGAAGGGGTGCTCACTGCGGCAGATTGTGCCATCCTCGCCGAACAGGTGAAGCGATTTGCCTCTTTCAACTTCGCCGGCATTGAAGAATATGTGCAGGAGGAGGCGGGCTGGCTTACCACGGATGACGGCGACACGATACCCTATGAAACATCCGGAATCAGCGTGCCGCCTTTGAGTTTCAACGAAATCACAACAGGACGGAAAATCGCTGATGAGAGCGCTAAACGGCGGGCAACTGTTAGAAATCCGTGAAGCGCCGACATTTGGCGAGAGCTGGAGCAGAGCCGTAGTCGCTGGCCATATCAACCCGATGACGGAATCGCCGACTTTATTGCGTATCAAAGGTTTGTTGGCGCGAAATCCGCACCTGGGCAGCCAAGATGTGAATAGTCCGGCAAACTATCGCAGGATTCGGCTCATCCCAAACGTCAACATCTGGTACAGCATTGTCGAGGATGACCGGGTTATTTATTTGGAAGTGGTCAGTATTCCCGACCCCGGCCGACAGTCGCCGCCGTAGTGGTACCGTGATATAATTGCAACGGTAGCCGGATGAAATCCGGTATGACCACCATGGTCAATGATTATTGAACTTTCCACTGCGACGGCTCTACCACCATGAAAGCATCTGAATTAGTCTCCCCAGAAGTCAACGAACGCATCCCCGAATTCGGGCCCGGCGACACGGTTCGCGTCAACTTCCGGATCCGGGAGGGTGCGCGAGAGCGTGTGCAGGCCTTCCAGGGCGTTTGCATTCGCCGCACCCACGGCAAGGGGCCGGCCGCGAACTTCACCGTGCGTCGCATCACGGCGGGCATCGGGATTGAGCGCGTCTTTCCCCTGCACTCTCCGCTGATCGAGTCGCTGGAGGTTACACGCCGGGGCAAGGTGCGCCGCGCCAAGCTGTACTACCTGCGGGGACGCCAGGGCCGCGCCGCCCGCATCAAGGAACGCACCACCTACCGAACCAATCGGTAGTTCCCCGTCGCGACTGACGACCGCCGCCCGTTGCCCTCAAGCACGGATGCGGCGGTTTCGCATTTTGGAACCTGTACATTTCCGCAAGCGGATTTAGCGCGCGGGCGCAGAGACGCAAAGATTTGCTATCGCCGGAGGTTGCGCCGTGAATTTCGCCGACGTAGCCATCGACGCCGACTGGATAGCATCCGGCAAAACCTTCTCTTATCGCATCCCAAGGCATCTGCCCGTTGAGCCGGGCCAACTGGTCTGGGTGCAGTTCGGCCGCAACATCGTGCAGGGCGTTGTGCTGCGGCTGGCCGACCGGTCGGCGGTGTCCGAAGAGGAAACCCGGGACATTCTGCACCCGGTCGAACCATCGCCACTGGTAAGCTCCTTGGGCTTGGAACTGGCCGACTGGCTGGGACAAACCTATCTCTGCTCGCCCTTTGCGGCGGTTGCTCCCATGCTGCCGCCGGGGTTCCATTCCCAGCAGCGCTCCCGCCTCACCGCCGTTTCCGGCGCCGACGACGATGCCGACCTCGCCCGTCTGCGCGAATCCACCCGCAACGCCTGGCGGCAACTGCTCGAATCGGGTCGGCCTTGTGAGGAAGCCGCCTTTCTGAAGCAAATCGACGCCAATCGCGCCAGCCTCGCCCGCCGGGAACTGCAACGCCTGGTGGACCGGGGGATGATACGCAAAGAGATAACCATCCCGCGCCCGCGTACCCATCATTACCAACGCGCGCTGATACCGGGCCACTACCCGCCGGCTTCTTCAGACGACGCTGGGGAACCCTCCCTGCGCGGACCGCGACAGGCCGAGTTGCTGGCGGCAGTCCGGGAATCTCCTGCCCCCTATTCGGCCGCCGGCGTTAACGCAACCGCCGACGCTCTGCTGCGGCGCGGCCTCTTGGCCGAGGAGTGGCATCGCAACGAGCCGGCGGTTACGGCCGGGGTGCCTCCGGCCAACCCACCACCGGCCGCGCTGACCACTGCCCAGGCCGACGCCGTGGTACGCATCATCGCCACGTTGGATGATCCCAACGCCATTCCCCGCAGTTTCCTGCTCCACGGCGTCACCGGCAGCGGCAAAACCGAGGTGTACCTGCGCGTCATCGAACACGCCATCGCCGTCGGACGCCAGGCCATCTACCTGGTGCCGGAAATCGCGCTGACGCCCCAGGCGGTTGGAGCGGTCGAAGAACGATTCCCCGGACGGGTCGCCGTCCTCCACCATCGTCTCACCCCACGACAACGGTTCAATCAGTGGTGGAACATCCGCGACGGCCTGGTGGATGTGGTCGTGGGCCCGCGCAGCGCCCTTTTCGCCCCGGTCAACAATCTCGGCGTGATCATAGTGGACGAGGAGCACGAGCCGGCCTACAAACAGGCGGAGAACCCTCCCTACTACCACGCCCGCGACGCTGCGCTGGCCCTGGCCCGGCGCTCCGGCGCCGTCGTCGTGATGGGTTCGGCGACGCCCGACGTTGCAACCTACTACGACGCTGAGCGAGGTCGACATCGCCTGCTGCACCTGCCCGACCGGATTCCAGGCCGTGACGGACTGCCCATCCCGCTGCCCCAAACCCGCGTCGTCGATATGCGCCGGGAACTGCGCGATGGCAACCGCAGCGTCTTCAGCCGCAGCCTGTCCGCCGCCTTGGATCAGACCCTGGCCGCCGGACAGCAGGCCATCCTCTTTCTCAACCGGCGGGGCAGCGCGGCGTTTATGCAGTGTCGTGAATGCGGTTATGTCATCAACTGCAGCCGGTGCTCCGTCGCCTACGCCTATCACGAAGCAACCCGGCGCCTGCTCTGCCACTACTGCAACCGCCAGCGTCGGCTGCCCCGGGCCTGTCCCCAGTGCCGCGGCGGAAGGATCCGCGAGATGGGCGCCGGCACCGAGGCCCTGGTGTCCGAGTTGGAGCGGCGTTTCCCCGACGCAACCATCGAGCGTTGGGACTCCGACGCGGTACGCAATCCGGCGCAGTTTGAATCCGCCATGCGCCGTCTCGCCGCCGGCGACGCCCAGATCCTGGTGGGCACCCAGATGGTGGCCCGTGGCCTGGACCTGCCCAACGTCACCCTGTCCGCCGTGCTGCTGGCCGATCTGGGACTCAACGTGCCCGACTTCCGCGCCGGCGAGCGGGCCTTCGCGCTGCTTTGCCAGGTGGCCGGCCGCGCCGGACGGGGCCGCCAGCCGGGACAGGCCATCATCCAGACCTACCAACCCGACCACTACGCCATCGCAGCAGCGGCGGCCCAGGACTACGCCGGCTTCTACCGCACCGAAATCAACGCCCGCCACCACCAGGGCAACCCACCCTTCAGCCGCCTCGCCCAGGTGGTCTGCGCCGATCTCAGCGTGAGAGCCGTACAGCAAATCCTGGGCGATCTCGCGGAGCGATGGCGCGACCGCGCCGTCCGCCTCGCCCGCACCGACGTAGAAATCATCGGCCCCACGCCCTGCCAACCCGAGCGGATCCGCGGCCGCTACCGCTGGCGCCTGATCCTCCGCGGCCACCGCCTCTGGCAGTTCCTCGAAGGCGAGAACCTCCCCCGCAACTGCCGCGTGGAGATCGACCCGGTGCAGCTGGATTGACGTGGGCCTTTCCGCCCTTCATGACGTCAATCGCTGACGACGGTCACGGCTCAATTCGCGAAAGGCCAATTCGGTCATTCGGCGGCTCCGCTACCAGCGGGGTCGCTCATCGTGAGCCTGTCGAAGGATGCGCCAATCATGCCGCCACACAACGTCAGCGTCCATTAGCAATTCTGCTATGCGGCCGATAAGGATCGTCTCTCCGTAAGCGAGATTGCCGGATTTATCAAAGATCGGGCTACACTCCCCGCAATCACAAACCGGGTACGCCTGATTGCCTAATGACCAGGGCCTTCCGGCGAAAGCCGGAATCCAGGACATCCTGAGCACAACGGCCTTCTGGATTCCCGCTTTCGCGGGAATGACGGTTTGGTGCGGAAGACCGCTATTCGTGACTTTGGAAAGGCCCTGCCTACTGACACCTGCCTCACGCGTACCCAGTTTCGATCAAACCGTCATGGTGCTTACGCAACAGGATCCCGAGGTTCATTACTGGACACTCCCTCGC
Source organism: Dehalococcoidia bacterium (assembly GCA_021295965.1). Lineage (GTDB taxonomy): Bacteria > Chloroflexota > Dehalococcoidia > Lucifugimonadales > UBA3495 > Bin87. Next base: position 45,518 of record JAGWBI010000011.1, on the reverse strand, counting down.
AAGCCCAATTGTCTCTTTGCGTCTCTGCGCTAAAGCTCCGCGCCATGGGCCCGCCGTAGCTCATGCCAACAAACTGGGTACACGTGAGGACACCTGCCCCTTGCGTATCCGCACATTCGTTCTCTATACTATACCTACACGTCAGGCAGCCGGCCAAAGGCCACGGTCCGACTGCCGAAATCACATCTGCCGAAATCACATCTGCCGAAATCACATCTGCCAAAATCACATCTGCCAAAATCACATCTGAATATCGGGTTCACAGGGGTTCAGGTAACACGGCCAACCGCTGCCCGCCTGCGGCGTGTCGCAGATGCGCCCGAGGCGTGTCGCAGATCCGCCTGTGGCGGGCAGCACGTCGGATTTCATGCACCGCTGGCTATCGCAAAGGCCGGTTCATTCCCCGGTACCGCATAGACCAGTACGGCG
>JAGWBI010000011.1:0-45067 GCA_021295965.1 Dehalococcoidia bacterium | reverse complement strand
ACGCGCAATCTTAGGACATCAATTCGCAGACCACGCTCTCTGGCCGTAGCGCCGACAACCTGAACCCCCGAACCCGAAACCACCAAACCACTCAACCACCGACCAACCAACCAAAGGAGAAATACCTGAAATCTACCCTTTACCGGGGCTGTGCAAAGTAATCAGCCTCTTGGTTTCCGCTCATCCTGAGCTTGTCGAAGGACGCCACCGTTGCCGGAATCATGGTTCGACACGCTCACCATGAGCGGCTAAAGGGGCTTTGCGCAAGTCCTGTACCCTTTAGCCGGGGCAATCGCATTGGGGATCCACATATCCGTCATTCCCGCTTTCGCGGGAATCCAGTAGCCACAATCGGTTGTTTCGTTGCAGATGTACTGACTTTTGGGTTACTGGACTCCGGCTTTCACCGGAGGGACGGATGAGATTATTTGAAATGCGACTGCCCTGGTTAATCCGTCATTCCGGCGAAAGCCGGAATCCAGGACATCCTGAGCACAACGGCCTTCTGGATTCCCGCTTTCGCGGGGATGACGGTTTGGGGCGGAAGACCGCTATTCGTGACTTTGGAAAGGCCCGGTGCCCTTTAGCAACTGCGCTGTGGGCAGAGCCAAAACTGTGGCATACTGCACAACCGACGATTTGGATGCCTTATTCGGGGAGACACGGCCATGAAAGCAGCAGTTATGGGCGCCGGCAGCATCGGCGGGTATTTCGGCGGTATGCTGGCCCGGGGCGGCCACGACGTCACCCTGATTGCGCGGGGCGAGCACCTTGACGTCATCCGCCGTGACGGGCTGACCATGCAAACCCAGCAGGGCACGTTCAACGTCCGCTGCTCCGCCACCGACCGGCCGGCGGAAGTCGGGCCGGTGGACCTGGTCCTGTTGACCACCAAGACCTACCACAACGCGGCGGCCGTTCCCGCGCTGGCGCCCATGGTCGGGCCGGATACGGCGGTGTTGTGCTTGCAGAATGGGATCGATTCCTATACGTCTTTGCTGGAAGCGTTCCCCGACGCCATCGTGCTGCCCGGCGCGGCCTACATCGAGGCCGGTCGGTTGGGGCCGGGCGTCGTGAGCCAGGCCGGGGACATCGTGCGCATCGTAACCGGCGGCGTTCGCGGCAGCGACGTGTCTCACGGCGCGCGGGCGTCTGAGGTCTGCGCCGCTTTTCGCGACGCCGGCGTCAATGCCGAGGCATCCGACGACATCGCCGTGACGCTGTGGACCAAGTTCCTGTTCATCACGACGATGGCGGGAACCACGTCCCTGGCCCGGGAGTACCTGCGTGACCTGCTCCCCCGCCCCGAGTGGCACAAGATCATCGTGGGCTGCATGGCGGAGATCGAACGGGCCGGCCGGGGGTCCGGCGTGAATCTGGCCCCCAACATCGTCGCCGACACCCTGGACTACATGGAATCGGCCAAGGGAGCGATGAGCGCGTCCATGCACGCCGACCTGATGGCCGGCCGCCCCATGGAACTGGAGGCCCTGAACGGCGCGGTGGTTCGGGCCGGCGTGGCGGCCGGCGTCGCCACGCCCATCAACGATGTGATCTACGCTGCGTTGAAGCCCTACGCTAACGGAATCGCGCCGGCGTGAACGGGGCGATGTCCCAGTCAGCGCTCCCGTCAACGATCAGGTCCGCAATCGCCCGCCCGATGCCCGGCGCCAGCAGCAAACCGCTGCGCCCAGTTCCGGTGGCAATATACACGTTGGCCTGATTGGGGGCGCGTCCGACGATGGGGAGACCGTCCGCCGCCAGCGGCCGCAGGCAGGCGGTGTGTCCCTCGATGCCGGCCCCGGCGACCTCCGGCATGACCCGTGATAACCCTAGCAATATCTCGTCGCGCCCCGTCGCCGTGGGGGTGTCGTCAAAGCCGGCGTCCTCCTCCGTGCTGCCCGTCCACAGCAGGCCGTCGGCCTTGGTGATGGCGTAGTAGTCCCGCCACCCGACGTATGTGGACAGGGGCGATCCATCCATCTGCAGCCGAACAATCTGGCCCTTGAGCGGACGCACCGGAACCGGGATACTTAACCAGTCTGCGGCATCCCCCGACCACGGCCCCGCCGCTATGACCACCGCGCCACAGGGGACTATTTCGTCGCCGACGCGAACGGCAACGGCGCGGTCGCCATCCAGACAGACGCCGGCCACGCTGCCGTGGCGAATGACCGCGCCCTGCCGTTCCGCCGCCTGGGCCACCGCCAGCAGGTAACGGTAGGCTTCCAGCACCCCCACGTGTCCCACGTGCAACCCTTCTGCCAGGCCGGGCGCCAACCGTGGCTCGATAGCGCGAAGCGCCGGGCCATCCAGCCACTCCACCGGCGCGCCCCGCTCTGCCAGCCACCGATAGCGCCGGAGCAAGGTGTCATGGTCCTCCTGGGTAACCACCACCGATAAGGCATCAGTCAGTCGGAAGCCGGTATCGATACCGGTCCGGTCTTTGAGGCTGGGCTGCAAATCGAGCTGAATAGCCAGACAGCGTTGCCCAAACTCGTAAAGCGGGCCAGGTATGCCACGACCCCACCAAGGCAAAAGCTCACCGAAAGCGAAACCGGAGGCGTGACTGCCCACCGAATCGCGCTCCACCACCAGCGGTCGGACGCCCCGCTCGGCCAACTCCAGGGCAACGGAACAGCCAATGATGCCGCCACCGACAATCACTACATCGGCCGGCTGGACAGCTCCAGCCATCGAGATCAGACTCCGTTCCTCAGCCTAAATGCCGTATCCCCGGAACAGTTCGCGAGCGGCCAGCTTGTCGTCGAGAGAGCCGAAGGCCATGGTGTAGTACCCGTCGTAGCCCTCGCTCTCCAGCCGGCGGAAAACGGCCGGGAAGTCTATGTTGCCCTGCCCGGGGAGCATATGCACCTCAACCTCGCCGGTGTTGTCGGCCAGGCGCACCTCTCCGATGCGGTCCACCCCGAAGGCGTCCATGAAGCCTCCCACGCCCTCCGACACCAGGTTGGCATGATTGACCGTGAAGGCCCAGCCGAACCGTTCCGACGAGATTGCGTCGAAAAAGTAGCGGCACTCTTCCACCGTATGCCCCAAGTAATGCACCTCGGCGTTATCCGGTTCCCAGTTCAGGTTTTCAAAGAACAGGGACACCCCGCTGTTTTCGGCGTAGTCGGTGGCCCGCAACAGCCGCTGCCTGGCGGCATCCATGCGCTCCGGGATGGCGGAACTGAAGTGCATCCCGCCGTGGATCACCACGCCGTGAGCGGTGATGCGCCGGGCCAGGTCAATGTTGCCCTGCAGGTAGGCGTCCACGGCCTCGCCGACGTGGGGGGCGAACTCGGCCACGTTGACGGACGAGGCGGTGTGAACGGTAACGGCGATCTCATGCCGATCCATCAGCGTCCGCACCGCCCGCAGTCGATCATCGGGCCAGTTGTCCACGCGGTTCGGGCCAGTGTCGGCGGAGAAATCCAGGTAGTGGAACCCGTGTTCGCCGGCAAAGGCCAGGGAATCTTCCAGGCGGGTCGCCCCGCCGTCGTAGCCGATGCGATCTATGAAGTTCATGGAGGCAACTCGATCATATGCTGTGCCGATGCTAGTCAGTTATCTCGCGTCGCCGTTAACCGAGTTGGCAAGGCGTCGCCGACGACGTCGCCGGCTCCGTCCGTCTGGCTCTACGCCGGCCAGAACCTCGGCGCGATACTCCGGGTCAGTACGCATTTTCTCGATGAACTCAGCCTCGTGCTCCGCCTTGACCGCCCGCATCGCTTTTCCTATCCTAATGATTCTACAAGCACCGCAACCATGCCGTACATGACTGCGCTGATGCTCACCAGAGCCGCCATCTCGTCGAAGTGCGCGATAGGCGGTCGGTTTGCCGCATCGTCCAAGTGCGTCACCAGCAGGGTTGTTGCAGCTATGCCAAAGGGCGAAAGGACAAAATGACGCCGCTGCCAGTTGTCATCAGTCAACCAACGCCATAGTGACTTGATTGCGTTCACCATAGTGGTGTCTAAATCATAACAGTCTCACGAAATCGCCGACGGTGAATGCCATTTACTCGGTAGGGGCGACGACCGGCAGCCGGTCCGGTATCCAGCGCCGCAGCAGGTCGGCCAGTTCCTCCCTACACTCCTTCGTAGAGCACCAGTTCGCGCGGCTCTTTGGCCCAGTCGTGAATGGCGACGGCACAGGAGAAGGGCAGGCGCGTGTCAGCCTTGCCATGCACCACCAGCAGCGGTTTGGGCGACAGCAGGCCGGCCCCCTGCGCGCCGTAGGTCTGTGGCGACAGGGAAACCACCGCGCCGATGTGGTCGCTGACCGAACCGGCGGCGATGACCACCGCTCCACCAAAGGAATGTCCCACCACCACGGCCGGCCCGTATCCGACGGCGCTCAGAAAGCCCGCGCCGGCCACCAGGTCCAGCGCGCATTCGTGGATCTGATTGGGATGGCGATAGTCCATACGGAGCGACGTGATGCCCTGCCCGATGAACTCCTGGGCCAGCTCGGCATACAGGCCGCTGCCCGGGCCGCCGAACCCGCCCCGGGCCCCGCACACCCAAATCACCGCCCGGGTCGTATCCGGCGCGGCGTGCAGGATGGCTGGAATGTCGCCCCGAGTGGTGCGTATCAGCAGCCCCTCGCCGGCGTCACCCTCGTGGGGCGGACCGACCAGGACCTGCTCAATACGCATACCAATGCGTTCGTTGGCTGACTGCTCGTCGGAACCGGGCTGCGTGGACATGTCACCACCATCGGCAAGGGGGATTGGTCGCCACTATAGCACCCTTCATACGACGCGGTAAGGGTTGCGGCGATGAAGGGAAGCGTACCGTACCTGGCGGTGCGGTTGAGCCAATGCCATCGAAATGCCTGTAGGGGCGAATGATTATTCGCCCCTACAGGAAAATCAACTCAATTGCAGCGCCATTACGCCGGCGCGGGTGTCCCCAGTTCGTATAATCAGGCCGATTCGTTCGCGTCCTCGGCCGCGGCGTTTGCCGTTGCGCGAGCCGACCGGCTTCGGCTGCTTTGCGTGCGGCGCACTTCCCGCATCTCGGCGCGGAACTTGCGGAGTTCGTCCTCCAGGTCGTCCAGCTTTTCCTCGATTCCGATGACGCGGGCGAACAGCCGGTCCATCTGGCTGCGCGAAGGCAGGTTGTACGACCGCAGCATCGCGTTGATCTGCGGGTTGACCTGTTTCGCCACGCGCTCCTGCCACGCCAGGGACTGCTCCATATACTTGCCCAGCGCCTTGGAGAATTCTTCGCTGCTCATCGTCTCCGCGAAGGTGGTGGCCATGGACTCCAGGTAGCGCGACCACTGCCGTTGGGCTTCTTCTATTGAAATCGCGCCGGTCCCGGCATCCTGCCCGGTATTCCACTGGGCCTGCCAGGTCTCGAACATCCGTTGCCACTGCTGCATGAAGTCGGCCGGATTGAATGGAGCGCTGAAGGGGTTGGAACCGGGCGTTCCTCCGCCCGGCGGAAAGCCGAAGGGGAAGGAGCCGAACGGAAACGCTCCAAAGGGCGTTGCGCCCGGATTCGGCGGCGCGAAGCCGCCCAGGTTCGATGTCGCCTGGGTCCAGGCTTCGGTCTGTTTCCGGAACATATCCTGCCACGCTTCAAAAAAGGCGGCCGCGCTGTTGCCGGCGCCGCCGGCTCCATTGTCTGCGGTAGTCATTGCTGGGCGCTCCCTTAGGGTTGGTGCGTCACGCACAAGGGCGTTAGTTCGACCGGGCCGAGACCCACTCGTCGATCTTCGGCCAAAGGGTCTGATGGGCCTGCCGGCCGGAGAAGACGGAAATGTGGCCGCCGGGCAGTTCCACGAACTCCTTGTCCTCGCTGGAAACCACATCCATGAGGCTCCGCGCCGCCGGCGACGGCACGATGTAGTCCTGGCTTGCCGCCGCCACCAGCAGCGGCTGGCGGATGTGCGACAGGTTGACCGTCCGGCCATTGATGGCGAACTCGCCGCGTATCATTTCGTTCTTGCCGTACAGGTTCTTGGACAATTGGCGGAAGAAACGGCCCGGCATGGCTACGAAGTCGTTGGCCCAGCGGCTCATGGCCTTGTAGCTCTCCACGTAACCGGGGCGGGTTGCGTTGGACCACAGTCCCGCCATGGCCTGGGCTTCCAGCGTCGGGCGCAGCATCTTGAACCCGGTGTTCATCAGGACGGATGGCAGGCTGCCGAAGTGATCGACGATCAGGTCAGCCGGGAAATATCGTTCGTCCAGCCAGGTGCGGAACATTCCGCCTTCCTCGAAGTTGATCGGCGTCACCACCGCCACGAAGTTGCGCACCGGCGCGTCGGGATGCAGCGCCAGGTACGCCGCGCTGAGGGTGCCGCCCAGGCAGATGCCGTTCAGCGTGATCTCCGTCGCGCCGGAGGCTTCCAGCGCCCGCTCGATGGCCCGTGGGATGATCTTGAAGACCCCTTCCTCAAAACCCAGTTCCCGGTCCTCTTCGCCAACGACGCCCCAGTCCAGCAGGTACACGTCATGGCCCTGGTTTACCAGGTACTCGATCATGCTGTTGCCCGGCAACAGGTCGAGGACATACGTCCGGCTAATGCCCAGCCACGGCACGATTAGATAGGGCAGGCTCTTGGTTTCCCTATCGCGGGAACCGTAGCGCAGCAATCGGGTGTTGCCCCGCTTCCAGATGACCTCGTAGGGCGTCACCTCGGCGGGCGGGTCGGCCGGGTTGACGACGAAGGCGTCCATCAGGGCCTGGAAGCGTTGCCATTGCTGCTGGACTTCCTGCTGAAATTGGGAGCCTTGCTCGGTGGCATTGACCACGGGAACTCTCCTTTGGGCTGCGATTGCGGGCGGGGGTGGGTCAGAACGGAGCGGTGGGCGCGGAGCCGCGGGTCACCGCGAAAGACCAGTCCATCAGCGCGCGACCGTAATCAAACGCGCTTTTGACCACTTCCTGCCCGGAGGCGGCGAGATCAGCATTGGCCCGTATCATCTCGGCGGCGAGACGGGCCCGACGCTGCTCCGCGGCCAGGGTGTACTCGGCGCAGGACTTGAAGAACTCCTGGTCGGCGGAAACTATGCCATCGACGATTTCCTTGGTTTCCGCGTTCATGCCGGAGGCGGGCGCGGCGGAATATGACCGAGCCAGTTCAGACATCTTTTCCGCCCGGTCCCTGGAGTGGGCGATGGTCCGTTCCCAGACCTTGCCGGCGGCGTCCTGCTCGGTCTGCGCGGCTTCTGCCACGGTTTTCGTTGCAGCGGCGGTCTGTTCCCAGCCGGCCTGGGCTGCGGCGAAACTCCGGGACATCATCTCGTTGTAGGTCTTGACCAGTTCCTGGGCGGATTCGGTTACGGTGGTTGGCACGTTGCGAGCCTCCTGGTGGTTTACGGCCTTTAGGATACGGCCTTTTGTTTACGATTCTGTTGCGTCGTTGTTACCATCGGCATCCGGCTCAGCCGTTGGGGCGCCCCCCGTCGTAGGTGGGGCCATGCCGAATGCCTGGGCGTACAGGTCGAAGAAACCGGCGATCATGCGCTGGTAACCGGAGACCACTTCCGTCCACCCCATCAGCAACTGCTCCCCGGCTTCGGTGATACGATACACGCGCTTGGCCGGCCCGCTGCCGTCGGTCTGCCATTCCGACTCCACGTGGCCATCCTTCTCCAGCCGGCGCAATTCACGGTATAGCGTTGGATGGTCCACCTCGGCGAACCCCATGCTATTCAGCTGCTGCATTATCAGGTAGCCGTGCAGGCTCCACTGTTTCAGCACCAACAGCACCCAGGGGGTGAGGAAGTTCTTCGGCAACCGGCGGTTGGCGGGTTGTTCGGTATCAACCATATGTACATTTTACACATAGCTGTGGAATCTGCAAGCCTGGTCGCCCGGTCCGTGCGCGCCGTCTCCCGTGGATCGTCAGAAGTTGGGAAGTCCCGCCGCTTACGTTCCAGCCGCGAAGGCCGTCGCTACGTCGCCCCGGCTACCTGCACTGTTATCACGTCGAGGCCGTGGTACTGCTGGTGGCGTACCTGCGAGGCGTAGTGGTGCAGCAGGCGGAAGGAAACTTCTCCCTCGTCGGGCACTGTGGGCAACGCGCTGAGATAGGCCAGCCGGTCTTCTACGTTATCGCTTTCCAGCGCCGCGACGAACTCCAGCTCCGCCACGTTCCCTTCCCGCCGCGCGCTCACCGTCAGACGACGCTGCGTTTCGGCGTCTTCGTCCTCTTGCATCAGTATCGCCAGGGTTTCTTCTCCGGCCGCCGCCAGTCGGTCCGCCGCCGGCCCGTCCCATCTCAACCGGGTGGCAAATCCGCGCAGGAACTCGTCCACCCGCGCCGGCGCGTCGTCGTCCAGTGCCGTGCGCAATCGGCGCCGGCGTGGCTTGGTCAGCTCCATGAACGCCATCATCAGAACCGCCACGATGGCGCCGGAGGTCATGCCGTTGCCGAGCAAGACGCCCACGAAGCCACCGCCCAGGAGATTCGGGAAAATTACCCCGTTCTGGAACCCGACTCCGACCCAGAACGAAATCCCGGCCACTGTAGCCTTCCGGTGGTCAAGGCCGTCCTGGATGATGATCCGCATCCCCTGCACAAAGAGCAGCGCAATCAACACGCCCACGTAGGCCGCGGCTACGGGTGATGGAATAGCGATCAGCAGCGCCGTAATTTTCGGAAAAAACGCCAACGCCACGAAGATTGCGCCCACGACGATGCCAACCCGTCGGGCCGCGATGCCGGTCACCTCGGCCAGGGAAATACTGGTGGAGTAGGTGGTGTTGGGAACCGTGCCGGCGAGGCCGGAGAGGAAGTTGCCGACGCCGTCGGCGGATAACGCCCCCTGCACCACCCGGTAGTCAGTTGCCTGCGGCCGGCGCCGGGATACCCGCTGGATCGCCACCCCGTCGCCGATGGTTTCGATGGCTCCCACAAACGTCACCACGATGAAAGCCGGCAACAACGCCAAGAACTCAACTCCAGGCGTCACGTCAATCCCCGGCCATCCTCCCACCGGAATGCCCGCCCACGCGGCATCCTTCACATACTGCACGTCATACATCCCAAAGGGAGCCGACACCGCGCAACCCACCACTATGCCGATGACCGGCGACCACAATCGCCACGCCGGGGGCGCGCGGAGCACGAACACCACCACAGAGACTATCGTCACTAACGCCACCAGCGGCGGCGCAGCCGACGGAGTGCCCTCCGGGACCTGCGACAGCATATCGAATACGATGGGCATTATGGTGGCGGCGATCAGCATGATCACCGTCCCCGATACCACCGGCGTAAAAATCCGGCGCAGCATCGAAAGCCGCGCGGCCAGCGCGAACTGGAACAGCGACGACACGATGACCAGGCTCGCCATCACCGCCGGCCCTCCCTCCACCAACGCGGCCACGCAGACGGCGATGAACGCCCCGGACGTGCCCATTATCAGTATGTGGCCGGTCCCGACCCTCCAAACGCGTACCGCCTGGAGGATGGTGGTTACTCCACTGACCAACATTGCCGCGAACACGCCCCACGCCAGGTAGGTCTCCGGTTGCTCGGCGATACGGAAGACCAGTACCACAGCCAGGACGATGCCGCCAATGATAACCATTGCGGCCTGAACGCCGGCGCCGATGGTCAGCAGGCCGGGCGGATGCTCGTCCGGTTCGTAGCGGATGTTATCGTTTACGTATGTTGCAGCCAATCATCTCACCTCATCATGGCAAAAACGGACATACCGAGCGCGGGCGCCAAAACTTGATCCTGTTGTATTCCGGCCGAAATTCTCTGCCGAGTCATGCCTGCCCGGCTACCATCTACTGCTTGTAACGTCGTCATTATTGCAGCAGGCGCATTGGTCGGCAACGACAACCTTGCGCTACTGCGACACCGCAAACCGCCAACTTTCTTCAGGACAAATTAAACCCCATTCGTCAATACCGCACGCGAACCCGGTTTTGATACTTGTCGCGAAATCTGAAAACAGCGGGTGCTAATTTTGATATTAACATTGCAATTTAACTCTCAAGAGTATAAATAACCTTTGGAAACCTGTACTTCCAACCCCCCAAACAGGAAACAACACAATGGCCACTGTTAACCTCACCATCTCCGGCGAAAGTCAGGAGGTCATAGCGGTAATCCGCGCTCTGGCAAGTGGGCACCGAGCGGCAGGCAAACCGAGCGCCGGCGATGAGCCGGTTGGTGACGCCGTCGAAGAGCAACCACCGCCGGCCGTTCCGGACCGCGAACATACCTGGACCGAAGCCTCCGCGCGTGACACCAGGGGCAACGTGTCACAGGACGCCCAGCGCCTCCTGGACGCCCTGATACGCGCCCCGGATCACCAATTGCACATTGACGATATCTACAGCGAATTGCAGTTGGACCGCTATGGTTTGATTGGCGCCCGCCGCTCCATATCCGCTGCCCTCCGTCGAAATCCCGACACAGCCGAGGTGGCTCTGCTCACCACCAGAGACCGGCGAGTGACGCTGGACAGCGCTTATGCTCAAGTTATGCTATCGGACAACGTGCCAATCAATCCCATGTCCCGGTGGGGTCAATTGCCTCAGTACACGTAACGTTTCCGACCGCCCGGACCGGTGGCGCGCGGCAACCGAACCGAGCCGTGGCTGCTTCTATGCCGGCCGCGCCGTCCATACCGGGTCGTGGTATCCCAATGGCACCGTGGGCCTGGCCCAGTGAGGTTGCGTTTCCGAGAGTTGCAGCGTCGGCCCCAGGTGCTTCAATTGCCCCGCGGTGACCTCGCTGGAGATGCGCCAACGGGCGATCTCCTCGGACGTGAAATCGGTCGGTACATCACTGAGCTCGCTCTCGGGAACCTGCCCCCGGTCCACCAGCCACTTGCCGGTCTGGGCCAGGGAGATGCGGACCAGCCAGCTGCCGCCTTCACGGGCGCGGCGGCCCAGGGCCGTCAACGCGCCATAGGCCATCAGGTATCCGGTCAGGTAGTCGATGGCCGAAACCGGATAGAACTGCGGCCCCGGCTCTGCCCCCGGGAACAGCTCGCCCTGGCGATGGGTTATGCCGCTCACCGTCTGCACCACCGTATCGAACCCGCGCCGCTCGGCCCATGGCCCCACTCGTCCAAAGGCGGACAAGGACACGTACACGATGCCGGGCCGCAGCCGCGCCAGGTCTTCCGGTGAAAGCCCCCGGCTGGCCAGGGTGCCGGGGCGATAACCCTGGGAGAAAACGTCCGCCTCGCTGACCAGCCCTTTCAGGGTATCCACGTCGGCCGGCTCCCGCAGGTCCAGGTAGGCGGACAACTTGCCGTGTCCCGTGTCCAGTTCCTGGGAACCGCTGCTGGGCAGGTGGCTGGCGGTGATCTTCAGCACGTCCGCTCCGTGTTCGGCCAGCGTGCGGGCGCAGGTCGGTCCGGCCAGCACCCGGGTCAAATCCAGCACGCGGACCCCCGACAGCGGACGCGAACCATCGGGCAAGGGCTGCGGCGGGCCGTCGCCGATCTTTTCGATCTCCAGCAACGGCAGCGAAGCAACGGCGGCCGACTGGGGATGCTGCGCCCATTCCGCCATTGACCGCACCATGCCGCCGGCGCCTTTCGCCGCTATGATCGCTTCCTCCAGCTCCTGCGCGTCCCACTGGGCCACGGCACGGCGCACCGCCTCCCGGTCTTCCTCCACGCCCAGCACGCCCAGCGCTGCCTCCCGGTGGTTGGGAAAATTACAGTGCAGGTAGTTCCAGCGTCCATTCTTGGCCGGATATACGCCCATCACCGAAGGCCGTTCGCCGGCCGCCGGCGCGTCGTTCAGTGTCATGTACCGGCTGCTGCGCAGGGAGGCCGTAGCCTGCCGGGCGTCAACGGCAATGTCCTGCCGCCGCCCGGCGCGCATTTCCCAGAGGTCGGCGACGGCCAGGCCCACCGCGCCGAGGCTGGCGGCAGCGGTCTCGCCGATACGAAAAGGCGTGGGCAGGATGGGGTCGATCCCGCCGGAAAACTCGATGGCGGCGGCCCGCTCTGCGTCCACGCCCGGAATTGACAACAGGGTGTTGAGGATTTGGTCAGACACTTTTGCAACGCTCCTTGTCGGGCCGGTTAGCCGGCTTGCCGGTAGCGTCCTGTGAGCCACCGCCAGCGAATGATGAGCAGATCGCGCAGGGTACGCCAGCCGTCGCGGAAAGGACGCACCTTGCTCTCCGCCCGGTAGTGCCAATCTATCCCAACTTCGGCGATGGTGAAACCCCTGCGGCGGGCCAGAAACAGAATCTCAGCGTCAAAGGCGAACCCGTCCAGGGTCTGCTGACCGAACAGCGGTTGCGCCGCTTCCGCACTGAACACCTTGAAACCGCATTGCGTATCGGCAATGCCTGGCGTTGCAAGCAATTGGGTCATACCGTTGAAAACCCGTCCCATCAACCAGCGCCGGAATGGTTCGCCGATCCGGCGTGAGCCGGCCGCTTCCCGAGACCCGATCACTATATCGGCCTGTGGCGCGCCGCCGGGCAGCAATCTCGCCAGGTGTTCAATGGGCATGGAGAGATCAGCGTCGCACAGGAACCGGAACTCCCCCGCAGCGGCCAGCATACCGTGTTTCACCGCCGATCCCTTACCCCGGTGGGGTAGCGAGATTAGCCGGATGTTGTCCTCTGTCTGCGCCGCATCCTGGACCAATCCGGCGGTGCTGTCCTCGCTGCCGTCGTCGGCGACGACGATTTCCCAGGCGTAGTCCTGGTGGCGGAGATATTCCCCGACAGCCGCCAGCGTGGTGGGCAGTCGGCGCTCCTCGTTATATGCCGGGATGACGACGGAGAGATAGCAGGAAGACATTACCCACCGGCCCCGGATCTCAGGCGTACCCTCTTTCTACAACCTGTCATTGCGAGCGCAGCGTGTGGTCCGCCTGCGGCGGATAGCAACCGTCGCTCATTCGGCGAGATTGCCGGATTTATCAAAGATCGAGTTACGCTCCTCGCAATGACCAAACGGGTACGCGTGAGAGCCCCGGATTTCATGACCACCGGATTTCTTGACTAATCAGGGTCAGCCGGCCTCGTCCAACTCAAAGCCTTCGTGCAGCAGGCGAACTGCTTCATGCGCCTTGTCCCGGTTGATGATGCACGAAATGCGAATTTCCGAGGTGGTGATCATGTCAATATTGATGCCGCCGTCCGCCAAAATGCGGAACATCCGAGAGGCGTAACCGGGTGTGTTCTGCATACCCGATCCCACCACGCTCACCGAGGCCAGCGTTTCGTCGCTCATGACCTGCCCGGCCCCGAAGGATGACTTCAGCTGCGACACCTCCCGCAGCGCACGGGACAGGTCGGCGGTGGTGACGGTGAAGCTGATGTCCGTGGTGGTGCGGTCGGCGCTGGTGTTCTGGACGATGGTATCCACGCTGATGCCGGCCGCCGCCAGCGGCTCGAACAGGGCCGCCGCCACGCCGGGTTTGTCCTCAACCCCGCACACGGTGACCTTGGCCACGTTGGTCTGGTAAGCGATTCCGGTTACTTTGATGCGATCTTCCATTTCTCCGTCATCCGACGTTTGGTGAATCAACGTTCCCGATGCGTCCGTGAAACTGGAGGCCACGTATATCGGCACATTATAAACCGAGCCCAGCTCGATGGAGCGCGGGTGCATCTTCGCGCCGGCGGCGGCCAGTTCCAGCATCTCCTCGTAGCCGACGTGGGCCAGCTTGGCCGCTTTGGGCGCCACCCGCGGGTCCGCCGTGTAGATGCCCTCGACGTCGGTGTATATGTCGCAGCGGTCTGCCTCCAGGGCCGCGGCCAGCGCCACCGCCGTGGTGTCGGAACCGCCGCGTCCCAGGGTGGTGATGTCCTCATCCGGCGTCGATCCCTGGAAACCGGCGACGATTACCAGCCGGCCCTGGTCAAGTTCCCGCCGCACCCGCTCCGGGTCAACCTGGCTGATGCGCGCCCGTCCGTAGGTGCGGTCGGTGCGTATGCCGGCTTGGGGCCCGCTCAGGCTGATGGCATCGTACCCAAGGTTGCGCAGCGCCATGGACAGCAGCGTAATGGACACCAACTCCCCGGTGGAGAGCAGCAAATCCAACTCCCGGGGATCCGGCTCGCTGGACACCGTTTGGGCCAGGTCGATCAGTTCGTCGGTGGTGTCGCCCATGGCCGAGACCACCGTCACGATCTGGTTGCCGGCGTCATGCACGGCGGCGATGCGCCGGGCCACGTTTACTATTTTGTCGGCGTCGGCGACCGAGCTGCCGCCGTATTTGTGCACGTAGAGGGCCATAATCCGGTTTTGAAAACGTCAATCAGTCGTCGAGATTTGCGGACACCACGTGAGCGCCCTGATCGGTAGGTTGAGCAACTTCCACACGGCCCTCCACTCCGGCGAGGCGGGCCGCGTCGAACATCTCGTAGGCCACGGTCATGGCGCGATCCTGCGCGAGGGCCAGGATGGTGCTGCCGCTGCCGGACAGGAACACGCCCAACGCGCCGGCGTCGCGAGCCGCCGCGAAGATCACTTTCATCGCGGGGAAGATGGTCTGGCGATAGGGCTGGTGCAACCGGTCCTGGGTGGCAATGCCGAGATATTCGGGGTGGTTGGACTGCATACCCGCCACCAGCAGGGCGGCCCGGCTCATGTTGTACACCGCGTCGGCGATGGACACCTCGCCGGGCAGCACGCGACGGGCGTCCACGGTGGCGATGCGCCGCTCCGGTATGAACAGCACCGCCTGCAGGTCGGGCGGCACGCGGATCGGCGCGGTGTACAACTGGCTGTCTTCCATCACCACCAACTGCAGGCCGCCGTGCACCGCCGCCGCCACGTTGTCCGGGTGTCCTTCAATGGTCGCCGCCATTTCCAGCAGGTCGCTCTGCGAAAAGGGGCTATCCAGCAGGGTGTTGGCCGCCACCAGGCCGCCGGCGATGGCCGACGCGCTGCTGCCCAGCCCCCGGGCCAAAGGTATGGCGTTTTCGCACTGCAAAGCCAACGGCAGCATCGGCGCGTCCGCCTCGGCGAACAGGAACTCCATGGCCCGGTAGGTGAGGTTGCCGGTGTCCGCTTCCAGCTCGCCCTCGCCCTCGCCTGACACGCTGACCGACGGCGCAGCGCCTTCGGCCAGCGTCGTAACCGTGAGGCGGTTCCAGAGGTCCAGCGCCATCCCCAGGCAGTCGTAGCCGGGGCCCATGTTGGCCGTCGTCGCCGGGGCACGTACTTCTACTGTTGCCAACGTATGCTCCGTGTCGTAACTTTCGGCATCAGCCCAAAACTCGCTGGCTCACGTAACGGCCCAAGTCCCGGTTCTCCCTGAATTCAAAGCCGCCGAAGTCGCCGCCGTAGCCGATAATGGGCACCCGTCGCTCGTGCATCGAGCCGTGCGAGCGCAGGCCGGGCGGCAGCGTGACCTCCGCCGGGTCGCCGAACACCGCGTCCGCCGTCCCCGTAACCAGGATATCTCCGATGCGCTCGCCCATGAGCTGGAACCGCGCCGAGGCTTCCTCCCGAGGCAGCGCTTCCTCCACACCGTCCGCTTCGCGCAACGCGGCCAACGCGTCGTCCATCGCCGCCGGGTCGTCCAGATGGACGTAGATGCAACCGCCCAGGTTGGAATGATGCACCACGTACAGGTCCTTGATTATGGGCACGGCCTGGGCGCCGATGCCGTGACCGGCCAGTATCGCCGGCAGATGCAGCATCCGCCGTTTGTCCGACATCCCGTGGTCTGCCGTGATTAGCAGTTGCACGTCGGGGATGTCGGCGGCCAGCCGTCCCAGGGCTTCGTCGAGAATGGCAACGTGCCGCGCCGATTCGGGATGGTCCGGCCCATAGGCGTGCATGGCATAGTCGGTGGTGGCGATGAACGCGAGATCATAATGCTCGGCCCGCAATGCCGCCCGCGCGCTGTCGATGGTCCAGCCATTCACTTCCAGCGAGTAGATGTGCGGCGGGTCGCCAGCAGCGGCAACGGCCTCGGGTGTCGGCTGCTCCGAGGAAAAGGCCAGGTCGGTATCCGTTCCCAACAGCCGGCGCAGCTTGTCCTTGGAGGCGGCCAGGAGGGATCGTCCGCCCTGCCGCCGGCATTGCGAGAAGATGGTGTCGGCGCAGATAAACTCGCCCGATTCCACGTACTGCTCGATGCCGGCTTCCCGGTCCAGCCAGTAGTTGGACACGATGCCGTGCTGGTCCGGATAGTGGCCGGTGACCATGGAGGTGTTGTTCACGTTGGTCACGCTGGGCATCATGCCGCCGCCCGTCACGCGGAACCCCTCCTCGGCGAACCGGCGCAGGTTGGGCGCGGGGCAGGAATCCAGATACTCCGGATCCAGCCCGTCAATCATGACCAATATAGTGGTGCGCGCCATAATTCAATCAGCCCTCGCATACGGGCATGTCAACCCTTAACCGGCGTCAGCGTCTTCCGGGTGGGTACCGTTTGCCATCGGGGGCGGTTCCGGCATCGCCACGCCGTTGGCGATCTGGCGGTTATACCATTCTTGCCACTCTTTACGCTCCTCTTCCCGGCCTTCTTCCCGGCCTCTCTCCCGTATCCTCTTATGCCTCCCGATGATGTACTCGGTCGCCAGAATCCCTACCATGCTAACCACCTCCAAAGTCGCCATGCCGAATGAGTAGCCAATCAGTCCCAGGCTTGCCGCTTGCGCCATCGCGTCCCAGTCTCGCCAGAATAGCCACTCACCGTGACCGATGAACTTGGCGACCAGGTAGGTAGTGAAGCCGGAACCAAAAGGCAGTATTTTGACGTGGGTGGCCAGTCCCCCGCCGGAACGCAAAAATCGATAGTAGGCACGAAACGGCCACGACAGGATCGCCCTCAATCTTCGCATTGACGGTCTTTACTATACCATGTGAGCCGTCCGGGACGCCGGCACGTATGGTTCCGGAGACGGCAGATCTCCGGGTCAGACTGGCCAAGTCGCAACAACAAGGAATTATTGAACGCCGTTAGCTGCCGCTCCGAATTTGCGGGCCTGCTGCGCCGCCCGCATGTAGTCATACATCAACCGGGGCATCAGGAAACGCTCCCTCACCCTTTGCCTGGCGTTCTTTCCGATGGTGGCTCGGAGGTCGGGGTCCGAAAGGAGTTGGGCAATGCGCTCGCCGGCTTCCACCGACGAGTTGACTAGATAACCGGACTGTCCATCCTCTATCTGCAATCGTATTCCCCCCACGTTGCCGCCGATTATCGCCTTGCCCTTCCACATTCCCTCCGAAACCGTCAACCCAAACCCCTCCCGCGTGGACTTCTGCACCAGCACGTCGGAATGGGTTTGCAGGGCGTTGACGATCTCATCATTGCTGGCGGGCAGGTCATCAGGCGAGAAGAACAGGTGGATGTTGCTATCGTCTCCGGCATAGTCGCGCACTGATTCCACCACTTGCGCGCCCTCCGGGTCATCATTGGCCTGGCTCAGTCCCAGGAGCGCCAGCTGCAGCCCGGGATGGGATTTGCACGCCAGCCGGTAGGCGTCGATGACGCCCCATGGGTCCTTCCACACGTCGAACCGGGACACCTGCGTCACCAATGGCCGGCAGGTGTCTATGCCCAGTAAGCTGGCGATTTCCGCGGATCGTTCCCCCGGCATCACCGAGTTTTTGGTGGTCAACGGGTCAATGGCCGGCGGGGCAATGTGGACCGCCGGTCCGGGCGGCAGCCGTCCGGGTACGTAGGTATCCATCGAACAGATCAGCGCATCGTATGCTGCAGTCAGAGGTAACAGTTCGTCCATCAGCCAGGCGTTGGGCTGGGTAAGATCGATATGCACCGTCCAAATGCGCGTTGCGCCGCTGCAATGATCCAGCAAACGGCCCAACGGCAGCAGCTGCGGATCGTGAAGGAACCACACGTCGGCGGAAAGACCGATGCGCTCGATCTCCTCCGCCACGTCGTCCAGGCATCCGTAATATACGGCCAGTTCCTCTTCTGACAGGCTTCCCTCCGCCCCCTGCAGCATATTGTGAATGCGCTTGGTTACGTCGAAAAACCTTGGATCTTTCGGATTGATTACGGCCCGCTGGGTACGGATCCCCAACGCGTTGCTCAAAGGCACCAGAGAGTGCAGTATCTCGGCTACCCCGCCGCCGTTAGCCGTGCTGTTCATATGGATGACACGGATGTCGCCGAACTGGGCTGCCAACTCGGTAAGGCAATGGGCGGCATCGGGAGGCATCAGGTCCAGGTAACGGCTTGCATCGGTTTCAGGATATTCAATCGTCTCAATCAATCTCGCACAGCCTCCAACAGCACGGATCAGCGAGTCAATCGCCGGGAAACATAATAGTGTCAAGCATCAATTATGTACACGGCAATCTGCTGCGCTTTTGAACCGGTATGTCGCGTGATCCGCACTCACCAGATCGCCGTTGCGAGGGTAACCGATCCCACCAAACCGCTCCAGGGCGCAAACCACCACAAGCGCCCGGCGCGGACCCACGTAACGGTCCAGTACAATGAACCCAACGCGACCAGAAACGTCACCAGGATTACGACCAGCGTCGCCACCCCGGATTGCCAGGACGAAAACCAGGCCGACGCCTCCGGCCAGGTCCCGACCAAAAAAACCGATGCGAACACCAGCATCAACGGCGGGGCGAGGAGAAAACAGAAGGAAGACGCATGGGCCGGCGGCAACCCGGCTCGCAGGCCCGCCGCCACCGTGAGGCCCGACCGCGAGAGGCCAGGCAACACCGAAATTCCCTGGGCCAGTCCCACCCAGGCCGCCGTCCGCCAGGTCAGTGTCGGCAGGATTCCATGGTAAGGTATGTCATCTCTGCGGGGCGCCGCCAGCAGTATCGCGGCATTGACCAGCATCATTCCGCCGAGCGCCCAATCGTAGCGCAAGTAGGCCGCCACGGTTGGCCACAGCAACCACATCAACACCCACAACAGCGCCGCCACCGCCAAAGTGATGGCCTGCGCTCCGGCGTAACGCCATACGAAATGCCGCCCGCCGCCCGGTTTCCAGATCCCGCTGACCGCCTGACGGTATTCACGGCGGTAGTACACGATGGCAGCGGTAGCGGTCACTGCGTGCAGGGACGAAATTATTAAGAACGGTTTGCGGACATCACCCAGAACCAGCGCCAGCAGACTCAACTGGCCGCTACTGGAAACCGGCAAAAACTCCGTAATGCCCTGCACCAAGGCGAACAGCAGGGCCGTCAGAAACATGTGGACGGCGGGCTATTCCACGGTGACCGATTTGGCCAGGTTTCGGGGTTGGTCCACGTCGCAGCCGCGCCGCACCGCGATGTTGTAGGCCAGCAATTGCAGCGGCACCGTAGCCAGCAGGGGCGTCAAGTGCGCTGGCGCGTCGGGGATGAAAACGGCGTCGTCCACCAGAGTGGACAGGCGGTCGTCGCCGTTGGTGAGCACCGCCAGCACGTCGCCGTCCCGCGCCTTCACTTCCTGAACGTTGTTGACCATCTTGTCGTACAGCGCGTCCCGGGGGGCGATGGCAAGTGTGGGCATCGCATGGTCTATCAGGGCAATGGGACCGTGTTTCATCTCGCCGGCCGGGTAAGCCTCGGCGTGAATGTAGCTGATTTCCTTCAGCTTCAACGCTCCTTCCGTGGCGATAGGCGCGTTGATGCCCCGGGCGAGGTACAGGAAGTTCCGGCGGTCGTAGTATCGCCGCGCCACTCCTTCCACATCGCCGGCTCGGCCCAGCATCTCCCCAATGTGACCGGGCAGCCGCGCCAGTCCCTCCGTCCATGCTCGTTGCGTTCCAGCATCGGCGTAACCTCGCGCCGCGCCCAGCCGCATCGCCAGCAGGTTCAGTATAGTGAGCGAGGCCAAAAAGGTCTTGGTGCTGGCTACGCCAACCTCCACGCCGCAGCGCATCAGCAGCGCGTGGTCCGCCAGCCGGGTTGCCTGGCTGTCGGGTGCGTTGCAGATGGTCACCAGGCTGGCGTCGCTCCGTCGCGCTTCCTCCATCGCCGCGACTGTATCCGCCGTCTCCCCCGACTGGCCCACGGCCACCACCAGCGTGCCGTCGTCAAGGAAGGGATCGCGGTAGCGGAACTCCGAGGCCGACTCCGCCTCGGCGGGGATTCCGGCCAGCCGTTCCACCAGGTGCCGACCCACCTGCGCCGCGTTGAGGCTGGTGCCGCAGCCGATTAACACCACCCGCCGCACTTTCGCCAACTCCGCATCGTCCATCGCCAGCTCGGGCAAAGTGACTCTCCCGGCGTCGAAGTCCACTCGGTCCCGCAGGGAGGAGACCACCGCCTGCGGCTGCTCCATAATCTCCTTGAGCATGAAGTGACGATACCCGGCACGGTCCACCAGTACGTCGTCCAGCGAAACCGAGCGCAGCGGTTTGTCCACCGACTTCCCGTTTCGGTCGAGGAACGTGATCCCCTGCCGGGTCACCACAGCGACTTCGCCGTCCTCCAGGAAACTCACCGGCAAATGCCCGGCTCGCCCGTACGAACTTTGACCAATCAGGGGCAGCAGCGCCGGCAAATCACTGGACACGATGCCCTGTCCCTCGTGGTGCGCCACGGCGACCCCACCGGCGTGGCCCAGCCGCAGGGCGCAAAGGCTGTCGTCCCCTTCCAGCACGGCGACCACCGCCTGGGGTCCCTGAACCCGTTCGCCCATGCGCAAAACGGCCCGGGGCAGGCTCAACCCGCTGCTCATGCCATCTTCGATCAGGTGCGAGATTACCTCGGTGTCCGTCTCCGACTTGAACACGTGGCCCTGCTGCTGCAATTCCCGCTTCAGCGACAGGTAATTCTCCACGATGCCATTGTGGGCCACCGCGATGCGGCCCGTGCAGTCCGTATGGGGGTGGGCATTGGCTTCCGAAGGCCGCCCGTGCGTTGCCCAGCGGGTGTGCCCCAGTCCCGCCGAACCCACCGGATCGGGGCAGGAGGCGTCGTGGAGCAGTCCCAGGACTCGTCCCACCGTTTTTCGCACCTGCAAGCCGCCCTCGGGTTCCAGCACCGCGACGCCGGCGCTGTCGTAGCCCCGGTACTCCAGGCGGCGCAGGCCCTCCAGCACGATGGGCCAAGCCGGCCGGTCACCCACATAACCGACAATCCCGCACATTCGGGCTATCCCAGAATCTAGTCGCCGTCGGTATCCGCGCTGTCCACCGTCAAGGTGGCGCCGGAAAGAACGGGCAGGGTGAAATCGTCGCAGTCGAAAACCGTAGGCACGATTCCGGCATCATGCCGAGAACCCTCGTTGGCCATGACGATTTCCATGATGCCGGAGGCCAGCGCCGCCGGGTTGTGCCGGATGAAAACCCCTGGAGCCAGCAGGGGCCGCTCCACGATGCGTCCCGCCATGGTCAGCGACTCCGCCACATCCAATTCCACGGGATACTGCCCCTCCGCCGCGTAGCGGTCCAGCAGCCGCGCCGGTATGGGAGTGTTGTTCACCAGCAGGAAGTCCAGCGGTTGCCGCGTTCCCAGGTAGTCCGTGAGCAACGCCAGAAAATCCGAGGTATGGAACCCACCGCTCTCATTGGGCTTGGTCATCAGGTTGCAGACGTGGATTTTCACCGCGTCCGATTCGTTAATGGCCTGCGCCACGTCCTCCACCAGCAGGTTGGGCAGAACGCTGGTGTAGATGTCCCCGGGGCCAAGGATGATGGCGTCGGCGGAAGCGATAGCGTCCAGCACCGGCGGATAGACGTATGCCTTGGGATCGAGATGGATGTAGTCGATGGCGACGTCCAGGTTGTCGGCCCGCAGGTCGATGGCCGCTTCTCCAACCAATTCAGAGCCGTCAACTAAACGGGCGCAAAGCGTTGACCTGGTGAGAGTTACCGGCAGCACCGTGCCGCTTATGCCCAGGATGCGGGCCGCCTCGTCAATAGCGGTAATGGTATCCCCAGTGACTTCGGTCAACGCGGCCAACAGGAGGTTGCCGAAGCTGTGCCCGTTCAGACCCTCGCCGGCGGAAAAGCGGTAGTCGAAGAGTCGGCGCATCAGGTTCGACTCCGTCGAATCTTCAGCCAGCGCCATCAGGCAGCGTCGCAGGTCTCCGGGCGGCAGGTGGCCCAATTCGTCGCGCAGGCGTCCGCTGCTGCCCCCGCTGTCGGTCATTGCGACGACGGCGGTAAGGTTGCAATCGCAAGAACGCAAACCCGTCAGGGTGGTATGGTTGCCGGTGCCGCCGCCGACCACAACGATATTCTTTCTGCTCATAGACCAGCCGGAGGTTACTGAATTGGTCGAAAAAGGCTTACGCGCAAACTTGCGTGGGCAAACCCGAAGCAGTATATGAACAGGCCTGCGGGAGTGTCAACCGGGCATCCGGTCCTCACACGTGCCGGAAGTCCCTTTTGGGATGCAGCCGGGGTGTCGGTGGTGCGGGGAATGACGGATCTGGCCGTTATGCGGCGCCGGCATAACGGCATGTCAGCCGGTCAAGCGAGTTGATAGCCATCGCGTCAGTAGAGCCGCTGGCGATTGGCTTCCAACTCATCGTCGTCGATCTCCCGGGCGTCGGCGCCGGCGATCTGGTCCGCGAGGACCTGGCCGTAGCTCGGGTAAGATGACCGTTCGATCTGCGCGTCGGCGTCCCAGAGCCGTCCCCTGATCAGAGCGCGGCCGCAGTGCAAAAACGCTTCCTCTACGGTGACTTTCAAACCCGACAGCGGAGGCCGGCCGCCCACGGTCAACGGCTCAAGGAGGTCGGGGTCGGTGGTGATCTCGGCCCTACCCTTCACGCGCAGGGTTTCGTTCATGCCCGGGATGAAAAACAGCAGGCCCACGCCGGGGTTTTCCACGATATTCTGCAACGAGTCCACCTGGTTGTTGCCCGGGCGATCCGGGAGCAGCAACGTGCGGTCGTCCAGCACCTTGACGAACCCCGGCGGGTCGCCCCGCGGCGAAGCGTCGGCCTGGCCGTTGCCGTCGCTGGAACTCAACACGCAGAACGGGGACAGGGCGATGAAGTTTCGACAATGAATGTCCAAGTGGGCCAGCACCTTCTGCGCTGCCCGGGGCGCTGGCGACGGATAAACGGTTCGCAGTTCCGCATCGTTGGTCACGGCCATGGTGGACACCTCGTTGTCGGGTTCAACAGGTCGTTTGACGTTGGGCTCATCGTATATCGGTAGTGGACGGAGCGGCAAGGGGGAAAAGGTTACCGGCTCAAAACCAATCCGTTGGATCCGCCACTATCGCCCTTCACGTACGAAGTCGGCGGCCCGCTCGGCCATCATGATGATCGTCGCGTTGGTGTTGGCCCTGACGATGTCGGGCATCACCGAAGCGTCGATTACCCGCAGACCTTCCAGGCCGTGAACGTTGCAGTATTGGTCCACCACCGCCTTCGGGTCGGATGCGGGGCCCATCTTGCAGGTTACGGAGGCGTGGCCGGCGATGCCGGCGTTCTGCTGCAGCCAGGCGTCCAGGGCGTCGTCACTGGCGAGATCGGCGTCGGTGGGCGACAGGCGTTCCGCCAGCAGGCCGGCAAAGGCGGGATGCTCGAATATCTGCACGGTGCGGCGGACGGCGTCGCGGAACCGGGGAAGGTCCCTGGGATCGGTGAGTGACCGGAAATCCAGATTGGGTTGATCCGATACGTCGGCGGAGTCCAAGGTCAGCAGGCCCTCGCTATAGGGATATTCCAGCCGGCAGCCAATGCGAATGTCGGGCGCGTCCCGGCTTTCCGGGTAGGACGTGGTGGGCTGCACCTGGATGTCGTTGCGCTGGGATGAGCCGTTGGCAGTGAACCGCAGCCCCACCTGGTTGCGGGGCGCATCGGGGGACAGGTGGTGCTCCGGCTGCGAGCGGAACACGATGGAGACCGACGGGTGGTTCTTCATGCCGCGACCCACGCCGGTCAGGTCGTGGACCGGATCGATGCCCAGCGGGCGCAACTCCTCGGCAGGGCCTATACCGGACAGCAGGAGCAACTGTGGCGACGCAATGGCGCCGGCCGCCAGTATGATTTCCTCCCCCTCGACGACGAAGGACTCGCCGTTGCTCTCAACCTCCACGCCAGTCGCTCGTGGTGAGCCTGTCGAACCATCGTCGAACCGGATGCAACGGGCGACGACGTTGGCCCGGATGGTCAGGTTCAACCGGTGGCGGCAGGCGTCCAGATAAGTGATGGCGGTGCTCATCCGCACGCCGCCGGGGTTGTTCAGGGGCATCCGTCCGACCCCGGTGGCGTCAGGATGGTTCATGTCCGGGTCGTCGGGGAACCCGGCGTCGCGGCACGCCTGGTAGAAAGCCGCCTGCAACGGCAGCCAGGTCTCGCGCGCATGCCGCCATACCGGGATGGGGCCGTCGTTGCCGTGAAAGTCGTCCCGGTTGTCGGCGTCATTTTCCAGTCGGCGGAAGTAGGGCAGGGTTTTCTGATAGGCCCACTCGTCGTTGCCGGCGGCGGCCCAATCATCGAAGTCCTCGGGCATACCGCGCAGCACGATCTGATGGTTGATGGCGCTACTGCCCCCGGTGACCTTGCCCCGGGCCACGTGCAGCGGACGCGGCTGCTGCGGAGTGGACTGACCCACGAAGGACCAGTTGTGCGCCGCGCCCTCTTCCGATGCGGCCTGGTTCATATCGTGCTTCAACTCAGCCGGCAACAGTTCAGGGTCCGGGTAGTCCGGCCCGGCCTCCAGCAGCAGCACGGAACGGCCGGGGTCTTCCGACAGCCGGTTGGCCAGCACGCAGCCGGCCGAACCGGCGCCCACTATGATGACGTCGTACTTCATGGGAGTTTCCCCCTCACCCCAGCCCTCTCCCCTGGTGGGGAGAGGGGGTTTTGACATCCGGTTAAGTCTCGATGCGATACGCCCGAGCCGCCGCGTCGTGAAAGAGCTCGGCACGCTCGGCTGCGCTGTAACCCTGGGACAGGCGCTTGAAGGCGTTGTACATGACGTTGTACGAGAAGGAGACCTTGTCCGGCGGGAAATTGCTCTCGAACATACAGCGTTCCGGCCCGAACTGCTCAATGGCGTAGTTCATCCACGGCGCCATTGCATCGGCCAACTCTTCGGAGCCGATGGGAACGGCGCGGGCGGGCCAGCCGAACCCCCAGCGGGGCATACCCATGCCGCCCAGCTTGCAGGTTACGTTGGGACATTCGGCCACGGCGCGGATGCCCTCCCGCCACGCCGGTATGATCTCATCGTCCTTGCCGGCGTAGGTCCCCGTCCGGCTCACCCCACCCAGGTGGTTGAGGATGATGGAGACCTCCGGCACCGCACGGGCGAACTCAGCCAGCTCGTTCAGCTGCGGGAAGGACAGCATCACGTCCAGCGACAATCCCAGGCCGGCCAGCACGCGGGCGCCGGTTCGGAAGGTTTCGTTGGACATTATCCCCTGGGTTTCCCGGTCCTCAATCGAGGGGTCGGGACTCCAGGTGACGTTGTGACGGATGCCCTTGAAGCGGTTGGGGCTGGCCGCCTGCAATGCCTCCAGCACCCGGGCTACGTCGTCGCCCAGCTTCAGGTCGGCGTGGCCGACGATGGCGGCGGCGGCCCGGGCCTCGCCGTAGGTGCCGCTGGCGCTGGCGGCCGCCAGGCCCTGCACGAACTCCACCTCGCCGACGGGGCGCATCTCCTCCGGCCCGTCGGCCCGGTACATCGACCGGGCTTCCACAAACACCGTGGAGCGAACGTTATGGCCGGAGTCCAGGTCGGCCATCAACTCGTGGATCAGGTATCGCTGGTAGGGGATGCTCTGCAACCGCCCGTCCCAAAAATGGTGGTGCGGGTCGCAGAGAGGAATTTCGGGTTCAATCGGTTCTTCCTGGGTCAGGGCCAGCCAATCTTCATTTCCAAAAGGCATAACAATCCCTCCGGGGTCGGTTGGGCGTGGGCCAATAATACCATCTTGGAATGAAATCCCCGGTCATTTTTCAGCGCGCCCAGGCCAATCGCACCATCGCCGTCGTTCCCACCCCAACCCGTCATTCCCGCGAAAGCGGGAATCCAGAATCGCCTGCTATTGCAGAACGATTTGGTTATGGAAACGCCTCAACCTGATACGGCGGCAATCAGCTTCGCTCCCCCCAAAAGGTCGTCGAAGAATGATTCGAACTCGACTCCACCCGGTTCGGCTGCTTCGACGCGAACATCTTCAATCGCGGCGTGTTCCGCTTCATCCATCGCCGCTTCCGCCAGCCAGGACACAATAGCCTCGTTCACCAACTCCTGGATTGACCTGCCGCTGCGGTCAGACGCTGCTTCAAGAGCTGAATAGAGGCTGTCGTCCACGCTCATTGTCTTCATGAGTTCTCTTCTCTCAGCGTGTCCATCAGCCAAATCTACAACATTCTGGGCGTTCGTTATACCGAAGCGGGCGAGAGCGGATTCCCCGCAAAGATGGTTACTTGTTGCAATGGGTGTATCATCCGGCATCGTGAACATTGCTGGAAACTGGGCGGTTTCCCTGCGCATCGGCGATTTTCGCCTGCTGTGGGGATCGACACTGCTCTATTCCCTGGCTACGGGGATGGAACAGGTATCGGTGGGTTGGCTGATTTACGAGCTGACCGGCTCCGAGTTCATGGTGGGCCTGGGGGCCGCCGCCCGGATGCTGCCCTTCTTCGTGCTGGGGATGCTGTCCGGCGCCATAGCGGACCGTTGGGGCCGGCGTTCCCTGCTGCGGGTGGGTACGCTGGGAGCATCGGGTTGCGCCTTGTTGATGGCGGTGTTGCTGCTGGCCGGATTGGCCAACGTGTGGGTCATCATCGCCCTGGTATTCGCCCTGGGCAGCGCGCTGGCTTTCACAATTACCGTCCGACAGACTTTCACCTACGACATAGTGGGATCAGGTTACGCTCTCAATGGGATGGCCCTGGGGGCGATGGCGATGCAGGGCGGCGGCATCGTTGGATCTCTGGCCTCGGGAGCCCTGATCGACCTTACCGGGCCAGGCTGGCAGTTCGTCGCGTCGGCGGTGTGTTACGCGGGCTCCGCAGCAGCCACCCTGACCATTGGCAACCCGGGCCGCTCGGTTCGCGCATCGGCGGAATCGGTGCTGCAGAACCTGGCCGGCTACGCCAGACTGATCCGCAACCAGCGCCTGATACTGGTCCTCATGTTCCTGACGGCCACCACCGAGGTGTTGGGGTTCACCCACATGACGCTGCTCCCGGTATTCGCCAAGGACGTGCTGCACGTCGGTGCGACGGGATTGGGCGTGATGACCGCCGGCCGACAGGCCGGCGGCTTGCTCGGCCTGTGGCTGCTGGCCGGGTTGGGCACCACCCGCAAAAAGGGCCTGCTGATGTTTGCCACGGCCATCGGTTTCGGCTTGGGGATGATGATGTTCTCTCTTTCGGTCAACATCTACACCTTCCTGGCGGTGCTGCTGTTCGTCAACGCCTCCGCCATGGCCGTTGATACGCTCTACAAGGCCATGATGCAGGACTACGTTCCCGATGAGGAACGGGGCCGCGCAATGGGAACCTGGGTGTTGGCCGTGGGCTTCGCGCCGGTGGGCCACGTGGGAGTGGGCGCGCTGGCCGGCGTGGTGGGCGCGCCGGGCGCATTGCTCATCAACGGAGCGGCGTTGACCGCGATCAACGTGGTCACCGGGCTGGGCCTGCCGCGCATACGGCGCCTGGAGTGAAAGGTAATCGTCAGAATCAGGATTTTCCAGATTAGAGGATTGACAGGATTAGGTACTTTGATGGCGTAACGGCTACAATCCTGGAAATCCAAGAATCCCTGGCAAAACCCTATTGCCGCCGCCTAACCCCTTGACCATCAAGACAGTTGCTGATTCTGACAAAGCTACCCAAATCGAGGGCAATATGCCGGAACGCCCGAAGACCACAACCCTGCGCCGCCTGACATTGGAGTCGGGCGATCAGGAGGACATCTCGCAGAGCGACGTAGCCGGTGGCACTGTAGAGATACTTGCCCCGATGCTGGAACAGGCGCTGGCCGCTGACGAGGAAGTACGCATCCCGCCGACAGGTTACTGGTTCAAGGCGACTGAGGCGCCGGCGGGGCAATCGGATGACTTTCTACGCGCCACATTCGGTATTACGTCGGCGGGAGAAGGTCCACTGTTAGAAATGACGCTCCGACCTCCCGGCGCGGAGGACGAGCCGGCCATCCTGATGACCAGCATCGGCGGATGGATTCACGCCGTCGCCGCCGGCGCCCTGGGCGACCGCCCCGACGCCGACCGCATCGCCTACGAATTGGCCGATTTGGAAAAGTGCATCAGCTGGACCTGGCTGGAAATGCGAGGGTTCGCCACCCGCTACCAGAACCTGAACAGCCCGCTGGAAATCCTGTTCTCCTCCGGCGGCGGGATGCTTACCACCATCGTACAGGAGCCTGGATCGCCGCCGGAGGTATGCTTCCTGGTACAGAACGCGCCGGAGGCGGTGCGACGCTTGTCAGCGAACCCCAGCATTTCCCTGGAGACCCGGTTGTTCAAAATCGGCGACGTTCACCTGGTGCCCCTGGTGGCTCGGGTGGGCGACACCTGGTACGAATCGTGGATCAACCCCTATGCCGACGACGGGCGGGGTTTTGAGGAGCTGGAGATACTGGCCGCGCAGGAGCGCGTCGTGTTCCTGATCTATGATGGGACGTCCCTGGATCCTGACCGCACGGTTCAGATTGCCAACCCACTGGCCGGCAAGATGGCCGAGATGCGACGGGTGATGCGGGACGTCGCGCCCTGGTCCATGGAAGCCTTCGCCGAGGCGCGGGAGCGGCTCTACGCCGCCTACCCCACGCCCCAGGACCTCATCTTCGGCCCGGACATTACGTGATCTACGCCGCCAATTCCCCGCCGTTCTTAGGTGTACCCGTGCTGTCATTGCGAGGCGCGAAGCGACGCGGCAATCCCGTAGCGGTGCTGGCCGGCCATGCCTGAACGCCTCTCCTACCTCGGCGAGATTGCCATCCGCCAGAGGCGGACTCGCAATGACAGGTCAAGAGAAATCAGTTTCTGAGGTGGCGATCGTAGAACAGGAGCACCCGGTGCCACATATCCTGGGCCGGCGCGGCCCGGTAACTTGGCCTGTAATCCGCGAAGAAGGCGTGGCCGGCGTTGTTGTACATCAACCATTCGTAGGTCTTGCCGTGCTGGTCCAGCAGGGCCTTCATCTGCTCTGCTTGTTCCGCCGTGGGGTTCTCATCCTCCACGCCGAATAACGCCAGCAGCGGGCAGGACAGATCGGGGACCATGTCCATGGGCTGCACCGGGCGCAGTTCGGTGGGTTCGTGGACGATGTGGCCTCCGGCCGAGTCCACCGCCGCGTCGATGTTGTTGCTCAGGCAGGCCATCATCAGGGTGTACCTTCCGCCGGAGCAGAAGCCGATGATGCCCACCTTGCCGTTGGAATCGGCCTGGGACTTGAGGAACGACGCGGCTCCTTCCAGGTCGTCCATGGCTTGCGAATCGGGGGCGCCGAACAGCGTGGCCAGCACATTTTCCGGCTCCGGCGTGCCTTCCCGGGTGTACAGGTCGGGCGCGATGGCCAGGTAGCCCTGCCCGGCAAACCGCACGGCGATTTCCTTGTGGTGGTCCATCAGCCCCATGCCTTCCATGGTGACGATGACGCCGGGGTAGGGTCCCGGGCCGACCGGCCGGCTGTACAGGGCGTTGATGGCCGTCCCGTCGCGGCTGGTGTACTGAATCATCCCGGTTTCCAATTCTTGTCCAACGAGTACCATCATCAACCTCCGACAGCGCCACAAAAGGCGGGATGGCGACATCATAACATCGCCATCCCCTGCGGGTTGAGGTTGGTCAGGCCGCGATGTTCAACGCCCGCCGCGCGTTTTCCAGCAGAACCTTCGGGATAACGTGGTCGCGCATCTGGAGGTTCTGGAAATCGGCCAGCCAGCTGTCCGGCTGGATGAAAGGATAGTCGGAGCCGAACATCACCTTGTCCTGCAGGCGGGTGTTGGTCTCCCGGATCAGCGTCTCCGGGATGAACCGGGGCATCCAGCCGGACAGGTCCAGGAAGACGTTGGACTTGTGGAGGGCCACGGCAATCTGCTCGTCAATCCAGGGCCACGCAGGGTGGGCCATGATGACCGTCATGTTGGGGAAGTCGGCGGCCACGTCGTCGAAGCAGGGTATCGGTTGGCTGTACTTGAGCTTGAGGCCGCTCCCGCCCGGCGTACCAGAACCGGCGCCGGCAAAACCGGAATGGAACAGCACGGGAATGCCCAATCCGTCGGCCACTTCGTACAGGGGATAGAACCGCGTGTCGTTGGGGAAAAACGCCTGGTGTATCGGGTGCAGCTTGAGTCCCTTCAGGCCCAACTCCTTCACCGACCGCTCCAATTCGTAGCACGCCGCCTTGCCCAGCCAGGGGTCAACGGAAGCGAACCCCATGAACTGGTCCGGGTGGGCGTTGACGATGCTGGACACCCAGTCGTTGCTGTCGGGTTTTTCGCCCGTGTTGGTGGTGGTATCCACCGAGAAGATTACGCCGAAAAGGTCCAGCTCGCGGAACTTGTCGGCCATCTCCGCAGGGTCCTTGGGCGGTGGCGGGGCGCGGAAGTAGCGCAGCAACTCGGCCTCAATCTCGATCTCGGGCAGCCCCGGCTCCCGGGGGACGTGGATGTGCATATCGATGGCTTGCATAACAGTGTGTTCTCCGTGGGAATGGGCGTTGTCGAGTGGTTGGTCTGCCGAGGAATCGGAGGATGATACGACAAGCAAAACGCCCGGGAATCGTTTCCCGGGCGCTTGCATTGCAAACCCGTCTCCCTAAACCCGTATCACTCCCACCACGTCACCCTCCTGTTCCTCGATGGAAATCTCGGTTCCGAAGGGGCTGGAAACGTCCTGCAGCCATTGCAGGGTCTCGCGGGCCATGGGTTCGTCAGCCAGCACGGGGCGACCCCGCTGAGGAATGGGACGGCCAAAGCCCATGTCGATGGGATACAGGATGATCTCTTTCAGGTCGCCGCCGGCGTAGTTGCACACCGCCACCACGCTCTGCCAGAACACTGGGTCGCCGGCAAAGGCGCGGGTGCCGCCGCCGGAGCGGGTGTCCAGGTAATCGCCGGGGGTGCTGTTGGCGTCCAGGCCGAAACGCCGGTAGGCCTCGTGGGGCAGCCACAGGACACTTTCGTTCTGGAAGATGAAGTTGCCCAGGCTGTAGAAAATGGGCCGGTTCTTGTAGATCTCGATGCCCCGCAGGAAGTGGGGGCCGTGGCCCACGAAGGCGGCGCAGCCCTGGTCGATGGTCCAGCGGGCGAAGTCCACCAGGAAGTTGGGCGGCGACAGGCGGGAATGGCCGTGGAAATCGCCATCGGGTCCGCTCTCGTGGCAGTGGACGCCATAGACCTGCCAGTCCGACAGCTTCTGCGCTCCCCGGATCCAGTTGCCGATGCCCAGTCGGTCGTCTTCGTTCAGCGCGGTGCGGACGGCGAACTCCTCGTCCAGGATGAACTTGTGGTCCAGGAAATCTATCTCGGTATTGTGGTCGGTCGCGTCTTCGTCGCCCCGGAAGCCGAAGGCGCGATGGAAGGCGTGTTCCTCCTCGTAGCCCAGCTCCAGGTTGGCCTTGCGCAGCGCGTCGAACACCTCCTGCTGCACGTGGTGGGCGATGTCGTGGCGCAGGGCGTTTACCCCCGGTCGCCCGGGGAAGTCAGGGCGGCCGGCGCCGGCCCGGGACTGCTCGCTGAAGGTGCTGGTGGCGCCCATCACCGCCACCCGTCCCCGTGCCGAGTCCACGTAGGCGGGAGAACGAGCCTCGTCCAGGTTGCGTCCGCCGCCGGCCTGGGCCAGGTCGAACTCCCGACAGTGCTCCAGGGTGGTCAGGAAACCGCCCTCGGAAAAGTCGAATGAGTGGTTGCTGGCGGTGGTCACCGCATTGATGCCCATCCACTTGAGTTCATCCAGGTTTTTGGGGTCCGAGCGAGTGTAGGTCGCGCTGCTCCACTGCCAACTGCTCTCGTAGTCGTGGAACAGCATCTCCAGGTTGACCAGCGACACGTCAGCGGTCCGAAGGATGTCCACCAGCTTGAGGAAACGCGGTTCCTGGAAGGCCTGCATCCGCCGGGTGATCATGGCGTCGCCGCCCACGGCAATGGAAATATCGCGGCGCTCGGCATCGTAAATGGTAGTGGTCATGTTGCCTCCCTAGTGCATCGGAGCAGGGTCGGTCAGGTCGGGGCATTTTAGCAGATATGGAGCAGGGGATGATTGGCAGACCATATCCTGCGTCGGCTGCCCAAAAACCGGAAGCGATGCCCAGGGACTGACGCTGGCGCGTCCTACTTCGCCGGCAGCGTGGCGGCAAAATCCGCTCCCCGGCACACCCACTCGGCTAGGCCATCATCCCCAGCCAGTCCCTCCAATACCACCAGCACCCACCCTCGCATTGGTCGGCCGGTCATGTTCATCGGCCCGGCGTGGGGCAACACGAGCGCGTCCTCATAGGCGTCCGGACCAACCCGCACCATCAAGCCCCGGTCGGTGAGGCAGCAGCACATATTGCCGGCCAGGATAAAAGCCAAGCCGCCGAACATCTTGCGCTCGGAAATACTGGAACGGTCGGCAAGGCCGGCGCGCACGCGGCCCGCCAACAACTCATCGTAGGCCATAGCGCAGCCTCGTTACGGCTGGCGTCCCATGTAGCCGAGGAGCTTGTCCTGCGCGCTGGCCCCTTCCGGCACTGCGACCTCAGGGCCGACGACGCCCATGGCGCGGCCGCCTTCCGCGAACCCGCCCATCAGGACCGGCATCGCGTACTCGACCAGTTCGGCGGGCAGAGCGATGTCCTGTCCGGTGGCCTTGGCCAAATCCCAGCAGTGGATGGTTTGGTCCAGCACGGTGCCGACTACAAATCGCGCCGCCGGCATTTCGCCAAAGGGCGACGGGACCACGCGGTCCAGGGCGTCGGGTTCGCGGGCCAGTCGCAGCAGCCGTTCCGCTTCCTTGCGGTACGCATCCGTCAACGCGGATATGTCCCGTTGGCCGGTCAGGCTGCTGTCGGCTTCCATTGGGTTGCGGTCCGGCGGGCTTCCCGCCATGCACCCGGCGGTTGTTTCAAGCCCGCCCAGCATATGGTTCATAAGGGCGCAGACGTCCCATTGTGCGCATGGAGTAGCGTTGTCGAGTTGCGCCGGAGTGACTCCTGACATCACTGCTTGAACCTGACCGATGGCTGTAGCCAGCAGTTCTACTGGCTTGGGTCCTTCGTCGATCATGTCGTCCTCCGCGCCGGTCCGAACCCAGTCGCAATGATGGCCATGCCGTCAGCGGTTGGTCAGAACACCTGCGGGCACGGGCGGGTGAACACGCTCCACTCACCAGACTCAGCGTCGTAGCGGGAGTTGACGAAGACCTTCCAATTTGCCTCGTCCATTTCGGGGTAGTCGGAGCGGTAGTAGAAGCCCGGCCAGCGCGTCTCCTTGCGGTGCAGCATATGGCGCAGGTGGGCTTCGCCGACCCAGGCGCGGTGGATGAGTTCATGGCAGCGGAGCAGCTCGTGGCGGTTGCGCGCGCCCAGCTTATCCAGGTCCTCGCGCAGCATCCCCAGCAGTTCCAGGCCCCGCAGCATGGTGGCCTCGTTGGTGGTGAACCCGGCGGACACGCCGGCGACGTATTCGTCCATCAGCTTTTGCAGCCGGTACAGGCCCTGGCGGGGCAGTAGATAGTTGGGGTTCACATCGGGATTGCTGGAGGCGTACTGGTTGGACTCGAAAGTCACCATGGGCGCCCACACCTGCTCCTTGAGCCGGTCAATCTGCCGGTCGTCGGTTCTGGGCGGTGTCGTGTTGTCCAGAGCGTAGATGACGGCTGACTTGCCCGCCAGCCGCCCTTCGGTGAAAGAGCCGGATGAGAACTTGTGCGGACACGCGCCCACGCCGTCGCCAGCGGCGAAGAGGCCGCGCACGGTGGTCATCTTGTTGTAGCCCCAGTGATAGCCGTCCGGGGACACATCCTCGGGGCCGCTGACCCACGCGCCGGACTCCCCGCTGTGGCTGCCCATGATGTAAGGTTCGGCCAGCACCACCTCGGAGGGCCGTTCCTCCGGGGCGATGTTGTGCGCCGCCCACAGGATGGCCTGGGAGATGGTCATGTCCAGGAAGTCCTCCCAGGCTTCGGCGATGATTTCCCGCTTGCGGTGTTCGTCGCCGGCGGCCAGCGCGTCGATGGCCTCGGGGGTTTTCAGGTGGATGGGTCCGTTGCCGGCCTGGATTTCCGTCCAGAGCAGATGGTTGCGGAGCGGCGTGGGGGTGGGGAACGCCGAGCCGTAGGGATCGTACTTTTTGAGTTCGGGCAGGCGGTTGATGAAGTAGTTTTCGCCGGCGGCGTTGGTCAAATCGGCACGGAACAGCTGGGACCACGCGCCCACCGGCCCGTAGGAGTCCTTGAAACGGCTGGGCACGAAGCGGTGTTCCATCTGGGTCATCTCCGCGCCCACCGGAATGACCAGGCCGTACACCGAGCCGGTATCAAAGATGGAGTACCAGGTGCGGCCCATGCCCTCACCCACGCTGCGGGGACGGAACAGGGCGGTTGCGCCGCCGGCCGCGCTGATCACCGAGCGGGCCTTGAATACGTAGATGACATCCTCTCGCACCCCGAACCCGACTGCGCCCGCGATCCGGTTGGGGTCGTCGGCGTCGGTGAACAGGTGGGAGATGAACACGCGCTCGAAGTGGTCATCCGGGCCGAGTACCTTCTTGGTAGCCTCTGCCACGATGGGCTTGTAGGCCTCCCCGTGGATCATCACCTGCCAGCGTCCCTCGCGGACGTATATCCCCTCATCGTCGTACCAGAAGGGGAGACCCCACTCCTCAAACATATGGACGCTGCTGTCCACGTGGCGCGCCACGTCGTACACCAGGTCCTCCCGGGAAATGCCCATCATGTCGTTGCGGACGTACTCAACGTAGTCCTCGGGCTGGTTCCAGCCGTGCCGCATCCCCATGTACATGTTGATGGCCGACAGGCCCTCGCCCACGGCGCCGCTCCGGTCGGTGGCCGCTTTATCCACCATAACGATGCGCAGGTCGTCACCGCCCCAGTAGCGTGCTTCAATAGCCGCGCCGCAGCCGGCCATGCCACCGCCGATGATCAGAACGTCGCTTTCAACGATGCGGGTTGTGGGTTCAGGCATTTTGGGAACTTTCTCCTCTGCGGTTATAGCACGTGGTTCACTGCGCCGGCGTCACGCCACCCGCCGGCAAATAACGGCGACAGGCAGTATAACAGACTAGCCGGGTCGATGAACGGCGGGCATAGCGGCGGCAGCGCTATATCGCGGATGTTCGAAAGGGGTCAGCGTTGCCGCACAATGGGTAGGGGCGGATGATCATTCGCCCCTACCCATGGCAACAAACGAAGACGCGACGCCGACGCGATGGCCAGGTAGATGAACCAATCTACTCAATGGCCCGGCCGCTCTCCAGCAGCCAACCGGCATCCAGTTCGATATCAGGCCGGCACAGCTTGATGAACTCCCCGACATCGCCGATGTAGGGAGCCTCGCCTTGGCGACACACCCGGAGATATTCGACCACTGCGGCCAGGTTGACCGCGCCGGCGGAGTTGGTGAAGGGGGAGGCGCCGGTTTCAACCACGTCGGTCAGGCGCCAGCGGCCCGGCCCGGTGTCCTGGTTGCTGAACCAGTCCCGTTTCAACACGCCGTCCACGTCGGGCGACCGGTCGCCCATCGATAGCTCTACGGCCTGCCATAGCTGCGCTCGCCGTATGGGTTCGCCGCGGGTGACCAGCACGTCGCGGATTATCTTGCTGGCAAGCAGGGTGATGCTGTCTTCGGAATGGACTGCGTATTCGGGGTCGGGTTCAGCCATCTCGACCATGGGTTCGGCGGTCGGGTCGGATGCCTCGGAAACTACCATATTTGTCACCTGTTGATTTCGTGAAGATTACAGCCCGCTCAGCTCCAGCGTCCGAACCTCGTCGGCCTGGAGGTCGGCAACGCGGATGGCGTGGCTGTTGGTGTCGGCGATGTAGAGCAGCGGCGCTCGCCCGTTGTCGAAAACGGCGAAACTCAGCCCGCTGGGTTCGCTGAACGTCGCCAGCTTTCCCGCGCCGTCGTGCAGGCCCACCGCGCCGGAACCCAGGACGGTCTGCACCGAGCGGGTTAGCGGCAGGACCTTCTTGATCTTGTGGTTGTAGGTGTCGGCGATGAACAGCTCGCCCTCGTGCCACTCGATGCCGATGGGGTGTTGCAGACGCACGTGGTGCTCCACGCCGTCCCGGTCGCCGAAGGCGAACAGGTCGATGCCCACCAGCGTCGCCACCCGCCCCGCCACCGGGTCGATGCCGGCGCTGCGGATGCTGCTGGTCTCCGAGTCGGCGAAGTACAGCGTGGCGTCGCCTCCCCGGTCGGTTCCCACGACGATGCCGCTGGGCTGGGCCAGCGTTGCGGTGGCCAGCGGGCCGTTGTCAATATTCTCACCGCCGGTGCCGGCGTGGGGGCAGACCGTACCGTCGGCCAGCGACAGCCGCCAAAGCTGGTGGATGCCGGCCATGGCGATGTACAACGTGCCGTCGTGATGGGCCAGGTCCCAGGGACTGCTCAGGGCTATCTGACGCCCCGGCCCCTGCGCCCGGCGGTCGTGGCCCTGCTCCCCGGTGCCGGCGATGGTGTCCACCGTACCGGCGGAGAGGTTGACCCGACGTATGGCGTGGTTCTCGGTGTCCGCCACATAGAGAATGTCGCCCAACAATTCCATGCCCTGGGGATGGTTGAAGGCGGCGGATGCGTAGTCGCCGTCCGCGAAGTCCTCAGCGCCGGAGCCGACGACGGCCTGGACCTGTCCTTCCAAATCGGTTATGACGATGCGGTTGTGGTTGGTGTCGGCGATGAACAGCCGGTTGCCCGGGCCGTCGGCCAGCACCTTGCCGGGAAAGGCCAGGGCGGACTCCGCCGCCGCCTCCGGTTTGAGGCCCAGGCTGCGACGGTCGATCAAGCCCTGTCCATCGAACTCGGCGATCATACGGCCCAGCAGGTCGTCGAAGGCCTCGTAAGGCAACTCACCCTCGTGCTTGCCGATGACCTTGCCCTCAGGGTCAACGAACATCAGGGTGGGCCAGGCGCGGCAGGCATACTGCCGCCAAACCTCAAACTCGGCATCGTTGACGATGGGGTGTTCCAACTCGTAACGCTGGGCCGCCATCAGCACGTTATCGGCGTACTTCTCGTTGGGGAACTTGGCCGAGTGGACGCCAATGACCACCAGTTCGTCTGCATACTTCTCTTCCATTTTCCGCAACTGCGGAAACACGTGCATGCAGTTCACTCAACAATAGGTCCAGAAGTCCAGCACCACCACCTTCCCGCGCAGGTCGGCCATGCTCAGGGGCCGGTCGGTGTTGATCCATTCGACGTTGTCAGGAAAGTCCGGCGCGTTGACGGTGCCGGCGAAGGATTGGGTGGCCATGTGGAGCCTCCAGGGTGTCGTTGCAGGTGGCGGCGATAGATGGAGCGATTTGCGCCCAAGAGCTAAGCGTCTTGCTGTTGGCGCACCTCGCGGGCGCGGTTGATGATGTGCTGGGCGTCGGCGACGGTTCGCTCCCGGTAGTCGGGTTGGTCAGTGAGCAGAGGCTCGGACAATTCATACGCTTGCTCGCCTGTGTATTTGGTGTAGATGTCGGGGGCTATGCTGATAGCCAGATCGCGCAGTTCAGGGTCGATATGCCTGATATTGCCCAGCAGGTTGCCTATGTTGTGGGTGCGCTGGTATCTGACGCGATGGACTTCCAGTAGGGCTTTCATAGCGTGTTCCAGCGTGTTCTGCGCCTGTTGCCCGATTATTAAATCGTTCATCCCATTTTCTACGCACAATACAAATGCTTCTAAATGCGCTTCGGCATGGCGCATCCGTTCATTGTAGGGCGTCCAGTCGTACTCGTACTCCGCTTCCTCGTCGTCTGCGTCGCGGTTTTGGTATTCCTCCGGGTTTTGCGTCATGATGATACCGTCGAACAGAGCCTGGGTTGCGACGTGGTTGATGTACCGTTTTCCTTCGTTGAACCCCTGCTCCGAGATCCAGACCAGTTGAACCGGCACCCAGCGCCCGTAGGCAGCCTGGACGACGCCTTCCGCCCATCTCTCCACTGACCCTTGGTACTCGCCATCTGGCTCTTCGGCCTGCACCAGCATGATGTCAATGTCAGAGCGGCGCTCTTCGTAGTCGCCCCGGGCCCGGGAACCGAACAGGATAGTGGCCAGGGGCCGCTCGCGCTCATGCACGGCTTTCGCCACGCTGAGCGCGCGGAGGTCGCAGGTGGCTGCGGTCATGGCATCACCCCAATGCGCGGCGGGCTACCGCGGCGGCTGGGACTCGAAGGCCAGGGTGGCGTGGCGCATAAAGATTGCTCCCACCGGTTCGCCCAGGGGAGCGTTGGCGACCAGCACGGCGATGACGTGTTCCTTACCCGGCTCGCCCGGCTCTTCCAACAGCACGCGCTTGGGCGTGTTGTTGCCCGTGACTGCGCCGATGTTGCGGTCGATCTTGCCGTCGATGTACACCTCGCCGTAGTTGTCCACGTTGGTCTCAAACCAGACGCGGCAGGCCGATACATCCTGGCCCTTCACCGTCTCGGGCATGGTGAACCGCAGGCGATACCAGGCGAAGGTGAAACCAATGGAATACCGCTTCTGGAAGTCCGCGCCGCTTTCCCAGCCGGAGTCGTCATAGTCGGGCAGACGGGCGTTGCTGCCCAGCATCTCGGCGACCAACCCTTGGTTCGGTTCCCCGGGTTCCAGGCCTTGCGCGATCCGCCAACCGTCGGACTTGATGACGGCCAGATCCTCTTTCTGTTCCAAATCGAGCGCTACACGGGGCATTAGGATACTCCTTAGTTGAATGAGTGGAGACGTCTGGGGTCGAACTGAAAACGCGGCTTCCGGCGTCAGATTTGCTTTGTGTCGGTATCTTGCGTTTGATCCGGCCTCGCGCTGTACTTCGCAATGATGGCATCCACAAATGGCTTAAGGACGTGTTCGGCCAATTCGATACGCACCCCTTCGGCCACTGTATCATCTTCTTTGCCGTAGAATACTACGACGCCTTTTGCGATTGTTTCGCCCTCACCTAGCGAATTCCCGCTGTCAATCCACAGCGATTGAGTTTCGGGAAAATACTTCACTACCGGCTCCGGCTCGAACGCTTTTTGAACGTCTTTTACCCGTTCCGCCATGGCCTTCCTCCGTATCTTCCGGACAATCTGCGATCCATATAAGCGGTGTGAAACAGCCCTGTCTCAGGATCGCCTACAAACACCAGTTTTATCCACTGACGAGCTTGAGGCACACGTCCAACCAAAACGGTCATCCGTGTTCCTTCGCGGTATTCCTCAAATCGGTCATAAGGTCCGGCAATGATTTGCATAATCCATTCCGGTCGAACATCCGGGTGTCTTTCCACAGTGGATACGCTGTGCAACTCCGTTTTGGGCAGCTCTTCGTATGCCAGACGCAGCCGAAGATCTTCGTTTGTCTGATTGTACGGCACGGTAACGATCGTGCGCAGGTTGACAGTCAGTAGTAGGGGCGAATGATTATTCGCCCCTACACAAGTGTTGCTACTTCAGATGCTGGGCGAAGAATTCCAGGGTGCGCGGCCACGAGCGGTCGGCGGCTTCCTTCTGGTAGCGGGGGCCGGTGAAGTCCATAAAGGCATGGTCAGCGTCCCGGTACACGTAGAACTGGTGCTCCTTGCCCAGTCGGTTCAGCTCCTCGTCGAACTTCCGCATATCGTCCTGGGACGGGTTTTCGTCAACCTCGCCGAAGTGGAACAGCATGGGGCAATCGATGTTGGCAACCAGCTCAAAAGGCGGCGTTTCGCCCGCGCCCCAGGTCACCAGCAGGTTGCCGCCATAGTACGGCGCCACCGCTGAGAAGTGCGGATTGCTCGCCGCGGCCAACCAGGCCACGCGCCCACCCATGCAGAAGCCCGTAACCCCGATGCGGTCGGTGACTGCGTCGTGGTTTCGCAGCCAGTCCACCGTGGCGCCGATGTCGGCGACGATGTCGGGATCGCTGAGCACATCCCAGGGCCGGGGACGCGGGTCGGCGTTCATCACCTCGTCCGAGTTGCGATGGTACAGGTTGGGCGCGACTGCGGCGTAGCCCTCGGCGGCCAGCCGGTCGCAGATGGTGCGGATGAACTCGTCCACGCCGCCGCCGTGCTGCGCCACCACCACCGCCGGATAGGGTGCGGTGAAGCCGGCGCTGCTGCTGGGCACGCTGGCGTACATATCCATTTCGCTGCCGTCAACAGTGAGTTTTTCCCAGAAACTGGCCATTGCGATACCTCCTGAAGTTGGTGGGATTAGTATAGACGCAGGGGCGGCGCATGCGTCGCCCCTGCTATGCCATTACGCTTTCAGGTACTGCGCGAAAAACTCCAACGTGCGAGGCCAGGATGCCACCGCGGCCGCTTCGTTATAGCGCCCGCCGGCCGGGTTCATAAAGGCGTGGTCGGCGCCGGGATAAGTGTAGAACCAGTGCGCCTTGCCCAGACGGTCCAACTCGGCGTCCAGCTTTCGCATATCGTCCTGGGACGGATTGGCGTCGATCTCTCCGAAGTGGAACAGCATGGGGCAGTTGATATTGTCCGCCATGTCGAACGGCGGAGTCTCTCCCACCCCCCAGGTAGTCATCAGGTTTCCGCCGTAGTAGGGGACCACCGCTTTGAAGTTGGAATTGATGGCGGCGGCCAGCCAGGCTACGCGGCCTCCCATGCAAAAACCCGTCACGCCGATGCGGTCGCTCTGCACGGCGTCGTGATTGAGCAGCCAATCCACGGCGGCGTTGATGTCGGCGGTGATGTCAGGGTCGCTGAGCAACACACCAGGGCTGGGCCGGGGGCCACCATCGGCGGAGGCGGCGATGGCCTCCTCACTGTGCCGGTGGTACAGGCTCGGAGCTACAGCGGCATAACCCTCAGCCGCCAACCGGTCGCAGATGTCCTGGATGAAGGCGTCAACGCCCGTGGCGTGCTGGGCCACCAGGACGGCCGGATAAGGCGCGCTGAAGCCGGCGCTGCTGGAAGGCACGCTGGCATACATATCCATTTCACTGCCGTTGACGCTGATCTTTTCCCAAAAGCTTGCCATCATTATCCCCCTTGTCGATGGGAGTTTTATTCCAGCTAGTCGTTGTTTTGCTCATCCGAGGTGGCATGGCTGCATTCTGCCCAAGCTTCCTTGAAAAGCCAGTTCAACATTGCAGTCAATGCCAGCAGAATCAGAGCAGCCCCCAGCGCAGCCAGCGCCGGGATTCCCTGTATTTCCAACAGTACGCGGTAGAGAACATCAACGTACACTAACCCCACACCAATGACCATCAGGGACAGCCACGCGATTTGCAAGTTTCGCATTTGCTCAATTCGTGAATATCCGCACTATCCAAAACGTGGTGCCGAAACCGAGTATGGCGCCAAAGCTCGACGCCAATAGAGCTCGGTCAATGCCGTCTTCCAGCACCGCGCCAAAAGTCGCGCCAAAAACTGCGATCCCTACAAAGATGGCGGCAATCAATGTTAGGGGCTTCATGATTGACCTCCCGTGTAGGTTGCGAACAATCCTCAGCGTTACACTAACCCTTCCGCGCGAACCTCTGCCAGCGTGGCCTCAAAGGCCGCCAGCGTGGCGTCGATGTCCGCCTCGGTATGTGTCGCCGACACCAGGAAGGCGTCTCGTCCCATGATATCGATGCCGTGATTCTGCAGGCCCCGCTTGATGCCGGTCACCGCCGGCGTGGCCGCCGCCGCCTTGATTCGGCTGTTCACGTCCGGCCCGAATTCCCGGTCGAAATCGCCCTCGGCCAGCGTGAAGTGAACCATCGACGCGATGCCGTAAGCGTGGCCCCCCACTTCCGTGCGAGTGAACGCTTCGTTCAGGCCGGCCTTTAGGCGGGCCGCCATGGCATCGGCGTGGGCGTTGATCGGCTCGGCGGCGATCATCTCCAGGCAGGTCGCTCCGGCCACAGCTGACAACGGGTTGGCGTTGAAGGTGCCGGGGTGATAGACCCGCTCGGTGTTGTCCCAGTTGGGGTCGCCACGCTGGGCGATCATGTCCACGATGTCGGCCTTGCCGCCCACCGCGCCGCCGGGCAGAGCGCCGGCCACGATTTTGGCCATTGTAGTCAGGTCCGGCGTGACGCCGTAAAGAACCTGGGCCCCGCCCGAAGAGGCGCGGAACCCCGTCACCACCTCGTCGAATATCAGCGCCACGCCGTACTGGTCGCACAACTGCCGCAGTCCGGCCAGGTACACGGGCACGTCGAAGGGCAACTGCCCGTAGTGCGCCCCGGTGGGTTCCAGGATGATGGCGGCGATGTCTTTGTCGCCTTCCATGGCCTGCTGCACCGCGTCCAGGTCACCGGCCGGCACGATGATCATGCTGCCCCAGGACTCGGCGGGTATACCAGGAGCGGGGCGGTCGGAGCCGGCCATGGCGTAGTCATGCCAACCGTGGAAGTGGTCCTGCAGCTTGATGACCTTATTGCGCCCGGTGTAGGCCCGGGCCAGGCGCATGGCCATCAGGGTGGCCTCGGTGCCGCTGCTGTGGAACCGCACTCGCTCGATGGCCGGCATGAGCGCCATGATTGACCGGGCCCAACGCAGTTCCTCGTCGGTACACGCGCCCAGGTGGGTGCCCCTCCGGATCTGCTCCGTCACCGCGTCGGCGATGGCCGGGTGGGAGTGTCCCAGGATCAAAGCGCCGTGGCCCGAAACGTAGTCGATGTATTCGTGCCCGTCCACGTCCCACTTGCGCGGGCCCTGTCCGTGGGTGATGTACAGCGGAAAGGGTTCGGCATAGCGGTTGTCGTGGGTCACGCCCCCTGGGAAGATGCTCACGGCCTCGCGATAACGCTCTGCCGAGCCGGGGTGGTTGGCGATGTACTGTTCCAGAATGGTAGGCATTTTGATGCTCCCCTTTGCGGGTGTATCAGACGTTGAGGACATACTGCGCGGGACGGGCGCCGTTTCGGATGGCGGGGATTGCTCCGCTGCTATCAACAGGCGAGCAACTATTTCGCATAGCCTGCCTTCGCTGGCCGTTACCGCCTCGCCCCGAAAATACGCTTCGATAATATCTCGCTCTTCATCGTCAAAATGCTGCATTGCTTCCGTAGTGTCCGAGGGCAGCTGCGCGATAAGCTCGACTAGAGACAATGGCCGGCGGCGTGGCGGAATCTGCGGGTTCTCCTCCGGCGGCAAGCCAAGGGTATTCCGCGCGGCTTCCTTCAGCATGGTTACGATCCGTATATACTCCTCATCGCTTACTGGAGACCATTCGCCGCGATTGAGCGATTCGATGATTTCCCGCTCCTCGTCATCAATATAAGGATAGTCAATGTGAATCATATCTCCTCCTTAACCCATACCGGCGCATTCGTTCGCCGTCCGGATAGGCTGTCACAAACCGAACCGTGTCATCGTCAATTTGATAAAAAGGAACAGTATGAAGATATTCTCTCACCATCACTAGAAACAAGTGCTGTCCAAGGTATCGCTCCGGATTGTGATTGGGAATGTTTCAATCACATTGTTTCGGTCAACTGCGATGGCGCTATCCTCAAAAGCTATCATCCGCTGCCGCCGTATCAGGTAATTCTTATCGTCCGACCAAGTGAAATTCATCGGCGCTCCATCGCCCGCAAGCTATGGATTGCCCAAAACCGGCACACGCCGATTCTAGCACAGCACGGCGGCGATTAATCGGCCTCTCCCGTCAGTACCGGCGGCTGCTTGATGAACAGGAAGCAGGTCCCCGCCGCGAAGGCGCAGATCGCGCCGGGGATGATCGCGTAGTCGTAGTTGCCAAAGTGGTCGCCGACCCATCCTGCGTACACCGGAGACGCTACCAGCGCCCAGGCGTAGGCGAAGGTGATGTACCCGCGCAGCGTGGCGAACCGGGTGCGTCCGTAGTATTCACCCAGCGCTGCCCACACGATAACGCCGGCGCCGTCCATCATCCCCTCGCACAGGATGAAACCCAGCACCAGGGTGATGCCGACCGCCGTTTGCCAGTCGCCCAGCCAAAGGAACAGATAGCCCAGTCCTTCCACCGTAAGGCTCAGGAACATGATGGCTTTCTTCGATATGCGGTCACCCAGATACCCCATGATCAACCGCGACACGAAGTTGATGGCCGACATTGCTCCGACCAGGTTAGCGGCCATCTGCGTGCTCATGCCCTTGTCATCGACCAGGATGGGAAACAGACTTACCAGGATGCCCAGGGTCGCCATCTGCCGGAGGCCGGCGCCCACCAGGAGCAGCCAGTAGGCCTGTGTTCGCAATGCCTCCCGCACCGTGTAATCCCGGGTCTCGCGCCGCGCCGCCGCGCTGCCGGGACGGGCCGGCGGCGGGCGCGTCGCTCCGTCGGGCAGCAGTCCCATATCCTCCGGTCGGTTGCGGAACCAGTAGCACGCCGGCAGAAGTATGACGGCGTAGAACGCGCCGGAGGCGATCAGTCCCCACCGCAGGCTGGTCCTGTCAATCAGCAGGTTCATCGTCGGTATCAACGCCAGCCCGCCCAGGGACGCCACCGCCGCCAGCACCGAAATCGCCAACGCCCGCCGTCGCTGGAACCACTGGTTCAACCCGGCGAAGCAGGCGTGCTGAAAGGCCATGCTGTTGCCCAGCGACACCAACCCCAGGTAGATCAGCGCAAAGGCCCACAGCGTGGGCATCCAGAAGGCCATGAC
This sequence comes from Dehalococcoidia bacterium, assembly GCA_021295965.1. Lineage (GTDB taxonomy): Bacteria > Chloroflexota > Dehalococcoidia > Lucifugimonadales > UBA3495 > Bin87. The sequence continues at coordinate 521 of JAGWBI010000011.1, read as the reverse complement.
GATGTAGCCGACCACCGCGATGACCAGCGAGGGCACCAGCACCTTGCGGTTGCCGAATTTGTCGATGAGCCAGCCGGCCGCCGGCCCTTCGAGCCCGCCCTCGGCGCGGGCGATGGAAAACACCAGGTTGGTCTGCGCCTGGGTTATGCCCAACTGGTCGCGGATGGGCAGCACCAGCACTCCGAACCCACGAAAGAAAATGCCGCTGGCGAAGAAACTCATCACCGAGGTTACGGCGACCATCCACCAGCCATAATAAATGCGCCCGCCGGAGGACTGTCCCCCAGCGGGCGCTGTGGCAACTCGCTCATCTAATCTAGCCACTGCGCCATCCGTTGCCGCATATTGTCATTGGCTGTGCTTCCATCGGAAATAAGCCGGATCGCGGGCAACGGTTGACAAGTGTAACCTTTGGCAGGGACAGGGGCAACGGCAGCGCCAGCCTCACGCGTACCCGGTTTGATAGCGGTGGATGGCGAAGAGTTTATCGGGTGGGTCGGAGGTGGCCAGGTAGTATTCAT
>JAGWBI010000010.1:60337-89480 GCA_021295965.1 Dehalococcoidia bacterium | reverse complement strand
GGGCGGTGGGCAACTGGGACTCGTGGGCCTTGGTTTCCTGGAGGCACAGCACGTCGGGCTGTTCTTCCTGAAACCACTCAAGGAATCCCTTCTTGTGAACTGCCCGAATGCCGTTGACGTTCCATGAAATTAGCCGCATGCTATCTGCCCTCAGCCACACCCTCCCCGCAGGGGAGATGGGAAATTGCCCTCCGTGCCCGATTCTAGCACAAGCAGCGGGCCTCATTGGAAGCCCGCCAGGAGTCGAGTATATTACGAAACTCCCTGCATGAATAAATTCCAAAGATGATGCACCCAAGGCAATCGCATTTGGGGTTCCACATATCCGTCATTCCCGCGAAAGCGGGAATCCAGTATGTACTGACTTTTGGGTTACTGGACTCTGGCTTTCACCGGAGGGACGGATGAGATTATTTGAAATGCGATTGCCCTGATGATGCACCAGCCCAGAAAGCCCACGTCTCGCTCCGATAGCGGGTAAGAACCAGCGACCGCGACCACTCCCAGGTCGTCCCCTCCAGGCCGAACGTCTCGCCGACTTGCGAAACGGCAAGGTTGACGTGCGTGCCCCGCTGCTGGAAACTCCGGAAGACGAGTGGCGCACTACTAACCCACGAGGCGAGATTGACGACCCGCTGGTGCTGATGCTCCGGCTTGCCTCATTGGGCGATTCCTGGCGCCTCCCCGGCGACGGCTACTTCCTAAACTGAGGCCAAAGTGGGAATTGCATCGGCAGGGTGGTGGATTTCAGTCCGTACGCACTCGGGCATTTCTGTTGCCCGCGCCCGAAAGACGGTCCGACAGCGCCGCTTGACTTCCTTCTAATGGCTGATCGGGTGGGTGAACTTCCGCCCGCGTCAACAGAACTCCAGGAAAGAGACTGTAATGTCTGTCGGATCAGATCGACGATAATTCATTGTTCTCGAACCGGGACCGCATGATGGGTGCAGTCAGTTGGTAGCATCGCTACGATTCAAGATCATACAACGCTTCAGATTGTTGACATTAGTAACCCCCGTTGTTAGGTTGGGCGCAATATTGCGCGCATAAACCATTGTCCGTCGTGCCAGTGCAGCGATTCAGGCCAATGACCAAAGATTTCCCCACCTTCGACTGCGATGCGCACATCGTGGAGCCCGCTGCCATCTGGGAACGGGCCGCAGATCACCTTACCAGGGATGAGCTGGAAGCTCTAAAATCCACCATGTGGTACGACGCCGAAACGAACCAGCTGCTGGTCAACGGAAAGGCTGACGTGAACAGTTTTTCCCCCGTTCCGAAGACTGGGCCGGGCGCCATCGACATCGTGAGGCTGGCGGGTCCCGGACTCAAACACGACATCCAGCGTGCCTTCAACGTCCGCAACCTCAGCCCCGCAACTGCACTGACCAAAGAGCAGTCGGATTACCTCGCCCACGCCGGAGCCGACGAACCCGGTCCTCGGCTGCGGGATATGGACGTGCAGGGTATCGACCAGGTGATGATCATACCGACCAGCATCGATACCTACCCTTGGCTGCAGAACGCCTTGGGGGCGCGGGCCATGTGCAAGGCCTACAACGATTGGGCCTTCGAATACACCCGGGAGGACCCGGAACGTCTCTACTTCGCCGCCCTGATCCCCATGCAAAACCCCCAGTTTGCAGCGGAAGAGGTCCGTCGCGTGGCCGCCCAGGGTTGCCGGGTTGCCCTGATCCGGCCTATGGACGCCATGGGCAACTACCCCATTCAACCCAAGTACGAGGTCGTTTGGAATGCCCTGGAAGACACCGGCCTCGTCTATGGTATGCACCCCTTCCCGGCCTCGGGGGTTGCGAAACCACCGGGCTATGCCGACCAGTATTCGGGCGCAGAGCTCATCAGAAGGACGATTTCCACCTCCGGATTGCCGCATACCTTCCTGGGCAACGTGCAAAACTTCCAGGCCGAGGCCTCCCTATGGGTGACCATGGTGCTGATGTCTGGGTTTTTCGAAAGGCATCCCAGGATTCGAGCCGCGGTGTTCGAGGCGTCGTCCACCTGGCTGAGCTTCCTGCTGGATGAATGCGACAAAACCTACAGGCTCTACCGGAACGACCGCAACCTGCCTCCGCTGAAGCAACTGCCCAGCGAGACTTTCTTCCAACACTGCGTCACCGGCTTTGAAGGTGACGAAGCCCCGCCGTCGCGCCTGCCCGACTACTACAGGGACATCCTCGCCTGGGCGTCCGACGTGTATCACCACGACGGAGACGATGTTTGGCGGGCCATCGAGACCATGGAAGAATGCGAGTTGCCCATCGACGACCAGGCCAGGTTTCTGGGAGCAAACGCTCGCCGTCTTTACAATATCCAACCGCCCAGCAAAATCATTCGTGAGCGCGTCACCGAGATCCACCGCCCGGACTGGTGGCCCGACGAAGACGAAATAAATGCGGCCCTCAGGCCGGCGGCGGCGGTGACGCGCCCATAACCGGCAACCCTTCGGATGACGTGCGATGACTACCGATAAAGACTTCGCTGTTTTCGACAGCGATTCCCACGTGGTGGAACCCCGTGAGGTGTGGGAGAAATACCTGGAACCCGAGTACCGGGTCCTGGGCAAGAACGCCCTCTGGCGCGAAGAAGGGCGCTTCGACGCGTATCTCAAAGTCAACGGGCAGGTGTTTCGAGACACCGCTAACCCCAACATCCCTCGTCATGCCATCTGGAAGCCCGGCATGACCTGGGACTCCGTCGGAGAGTTGGATCCGGACACGCGGCATCCGATGTGTGAAGGGGCATCCGACCCACGGGCCAGGCTCGAGGATATGGATGCCATGGGAATCGACCAGACCTTCGTTTACCCGACGTGGTTCGCCGAGGGTTTTCACCTGATCGAGGATCCGGACGTGGCCTGGGCGCTGGCGCGGGCCTACAACGATTGGATCGCGGATTTCTGCCAGGCGGCGCCTGACCGCCTCTTCGCCGCCGCGATGGTTCCCCTTGGCAATATGGACTTTGCGTTGGCCGAGTTGCGCCGTGTCGCCGGAACACGATGCTTCCGCGGAGCGTTCATCCGACCCATGTTCATGGAAGGACGGTACCTGACCCACCCCTACTACGATCCCCTTTGGGCGGAACTGGAGAAACTGGGGTTGACCGCCGCCGTGCATCCCACCGCCGGCTTGTGGAATCCAGAGTGGACTTCCCACGGTCCCTTCGTAGAGAAGATCAGCGGCCGACTTTCGCAGGGTGCCGGTCTCGCGGGCGGCGGAGGGGGCCCCTTCGCCGGTGGCAGCACGAGCGACCGCAACCGGGCATCGCCAGCGACCGGAATGATCCCAGTGGGTCATCCCCTGGCCCCGATATTGTCCCACTGGCTGGACAACCATATGTTCGTGGCGTCCACGCTGATCGGCTATACGGTCATGCAGCGCTTCCCTGAAATGCGGGTAGTCATGGCCCACGGCAAGGCCTCCTGGATGGACGAAGTCCTGGAGAAAATGGAGGCATCGACACGGGTTATCCCGCTCCTGCATTATTATCCGGTCCGGACCGACCCTGAAGAGATGTGGGAAGAAGGCCACGTCATGCTTGGATTCGACGCTGAGGAGCGCATGATCCAGGAGCTCCCGCACTCCTACGAAAATAAAGTCGTTTGGGGTTCGCGGTATCCTCACCACGACACAACCGACGCATGGGACGCCATCGAGGCGCTGACCCGGGCGCGAGTCGAACAGAGCGTCATAGCCCGAATGATGGGGGAAAACGCCCGGCAGCAATTCGGCCTGAACTGAACCACCGGTTTTCGCTCACGAGACAGTTCGCCCCAAGTGCGCCGCCGCCCTGGTGCGCGAACTCATGGAAGCCCGGGATGACCCCCGGCTGCTCAACTTCCAGCGCCAACTGGCCCGCCTCAAACTCCTCATCATCGACGAATTGGCCTTCGTGCACCGGTCCACCACCGGGGTGGAACTCCTCTTCGAAGTCTTCAGCCAACGCTACCAACGCGGTTCCGTCCTCGTTACCACCAACCTGCCCTTCGACGAGTGGGACCCAGGTCTTCGGGTCGGAACGCCTCGCCGGCGCCCTGCTGGATCGCCTCACCCACCACGTCCACATCATCGAGATGAACGGTAACAGCTATCGTCTCAAAGGCAGCCGGGAGAGCGCCGGTTCAGCAGCATCGCCGGACCGGCCGGACGCCGATTAGTTCCCAGCCTATGTCACTCCCAGCTCGCCGTGGTCGCCCCAAGCGCCGCTCCTGTGGTCTGGTTTTCCTCCGCCCTGGCGGTTGACGTTCAGCGAAAATGTCCTGACCAACTGGCCAGCGAAAATGTCACATCATGGAGAATGTGCTCACGCGTACTCACTTTCCGCCATCCGTCATTGCGAAAATGCCGTCAGGCATTTGTGACAATCTCGTTGAGGTATGAACGGCTGCTCGCGGAGAACCCTTGCTATGCCGACGAGATTGCCATCCGCCAGAGGCGGACTCGCAATGGCAAACTGGGTACGCGTGAGAGAGAATGTGACGTTGACCCCGTAAGAGCAAACCAGGCTCAGGTACTCGACAGCCTGGCAGCAGTTCACATGACCCTGGACCAGGCTGCCGAGCTAATGGGAGTAACTTCCCGCCACACCCGGCGCATCTTGGCGGACGACCGTGAACGCGGGGCGGCGGCGTTGGCCCACGGCGACCGTGGTCGCCGACCGGTCAACGCCACGCCAGAAGCGCTGACCGCCGAGGTGGTGCAAGTGGCCCGCTCCCGTGGCGTCCGCCCGATACATCCGTCGCCGTATCTCAGCCTCATCCAGCTGCCACCGTTCCCGCAGCCCTCCCTGCTCCCCCATACCCAACAGCAACCCCCACTCCCATCTCGCGATCCTTTCCGGCTATCTTAACTGCTCCTATCCTATCCCAACCCCATGCGGGTTTCACGTTGGACTTGGTTTAGACAGGAACGGTTTGGTGTTTACCGCGGTCTTCATAGAACATACCGAATACGGCCGCTTCCCCGACCGGTACAGTCTCCGGCCAGACCTTTTCCGCCAGCACACGGTACGGCTGTTGCTCCAGCAGGACGACTACGTAATGTTCACGGTCTGCGATGGTATCAGGTGCGGCGACACCACCGCTGTCCGCGGGCGCGACATGAAAGACGCTTCAATCCCGCAATACCTCGTTTGCAATGTCGTACAGTTTCATAGGCAGGGCGGGTGCCGACCGTTGCCGACATTCACGCCGGCGCTGACTTTGGTGGACCTGCAGTTCGCTGCGGGTGTGAGGCAGCCGTACTCGTTGGGCGGTGTGGGCGTGACTGTGATGGTGGGGATGTCCTCACTGGTGCAACCCACACCGGCAATGATCGTTGGATTCGTGATTGCAGCGGCCGGGATGGGGGCGACGGTGCTGCTGCGCAAGTAGCGGTGCTACAGCCTGTACCACACCTCACGCGCGCGCCTGAGCCGTCTGCCAGGGTTATAGCGTGCGGACTGGACAGAAAATTCCGTTGCGGTCAACAAAATGATAAATGAAACGCTGAAAAGCGAAATCCCTACTCAAAGTAGGGATGCTTTGGCACCGGCGGCAGGAATCGAACCCACATTTTCGGTTTTGGAGACCGATGCGTTACCATTACACCACGCCGGTAGGTCCTCATATTGTAGCAACCGGCGTGGTTAGGCGCAACTCGGCATACTTGGCGCTCGCCACCGGCGGCGGGCTATGGCCCACGGGTCGGTTGAGCCAGCCCGACCACAAGTACACGATAAAGAACAGCACTACGGTGGCGACCACCACCGCCAGTAACAGGCAGCCGTAACGGGCCACAACTACGCCGGTATGACGGGCAATCGCAATCTCGACGCGTACTGCCCACCGTGGTGGATTGTCTGGATGGCGGGGATGCACTCGGTGGCGGCCCATGGATCGCCGCCGGTGTTGAAGTTGCGGTCGAAACGGGGGAAGTTGCTGCTGCTGATTTCCAATCGGATGCGATGTCCTGCCTTGAAAACGTTGCTGGTCGCCACCACGTCGATGGTGTATTCCGCCACTTCTCCCGGGTTGACCGGCAGCGCCGCGTCGGTGCCCAGTCGGTAGCGGCCCCGGATGATACCGTCCGAAAGGCTGCGGGCGGCTCCACAGGGTTCCACGTCCACCAGTTTGGCCGTGAAGTCTGTATCAGCGGCGGTGGTGCTGGCGAACAGGGTCACCGTTACCGGCCCCGTCACTTCCAAATCCGCTGAGAGGGGCGGTGTGGTGTAGCAAAGCACGTCGTTGCGGGCTTCTATCTCCTGCTGGTCGTACGCGCCGCCCGGCACGAAGGACGGGCCGCAGCAAAGCGCGCCGCCCCGGGTGGGCACCGGATCTCGCGGGTCGTAGAGAAACACGTCCGGAGCTTCTTCACTGGGGGTATCCACTGACAGGGAACCGTCCCCGGATGCCGTGTTGGCCTTCCCGCCGCTGTGCAGGTAGTAATCGGTGTATTGGGTGCGGGCCAGGGGCCATTCCTGCTCATCTCGCCACTCGTTCGCTCCCATCACGAAAATGCGCACCGGCGGGTCGGCATCGGCGCCGTTCTGTTGCCCCTTGAGCCAATGATCAAACCAGTTCAACTGGATGCCATCCGTATCGATTGCCCCACCGGCAGCGCCCAATCCGAAGAAGAACTCGCCGGAAGTTTCACCGAATGGCCCGTGATGCCAAGGACCAACAATGAGCCGTTGTCCATCGCGCGCCGTTGCGTCCTCGGCCTGCTTCCGCATACCGACGAAGTTGCGCAGGGTGCCCAGCAGGAAGATATCGTGCCAGCCGCCCATGTGCAGCGCCGGCGTGGTGATGTGCGGGTAATGCTCTTCGATGCGCCAGCGTTTCCAATAGTCATCGCTGGATGAGTGCCGGATCCAGTCGTAGAGATAGCCGGCCAGGGGTTCCTTGAGGTGGGGCAGGTCCACAATGGGCTGGTGCCGGAATGTGCAATCCAACTCGTTGAAGGCGGCCAGCAGCGCGCCACGGGTTCCGTCGGGCACCTCATGGCGGCGGCCGATGGCGTCCATGTTGGCCATGGTCAGCTGGCGCATCGTCCATGACAGGGCAAAACCCCAAGCCAGCGCGCCGCCTTGATAGGTCCAGCCCTCATAATAGTCCGAGGCGGTGATGCCGGGTGCGATGCAGGTCAAAGCCGGCGGATTGGTGATGGCGCACAGCCACTGGGTCGCTCCCACGTATGAACGCCCGAACATCCCTACCTTGCCGGTGCTCCAGGGCTGATCGGCGCACCAGGCCACCGTGTCGTAGCCGTCGTCCGGCTCGTCGAGGAACGGATAGAACTCACCCTCGGAGGTGTAGCGTCCCCGGGTGTCCTGGATCACCACGGCATATCCGTGGGACGCCGCGCGTATGACGTCCAGGCTACCGGTCCGCCCCTGGGATTTATCGTAGGGCGTGCGCTGGAGCAGCACCGGGAACGATCCCTCTACATCGGGTCGATATACGTCGGCATACAGAGTGACGCCGTCGCGCATCGACGCGGGTAGGTTGAATTCATTGCGGATTGCGGTGTATGGCCCCATCAGTTCTGGCATGACGTCACCTCCCGGTTACGGCATTATACACCGAGCCTCCGGTGCGGGAGTTGAGGTTCCCTGTTACTGCCTTCGGTATTGTGGCGTCAGCAAGCCGATTTGCAGCGACGGCGGAAGATTGTTCCGCGTGACCTGCATCCGACCTTGTGGTTGCAGGGTCCCATCGGCCACTCCCAATTCACGCAGAAATGCGCTTGCCCCGTCCGGCTCAACGGCAGATGGCTCGTCCGGGCCTCGGTAGTGCATGGGGATCAGCCAACGAGCATCCAATTGTTGCGCCGTCTGGTTGATGGCCCGGTAGGGCAGCAAATTGTGGTCGGGACCTCCGGCCGGGGCCAGTACGACGTCCGCTGGACCAATCAGATCGATCTGCTGGGCGGTCAATGGCAGATTGATGTTGCCCAGGTGACAGATGCAGATGCCGTCGATGATTATGGCGTAGGCCACGTTGCGTTGGCTACGGGACATGCCCTCCGACAGGGGCGTCATCACCGCCCGGATGGTGATGCCCTGAAACTCATACTCGCCGGGAGCATCGAAAACACGGGGGTGCCCATCCAGCTCGCCGGCGCCGTTGTGCAGAGGGGCGTCGCGGCTGATGGTAACTGCCGCCACGTCCACAATTTGCCTGGGGTCTATACGCACACCCAGTCCGCCGATGCCTGACGGATATGGGTCGGTGATAATGGAGAGCCCGGAATTGGCCGACCGGAGCCGAAAACAGGCGTGTCCCAACCAGTAGATGTCCATCGTAGGCTACCGTCAATTCTCCCGCAGGCGTGGATTTACCGCGAACCGGTCCAGCAACGCCCATCCGCCGGGTAGGGCCAGGCTTGCCACCACCAGTTTCGCCAGATCACCGGCGACGAAGGGCACGAGGCCACATTGCCATACGTCGGCGCAGCCCCACGTTTCAGCTGCGTTGGCCGGCAGAAACAGGTTTAGTTGTATCAGCCCCGGTATGTAGAGGACAGCGTTTCCCACCAACATCGCGGCCAGTACCCATGGGCGCCGGTTCCATCCCATCTGGCAGAGCCAACCGACCAGCGCTGCCGCCGGAATAAATCCCACGATATAACCGCCCGATGGGAGCAACCAGAACCAGCCCGAAGCGCCTCCGGCGAAAAAGGGCAGGAACGCACCTTCGATCGCATAGAGGGCCAACGCCAGGCCACCGCGCCAACCGCCCAGCAATGCCCCGACCAGCAGAACGGCGAAGGTCTGTCCTGTGATGGGGACCGGCGTAAAGCCCAGTGGAATCTTGATTTGCGCGAAAAGCGCCACCACCAAACTTCCCGCGACGATGAGCGCCACGTCTCTGGCCATGCGTCTCCCCCCGACCGAGCCGGGCAGAATGAGATCGGCCAACGTGCCGGGCATTGCCGGCGCGGGCGCCGCGGTAAGAGTAGGTGGGTTACGCATAGGGCCAATATCCTATCGGTAGCATCTATTGTCGTCAAACCTGCCGGTTGTGTCATGCGCTCCACACGTCAAGATTTTGCGAGAATCAGGATTAGCGGGGTTTGGGGGTTGACTGGATTGAAGCGATTCAAAGGTGAGACATTCCCAATGCTGTTCATCCTCAAACTCGGCGAATCGTGTTTTATGCCATCCCCCAACTGAGACGCCCACGAGAACGACACGCCGCTTGCCCGTCCCGCAAAGCCGGTGGTATCGTATTGCCCATGACTACCCCAATTAGCAACGACGAAATCGTCCGGCTGTTCAACAACATGGCCGCGATGCTGGAGATCAAAGGCGATTCGGTATTCAAGATCCGCGCCTACCAGCGGGCCGCCAATACGATAGAACAGCTGAGTTGGTCACTGGCCGCTGCCGCGACGGCGGGAGACGACCTCCGCAAGATACCGGGCGTAGGCAAGGCCATCAGCGAAAAAGTGCAGGAATACGTAGCCACTGGTCATGTCGCCGCTTACGATCGACTCGCCGAAGAACTGCCGCCCAACGTCCTCGATTTGCTCGAAGTTCCGGGGATGGGCCCGAAAACCGTCAAGGCAGCCGTCGATGAACTGGGCATCGGATCGGTCGCGGAGTTGGAACAGGCCGCGCTGGACGGCCGATTATCCCAAGTGCCCCGTATGGGCAAAAAGTCGGCGGATAACATCCTGCGTCACATCCGCGCCCAGCGGATGCGTTCCGACCGAACTCCACTGGGCATTGCCTCTGAGACGTGCGCTGCGGTGTCGGCCCAGTTGTTCGATGCCTGCCCCGGCTTGATGAGCTTGACCCCGGCCGGTTCCCTACGCCGTTGGGAGGAAACCATCGGTGATCTGGACCTGATTGCGATTTCCGACAATCCTTCCGAAACCGGGCCGGCTTTGGCCTCCTTGCCGGCCGTTCGCGAGGTGTTGGTGCATGGCGACGCCAAAACGTCTGTGGTCGTTGACCCGGGCATCCAGATCGACCTCCGTGCCGGAGAACCCGACAGCCTGGGCGCTATGCTCCAGTATTTCACCGGCAGTCAACAGCACAACATCCGTCTGCGCGACTATGCCAACCGGCAGGGGCTGTCCCTCAACGAGTACGGTATCACCGTAATGGAAACCGGCGAGGTTGAGCGGTTCGCTGACGAGGCATCTTTCTACGCTCGTTTGGGGCTGCCTTGGATTCCGCCGGAGTTGCGCCGGGGCGCCGACGAACTGGACCTGGCGCGGTCCGGCAACCTGCCTGACTTGGTGACCGAATCCGATCTAAAGGGTGACCTGCACCTCCACAGTGACTGGAGCGACGGCAAGTTCCCCTTGGAAGAGATGGTCGCCGCCGTTGCCGATATGGGATACCAGTATATGGCGCTGACGGACCATTCGCAGGGTCTGGGAGTGGCCAACGGCCTGACGCCGGACCGACTCGCTCGGCAAATCGAAGTCCTCCGGAGCCTCCAGGACCGCTACGACATGATCATTCTCTGCGGTTCCGAGGTGGACATCCGGGCCGACGGAGCGATGGACTTCCCCGACGATGTGCTGGCCATGCTGGATTGGGTCATCGCCTCGGTGCACAACGCCATGACCCAGCACCGCGACACGATGACCCAGCGCATCATCCGCGCTATGGAGAACCCTCACGTCGCCGCCATCGGCCACGCTTCCACCCGGTTGCTGGGCCGCCGCGACCCGGTGGACTTCGACATCGAAGCCCTGCTCCAAACCGCCCGTGAGACCGGAACAGCCATGGAAATCAACGCCGCTCCGGAACGGTTGGATTTGAAAGACACCAATGCCGCCCGCGCTCGGGAGTTGGGCGTCCCCCTGGTGATAAATACCGACTCTCACCATACCGACGGTCTGACCAATCGGCGGTTCGGAGTGGCCGTAGCGCGGCGGGCCCAGTGCGGGCCGGAGCATATCCTCAATACGTATCCGCCTGCCGAGTTCCTGGCCTGGCTCCGGTCTCCCAAAGCTCAGCGAACGCGGCGCTTTGATGCCATGGTCGCGTCCAGGGTTTCGGAATCAGATTCATGAGTGCTGCCGTTGATCAAAACGGCGCTGCGTTGGCTTTCACCGGATCCGACGCTGCGGAGCGACTTCCCGCCGCTCAAAATGTGATCGAACGACTGCAAGTCCGGGCCGGGCGTGCCGAGCCGTGGCACATTGCGGTGCTGCGCGCCATCGGCGAATGGGATTTGCCGGACGAGGAAGCCTCCGGACGCCACTGGCATTACATAATCGGTGGCGAGGCTTTGGATTGGCTCACGCTGGCCCAGCGGCTGTGCTTGGCCATCCCCGATGTTATCCCTGCCGACGAACTTGAGACGCTGCTCTTTTTTGGCCGACTGCCGGGTAACCTCAACACTGATCAGTTCCGCCAGTTGACTGGCCCATACCGTTACACGGCCCACCTTAACTTTTGGTACGGGGTGGTGGTGGAAGAGGCCCTGCAACTGGCGGTGGAAGAGAGCATCCGGAAGAGCCGTATAGCCCGTTGCTACGGCGACAGCGAAAAGGTGGTTGAGGAAGCCTTCCAGCATCTGTACGGTGCGACCCGCACCGAACTTGCCGGGGAATTTCTGGCGGAAACTGCCGGGCAATGGGGCGGCGATTTGGAAACCATATCTCTGGCCGGTTGGTATGAATTTACATACTGGTTGTTCAAACGACGCGTTCGAAAATGGCACCCCGCCCGCGTCGCCAGCGACACCCGTCGGGGACTCGACCGGCTGAACGAATTGCGCCGGGATGGGCCGGCAGACGCGGCCGGCGCTCTATGCTTCCCGGACGATGCCGCGCCGGTCCTGATGCCCGCCGGCCACCGTAAATGAAGCGTGTGAACCCGTAAAAGAGACAGGGGCGGCCGAAAAGGCCGCCCCTGTTCCGTTCGGAACCAGCTGCGGGAAGATGTGCGATTACAACCCGTAAACTCTGCGGTAGCTCAGGCTCATCCGCTTGCGCTCAGTGTCGATGCTCAGAATCTGTACTTTGATCAGCTGACCCTGGTAAACGATCTCTTTGGGGTGCTCCATACGGCGCGCCGAAAGTTCCGAGATATGCACCAGGCCCTCTACCCAATCTTCCAGCTTCACGAAGGCGCCGAAGTCCATCAGCCGGGTGACCGTTCCATCGACTATGTCACCTACGTGGTACCGTTCCGGCACCGTGTCCCAGGGTTCTGGTTGAGTGCGCTTCAGGCTCAGTGATATCTTGCTGTTCTCCCGGTCCACCCTCAGGACTTTCAGCGTCAGGTTGTCGCCGATGCTGACCACTTCTTCGGGAGACTTGACCATCGACCAGGATAGCTCTGAGATGGGAACCAGACCTTCGGCGTCGCCAAGATCAACAAAAGCGCCAAAACCGCGCATGGAGCGCACGGTGCCCTGGACGATCTGGCCTTCTTGCAGTTCTTCAAGCAGACGCTCTTTGGCTGCGTTCCGCAGTTCCCGCCAGATGCGGCGCTCGGTCAGCACCAACTTCTCCCGCTGGGCGTCCAGCTCCAGGATGTTGAAGCGCGCATCTTCACCAATCCGCGCGTCCAGATGCTCAATTCTCCCTTCTTTGGGAACCGGAGCCATCTGGGAGAAGGGCACGAACCCCCGCACGCCGTTCCAGTCCACCACTAAGCCGCCCTTGTTGTGTTGAACAACTTTAGCCGCAACTTCGGAATCGCTGCGGTGCAATTCAATCAGGTCCTCCCAGACCTGTTTCTCCTGCGCCTGGTCGTAGGAAAATACGGCCATGCCCCCCGGCCCGCGGTTGTTCAGGTGAATAACTATCACGTTCGTGCCAGGCTGCATCTGCTCCCGTTTTTCTGAGGTTAACGTACGCATTTCTTGCGGTGGGACGATGCCCTCGGTTTTAAGGCCGGCGCTAATGACCATACCTTCGTCATCAATGCGTACAATTTCCCCGGTCACCAGGTCGCCTCTGCGATATTCCCGAGGCGAAAACGCCGACTCGGGAAGCTGCGACATATCGGTGACATCAACTACGTTCGGGTCCTGGGCTACCATCAGTTCAGCTGCTCCTTACTCTTTCTGACGGTCGATCTCAGAGCGACCGCATAGGTCGAGCAGGTACTCGGTTTCTCTCGTGAGGCACTTTCCCTACAATTCGCCTGCCTAATAATACTTATGTCGGATACAAATTGCAACCGCAACCTGTGCTCAATCCGAATCTGAGCCGTTTCAGCTTCTCGGTTGCTCTACCAGCCTCTGGGCGCCCCTACACGCATACCGGCTTTGATGCACACTCGATCACGACTTTATATGGACAAGCCAACGGGTAGGATGTACCATTTTTGAGAAGAAAATCAACTGCAGCCAACCCACCGGACGCTCCTCTCTCCGCGCCATCTTTTCGGTGGTGGCTGTTGGGACGGTACGATGACTCAGCCTGCCATTACGATGCCACGCGCCTACGATGCCGCATCCGTCGAACAGCGCATTTACCAAAACTGGTGGGATTCGGGTTACTTCGTACCGCGCTTAGACGCTGACCGACAACCCTTCTGCGTAATAATGCCGCCGCCCAACGTGACGGGCGAGTTGCACCTGGGACACGCGCTCACTGCCAGCCTGCAGGACTCCCTCACCCGCTGGCATCGGATGTGCGGAGATCCCACCCTTTGGCTCCCGGGAAAAGACCACGCCGGCATCGCCACCCAGTGGGTGGTGGAGCGTGCCCTTGCCGCCGAAGGCACTAACCGCCATGAGCTGGGACGCGAGAAATTCGAGGAACGGGTTTGGGATTGGGTGGCTCTCTATGGAAACACCATCGACGAACAGCATCGCCGCCTCGGCGCGTCGTGTGACTGGTCGCGCCTCCGGTTCACGCTGGACCCGGGTCCCGTCCGAGCCGTCCGCACCACCTTCGTCAACCTCTTCAATAAGGGATTGATCTACCGCCACGAGCGCATCATCAACTGGTGTCCGCGCTGTGCCACCGCCCTGTCCGACCTTGAAGTGGACTATGAGGAGCAGGACGGCAAGCTCTATTACATTCGCTATCCCCTGGCCGAAAACCCCGCCGAATACGTTACCGTCGCCACCACGAGGCCGGAATCCATGCTGGGCGACACCGGCGTTGCCGTTCATCCCGACGATGAACGTTACGCTGACAAGGTAGGCAAAACGGTATCGCTTCCCATCGTCGGGCGACCTATTCCGGTGGTTGGCGACACCGCCATCGAAATGGAGTTCGGCACCGGTGCGCTGAAGGTGACGCCTGGCCACGATTTGGTGGACTTTGAAATAGGCGAGCGCCACAACCTCCCCATCGTCACCGTCATCGGATTCGATGGCTGCCTGACCGACGAGGCCGGCTCCAAATACTCGGGCATGGAACGCTTCGCCGCTCGCTCCGCCGTGGTGGACGAGTTGGAGGCCACCGGTGCGTTGGAAAAGGTCGAGGAGTACCACCACTCCGTCGGCCACTGCCAACGGTGTAACGAGGTGGTGGAACCCCTTATCAGCCTCCAGTGGTTCCTCAACGTCGGCAAGCACGACCAGCCGGGAACCATCGCCGGCAACGCTTACGCCGCCGTGGTCAACGGTGACATCGAAATAGTGCCGGAACGATTCGGTCGGGTCTATCTGAACTGGCTTGAGAACATTCGCGACTGGTGCATCAGCCGCCAACTCTGGTGGGGCCATCGCATCCCGGTGTGGTACTGCTCGTCCTGCGGTAGCCAAACCGCTCACATCGCAGAACCGAACCGGTGCCCCGACTGCGGCAGCGCTGACATCGAACAGGAAAACGACGTCCTCGATACCTGGTTCAGCAGTGGCCTTTGGCCCCATTCCACGTTGGGTTGGCCGGACCAGGACTCCGCCGATCTGGATTACTTCTACCCCAATACAGTGCTGGAGACCGGCTACGATATCCTGTTCTTCTGGGTGGCCCGCATGATCATGCTGGGCATCGAGAATACTGGTGAGGTTCCCTTCCGATCCGTCTATCTTCACGGCATGGTTCTCGATGCCCATGGACAGAAGATGAGCAAAACCCGCGGGAACACGCTGGACCCGCTGGATTTGCTGGAGCAGTACGGCACCGACGCCCTTCGCTTCGCCCTGACCACCGGCACCGCTCCGGGAAACAACCTGCGTCTCAGCGACGACAAGTTGGAGTCCGCCCGCAACTTCGCCAACAAAATCTGGAATGCCGCCCGCTTCGTCATCACCGCCATCGAGGGGAGGGATGATCTGGCCGACTGGTACGAGTTGCCGGCGCCCCAACATCGGGAGGACCGTTGGATCGTAAGCCGCCTGGATGCTCTCACGGAATCCGTTAACGAAGGGTTGACACAGTTCGAACTGGGTGACGCCCAGCAGAAACTCTACGATTTCATTTGGAACGACTTCTGCGATTGGTATATCGAGATGGTGAAGGTCCGCTTGCGCAGCGACCAACCCGCCGGCGCGGCGGCGACCCTCGTCCACGTGTTGGAGCGTTCGCTTCGTCTGTTGCATCCGTTCATGCCCTTCGTCACCGAAGAGATCTGGCAGAACCTGATGACACGGGTGCCCGCTCCCAACAGTGGAACAGCGCCATCGATAATGGTCGCGCCATACCCTCAGGTTGGTGCGTCCAGGCCGGCCCCTGACGCTGAATCCGAAGTGGAAGTTGTAATGCAAACCATCCGCGCTGTCCGTAATATGCGCGCGCAGCTGAGAATACCGGCCGGGCAAAAATTGGAAGCCGCAATTGAAACCAATGGGATGATGTCCGTCGTATCGGAGGAAAAAGATGTCATCAGCGCTCTGGCTCGCGTGGAACCCCTGCGCGTTCTGGACGCCGGAGACTCCGGAGCGACGTCCGGTGTGAGTTTGGTGGTCAACCCATTAGTGGTGCGTCTCCCCTTGGCAGGGGTTGTTGACCTGGAGGTCGAAACCGAAAGGTTGGACAAGGAACTGGGCGAAGCCCTCCGCAACCAGGAACGGGTGGGGCAGTTGTTGGATAACCCGAACTTTGTGGCTAAAGCCCGGCCCGAAGTGGTGGAAAAAGAACGTCAACGTCTGCAAAGTCTCACCGAGCAACGGGAACGTATCGAGGAAATCATGGCTCAACTGAGACCATGATGCCAAAGTTGCCATAACCTGCACGCCGTAGTCAAAGCGCATCCGGTCCCGTGATGGCAAAATATTCCGGTAGCACCACGTGCGCCGTTTGACAGGAGTGCCTTTGATGACCCAGAGGATTGTCCGTTTATCGATTGTCGGTCTGGCCGCTGCCTTGATGCTGGCCGCTATGACCGGCTGTTTTTTCGGAGGAGAAGAGGAACCCGAACCCACGGAGGCGCCTGACCTGGCGGCCACCATCGCCGCGGCGGTCAGCGCAGCAGTACCCACCGATACCCCGGTACCTCCCACTGACACGCCGGAACCTCCCACTCCCGAGCCTACACCGGATTTGCCGGCCACCTTGGCTGCCATGATGGCCGCCAGCCAGGCGGCGCAGCCGCAGCCCACGGACACCCCGACGCCGGTGCCTCCCACCAATACGCCGGTCCCGGTACCCACGGACACTCCGATCCCGCCCACGCAACCCCCACCGACCGTAAGCCTTCCGGTGCGTCAAACCTTTGATGGACCCCCGTGCATCGTCGCCGGCCTCGTTACCGTCGGTGGCTCGATACCTCCGGCGGGAACTCCCGTGTTCGCGGTGAGCCAAAGCGCCGACGGGACGGTTGTGGCGGAAGACCAAACTGATACCAGGGGCAGGTATCAGCTCGAGATCGAGTACTCTGATGAAGTTTTCGACATCTACGTGCGCGCTTCGGACTCTGGGGTGGATACCAGCGCGTGCGTATCGAAGGGCGATCGGGAAATCAGGAACCTGAACGTGCAGTGACCGATAGCAACTACACCAGCGCGCTGGCGGCCCTGGAACCACATCGTCCGGGGCCGTTTGCCTTCTGATAGAATGATGGCCGCCCCTGCTGATCCGGACGGAGCCATCCCAATTTTCGTATGACGATCGAAACTGCCCTCGGCATCATTGGCTATCCAATTGGCCATTCCATATCGCCCCTGTTCCAACAGGCGGCTCTGGACCGGCTTTCCGTTCCGCACCGGTATCGCGCTTACGAAGTGCATCCCGATTCTGTAGGCGACTTCGTCGCTTCCCTCCGCTCTGAAGACGCTTTGGGCATCAACGTGACCGTCCCCCACAAAGAAGCCGTTATGCCATTCCTTGATGACATTGACGATTGGGCCGCCGAAGCCGGCGCCGTCAACACCATCGTCAATCGGGAGGGCCGGCTCACGGGTTACAACACCGATGGTTACGGGTTTTTGCGGGCCCTGACCGATGAGGGGGATTTGGACCCCGCTGGCAAACGGGTGCTGGTCTTGGGCGCCGGCGGCTCCGCCAGAGGCGTTGTGCAAGCCCTCGTCCGCGCCGGTGTGGGCCGTCTGGACATCGCCAACCGCACGCTGGCCCGGGCTGAATCATTGGCGGAACTGGCCCAACAGCGAAACGTGCCCGCCGGTGCAACCCCGCTGGATCCCGGCCAATTGTCCGAAGCTGCCGAAGCGGCCGATTTGATAGTCAATTGCACGTCCCTTGGGATGAGGCACGGACCTGACGAAACTGCTTCGCCCCTAACAGCTCCGCAGATACCCTCCGGGTCTCTGGTCTATGACCTGGTGTATAATCCCATGCTGACGCCTTTGTTGCAGGAAGCGCAACTGGCCGGAGCAAAAACCCTGGGTGGCATCTCCATGCTGGTGTACCAGGGAGCGGCGTCCTTTGAACTGTGGCTGCAACGTCCTGCCCCAGTTTCCGACATGATGGACGCGGCTCTGGCCGCGATGCGCGCTCGCGAGGCGGAAACCCAATAACCCCACCAGAGGAGGCCCATACGCAATGATACGTTGGTTCACGGCGGGAGAGTCTCATGGGCAGGGCCTCATGGTCATAGTGGAAGGCGTGCCGGCCTACCTGCCGCTGGACGAGGAATTCATCGCGCGCCACTTGGGTCGCCGCCAGCGCGGGTACGGACGTGGTGGTCGCCAGCAGATCGAGCGCGACCACGCCCACATCCAGACCGGCGTGCGCCATGGCTACACCCTGGGCAGTCCCATCGGGATGCTCATCGAAAACCGCGATTGGGTCAACTGGCAGGACGCCATGGCGGTGGAATACGTGGAAAACCCGTCCCAGGAGGGGCGGAACCAGCGCGTCACCCGCATCCGGCCCGGCCACGCCGATCTGCCCGGCGCGATGAAATACGGCTTTCACGATGTCCGCAATTCCCTGGAGCGGGCGTCGGCTCGGGAGACCGCCGCGCGAGTTGCGGCCGGCGCCGTCGCCATGCGGCTTTTGGAAGAGTTCGGAATTGTCCTGCATAGCCACGTTATATCCATCGGCCGCGTGCCGGCGAACCCGCCCCAGCCCGATGACATCGACTGGGACGCGGTCGAGGAATCGCCAGTCCATTGCGCCGATCCTGATGCCGCCGAGTTGATGATGGCCGAGGTGGACGCCGCCCGGGAGGCCGGGGACACCGTGGGTGGCAGCGTCGAGGTAATCGCCGAAAACGTCCCCATCGGCCTCGGCTCCCACGTCCATTGGGACCGTAAGATCGACGCCAGGGTGGCGCAGGCGCTCATGAGCATCAACGCCGTGAAAGCCGTAAGTATCGGTCCGGGTTGGGAGTTGCTGGACCGATGGGGTTCCGAGTTCCAGGACGTCATCGAACCCGTCACCGACCCCGACCGTCCCTGGCAGCGCAAGACCAACCGTGCTGGCGGCACCGAAGGCGGCATGACCAGCGGCCCGCCCCTGGTGGCCCGTTTTGTCATCAAACCCATCGCTACCCTCCATAACCCGCTTCCCTCCGTTGACTTGGACACCGGCGAGCCGGTACAGGCCCACTTCGAGCGCAGCGACGTATGCCAGGCTCCCCCGGCCGGCGTCATCGGCGAGGCCATGGTCGCCCTGGTGCTGGCCGACGCCTTCATGGAGAAATTTGGCGGCGACAGCATCAGCGAAACGCGGCGCAACTATGATGGGTACCAGGCCACCGTTGGACCGCGGCTGCGCTACAGCTGACCGTCTCCCTCCCTCGTCATTCCGGCCAAAGCCGGAATCCACAACCGCCTGAGAGGAGAAACGATCGATGGGATGGCTCTCCAGCCTCATCCGACGGTCCCGCAATCGGAGCATCGAGAGATTGCATTCGCTGGGGGCCGGCCTGCATATCGATACCGAGCGGACGCGCCGCCGCCGTGAGTTGGCCCGTTCCCAGAATCAGGCCGGCCACAACCTGACGGTGCAGACCACCATCGACATGGCCCGCACGCAGACATGGACGGGCGGCGGCTGACTTTCGATCACTGTCCTTCAGCTGGTTATGCCAGCCGACCGACCGAGGCGCTACTGGCATGAAATACGGCGTAACCCTCCTCCCATCGTCCTACGACTCTTTCCGTCGCCATGTGCGTCTGGCCGAATCCGTGGGTTTCGACTACATCGGCGTTGCCGATTCCCAATCGCTTTTCCGAGAGTTGTTCGTCTCCCTGACGGTGGCCGCGATGGAGACCGAGCGGGTCCACTTGGGGCCGTCGGTCACCAACCCTCTCACCCGCCACCCGGCGGTTACGGCCTCGGCAGTTGCGTCGCTGCAGGAACTTTCCGAAGGACGGGCGTTCCTCGGCATCGGCACCGGCGACTCGGCCATTCTGAACGTGGGACTGCGCCCGGCCCGGCTGGCCGCGTTGCGTGAGTACATCGGCGCGGTGCGGTCCTTCATGTCCGGCGAAAGCGCCGAGTATCTGGGTCGCGAGGGCCACGTGAGCTGGAGCAGCCAGCCGGCGCCCATCATGATGTCCGCCGAAGGGCCGCGTACCCTGCGCATCGCCGGTGAAATCGCTGACCGCGCCATGATCCACACCGGCCTGACGCCGGAGATACTCGAAGATACCGTGGCCCACGTCCGAGCCGGCGAGTGGAACGGCGGTAAACCCCTGGGATCAACCGAGATCTGGGCCTTCGCCAAATGCAACATCGCCGACGACCACGGCGCGGCAATCGACGAAATCAAGATGGCCCTGGCTGCCAGCGCCCACCACGCCTTTCGCTTCACCCTGGAAGGCAAGCACGTGCCCGAAGAACTGCATGAGGCCATGATGGCCATTCAGGGTGAATATGTGCCCGCGGAGCATGAGCAGGTCGGCGACACTCGCAACGCCGCCATAACCGACGAGTTCGGTGTCACCGATTACCTGGCCGACCGTTTCGCTGTGGTCGGCACGCCCGAAGAGTGTCGCGCCAAGGCATCACAGATCGGAGGCGCTGGCGTTGATGTGTTGCAAATCACCGCTATCAGCCATGACCCAGGTGACATAATCCGGCGTTTCGGCGAGCGCCCCCCCCCCGCCCCCCCCCCTACTCGATCGGCGTGTTTCCCCACTACGGGAACAGGATCTCCCCGGTCTCGGCGTCCTCAACCGTGATGGCGGTCACCGGGCAATTTTCGGCAGCTTCCAGGATGGTTTCCTCGGGGTCGCCGGCCGCGTCCTTCACGTAGGACTGGCGGTCTTCGTTGAGGCCGAACGTGTTTACCGCGAAGGTTTCGCACATGGCGTTGCCCACGCACACGTTGTAGTCCACGGTAATCTTCAACTGTCGGGCCATTGGGGTAACCTCCTCGTGGTGGTCAGGCGGGTGTAATGTGTTGCGAGTGGTGAAAGCGGCGGCCGGTTACTAGCGAGTCGCAACCGGCAGGTTTAGCAGCGTGCGTTGGCCCACGCTGGGCAAATATTCCAGTTCTTCGGGAGCGGTTTCCAGCTCAAATCCTTCAAACCGGCGGGCCAGCTCGGCGAAAGCTTCTTGCCCCTCCAAACGCGCCAGGGTAGCGCCCAGGCAATGATGCACCCCGCTGCCGAAGGATACATGAGGATTGGGGTTGCGCGTAATGTCCAGATCGTCCGGGTTATCGAACACCTCCGGGTCCCGGTTCGCCGACGAGATGACCCAGCGAACCCGGTCGTCTTTGCCCACCCGTTGACCGGCGCCCATGTCAACCTCCTGGGTGGCTATGCGCTGCACGGACTTCAGCGGCGAGTCGTAGCGCAGGACTTCCTCAACGGCGTTGACGATGTGGGCCTCCGGATCGGTTCGCAACAGGTCGAACTGGCCCGAGTGTCGGGCGAAGGCCAGCACCCCGTTGGTGATAAGGTCGTTGGTAGTCTCGTGTCCGGCGACCAACAGTAGCAACGCGTTGGCCAGCACCTCGTCCCGGGTGTAGGCTCCCATGATTTCGCCCTTGCAGATGACGGACAGCAGATCATCGCCCGGATCTCGCACCCGCTCTGCTACGATGGGCGCCAGGTAGTCGGTCACGGCCTGAACGCCCTCGGCAAACATCCGAATGCGGTCCGGCTGGTTGCCGTCAAACCCGCACATTCGCCCGCACAATTCCTTCACGAATGCCCGGTCACTCGGGGGTATGTCCATCAGGCCGGCGATGATGCTGTAGGTCAGCGGCGTGGCGAAGTCGTGCATGACGTCCATGCGGCCGGCTCCCTGCAAATCGTCCAGCAGGTCGTTTACGGTCTGTCGCACCAGCGGACGCCAGGTTTCCATCGCCTTGGGTGTAAAGTATCCGTGGACTACCTTGCGCTTTTCTTTGTGTGTCGCCCCGTCGTTCTGGGTGAAGCGGGCGGCCATCCAGTTGCGCACCGCGCCGAACAGTTCCATATCCTCCTCAGGTATGGATGGCGACGGCGGCTGGTTATCGCGCAGCGCCACTTCCGAGGAGAAATACTCGGGGTGGCGCGCCGTCCAGACCAACCGCTCGTAGCTGGTCACAACCCACATCTGGTACTGCTCGTTCCAATGGACCGGCGCTTCAGAACGGAGCGCGCCGAAATACCCGTAAGGGTCCTGGATGGCTTCGGGAGCGAACAGGTCGTCGTGGATGTTGGATGGCATGTCAGAACCCCTTTCGTGGCGGGCCGGTCACGGTCAAAATTATCATATGCGATGCTATAATTCAAACGTAGAGGTGGCTGACATGGCAAAAGTGTACGTGCAAATCGCCATTGAGACCGAGGAGAGAGCAGACCGATGGGCCTGTCGTTCGCCGGAGTTCGGATTCACGGTGTACGGTAAAACCCGTGACGCGGCTCGGCAGGAAGTCAACAAGGCGTTGTCTGCTTTGCTAAAGAGTTTCCACGGGGATTTGGATGCCATCGAGCGGTTTCTCAAAAAACGCGAAGTGCGCTTTTACGACATACAGCGTGACCACCAGAGCCCGCCGGCTCCAATTGACCATGCACGGGCACGTATTCAGTATGGTATCCGCTCCGGCCCGCGTCCCGCTTCAACCGAAGTCAGCCTGGAGGAGGTGCTGGTTGCATAGCCAGCAAAGCTTGAACTGGCTGGAAGTGACCGGGATACTCGCCCGTCTCGGCATTGACGAAGTTGAGCGCTTTGGAGAATATGCGGTCTATGTTGGCGGTCAGGAAGATGGCATAGTGACCATTGTCGCCGAAGGGTGGGACATAGACTTTGACGACTTTGTGTTCAATCTGTCAAAGATTGGCATCAGCCGGGTGGAAATAGAAGCCGCGCTGGAATCTCTCTACGAAGATCACTGATTTCCGCTGCATTGCGCAATGCAGCCGCCGGCCTTTATTTCCGACCAAACTGACGCGTCGTCGTCGTTACTTCGCGCCGGTCACCGTAACCGGCAGGCTCTCCACGGCGCGGAAGGTGAGGACGCGGTCGTATTCGACCTGCTCAACCGGGATTTCCAGTTCGATGTTATCGAACCGGTTGGCCAGGTTGCGGAAGATCTCCTGTCCCTCCAAACGGGCCAACGTGGCGCCCAGGCAGTGGTGGACGCCGCTGCCGAAGGCGACGTGGGGATTGGGATACCGCTCGATGTCAAAGTCATCCGCGCGGTCGAAAACCTTGGGGTCCCGGTTGGCGCCGGGGATGAACCACCGCACCCGGTCGTTCTTCTTGATTACCTGATCGTTCAGTTCGATGTCGTCAGTAGCGATCCGCTGGATGGACCGCACCGGGGAATCGTAACGCAGGCACTCTTCGGTGGCGCGCACCGTCTTCCCTTCGGGATCCGACTTGAGAATGGACCACTGGTCCGGGTGCTGGGTGAAGGCCAGTGTACCGTTGCAGATGAGGTTGATCGTGGTCTCATGGCCGGCCGACAGCAGCAGCATCACGTTGTTGATGGTCTGGTCTCGTGTGAATATGCCCTGCCGCTCGCCCTCGGACACCACCATCATCAGGTCCAGCGAGTCGAACTTCTCAGGGTTGTTCACCCGGTCCTCGACCATCGGCGCGATGAAGTCCTGTAGGTTCTGTACCGCCTGGCTCAGCGGCCTCATGCGGTCGGGACCCTCGCGGTTGAGGAAGCGCAGGTCCTTCGCCAGTTCGCGCAGCTGGGGCCGCTCGCTGTCGGGAATGCCCAGCATCCGGGCGATGACCAGCAGGGGCAGTGGTGTGGCCAGGTCGGCCATCACGTCCATCCGGCCCTTTTCTTCCACCGCGTCCAGCAACTCGTCAATTGCCGACTGCACCAACGGGCGCCACATCTCGATAGACTTGGGAGTGAAGTAGCCGTGCATCACCCGGCGCATATCCACATGGTCGGGACCGGACAGATCCGGGTGGTGCCGCCGCTGGTCGTGCTGGATGAACCGGGAGACCTGCCATTTCTTGATGAAGTTGTACAGTTCCAGGTCGTCTTCATCAATGGGCGGGTTTGGGGGACGCACGTCACGAGCGTAAACGCTGGAGGAGAACGCCTCCGGGTGCCGCGTTACCCAAACGATGTGTTCCCACGAGGTTACCATCCAGACTTCGAATTCCTCGTTGTAGTACACCGGCTGGTGATCGCGCAACCGATTGTAGAAATCGTAGGGCTTGTAAATCGCTTCCAGCGAAAAGGGATTGTCGTTGAAAGTGCTGACCATTGGTTGAAACCTCCGGTGAAACGTGGTTGACCCCGCCTCAGATGGCCCGATTAAACCCGATTTACCTGAGATATGCAGTCGGGGGGGGTTGCAACCCCGCCCCTGCCGAGATCGCGACGAATATCGAAACGCGGTTAGCGCGCACTGGTCACCGTAACCGGCAGGCTCTCCAACGCCCGCAGGCCGATCAACTGGTCGTACTCCAGTTGCTCGACGGGCACTTCAAGCTCCAGGCTGTCGAAGCGATTAGCCAGGTTGCGGAAGATTTCCTGCCCTTCCAGCCGTGCCAGGGTCGCTCCCAGGCAGTGGTGCACTCCGCTGCCGAAGGCCACGTGCATGTTGGGGTAGCGCTCGATGTCGAAGTCGTCGGCCCGGTCGAAGACCTTGGGGTCCCGGTTGGCGCCGGAGATGAACCACCGTACCCGGTCGTTCTTTTTGATCTCCTGGCCGTTGAGTTCCATGTCGTCCATCGCGATGCGCTGGATGGACTTCACCGGGGAGTCGTAGCGTAGGCACTCTTCGGTGGCCCGGACGGTCTTGCCCTCGGGATCGGACTTCAGGTTGGCCCACTGGTCCGGGTGCTGGGTGAAGGCCAACGTGCCGTTGCAGATCAGGTTGATGGTGGTCTCGTGGCCGGCCGACAGCAGCAGCATCACGTTGTTGACCACCATGTCGCGGTTGAAGATGCCCTTGCGCTCGCCCTCAGCCACCACGGAAATCAGGTCATCCTTGGGATTGGCTACGCGTTCCGCCACCAACGGGCCCAGATAGTCCTGCAGATTCTGGACCGATTCAGACAGCGGCCCCATGCGGTCCGGACCGGTGCGGTTCAGGTGCCGTAGGTCCTTGGCCAGCCGGCGCATGATGGGGCGGTCGCTGTCCGGGATGCCCAGCATCCGGGCGATGACCAGCAGAGGGAGCGGGGTAGCCAGGTCTGCCATTACGTCCATGCGTCCCTTTTCTTCCACGACGTCCAGCAACTCGGTGATGGACGCCTGCACCAGAGGCCGCCACATCTCCATGGACTTGGGAGTGAAGTAGCCGTGCATCACCCGCCGCATATCAACGTGGTCGGGGCCGGAGACTTCGGGATTGTAGCGTTTCTGGTCATGCTGGATGAAACGAGAAGTCTGCCACTGCCGGATGTAGTTGTAGATTTCCATGTCGTCTTCGTCAATGGGAGGGTTCGGCGGGCGAACGTCCCGGGCGAAAACGCTGGAGGAGAAGACCTCCGGGTGGCGGGTAACCCAGACCAGGTGTTCCCAGTCGGTTACCATCCAGACCTCGTACTCCTCGTTGTAATGCACTGGCTCCCAATCCCGCAGTCGGGCAAAGAAGTCGTAGGGCTGGTACATTGCCTCCAGGGAGAAGGGGTTGTCGTTGATGGTGCTGACCATTTTCTGCAACCTCCGTTTAAACGGGTGCGTCTCACGACGAAATACGTCGGTACAGGGCTATGATGGCCCGATTATAGGCGAGTAGAACGCTAACCGCAAGCAAAAAGTAATGCCCGGAAGGGTTTCCTCCGGGCATTACCAGCGTGTTTTGGGCGTTGCCTCGCTAGGTCAGGTTCACCGGCAACTGCTCCAGCGTGCGGAAGGCAATGCTGGAGGTGTAGGTCAGGTCGTCCGGGTCGCAACCCAAATTCAGGTTGGGGAAGCGCTGGGCCAGGGTCTTGAAGGCTTCCTGCCCTTCCAACCGGGCCAGTGTGGCGCCGAGGCAGTGGTGGATGCCGCTGCCGAAGGCGACGTGGGGGTTGGGATAGCGCTCGATGTCGAAGTCGTCGGGCCGGTCAAAGACCTCGGGGTCCCGGTTGGCGCCGGTGATGAACCACCGCATCCGCTGGTCCTTTTCGATCTGCTTGCCGCCAAACTCCAGGGGCTCGCCGGATATGCGCTGGATGGACTTGACCGGCGGGTCGTACCGCAGGCACTCCTCGGTAGCGCGGATCATGCGGCCCTCGGGATCGGCCTTCATCAGCTCCCACTGGTCAGGGTGGGTCATGAAGGCGCGGGTGCCGTTGCAGATCAGGTTGATGGTGGTCTCGTGGCCGGCCAGCAACAGCAGGATGGCGTTGGCAACGACCTGCTCCTCGTCCATCACTCCGACCCGGTAGGCATCGGTCATGCGGTCCAAGAGGTCGCCGTTCGGGTTCTTGATGCGCTCGGCAACCATCGGGCGCAGGTATTCCTGCAAGCCCATGATCCCTTCGGTAAGGGGCTGCATCCGGTCGGTGTTGCCCCGGCCCAGGAACAGCAGCTTCTCAGCCAGGGACCGGATAAACTGCCGGTCGGAGGTCTCGATGCCCATCATGGCGGCGATGACGAGCAGGGGGAGCGGTGTGGCGTAGTCGCGCATCACGTCCATGTGACCGCGTTCCTCCGCCTCGTCCAGCAACTGGTTGATGGCGGACTGCACCAGCGGACGCCACAACTCCATGGCCTTGGGGTTGAAGTAGCCGTGGATCACCTTCCGCATATCGGTGTGGTCGGGCCCGCCATGCTCACGGATCGATTCGTAGGCGCTCACCGCTCGTCGGTCATGCTGGATGAACCACTGGGCGAAGAACTGCTTCACGTACTCGTAGAGCCCCATGTCGGACTCGTCGATATCAGGGTACGGGGGCAGCGGGTCCCGATGGAACACCTCGGACGAGAAAAGCTCGGGCCGGCGGGTGACCCATACCAGGTCCTTGTACTTGGAGATCACCCATAGCTTGTAGGGAGCGTTCCAGTGAACCGGATCCTCGTCCCGCATCCGCGCGAAATAGGTATAGGGATCCTGGACCACTTCCGGAGAGAAGAGGTCATCGGTCAGCGTGGTAACCATAGCGTCCTTCCTTCTGACACTGAGATGCGTTGTCGCCGCCGTAAAGCAGCATTCTTACGAAATTGGTTGTATCGTACTTTCAGGGTTGCATCATGTCAACAAGGACGAAGATCCGTATGCAGGAAACCGGAATGAAAATCGGCCGCGGATTTCCCGCGGCCGATAGATCCGGTTTCCGGGTGGTGGTTACGACAGGTTCACCGGCAGCGTCTCCAACGTGCGGAAGGTGATGCTGGAGGTGTAGCTCAGATCGTCCGGGTTGCAGTTCATGTTCAGGTTGGGGAACCGCTCCGCCAGAGCCTTGAATGCCTCCTGTCCTTCCAACCGGGCCAGCGTGGCGCCCAAGCAGTGGTGGATGCCGGAGCCGAACGCAACGTGAGGGTTGGGATAGCGCTCAATGTCGAAGTCGTCGGGCCGGTCGAAGACCTCGGGGTCGCGATTGGCTGAGGTTACGAACCAGCGCATCCGCTCGTCCTTCTGGATCAGCTTGCCGCCCAGTTCCACGTCCTCGCCGGCGATGCGGGTGATGGACTTGACCGGCGCGTCGAACCGCAGGCATTCCTCGGTGGCGCGGACGGTCTTGGCCGCTGGGTCGGTCTTGAACAGCTCCCACTGGTCGGGATGCGTCATGAAGGCGCGGGTGCCGTTGCAGATCAGGTTGATGGTGGTCTCGTGGCCGGCCAACAGTAGCAGAATGGCGTTGGCCACGACCTGCTCTTCATCCATAATTTGCTTGCCGGCGGCGTTGGTCATGCGAGCCGCGTCGGTCATCTTGTCCAGCAGGTCGCCGTTGGAACTCTTGAGACGCTCTTTGACCATGGGCCGCAGGTATTCCTGCAACTCGGTGATGCCCTCGGCCAGCGGCTGCATCCGGTCGGCGTTTCCGCGCCCGATGAACAGCAGCTTCTCGGCCAGAGAGCGGATGAACTGCCGGTCGTAGGTCTCAATTCCCATCATGGCGGCGATGACCAGCAGCGGCAGTGGCGTCGCGTAGTCGCGCATTACGTCCATATGGCCGCGATCTTCGGCCTCATCAAGCAACTGCTTGATGGCCGACTGCACCAGCGGGCGCCACAACTCCATGGCCTTCGGGGTGAAGTAGCCGTGGATGACCTTGCGCATGTCGGTGTGGTCGGGCCCGCCGTGTTCGCGGATTTCCTCGTGGGTGCTGACGGCCCGGCGGTCGGTCTGGATGAACCACTGGCCGAAGAAGCGACGCACGTCTTCGTACAGGCCCATGTCCGATTCGTCGATCGAGGGGTACGGAGGCAGCGGGTCACGGTGGAACACCTCGGACGAAAAGGCCTCCGGACGCCGGGTCACCCACACCAAGTCCTTGTACTTGGTAATCACCCAGAGTTTGTAAGGGTCATTCCAGTGGACCGGGTCTTCTTCCCGCATCCGCCCGAAGTAGGTGTAGGGATCCTGGACGACTTCAGGCGAGAACAGGTCTTCGTTAAAGGTGGTAACCATAAAGTCCCTCCCGATGACTTTTCGAGGCAAACTGAAACCGCCGGCTCGGAGCCGGCCGGCACTTTACCAACATGATTGTTCACATTCTAGCAACATCGCATTTTTCGGTCAATGTTGTTTGGCGCCTCATCAGGGCTTGTGCAAAGTCCCTTTAGCCGCTCATGGTGAGCCAGTCGAACCATGACTCCAGCAACGGTGGCGTCCTTCGACAGGCTCAGGATGAGCGGAAACCGCGGAAACCAAAGAGGCCGATTACTTTGCACAGGCCCTGGCGCCTCATCAGGGCAATCGCATTTGGGGTTCCACATATCCGTCATTCCCGCGAAAGCTGGAATCCCGTGGCCGCAATTGGTTGTTTCGTTGCAGATGTACTGACTTTTGGTTACTGGACTCTGGCTTTCACCGGAGGGACGGATGAGATTATTTGAAATGCGATTGCCCTGGGCGCCTCATGCGTACCCACGTTGTCATTG
The DNA here is from genome assembly GCA_021295965.1 of Dehalococcoidia bacterium. GTDB lineage: Bacteria > Chloroflexota > Dehalococcoidia > Lucifugimonadales > UBA3495 > Bin87. Next base: position 60,755 of record JAGWBI010000010.1, on the reverse strand, counting down.
CGAGTCCGCCTTGGCAGAGGCTTGTTGCAAGTAGTCGTCAGTACCGCAACGAGATTGCCACGAATGCCTGACGGCATTCTCGCAATGACAGTTTGGAGAAAGCGGGTACGCGTGAGTGTTTGGCGCATACTAACGCCGTCGTTGAGTTGATAGGCGTGATATACGTGAGGGCAACAGTCGGCGGTAGTTCGACCTTGCAACAAGTTCGAGGTTGGAACTCGCTCCACTTTGTGATAAAATGCGCAAAGGCAGGCGCCTATAAATATCCCCCAAACGGAGGAAACCATGGAAGGCAAAGTTCAGATTGAGATTACCTACTGCGTGCCTTGACAGCACCACGCTACCGCCACGTGGATGGCGAACGAGTTTTTCCGGGCCTACGGCGGCGACGCCGCTATCACCATCTCCCCGCGCGGCC
>JAGWBI010000010.1:58127-60305 GCA_021295965.1 Dehalococcoidia bacterium | reverse complement strand
AGGGGAACATCTACCCTGACCTGGGTCGCGTCCGCAAGATGAAGGAAGTCATCTCGGCCAAGATCGCGCAGGCTGACCTTGCGGTCGCTGCCGACAACTAGTCCGACGCTTACCGAAAAACTTTGATCGCCGCCCAGGTTCTGGGCGGCGATTATTTTTGGTAATGGTCAGCCTATCTACAGAGTTTGGGCGGCCACAACATCCCTGGCGGGAAGCAGTGGGCGCACCGCCGACCAGACGGCGGCGGCCACATCATCTATGGATCGATTGCCTTCAATGAGGCGCCACGTATCGGGATGTTGCCCCGCCTGCTTGCGGAACCCCTGTTGCACGGCATCGTGAAAGGAGACCGTTTCGTCTTCAAAACGGTCGGACCCATCGGTCATGGGTAGCGAGAGTTGCAGTTGCCGACTATTGACCCGGCCCAACCCGACCAGCGGGTCGATGTCCAACAGAATGGTGAGGTCTGGGTATCTCCCGCCCGTGGCGAAGTTGTTCAACCAACCGATGCGTTCCAAATCGATTCCGCGCCCGTACCCCTGGTACGCTACGGTTGATCCGGCGAACCGGTCGGTGATGACGACGGCCCCGGCGTCCAGCAACGGCTCAATCCGTTCCGCAATCAACTGGGCCCGCGCCGCCTCGAACAACAGCAACTCCGCCAACGCAGACACCGGCTGGCCGCCGATGAGGTATTGCCGCAGGTAGTCGCCCAACTCCGTGGAACCCGGTTCGCGCAGCAGGGCCGAATGGTAGCCCTTGTCCTTGAGCGTCTCGTGCAGGATGCCGGCTTGTGTGGACTTGCCCGCCCCCTCGCCGCCTTCAAAGGCTATGAAAAGACCTGCCATGGCATTCTGCCGTCCGCTCCTGTTCGATTGGCCGGCTTTATCCTAGCAAACGGGCCAGACTTCCGCCGCCCGCGCCACCGGCGGCTTTGACACGAAACGCTTACGGCCGGTAAACCAGCACACCGCGCTGAGGATCCCGACCCCGGCTGGTGGAAGCAAGATTGAACTGTTCGGCTAGCATGTGCTGCAAACGGCGAATGTACGGCCGCTGAGGATCTAGCTGGACGCTGAACTCGCCGGACATGACTCGGCGGGCCGCCTCTTCCACCTCGGCGCGCGCGGCAGCCAAGGTCTCCGAGTCGGCCTCGTCGCGGTCTTTTCCGTTGAACCGCCCGGCCGGCAGGTCAATACCCTGGTCCCGCGCCAGCGACGTCAGGAACTCGGAAACCTGCGGAACGGTGTTTTTACGCAACACGTACACCGGCACATTGTTGCTCTCGGCTATCCGCACTAGCTGACTTCCTCGTCGGTAATGATTCTTCGTCGTGAGGAGCAGGCTGGCCCGGCGCAGCTCGCCGACTATCTCCGCACTGGCTTCCCGTTCCGCCAGGGCGGTTTCCACCTTGTCCCGGCTGACACCGAAGAGGAAGATGCGGGCATCCAGCCGGCGCGGGGCCGACCCATTGGCGTCGGGTTCGTCCTGGAAGGATTCGGGCGGATAGTGGTCGTATTCCGTCTCCGGTCCGCCGGAACGCTTCCGGCCCTTCCGACCCCGGATGTCGTTGGCCGACCAGGGAGTTTGTCCAACCTCGCTGGGCCTGGGCGCCGCGGTGCGTGACACGCCGCCGTCGGCGTCCATGCGGCGCACTTCCGGCTCAACGGGATAACCCCGCAGCCATTGGTCAACCACCTGGGCCACGTCCTCGTGTACGTACACCTCATCCCAGTCCTGGATTTCCACCACCACGTCGAAGGTTGGTGGGGCTTTCCGCTCCAGCACGGTTTTCTGCGTCCCCCGGAACCGTGCTTCCTGGTCGCCCAGGGTCACCGTCTGCACTCCGCCCACCAGGTCGGAAAGGGTGGGGTTCATGATCAGGTTGTCCAGGGTGTTGCCGTGGGCGGTGGCGACCAGCTGCACCCCGCGCTCGGCGATGGTGCGGGCGGCGGCGGCTTCTTGGGTGGTGCCCATCTCATCGATGATGATGACCTGGGGCATATGGTTCTCCACCGCCTCGATCATCACGCCATGCTGCTCGGTGGGCGTGGGAACCTGCATCCGGCGGGAGTGCCCAATGGCGGGATGCGGTATGTCGCCGTCGCCGGCTATTTCGTTGGAGGTGTCAACGATTATCACGCGCTTCTGCGCCTCGTCCGCCAGGACCCGGGCCAC
>JAGWBI010000010.1:57154-58005 GCA_021295965.1 Dehalococcoidia bacterium | reverse complement strand
CGGTTGCGGATGGCGGAAATCCGGTGCAGGGTGCGTTCCATCCCGGCCCGGTTGTCTTCCCCGAAGTCCCCGATGCCGGATACCACATGCACCAGATCTTCGCGGCTCACCGGTTCGTCGCCGAGCATCACGTCGCCGTAGGAAAAGCGCGCCTCCGGTAGGCGACCCAGATCGAGGATGATCTCCAGCAGGTCGTCCAGATCTTCCTGCTCGCGGAGCTTCCCGGTCACCCGGAGCGGAAGCACCGACAGCAGCTGTTCCAGTTCATCTTGGGCCAGTTGCTCGACCGTTACCAACTACAGCCTCCTGTATTTGATCCCGGCGCACGCCGGGGTGACGGAGTCGCAATGACGGAATGGCGTAATCAGCGGCGCGAGCTAACGCACGCGCGGCGCTTCAATGGGCGGAGCGGAAGTGTCAAGGGGAGGCCCGCCGGCCAGTGCGACGAAGTAGCGATGTATGCGCGCGTCGGCAGTCAATTCGGGGTGGAAAGATGTCGCCAGCAGATTGTCTTGCTGCACCGCCACCGGCCGTCCATCGGGCAAGGCGGCCAGAACGTCAACGTCTTCTCCGACCCGGATGATGACGGGCGCGCGGATAAAGATGGCGTGATATGCGGCGTTTCCAAGACCCTTGATGGGCAAGTCCTGTTCAAAAGAGTCCACCTGTCGACCGAAGGCATTGCGCTGAACCCCCACGTCCATCAGTCCCAGGGGTACGGGGTCCTGTTCAGTGATCTCTGCGGCCAGCATGATCATCCCGGCGCACGTACCCCATACGGCCTTGCCGCTGGCGGCCATTTCTGCGACGGGCTCCCGCAGTCCGTACAACGACATCAGGCGGCTAAGCGT
>JAGWBI010000010.1:0-57115 GCA_021295965.1 Dehalococcoidia bacterium | reverse complement strand
ACTTCGGTTGCGGCGGCGTCTATGCTGCGCAGCACGTGGCAATGCTCCGCGAAGTCGCCTTGTACCGCCAAAACGCCGATGTTCAACTAGGTAACCACCCCAATGTTCGCGTAGGGTTGATGTGTGCTGATTTCCGCCGACCGCGTCAGACGCTGCGGGTGGCAAGCAGTTCCTGCTCGCTGAGCTCCCGCACGCTGCGGCCCACCATGGGTTCGCCAAGGTCCTTGGAAACGTCGGCCAGGATCTGCGGATCGTTGTAATGGGTTACGGCTTGGACGATGGCGTGACCCCGGCGCACCGGGTCTCCGGACTTGAAGATGCCGGAGCCGACGAAAACGCCGTCCGCGCCCAGTTGCATCATCAGCGCCGCGTCGGCAGGCGTGGCAACGCCGCCGGCAGCGAAATTGACCACGGGCATCCGGCCTTCCTCGCGCGTCTGCTGGAGCAAATCAAGGCTGACGCGAAGATCGCGGGCTTCCACCACCAACTCGTCTTCGGGCATGTTCTGCAGCTTGCGGATTGCGTCCTGGACGGCGCGCATATGCCGCACCGCTTCCACTACGTCGCCGGTGCCGGCTTCGCCCTTGGTGCGTATCATGGCCGCGCCTTCGGAGACGCGACGCAAAGCCTCTCCCAAGTCCCGGCATCCGCAGACGAAGGGGACGGCGAAGTCATGCTTCCAGACGTGGTGCATTTCGTCCGCCGGCGTCAGCACTTCCGACTCGTCAACGTAGTCCACCCCGAGGGCCTGCAAAATCTGGGCCTCCACGAAGTGGCCGATGCGGCACTTGGCCATCACCGGAATGGACACGGCGTCAATGATATCGCAGATCATGGAGGGGTCGCTCATGCGCGCCACGCCGCCATCGGCGCGGATGTCGGCCGGCACCCGTTCCAATGCCATAACCGCCACAGCGCCAGCTTCCTGCGCGATGCGGGCCTGCTCAGCCGTGACAACGTCCATGATGACGCCGCCCTTCAGCATCTGGGCATGACCTGATTTCACGGTAAATGTGCCGGTAAGGACTTCTGCAACCATCGGAGCGCCTCCCCCATATTTTCCAAAAGTAGTCCCCATCATTATAGCCCGCGTCGCATGGCTAATCAATCAGCGTTGGACGCTGGGTGTTGATCCATAGGCCGCGGCGCGTGGTCGGACAGTTTAAGAGCCACGCGCCAACCCCGCCGCTTGACTATCCCACCGGCAAAACCGGCTCGGTTCGCTCCTCTGGAAGTTCAACCTCAAAAGCGTTCAGGAAGAACGCGGTCTGGGCGTAGTTGCCCATCAGCGCCGTGATCTCCACCAGGTGTTGCGCTCCAAACTGCTCCAGCGCAATCTGGAAGGTTGACGCCGAAATCCGGTGGTTGTTGTAGAACTCGTTGCAGTAGTTGACGATGGCTCGTTCGTCGGCGGCCATATCCGGCAAAGGCTTCCGGTCACGTATCGCATCCACCAGCGCGTCACTGACTCCCTCACGCCGTGCGGCGGGAGCGTGGGCGTTCCAAATGTAGGGGCAGTCGAAAGCCCGAGCCGTGGCCAGGATCGCCAACTCCTGGATCCGCTTGGAGAATGTGCTCTCGAAACGCAGGTAGTTGGTCAGGTTGCTGCGGCGTCGTGCCATCTCCGGGCTGTTGATCGCGACGGAATAGGGTCCGCCGGTGATGGTTCCTCCGGTGTCCTTGGTCAACTCGTCAAACGCCTCGCCAAACTCTTCAGGCACCATGTCTCGGGTAACAACGGGTAGTCGGGCCATCATGCACCTCGGTTGTTCAAACGTGATCGGCTGGCGACGCAAGCCGTCGCCTCCGGGCGATTGTAGCACCGTGTGACTTGGCAGGTTGATTTCGCCACAATTGCGATGGCATGACATCCAACGGGAATGCGACTACAATCTGGGCATAGCGGCAATTAAGTTGACCCGAGGAGGCAGAGTGATGGCGATTCCCGACACCATAAGCACCGACGAAGAGCGACAGTATTTCGAGGTCACCGACCGGATCCAGCTCAAACCGGGCTGGCTGCAGGGCGAGGGCCAACCCCTGCCGCACATGGAACCCTATCTCTGGCGGTGGGCCGAAGTGGAGCCGCTGGTGCTCAAAAGCGGTGAACTGGTGACGCCGGACCGGGACGTGGAGCGGCGCACGCTGCGTCTGGCGACGCCGGGCCTGGACCGGGGCACTACGCACACCATCACAGCAGCGTTGCAACTCCTGCTGCCCGGCGAAAACGCGCCGGCTCACCGGCACACTCCCACCGCCATCCGCTGGGTGCTGAAGGGCACTGGGGCGTACACCACCGTGGAAGGCGACAAGTGCTACATGGAGCCGGGCGATTTGGTCCTCACGCCGTCCTGGACCTGGCACGACCACAACAACGAGGGCGATGAGCCGATGATCTGGCTGGACGGATTGGACGTGCCTCTGGTGCGGTATCTCCGCGCCAACTTCTACGAGGCCTATCCCGAAGACCAGCAGCCCATCGTCGGCGTGGCCGAGTCCGAGCGCAAGTTCGCCTCCGGCTCTCTGCGGCCGGCCTGGGAGGACACCAGCGTTCCCTATTCCCCGTTGTGGCATTACAAGTGGGACAAGACCTACGAGGCCCTGCAACGCCTGGCCGAGGTGGACGCCAGCCCCTTTGACGACGTCGCCATGGAGTTCAGCGATCCCGTGACCGGCGGCCCGGTCCTCCGCACCATGACCTGCTGGGTCCAGATGATCCGGCCCGGAATCGCCACTAGGGCCCACCGCCAGACCAGTTGCGCCGTGTATCAGGTGTACCAGGGCGAGGGCTACAGCGTCATCGACGGGCAGAGGTTCGACTGGAGGGAAGGCGACTTCTTTGTAGTGCCGCCTTGGGTCTGGCACGAACACGCCAACGACACCGGGGACGAGGCGGTCCTGTTCTCCATCCAGGACATCCCGGTGCTGAAGGATATGGCGCTGTACCGCGAGGAACCCTACGAAGAGAACGCCGGCCACCAACCGGTGACGGGTCGGTTCAAGGGATAAACCCGCCGGATCGTCAGAAACGCGTCGGGGCTGGTTCCGATGAACCAGCCCCTTTTTGGTTGAGAGAGCGGATAGTGGGCGTTCAGCCAGCCAACGAACCCATCGGATCCCATGGTGGTAGTACGATGGGTTCCAGGTCCAGCGCTTGCCGCAATTCTTCGGGCAGGTAGCTCTTCGGGGCCGCTATCTCGAACATGTACTCGGCGAACCAGGAGTCGTTCATCAGGAAAAATCCCTTCTCGCCCACCTTGTCGTCCCAACTGTTTTCCACCCGCCAGCGGCGGGGTTTGCCGTCCACCACGTCAACACCGGTGAACAGCATCGCGTGAGTCATGGCGGTCTGGTGATACTCCAGGCGCTCTGCCTTGTCCATGTCGAAATCGGCGTTATAGACGCTGGCGTAGTCGAAGAGATCGGCGTCCCAAATGCCCTTGTCACGGTGCATCTGCTTGCCGGTGTCGCAACCCATCCAGACCGGCTTGCCGTCCTGGAGCATCCGCATGGTGATGTCCTTCATCAGCTCGATGTCCACGTTGAGGTACTTGATTCGGGTGCCGTCCACCACGTTGCCCAGGTATTGCACGGTGTAGGTGCGCCCCGGCGGGCTTGACTGGCGCGGGTCGTGGACCAGGCAGACGTAATCTTCCATCGGAGTGGAGATGTATTTTTCGGCGAACTCCAGTGGCGTCATCTGACCGTCGCGGTGGAATTCGCCTTCCTTGTCCTTCCACTGCCAGTCGAACTCCGCCGGCGGGTTGCCCAGGTGGATGCACAGGATCTGGTAGATGGACTGGAGGGCTTCCTGCTTGGCCCCTCGCATGGCGTCCAGCCCGCCTTCCTCGCCGTAGATGCGTCGGATGTTCCGCGCTCCCTGCCGGACCTGGTAGTTGAGGCCGGCGTTCATGCGCATTGAATTACCGGAGCTTTCCGTCTCTGGCATGGCGCTCTTTGGGACGACCCCGTGCTTGCGGATTAGGCTCACGAACATATCCCATTGGCCGCCGTCGCCGAGAGGTCCGTTGAGAAGCCAGGCCACCACCCGGTCGTCGATGGGCCGGTCGGCGGTTTCTATCACCGCCTCCAGAATGTAGTTGGCCCGTTCCATCTTGTCCCAGAACATCACGTAGCTCTGGCTGAACTCGAACTCCTTGACGTTGAGCAGGTTCCTGCTTTCCGACCGGAACAGGTTGAGGCCGGCGAACATCCAGCAGCGGCCGGAACGGGCTTGGTTGGTAACGCCCCATTCGTCCAGAACCGTGGAGAAGCTGTGGGTGGCCTCGGCGATAATGTTGCGGTTCAACGCTACGTCGTTCACGTCATGCTGAGTGACCACGTTCTGCATCAACTGGTGGTTGGTGTGGGATGCGAAAGCATCTTGAAAGCCGGCAACGGTTTCGGCGTTCAGAGCGCCCGGGTTGGTCTGAGTCGTCATGTTCTATCTCCCTGGTTCTTGTGTTCAGTTCGCCGCTGCTTGGACAGCAGACAGGGTCTCGATCACTCCGTTGATTTCCGCCGATGCTCGGTCGATTTCGTCTTCGGTGGTGAATCGACCCACGGTCAGGCGGAGGGTTCCCATTGCGTATTCGACGGGCACGTTCATCGCCCGCAGCACGTGGGACACCTCCACCTGGTCGCTGTGGCAGGCGGCCCCGGCAGAGGCCGCGACGGTGGGTAATTTCTCCAGGATCCGGTCGGCCTCCAACCCGCGAAAGGCTATGCTGGTAGTGTTGGGCAGCCTTTTCTCGTGATGGCCGTTCACGCGGGCATCGGCTCCCGATTCCATAATCCTCTCTTCCAGTCGGTCCCGCATCGTCCCCATGTGCCGGGCGTAGTCGGTCAAGTTTTCTTGGATCAGCTGGCAGGCTTTGCCCAAGCCAACCATTTGGATCACGTTTTCCGTTCCGGCGCGGCGGTTTTGCTCGTGGTTGGCGCCGTGCATCAGCTTTTCCAGCTGGACGCCGGGGCGAATGTATAGGGCGCCGATACCCTTGGGTGCGTAGAGCTTGTGCCCCGCCACGGAGAGCAGATCAACGCCCAGGTCGTCCACCCTTGCCGGAATTTTGCCGATGGATTGGGCGCAGTCGCTGTGCATCAACGCGCCGTGGCGGTGGGCGATTTCTGCAATCTCGCCGATGGGTTGGATGGTGCCAACCTCGTTGTTGGCGTGCATCACCGTGACCAGCAGAGTCTCCGGTGTGATGACTTCTTCAACCTGTTGCGGATGAACCATGCCGTACTGGTCCACCGGCAGGTAGGTAATGTGGAAGCCGTGTCCCGCCAGATATTCGCAAACCTCGGTGACGGCGGGATGCTCGATGGCAGAGGTGATGATGTGATTGCCACGGTGGCGGTTGGCCCACGCTGCTCCCTTGATGGCATGGTTGTTGGCCTCGGTACCCCCGCTGGTGAATATCAGGTCGTCCTCGCCGCATCCCAGCAGGTCAGCGACCTGCCGGCGAGCCCGGTTGATGCCTTCACGGGCGCCTTGCCCGAAAGAATGGCCGCTTGACGGGTTGCCGAACAATCCATGAATGTACGGCAACATGGCCTCGGCGACCTGGGGATCGATCGGTGTGGTGGCGTTGTAGTCCAGGTAAATGTCGCTCATGCGCATCTCCGACCGGCAGGATCAGTAGGCGATCGCGCACATTATAGAGCAGGTGGATATAGTCGGCCAGAATCGAAAACATCGGCCCGAACCTCCCGGCGCTGGCCGGTATTAGGGCCGGGTTTGGACCATGCTTAAGGCTGGTACCGGCGGCAGGCCAGCGCTCATCTACGTCGGAAAGTCCGTCGAGTTGAAAACCCGACGGACTGTTTTACCTGCGCCTGGCGTTGGATTGATGCCCACCTGGGGCATCACTGCCGAAAAGTTGCGCCTCGACCTTGCGTGGCGGCGAATACTCCCCAGTCCGTTTGCGCACGGCGGCTTGCCTCTCGCCGGCGTGGACGGGATCTTGCCGGCGTCGATGAGAAAGGAGCGAGCAGGACTAGCGGATTACTTCCCTGAAGAACGGTGCGCTCTCCACGACGTTCAAAACCGTTCCCTGATCTACTGGCCCCTGGTCCGCCTCACTCCCTGCCACCGCTGCTGATGGCACGTGGGTCGTGAGGGCCGTCTCTTGGTTCCTGGCGATGATCGTCAGCGCCAATAGCCCGCCAAGGACCAACGACGCGATTATCAACCACCAAAGTCCCTTATTTCCACGCGATGGGCGCGTTTGCCACCTGTAGTTTCGTGCTCTGCCGGAGTACATAATTTCTCCATTGGGCGATATGCTGACTGTATCGATATCCAGTAGATGGTTGGTTGACTACTGCCGTACGCTACCGGTTGGCATCTTGGTGCGCGTTATTCGGGTATGCGTAAGGAGTTGTCAAGCGTAGGAGGCTAGGCAATAAGCATCCGTCAAACGCTGCTTTTCACACATCTGTTGCGGGCGGATACGGCCCGCGATCGCTACTCGCCTTTTTGTCCCCAGAGTTCCTTGTTTCTGCCGCCCGAGACCCGTCTATTGACTGTTGGACGAGCGGTGTCTTTCGTTGTCGTGCGGCCTATAAGTGCCTGCACTCTCAACCCGTCTGTCGAATATAGCTGACATTATAATCGGATTTCGGTGGAAATAGAACACAATTTTGTGAAAACATTCTGAATATTCAAAATCACCTATGCGCGCCGGCCGGTAATATAATCGGGTCCGCGTGTCCGAAGACACGGTCGCGTAGGCACGTTCGGCTTTCGCAATCGGTTGAGTGGCGAAGGCGTATCTTCTTCCGGCGGTATCGGGTAGCGTCTGCAATCCGCGCCAACGTTGTGGTAATCTGCCAGTACATACTCGCTATTTCAGGAGGGCATCCCGATGTGTGCCATGGTGAAAAATCGAAGTGGACTCACTGTCACGACTTCCTCTCCAACTGCCGCCGACTCGTATCATGAGGGCTTGGACTTAGTGCTGTCCCAAAATTACGGGCCGGAAGAGAAGCTTCAGGCCGCGATTGCCGCTGACGATGGGTTTGCAATGGCCCACGTCGTGCTAGCCTACATCCTGCACTTGCAGCAGAACGTCCCTGCGGCCCGGGAAATGGCGGGGAAAGGCGTCGAGCTCGCGGCGGGCTGCTCACGGGAAGAAAGGCAGATCGCCACCATCATGCACTGTTTCACCCACGGCAAGGGGACGGAAGCCATCGGCCTGGTCCATGAGCACCTGAACGACTTTCCCACCGATACGCTGGCGATGCGAGTCGCGCAACGACTCTATATGCTGGGCTGTTTCGGCGCCGGCGTACCCGACTTCCCCAACCACCTGATGGCGATGATGAACAAGGTGGCGCCGGTTAACGGAGACGATTGGGCGTTCCTTGGCCAGTACGCCTTCGCGCACCACGAAACCAATCAGCCCGAAAAGGCGATGGATTTGGCCACGCGCTCGCTGGAAGGCAACCCCTTGAACGCGGTGGCCTGCCACTCCGTGACCCACTCCTACTTCGAGCAGGGCGATGCCCTGAACGGCGGACGTTGGCTCGCGGATTGGCTGGATGGCTTTGACCGGAGGGCCTCCTACAATACCCACCTGTCATGGCACCTGGCGTTGTTCGAGTTGGCGCAGGGGCGGTACAGCCAGGCCCTAGACTTGTACGAAACCCACATCCGGCCCGGAGTGCAGGCGCGGAACCTGGCGAACCTGCAGGACGCGGCGTCGCTGATGTGGCGTTTGCAGGTCTATTCGGGAGAAGAGCCGGGCAAGCCTTGGGACGAGGTGCGGGAGCTGGCGTTGCCGGCAGCCACCGGACCGGGAGCGGCGTTCCGCGACTGCCACGCGGCCCTGGCATTTGCCGGCGCCGGCGATGCCGACGCCACGCAACAGTTGGTGGACCGTCTCACCGCCCAGGGTGAAACGGGGGACGACTTGTCCCGTGAAATGTCGCTTCCCATTGCGCTGGGTGCGGCCGCTTTCGCCGCCGGCGACTACGATGAGGCCGCCAATCTGATGGCCCCGACCTATCCCGTGCTGGCGCGCATCGGAGGGAGCCACGCCCAGCGAGAGGTTTTCGAAGACACCCTGTTGGAAGCCTACGTCCGTGCCGGACGCTACGACGAAGCCAAGGGAATGCTGGATGAGCGACTGTCCAGGCGGTCGTCAGTCCGAGACACGTACTGGATGGGTCGCCTGGAGGCCGAAGCCGTCCAGGGCAACCCGGACGCCTCGCGCCGGTTGCTGGCCCAGGCCCGCGCCGCCTGGGCGCCTACGGCTGATCAAGCCGCTGCCGAGCTCCAACGGCTGGCGGCGTCGGTTGACTGCGGCTAACGCGAATTGTTTAGGGGCGAATAATTATTCGCCCCTACGGTAGCCGATTGAGCAGGGATTCCAAGCCAAGCGATTGGCACAGGTCCGCGAATTCCGGCTGCCGCACGCCCTTCCAACGCAACTGTTCAGGCTCAGTTTCGGGCAATGGGACGTCCAACCGCAGCGTCGCCAGTTGGCGGTAGAGTTGGGCGTTGTCCCATTGCTCGGTCATGACTTTGACCAGGTTGGCTGCCCCCCGAACGCTGAGGTCCCAATCCGCAGCGTCGGTCGGGATCTGGTCCATACTTTCGTAACGGGTCAGGACGGTCGCGGTGGTTCGCGCTCCCCAGCCTCTGATGCCGGGTATGCCGTCGGCAGAGTCCCCCACCAACGCGAGGTAGTCGGGTATCGACGGCGGGGAAACGCCAAATTTTGCCACCACGCCGTCCTCGTCGATTACTTCCCGCTTGCGCCGGTCCAGCATCACCACCCGGTCGCCCGATACCACCTGCGCCAGGTCTTTGTCCGGCGAACACATCACCACTTGTTCAACCAGCGGCGAAGCCGCGAAACGGACGGCAGCGGCGCCGATGGCGTCGTCCGCTTCGAACTCAACCATCGGCCACACGGTAAGGCCAAGGGCGGCGGTAATCCGTTCCGCCAGGGGAAACTGCGCCAGTAGCGCCGGCTCAACGCCGTCTCCCGTCTTGTAACCATCAAAAAGGTCGTTGCGGAAGGAGCGGATTACAGTATCAAAAGCGACGGCCACATGGGTGACTTCGGATTGTCCCAGCAGGGCAATGAGGGACTGCGTCATTCCATGGGTCGCCTTGATTTCCCGACCGTCGGGAGTAATGCGACCCGGGCGGGGTGAATAGTGGGCGCGGAATAGCTCGTACGTACCGTCAACCAGATGGATTTTCATATTCGGCGGTCGCTCTCATCCCCGTCGGTTTCATGCAGCGAGAAGATGCGACGGCGCACCTCGAAAACGAAACCCGGCATGACAGGGTCCCCACTGATTATCTCCGGTTCCTCCAACACTTCCACGGCAATGTCCGGACGATATATGTACACCCGCCGGCGGTAGGGATCGATCAGCCAGGCCAATTGGGCGCCATTTACGATGTACCGCTCCATCTTGCGCTGCAAAGGTGGCAACGTATCGGTACCGGACATTATCTCAGCCACGAAGACCGGACAGAGGGTGATCGCTCTGGACGTAATCGGCATCAGGAGTTCCATCTGCTCAGGTGACAGCCAGGCGGCGTCCGGCTGTACGCGCGTACCATCGGGCAATCTGATGATCCCTCCCGCCCCCGCGGCGCGCCCGCCGTATCGCCTGGACCAGAAAACCAAATCGCTACCAAAGTCAGCTTCGGCAAAATAGCCGTCCATGTTCACCATTGGATTGATCACCAACTCACCGTCGGATGTCAACTCCAAGTAGAACCCGCGCCCTTCGTTTGCCTGGGCGCAGCCGACAAGCCACTGGTCGATCTCGTGGTCGCTAAGCTTGCCGGCTACAGATTCTAGTATTGGACGAATGTTAACCGACACCGGGTGGGACAGGTCGGAGTCTGGCAACTCCGGACTGAGAACAACGTTTTCAACGTGAGACGTTGCCATTATGGTTGTCCTCGTCTAATCCAGGTAACGGTAGCCGGGCAACGTGAGGAACTCGACGAACTCATCGGACAGCACGATTTCGTCCAGCAACTCCACGGCCTTATCCAGCGCGCCCGGGTTGTCCTGGCCCCGCTGCCCGACCAGAGCCGCCGCTTCCTCCGCCCGCGCCTGCCGGTACAGGTCCGCAGTGATCGGGCGCCCGTCTTCCAGATTGGAACCGTGGTGGAGCCATTGCCAAAGTTGAGACCGCGAGATTTCGGCGGTGGCCGCGTCTTCCATCAACCCGTAGATGGCAACGGCGCCGTTGCCCCGGGTCCAGGCGTCGATGTACTGCAACGCCACGCTGACGTTATTGCGCAGGCCAGCCTCGGTAATCTGGCCCTCCGGAACGGCCAGCAGATCATCAGGCGCGATGCGGACTTCCGGTATAACCGAAAGCTGGTTGTCGGTGGAAAAGGCGGATTGGAATACATCCAACACTGGTTCCACCAGGCCGGGGTGCGCTATCCACGCTCCATCGAAACCCTGATCGGCCTCCCGCTGTTTGTCGGCCCGAACCTGGGCGAAGGCGGCATCGTTGGCCGCCGTGTCATCCCGGCGCGGAATGAATGCGGACATACCGCCCAATGCGTGCGCCCCGCGACGATGGCAGGTATTCACCAGCAACTGCGCCGCAGAGGTCAGGAAGTGCGTCGCCATCGTAACCTGCGACCGATCGGGGAACACCATGTCGCCACGCTTGTTGAAAACCTTGATGACACTGAATATGTAGTCCCAGCGCCCCAGGTTCAATCCCGCCGGCCGCTCCCGCAGTTCGTACAGGATCTCCTCCATCTCAAAAGCCGCCAGAATGTGCTCAATCAGGACGGTCGGGCTGATCGTCCCCTGCGGAATACCCAGACACTCCTCGGCATATTTGAAAACGTCATTCCACAATCGGGCTTCCAGGTGAGACTGCAATTTCGGCAGGTAGTAATAGGGGCCGGTGCCGTGACTTTGCTGGGCGACGTGGTTGTGAAAAACAGTCAGACCGAAATCGAAAAAACTGCCGGCGACCGGTTCCCCGTCAACCAGGATGTGGCGCTCCATCAGGTGCAACCCGCGAGGTCGGACGCAAAGGGTGGCCAAATCTTCGTTCAGCCGGTATTGCCGGCCGTCAGCGGCTTCGTCGCTGATTGTGCGCCGGTAAGCGTCCCGCACGTTCAACTGTCCGTCCAGGGTGGGCAACCAGGCCGGCGAATGGGCGTCCTCGAAGTCCGTCATATAGACCTGCGCGCCGCAATTCAGCGCGTTTATCACCATGCGTCGGTTTGACGACGGGCCGGTGATCTCCACTCGTCGGTTGGTCAGATCGGCCGGTGCCGGTTGTACCCGCCAGTCGCCTTCCCGCACGTTTCGAGTTTCGGAAAGGAAATCCGGCGTAGCGCCGGCATCGATCTCGGCCTGGCGGCGAACTCGCGCCTGCATCAGCCGCCGTCGCGTGGCCTCAAAATTGCGATGCAAATCAGCGACGAATTCCAACGCGCCATCGGTGAGAATGTCTCCGTACTGACCCGGAACAGCGCCGAGGATCTGAATGTTGTTATTTGCCATATTTGCCTATCCTGGTTTTCCAAGTTTCTGGGGTATGTGGTTCCCTCGCGCAGCCGCTTTCATCCCGCGGCCAGGCATCCCTCGCCGGCATCGAGCGTGTCCCTCCGCCCAGCGGAATCAAATGTCGGCGTGTCTGAAATTTTGCGGCCTACCCTGCTCGCAACGCGAGATCGGTCAGGCTCTTTCGATCGGCTTCCGCGATGGCCAAGCCCCGACCCAGGCCTTCCTGGTATTTGCGTTGAAGTTCGCGCAGCTGGTAGGAAACCGGCCGCATCCCTTCGGCGCGGTGCGCCGCTGTTTCATCCAATGTTTCGTAAGCCTGGTCCAGTGACCAATAGAACGACAGCAGCCAGGAAAGTTCCCGTTCGTTGCTGGGCGACGGCACATCGCCGATATCCAGGATGGTGTTGACCACTTTGGTGTACCGCAGAATGCCGGCTTTGTCCTGCTGGTCCCGGCCGTAGTAACGGCGGTGCATCAATTCGGCCACTCGATCAGCGTAGTCTTCTTCTCCGTAGATGTTGACCGGCAGCCATTTCTCACGCAGATCAACTACCTCGTCGCCGTCGGCGTCCAGAATCGCCACCGCCACTTCCGAGCGGAGTATCCCGTCGTATTCGAACTTGACCGCGTTACGGAGCAACGCCTCCTGTAGCATCATCGTCAATTCACGGGGTATGTTCAAATACCGTGAGCCTGAAGCTTCTTCGTTGCTGTCGGCGCCCACTCCGCCGGTATTGAAGGCGTAGTATTCCTGCGGCATCCCGCCCCACGCCAGCTGTTGCAGCACATGGTAAAGCAGGTTGGCGTTCTCATCCTCGAGGCCGATGATAAACGGATCGGAGAAATACTCGACGTAGGGACGGCCGATGGCGCCGATAGCCGCTCCCATCTGCACCGCTTCACCGTACATCAGCACGCGGATGTATTGCTCCAGGCTCAGGCGGCGCAGGGGCGGTATAACCGTGTTCTGGCGCATCACCTCTTGCCAGAACACCCGGTCCGTGTTCTCCATCGGTACGTGGACCGAATCGGTCAGGCGTCCGCCGGTGATGTTGGAAATCAAGCCGGCTGCCCCCTTGCGCTGCAACAAGCCGCGCCGCGACAGTATCATCCGCATATTGCGGACCGGATTTTCCAAATAATTGGGTTCCTGGCTATTCACGTGAACCGGAACGTTTTCCAGGGTTTCGTCGGGTGAGGTTACACCGGGAGCGCCCCGCAGGACGTCGTAAGTGATGGGGTCGTCCTCCTGAGTCAATCCGAAAGGAACCGCGTAGAAGTTGTTCTCCGTCCCGTCGATGGCGTGGGAAATCACCGCGCGCCGCCCGCCCCGGTTGCTCGCGACCGGGTCCTCCAGGGGCTGGAGCAGCACGATGTCGTCGTTCATCGGATAGACCCCTTCTTCGGGGTCGGTAGGCAGATTCAACACGCCGGCCAGTTCGCTGTTCGCCAACTCAACCATGATGGTCAGCGTGCTTTTCCCGTGAAGCGACGGGCCGACCGTGACCAGGGCGGTGTTGGCGAGTTCGCCATCCAGCTTCCGCACGCGGGCCATGCTCAACGCAGCCTGCACCGCCAACCCGTTTTTCTGCTTAACCTGGTGCATGGCGATGGAGAGCGGACCCATCTTGTGTTCGCCCACGTAGTCAAAGCCGAAATGGAGCGAAAGACCCCGCGTCGGCGCTTTGAAAACCAGTTGGGTGATGCCCGCGTCGCGTAATCGCGTCTTCAAACCCTCGTCAAGGTCCAGGTCGTCCATCCAGTGCGGAACGGACACCTCAAGAATATCCGGCGGGTCCTGCCATTGCCCCTGCGGCAGGTCGAAAGTGAGCCGGCGCCACATATAGGGAGCCTGCATATACCGGGTGCCGAACAGCAGTTGTCGCGCGTGAAAAGACCGACCGGGTGCGTCGCAAATCTGCCGGTCGGTTTGTACTATGGCATCGCCGGTGGCGAAGCTGGCCTCCATCTTGTCGCAGACTCGATGGAAGATTCCGGTGAAGAGTTGCTGATTATCCTCAGAGAACGCTAAAGCGTCTCGGTTGCGCGTGAATCCCTCCACGAAATATTGCGTCAGATCAGGCCGCCGCACCACTCCCAGTTGGCTGAAAAACGCCAGTCCCCCATTGTCCAGGCGAAACACGGTTTCAGGCCATACTTTACCGGCGGCGCGTCCGGCGGCGTTGGCTTCGACGGCCTCAGCTTCCAGCGCCTCGGCTTCGGCCAACAGTTCAGCCTGCCTCTCGGACGGAAGATCCTGGAAAATGGGCATCTTTCCCACGATCCACTCCTCCGAGGGATTGTACAGCGGGCTGTCAGCCCTTTGTCCTTGCCGTGCAACGGCACAGAGCCGGGTCAGCGCCGCTTCAAAGTCGGGGATGATTTCAGGGCCGATCAGCGGCGACGTGGCTTCTGGCCGGCCGGCGGGCTTGGAGGTAGGGCTAGTCAATGTATCTCTCCCCGTGGCTGGGTAAAATGAGCGCGGCGGCTCGGGCTGGCTACCGCCGCGTACCAGATCAACTACTCAACATAACGGCCGGCGGCGTAACGGAGCAGAGGAACGAAATCGGGGTGCTCGGTCAGAGGTCAACGACGTTAGGTGCGAGCTGCGCTACGTAGCAAATATGCTACCCCGAACCGTCGGTACTGTCAAAAACCGGGCGAGCGATTTTGCGCTCCTTCCCGATGCGACGTAGGAAAGCGCGCCCCTCTCAGCCGATCTAGATTGGATGTCTTGGCGGCAACCTGCCACTCAATTCCTGCACCTGTCCATTAATCCCGCCGCTCCAGGAACATGGGCATTCCGCCTTTGGGACGCAGCGAGACCAGCGGTACCAATTCGATCCGATGGCTCGGGTCGTGGCGCATTGCCCACTTCTGCCCAAGGGTGGCCAATACCAGCATGGCCTCCATCCACGCAAAACCCTCCCCGATGCAGAGGCGTGGGCCGCCGCCGAAGGGGTAGTAGGCGAATCGTGGCAGGCGTTCGCGGAACTCAGGAGTCCATCGGTTGGGACAGAACTCCAGCGGGTCGTCGTACCATCGCGGGTCCCTTTGGTTAATCAACTGGGGCGCGACCAGGGTCGCGCCGGCTGGAATGTGGTATCCACCCAGAGTGATGGGTTCAAAAGTCATTCGGCCTGTGGACCAAATGGGAGGGTACAGCCGCATCGACTCGGTGAGTACCTGTTCGGTGAAGGCCAGCTTGGGCAAGTCGTCTGGCGTCGGTGATCTGCGTCCCAATACGTCATCCAGTTCGGCGTGGAATCTAGCCTGTATATCGGGATGGGTAGCCAGGAGAAACCAGGTCCAGGTTAGGGCTACGGCGGTGGTTTCGTGGCCGGCGGCAAAGAGGGTGATTGCCTCGTCCCGGACCTGCTGGTCGGTCATCACGGCGTTTGCCGGATTATCGGCTTCTTCATCCCTCACGTTCAATAACATGGACAACAGGTCGTCGCCCTCAAGCCCGGATCGGCGGCGCTCCTCGATAAGACCATAGGTCGTTTCGTCCAGGTAGGCCAGCCCCCGCTTGAAACGGCGTGTAAACGGTAGCGGCAGGCGGTGGAACAGTCGGCGCAGCGCCGGTGGCTGATTGTCCCGCGCCTTTATGTAGTCGTTGCTGAGTTCGAATGCGGCGCCGATGCGTCGCACCGTGTCCGGCAGCTCCAGGCCGAACAGCGTCTTGACCACGATGTGCAAGGTCAGTTCGCTCATCTCGCCGGCCAGATCAACCCTGGCGCCGTCGCGCCAGTTCGCCTCATGCCGCCGGGTGAAATCGGTCATTGTCTGGGCATAGGCGGCGATGCGACGGTGGTGGAATTGGGGCTGCATCAAGCGACGCTGGCGCAGGTGCAGGGGGCCATCTGATGTGACCAACCCGTAGCCCATCAGGTATTGCAGGGTCTCGGTGACTCGTCCGCGACCCACGCTCCGGTGGTTGGTGACGAAAAGTTCCTGTATTAGTTCTGGGTGGTTGACCATATACACCAGGGCCGGTTTCACCGACAGGGTAACCAGATCGCCGTAAGTTGCGGCCCCGTGAAGGAAATCCAGCAAGTTGAATACGTACTGGAACGACTGGCCCACGATAGGCAATTCGGCTGGACCGGGCGGCAGGGTTGCTCGGTCAACCACGGGTTTGGGCGGGTGGGGTACGGTGTATGTGGTCATGATTGCCTCATTCCGCAATGCGCGATTCTCCCCGTGCGCTCCCGGGCGCTAGTGATGGCAGGCCCCGCCATGATGTTCGCTGGGTGGCACGTCCAGCACGGGGTTAGTGTCGAAAAATCCGACCGGTTTCAGGGTGAAACCGCAGTAGCCAACCGGCGATATGGGCCAGTCCTCCGGACGGGGCACGTGGTGGTAGCCCAGGGTGTACCAGAGCACCACGTCAGTATTCTCTACGTTACGATCATTCTTAGTGTATTCAGGCAGGCCGGCGCCACCCGCATGCTGGTTGGGATACGGCCCCGTGGCGGAAATTTCGTTCCGGTCGTAGGGCGTGACCCACAGGTGCTTGGTCATAAAGCCGGCTCGTTTGATGATGCTGGCGTCGGGATGCGCGAAGGGAAGTATGTTCTCCCCCGGCATGAGCTTGTACGAGACCGGTTGCCCCAACGTATTCATGGCTGACGTGTTGGAAACCAGCCAGTACCGCCCTTTCATGGGATCGATCACCCGCTGGGCTTCCCATTCCGACCGGAGCGGCGTTTTCTCCGCGTAGAAGGCGTTGCCGTGGGGGTTGTCCGGTCCGGGAGGTTCGGCAACGGTGTTCACTTCGAAAACCGTGTTGTTCCCACCGTCCACGCTCATATCCAGCCGGAAATTGAAGAAGTGCTGGTGGATGTGGGCGTTAAGCTGCGGAGCCACCAACGTCCCATACTTGGGCGTTTCGCCTTCCGGAACCGCCGCCGTGTTGATAATGCCGGTCAGCTTGACTTCCATCTGTATGGTCCCGTCCTGGTAGAAATACCAGAAAAAACCATACTCATAGTTGCCCACGGTGGCGACACTGGACACCACCAGTCGGCGGGACCGGCGCACCTCGGTTTGCCCGATCCTCCAGTCGGTGTGTTTCCACAGTATCCCGTAGTCCTCTTCGTGCATGCATACGGCGTTGGGTATCACGAAAGGTTCGCCCTTGCCATTGTTCAACACGGCATCGAAGTAGTAAATCTCTCCCAGGCAATCACACCCCAGGGTTAACGAGTTGGTCAGGGAGCCAATGCCATATTCGCCGGCGTCAAAGGCATTCTTGCGGTAGTGGTCCTTGCTGGGGTCGCCGTAGGGCACCACCATGTCCGACAACGCCGCTCGATACAGGATCGGCCGGACGCGCCCCTTGTCTTCGTAGCCAACGGTATGTATCACCAGCCCCTCGCGGGGAGTGAAGCCGATGCGCAGCCGCCACTTCTGCCAGGCAACGCTCCAGCCGTCCACTTGGAAGCTCGGTCCGTCCGGCTGCGTTATTTCCAGCGGCTTCAGGTCCTGGCGAAACTGGCTGACAAATTCGGCTGAATAGTTGCCGGCCTCAGGCGGCAGCGGCACGAAACCGTAGTCATCAACCCGCACCACCTCCATGCTATTGAGGTCAACCACCGCCGTGACGCCCTCAATGGGGCGAGCATAACCGTTGTCCGTTGGGCTGGACCGGGCGAAGTTGCGGCACAACACCAACCGACGTCCTGCTTCGTCCTCATACCCGTAGTTGCCGGCCGACCACGGGTCCACCATCACCAGACTGGGGTCGGAAATGCCCCGCTTTTTGATGGCAGCCTGAAACCTGGGATCGGCCCGTACCGCCGCCTCGCACTCCAGGAACTCGTCGAACATCACCCGGGGTTGCACTCCGGGAACGTGCTGCCACGAAACAACCCGTTTTTCATCCAGCGAAACCAACGCCTCGTAGGTTGCTCCGTCGTCGTTGTCCAACACTACGACGAAAGCCTCACGGCGAATCGGTGCGCCCTGCGAAAAATCCACCACATCGACCTTGGCCGGCTCCTTGAGTACGACGGTCTCAAATCGCACCCGCGATCCCAATTGCCGTTGAGCCTTCAGGATGGACGACGCTTCGGCTATCTCCTCGGCGGTGAGTGGGTCCAGGGGATGGGATATCACAGCGAGCGTCGAGTCTGTTGCCGTGGGCTTTGTGGAAGTGGCCATTGCGGTCTCCTCTGGGCAAAGTGAGCGATGGGCTTGTGATGGATCCACGTAATTCGGACGGTAACAGCGCGCCCCATCAGGGTCAACCCGACGCGCCGGCGGCGTTTCGCCTGGCAAACGTGGGCCCCAAAGCAGCGTCGGGGCAGCGTTCCAGTGATGGTTAACACTGCACGATGGTCGTTTCCCTCCTTGACAACCCAATTCCCCAACTTACAATTGCCGGGAGATCCCGCTCTGAAACTGAGAAAGGAGAAACAACCATGCCGTTCTATACCAGAGGCGACGTTACCATTCACTACCAAGATGTCGGGTCAGGGTTTCCGTTGCTGGCAACTCCGGGTGGAGGACTGAGCTCCATAATGAGTGGTTGGCCCAGACAGGTCATCAACGTCATGGAGGAGTTCAAGGACGACTTCCGCTGCATCACCATGGACCAGCGCAACGCCATCGGCGGGCAGTCCACCGGCCCGGTTCAGGTGGAAGACCCCTGGGGCGCTTTCGCCGATGACCAGCTGGGTTTGATGGATCACCTGGGAATTGACAAGTTCGGTTTCATCGGCTTCTGCATCGGCGGGCCTTTCGCCATGACGCTCGTTAACCGCGCGCCGGATCGAGTTGTTGCTGCCGTGCTGTGTCAGCCGGTTGGACACGCCCGGGCAACCCCGGACGCCATGTACGATTCCGGCCGCGACGTCTGGGGTCCCGAGTTGATTGCCGCCCGCACGGATCTAACCATGGAGGTCATAGAGCAGTACCTCCACAACCTCTACCGAATCCAGCCGGACTTTGTGTACAGCGTGTCCCGGGACTTCGCTCGCTCGTGCCAAACCCCGTTGCTGGTCATGCCCGACGACACGCCTTCTCATTCCCTCGAGGCTGCCATGGAATTGGCTGAGATCGCGCCCAATGCCCAGGCGACCGTGTATCCCTGGAAGGAGGATCCGGACATCAAAGCCCAGACCATTAACCAGGTGCGCGACTTCCTCAAGGCGCATGTGCCGGCCACCGCGGCCCGCTGAAACTCGCCTCTCGGGAAAGCCAACAGCCCGGCGCGTCTGCCGAGACGCGCCGGGCTGTTTCCGTTCTCCCATCTGTCCGGCTGAAAAACCGGGAGCGACATCGCTGAACCGCGACGCCGCTCCATAAAACCTGGATACGTTGTGCGGGTGAGTACGGGGCAGCCTCCGTCAGTAGAGGTGGCAGGCCACTCTGTGCCCCGGCGAAACCTCTTTGTCCACGGGCGCCTCTTCCGAACACTGGGGCATGGCGAAGGGGCAGCGCGGGTGGAAGCGGCATCCGGTGGGCGGATTGATGGGCGACGGCACCTCGCCCTGCAGCACGATGTCCTCCCGGATCAGGTCCGGGTGGGACGGCAACGCCGCCGAGAACAGCGCCTTGGTGTAAGGATGCAGGGCGTTGCTGTATAGCTCTTCGGTTTCCGCGAACTCCACGATCTGTCCGAGGTACATCACCGCCGTCTGGTGGGCCATGTAGCGGACCGTCGCCAGGTTGTGCGCGATCAGCAGGTAGCTGACGTTGTACTGCTCCTGCAGGTCCTTCAGCAGGTTCATCACCTGGGCGCGAATGGACACGTCCAGGGCCGAAACCGGCTCGTCCAGCACGATCAGCTTGGGATATGACACCAGGGCCGACGCTACGGCGATACGCTGGCGCTGTCCGCCGCTGAACTCGTGGGGATAGTTGTTCGCCTGTTGGGAGTGCAGTCCCACTTGGGCCAGCACTTCCGCCACGCGTTCATTTTTCTCCTGCGTGGTCACGTTTCGGTTCACCACCAAAGGCTCCGAAACGATATCCCTGACCCTCATGCGCGGGCTGAGCGAGGACCACGGATCCTGGAAGACGGCCTGGACTGTGGTCCGGTACTCCTGGAGTTGGGCGCCGCGGAAGGTGTTGATGTCCTCGCCTTCAAGCAGGATCTCACCCTCAGTCGGGCGTTCCAGGCGCAGCAGAAGCTTGCTGGTCGTCGTTTTTCCGCAGCCCGATTCCCCCACCAGGCCCAGGGTTTCGCCCTGTTTGATGGTGAAAGAGATACCGTCCACCGCCTGCACGTAGCCGATGGTCTTCATCATTATGAGGCCCTTGGTGACCGGAAAATATTTCTTGAGCCCGGTGACCTCGAGCAGCGTATCGTTGGTGGCGACTGCCATGATCGACGCGACCTCCTCTATCTGGTCTCAAAGTTGAAGTAGCTGGAGCGCCCTTAGCCGCTGGTGCCGGTGGGAGCGACGAACTCGGAGATGGGTGTACCCTCCCAGTCCGAACCCAGAGCCCAACAGTCCGCGTAGTGCCCTTCATCTATCTGGACCGACGACGGATAGCTGTCGAGGCACTTGTCCGTCGCATACTCGCACCTGGGGGCGAAACGGCAGCCTTCGGGAAGGTTGGAAAGCAACGGCGGCTGCCCTTCAATGGAATAGAGCCGGTCCACCCGCTCCTCCAGCTTGGGCACCGAGTTGATCAACGCCTGGGTGTAGGGATGCGCCGGGCGGCTGAAGATGTCGCGCACCTCGCCCTGCTCAATGATGCGTCCGGCGTACATCACCGCAACGCGGTCGCACATCCGGGCGACCACGCCGAAGTCGTGGGTGATGAAGATGATTGCCAGTCCCGTTTCCGCCTGGATTTCCTTCAAAAGCCGCAGGTACTGCAATTGAATGGTCACGTCCAGCGCGGTGGTAGGCTCGTCGGCGATGATGATCCCCGGCTCGCAGGACATGGCAATGGCGCCGACCACGCGCTGCTTCATGCCGCCAGACATCTGGTGTGGGTAGTCGTCCAGGCGACGCTCGGGAGCGGCCACGTTGACCTTGCGCAAGGCGTCAACGGCGCGACCCAGCATTGAGCTTTTGTTTTCCCGGTGGGCGATGCCCAGCGCTTCACGCAGCTGGTTCCCGATGGTGAACACCGGATTGAGCGAGGTCTGCGGGTCCTGCAAGATCATGGAGATCTGACGGCCACGCACGTCACGCATTTCGTCTTCGCTCTTCTGCAGGATGTCCTCGCCGTTGAGAACGATTTGACCCTCCACGATCCGGCCGGCCGGTCTGGGCACCAGGCGCAGCAGCGACAGGGCCGTCATCGTCTTGCCGCACCCGGATTCACCTACGATACCCAGCGTTTCGCCCTTCTTCAGGCTGAAAGAGATCCCGTCAACAGCTTTCACCACGGCGGCCCGGGTGAAGATGTAGGTTTTGAGGTCGCTAACCTCAAGAATGGTGTCGGTAGCAGTCTGTACAGCTGTCATGGCCTAAATGTTCCTCAGTTTGGGGTCTAGTTTGTCTCTTAGCCAGTCGCCCAGCAAGTTCATGGACAGTACGGTCAGCACAATTGCCAGGCATGGGAACAGGAATATCCACCATGCCGTGGTGATCAGGTCTCTGCCATCTGCCACCATAACGCCCCAGGCCGGAGTGGGCGCCGGGATGCCGGCTCCCAGGAAACTCAGGGTTGATTCCAGGATTATAACGTGTCCCACCTCCAACGTGGCTAATACTACCACTGTATTGACCAAATTGGGAAAAATATGGCGCATCATAATCCGTGAGTTGGAGGCGCCCGAAACCCGCGCCCGGTCGATGAAGTCCTGCTGTTTGATGGCGAGGGCTTCTCCCCGGACGACACGGGCGTACCTGGCCCACAGCAGCACGGCGATCACGACGATTACGGTTGCAAAACCCGCGCCGATTGCGGCAACCAGCACCAGGGCCAGCAGAATGGTCGGGAATGCCAACTTGATGTCAACGATGCGCATGATTATGGAGTCTGTTTTGCCGCCGCGGTACGCTGCGAGCATACCCAGCAGAGTGCCCAATCCTCCACCCAATAGGATGGCGAGACCCGATACCAACAGCGAAACCCGGGCGCCATGCATGATCCGGCTCAGGATGTCCCGACCCTGTTTGTCGGTGCCCAATGGATAGTTCATTGAGCCACCTTGCTGCGCCTGAAAGCGAATCGTGTCACCGACATTGACATCGCCGCCTTCTCCGCCGGTGAGGAAAGACGCTTCTCCCCGTTCAATTTTCCGCCGCGCGTTGGTCAGGCCGATTTCAACGTCCAGGCGACCGCGATCGGCACGCTGCACCACCGTCCGTTCTTCGAAACTCTCGGAAACCCAGAACGGCGGTAATTTGGCGTCGTTCAACGTCCCGATGCGGTGGCTGTGGGGAGCCAACTGGTTGGCGAACATCGCCGGTACCACCAGCAACACGATGAGAACCGCTATCGGTATCAGCGGAAGCTGGCGTATCGCCCTGAAGCCGTCTCCGATTCGGCTGGAGGGACGTGGGGTTGCCGGTGCTGCGAGGTCCGGTGTTGTTACCGCTGCCATTTAGTACCTCGATCCTTGTTTCGATCCTGCCGCGATTATATCCCCGCGACGAAGTTAGGAATACCTGATGCGCGGGTCAATGTACGCGTAGAGCACGTCCACCATGATGTTGATGATCACGAACGCGGTCGCGAACAGCAACACCACCGCCTGCACTACCACGTAGTCGCGGAACAGGATCGCGTCAATCACCAACGCTCCCAGCCCCGGCCAGGCGAAGACGGTTTCAATCACCACCGACCCGGTGATCAGAACGGCCCCGATCAATCCAAAGTAGGTCAATGGCACAATCAGAGCGTTGCGGAAGCAATGCTTCCAGATCACCTTCCACTCAGCGACACCCTTGATGCGGGCCAGTTTCACGTACTCGGTGTCCAGCACCTCAAGCATTGACGATCTGGTGAGGCGCATCAATGCCGCCACGTTGTAGTAACCCAGGGCTATCGCCGGCAGGATCATGTACTCAATACCGCCGCTCCCAGAGGTTGGGAATACGTTCAACTGGACCGCGAATATCCACATCAATATCAGTCCCACCGCGAAGGATGGCGCTGATTGCCCCAGGATGGCGAACAGTTTTCCGCCATAGTCGAAGGGAGTGTCCTTCTTGATGGCTACCAGCACCCCGATGGGAAAGGCTATCGCTCCGCTCACCACCAATGCCAAAGCCGACAGTTTAATGGTGTTGGGCAAACGTTCCACTATCAGTTCCACTGCGGTGGAATTCGGCCACGCCAAAGCTTCTCCCATGTCGCCCTGGAACAGTTTGCCAAGGTACAGCAGGTATTGTATATGGAGCGGTTTGTCCAGGCCCCATTCCTCTTTGGTGAGCTGGATCTGCTCCTCCGAGGCTTCTTCCGGAAGCAGCACGTTGAGCGGATCGCCGGACACACGGGCCAGCGCGAAGGTAACAGTGCTGATGACGAAGATAGCCAGGATGCCCTGCGCTATCCTACGTAGGATGTATCTTTGCATCGGCCCTCTCCGGGTAGGTCACAATGGGAGTCAAGTCTCCTCCGGCACCGTTGTTGAACCGAAACGATGCCGGAGGATCCCATGGCTTGAACGGTCGAACTCACGGGAAGGCGTCGTCAGTAACGCACGCCCTTGATGTGTTCCAGATCGGTGAACTGGCCACCGTATGGTCCCAGGTAAACGTACTCTTCCACTACTTCGGGATCAATCACCACCTGCACTGACAACGTGTGCAGCGGGATGGACGCCACTTCGTAGAACAGTTCGTCTGAAACGGCGTGCCAGTGGCCCAGCTGCTCCTCGAAGTTGAGGGAGTTGAGCGCATTGTAGGTGTTCTCCCAAGCCGTGTCGCTGACGTAGAAGCGCATGAACCGTTCCGGGCTGTACGCGAAGTGGATGGTCGGATGCGGCGGTTCGGCATAGCCCCGGAAGGGGTACACGCAGCAGTTGGTGGTAGCGCCGCGGTATTCCTGCCGCCACGCGGAGAACTCCATCTCGCGGATCTCCGTCTCAAGTCCGATGTTCTCCCACATCGCGGCGATGGCCACAACGTAGTCCTTCATTTCAGGCAGACCGCTCATCGTGTAGCTGATGATCGGTACGTGGAACCCGTTGGGATAACCGGCTTCGGTCAGCAACTCCCTGGCCGCATCGGGATCGTAGCCGTAAAGTTCTTCCCAACTGTTTTCCCAATCCGGGTTGTAGCCGGCGTATTCACCGCCGAAAGCTTCGGCGCTTGGGATCAGCCCGGCCACGCGACCCTCGGCCCCTTGTCCGTCGAAGATGTTCTCGCGGATGGCGTCTCGGTCGATGGCCTTGTTCATGGCCTGTCGAACCAGCTTGCCGGTTGCGCCGGGCGCGGCCCAAGGAACCGTGGGGTCGTAGGAGGCGGCGGAGTATGGATCAAACGCCGGCCCTTCTTTGGTCGCGTAGTAGAGGCCGCCGAACACCATCATGCTGTTCACGGCCACCACCTGGCTTTCGGCGATGTCCAGGCCGTCGTCCAGGGCTTGACCCACCAGCGCGCGGTCGATAGTAGCCAGGTGCGCTTCACGCGCCAACATGGCGGCCAGGCGGGTCGAAGCTTCTTCGATGATCTTGATTTCAATGCTGTCCCA
This sequence comes from Dehalococcoidia bacterium, assembly GCA_021295965.1. Taxonomy (GTDB): domain Bacteria; phylum Chloroflexota; class Dehalococcoidia; order Lucifugimonadales; family UBA3495; genus Bin87. Next base: position 32,987 of record JAGWBI010000010.1, on the reverse strand, counting down.
ATCCGGCTCAACCCGATAGTGGTCGCCGGGAGCCCGCTCCCACAGCCAGCCAATGCCTTTCTCAAATTCCGCGAACTGGTAGGGGCCGAGGCGCGCCGGACCCTCGTCCAGCAAGGTCTGCTCGCCAGCCGAACAGAAACCTTCCAGGTGGGCGGCCACTTCGAAGGTTTCGTAGTCGGCTTCGCCGTTGGGACACCCGGTGTCCCACTGGGACTTGCTGGTTATGGGAAGACCGCGGTAGCCGGAAATCCAGTAGTCGAAGATCAACTCGGGGCGAGCGCCCATCGTGATGTTAATCTCATGATCACTGATGGCCTCGGGTATCGCCTGCGGGTTGGTGCGGAAGTAGTCTGAGTAAGACGCGCCGCAGGTCGGGTTGGTGTAGTAGTTCAGGGAATTGACAACGTCGTGTGCGGTGAACTCGCCGTATCCGAAGTGGAAGTTGACGTCCTCGCGAAGCTTGAAGTTCCAGGTACGTCCGTCGTCGCTGACGCTCCAGTCGGTGGTCAGTTGCGGCACCAGTGCGCCTGTGTAACGGTCGGCGTCCAGCATGAACTCGTGGGACGGCCGGTGCTGGCTGGTCGCGCTCCCCGTGACATCGCAGTCCATGATGCCCTGCCGGGTCTGCTGCGAGAACAAGAAAACAAGGTCCTTGGTCTTGAGCTCACCCGTGCGGGCTTCCGCTTCAGGCGTCGGCGTAGCATCTGCAACCGGAGTCGAACCCACGAAGGATGGCCTGGTGGGCGCCGAGGTGGCCGGTGGGGGGGCCTGAGTTGCGGCCGCAGGAGCCGCTGCCGGCGCCTCCGTGGCGGCCGCCGGCTGTTGTGCGGCCGCAGCGGGAGCCTCGGTGGCTGCGGGAGCGGCGGCCGGCGCGGGGGCTTCTTGCGCTCCCCCGCAGCCGATGATGACTGTGGCGGCAGCAACCGCTGCAATCAGCGCCAGCGTTGGAAATCTCAATAACCGTCGATTGACCATTTACGCTTATCCTCCGGGATTTGATCCGTACGTCAAGCTCGGCGGTGCGCAGTTCCTGACGGAATCTGAACGCCGAGTCAGCGTGGGCAATATAGGCAACCTCCGGGAGGATAGTCAAACCCGCGATGATCGACGCGATTGTGCTAAAACGCTTTCTATTCGGTTATGTGGAGACGGTTAACGCAAAATAGTTGCGTAAAAAGCATCATATATGAGCAAATATACGACGAATTGAGGCCATATAATCCAATATACGTTGAATATATAATACCGTGTGCGCTGTGTTATCTCAATTGCCGATAATAAAGCGATGGCGGTCGCTAAGGCTCCAACTGGGAGCCTGGCGACCGCCGCCGTGTTGTTGCTTGCCACTGGCGTTTACACGTTCCTCAGCCTCGGATCAAGACGGTCGCGGAGCCAGTCGCCCAACAGGTTCATGGAAAGCACGGTGAGCACAATGGCCAGGCACGGGAACAGGAATATCCACCAGGCGCTGGTGATGAGTTCCCGTCCGTCGGAAGCCATTACACCCCAAGCTGGCGTAGGCGCGGGAATCCCGGCGCCCAGAAAGCTCAGTGTCGATTCCAGGATGATCACGTGTCCTACTTCCAGCGTCGCCAGCACGATCACCGTGTTGAAAACGTTGGGGAAGATGTGACGCAGCATGATACGGAGGTTGGATGCCCCCGAAACTCGTGCGCGATCGATGAAATCCCGCTGCTTGATCGCCAAGGCGTCCCCGCGTACGACACGCGCGTAGCGCGCCCAGAGCAGCAAGGCGATCACGATAATGACGGTAGTGAAACCCGAGCCAATGGCGGAGACTAGAGTCAAGGCCAGCAGAATGGACGGGAAAGCCAGCTTGATGTCAACGACGCGCATTACGATGGCGTCGATCAGGCCACCTCGGTACGCAGCGACCATGCCCAGCGCCGTGCCCAGAAAACCGCCGAGGAGAATGGCAAGACAGGAAACTGTCAGTGACACTCTCGAACCGTAAATTATCCGGCTGAGGACATCTCGGCCCTGTTTGTCCGTTCCCAGCGGGTATTCCCAGCTGCCGCCCGGTTCTACCCTGACCAGCGATTCGCCCACGTCGGCTTCGCCGTTTCCGTTGGAATCGACCAGAGTTCCCACACCGTTAGCCAGATTGCGGGCCGCATTGCGGATACTGACTTCTTCGCTCGGGTCTCTGACTCGATTAACGATGACCAATTCGCTGTGCCGGTCGCGGACCCAACCCGGCGGCTCCAGTTCCCGCTCCAAATCGCCGATGATTTGGTCATGAGGCGCAATCATGTTGGCGAAAATCGCCGGCACTACCAACAACACCACCAAAATCAACAAAGGCAGTACCGGGAACCGGCGCACTTGGCCAAAAGCTCGTCCGATAGAAAAGCCGCCATCAGCAGGCGCTGCTTGCTGAACATCACTCGCCGGACCTGGGGCGCTCGCTTGTACAACCATTTTCAGTCCCTCCCCACTTGGAGACGTCGTTGCTCGGCTAGTTGTACCTGATCCTGGGGTCAACGTACGCGTAGGCAATATCCGTGAGGATGTTGATGCCCACGTACAACAGCGCGAACAACATCACGATGGCCTGGACGGTGATATGGTCTTTGGCCACGATGGATTGAATCACCAATTGGCCTAAGCCGGGCCAGGCAAACACGGTTTCGATAACCACCGAACCGGTAATCAGCACCGCTCCGATCAAGCTGAAGAAGGTGATGGGGACGATCAACGCGTTGCGGAAGCAGTGTTTCCAGATAATCTTCCATTCTGCTACGCCTTTGATGCGGGCTAGCTTGACGTACTCGGTGTCCAGCACGTCAAGCATGGAAGAGCGCGTCAGCCGCATGATTGCCGCCACGTTGTAATAACCCAAGGCGAAACCGGGCAGTATCATGTGCGTCAAGCCGCCCTTGCCGGAGGTCGGGAAAACGTTCAACTGAACCGCGAAAATCCACATCAAGATCAGACCGACTGCGAAAGTTGGCGCAGACTGGCCTAATATGGCGAACATCTTTCCGAAGATGTCGAATATGGAGTCCTTCTTGACCGCGGACAAAACCCCCACCGGGAATGCGATTAGCCCCGTAACGATGAGGGCAAAGGCAGAGAGCTGCATGGTAGCGGGCAGCTTTTCAACTATGAGCTCGGCCACCGGGCGGTCCCATTTGAAAGAGGTGCCCAAGTCGCCAGTAAGCAGCCGCTTCATGTAAGTGAAATACTGGACGTGCAGCGGCTTATCTAGCCCCCATTCTTTCCGGAGCAATTCAATCTGCTCTTTCCCGGTCTCATCATCCAAAATAGCCGCGATGGGATCGCCGGCAACCCGAGACAACGCGAACACGATCAGACTGATTGCGAACACCGCCAGCAGCCCTTGGAGGATACGCAAAACGATAAATCTCTGCATGATACTAGTCCTACTTGAGAGTGATGTTCAAATTTCAAGGAAGAGATTCTGTTAAAGCGCTTTGGTAGGGCTCGGGAAGGCAACGCCGTCCGCCGGGGCGGCTGACCGGCCTCGGCGGACGGCGTTCCGGGCAGTTGGAACTTACGCTATTCTCGGACGCCCTTGACGTACTCCAGATAGACGTAGTTCCCGTTGTTGGGCCCCAGGAAGATGTATTCCGCCACCACATCCGGGTCAACGGTGGCGCTCACCGGCAGGGTCCATCCAGGGATGGTTCCGGAGTTGTAGAAAATCTCGTCCGTAACCTTCTGCCACAAGGCGGTGGCTTCCGATTCGTTGAGCGCGCGCAACGCTTTGTTCTTATTCTCCTGGATATCGTCGCTGCTGTAAGCGCGGAAGAACCGCTCCGCACTGAAGTAGAAATGCACCCGCGTGTCCACGGCCGATGCGGGCCCGCGGAAGGGGTAAACACAGCAGTCAGTGTCCAGACCGCGGTAATTGTTGCGCCAAGCGGAGACTTCGATGGGATCCAACTGCGGCTCCAGGCCAATTTCTTTCCAGTACGCTGCCATGGCCTCCGTCATGTCAGGCATCTCGGGCACGCCGGACAGCGTGTACACCGGAAGCCGGAAAGAGAACCCGTTGGGGAATCCGGCTTCGGCCAATAATTCTTTGGCCTTTTCCGCGTCATACCCGTATAGCTCGTCCCACTTTTCCTCCCATTCCGGGTTGTACCCGGCCGGCAGTTCAGGGGCCAGCGTCGAAACCCACTGCCGGCCACCGGCTCCCTTGAAGATAGCTTCGTTGATGGCGTCGCGGTCGATGGCCTTATTCATGGCCTGCCGCACTAGCCTTCCGGTCTCGCCCGGTATGTTCCACGGGTGTTCTTCATCCCGCGCCGCCACGATGTTGTAATCCTCTCGCAGCTGCGCCTGCTTTTCCGTAGATACGTCGTCGGGTATTCCCTTGCTGCCGGTGGCGTAGAACAGTCCACCGAATAGGGCGAAGGTGGTATTTGCCGTGACTGAACTGTCGTACACTTCCAGGCCGCCGTCGATGGCATCCTGCAACAGCGTGCGGTTGATGGCCGCGATGTGGCCTTCTCCTGCCAACATGATCGCCAGGCGGGTCGCCGCCTCTTTTACGTCTTTGATTTCGATTTCGCTGAAATCGGGTTCGATGCGCCAGTGGTCGTAATCTACTACTTCCCACTCCCAGCCGACGCCCTCCTCGAAGCTGACGAACTGGTAAGGCCCGGTGCGGGCGGGCATTTCATACACCTTGTCTCGACTGGCTTTGCAATACCCCAGCTCGACCCCGGTTTCGGTGGTGCCGTAGTCGGCTTCGCCGTTGGGACAGTCCTGATTCCACTGGGCGCTGCTGCTCTGGGGAATACCCCGGTGACCGGAATACCAGTACACGAAGTCAACCGCCGGACGTAGTTGCATGTGCAGGTTGACCTCGTAATCGTTGACGATTTCCACTTCGACTCCCGGGTCGCTGCGGAAATAGTCTGAATAAGAGGCCCGGCACTCAGGATTGGTGTAGTATCCCATTGAATGGGCGACGTCCTGAGCCGTGAACTCACCCCAATCGTGTTGCCAGGGCACACCTTGGCGCAACTTGAAGTTCCAAGTGCGCCCCTCAGGGCTAATGGTCCATTCTGTGGCCAGCATAGGCTGATAGGATCCGTCGAAGCGGCTCGCTTCCACCATGAATTCGGCAGACATCCGATAGACGACCACGCCTGATCCAGTGACCTCGCAGTCCAGCGGCGACTGCAAAATGGGCGAGTCAATCACTAGGATCAGCCGGTCGGTGGCGAGATCGCCCTGGAGAGTTTCCGGAGCGAGGGTAGGCCGGGGAGTGGCCTGCTGCAACACAGTCCGTTGGGTGGGAGTGGGCTGAGCGTCCGCCAGAACCGGAGTGTTGGTGGGACGCACCGCCACTGGCGTGTCGGTCGGCGATGCCGCTGGCGCCGAGCCCGTGTCTGCGGCTTGGGTCGGAACGACCGTTTCCTCTTCGACTGCGCCGCCACATCCTACGATAATCACCGTAGCTGTTAGGGCAAACAGCAGAGCGATGGCCGGAAAAGTCACTAACCGTCGGATAAGCATTTGAACCCTCCACGACGCGGTGCGATTGACAACCTCAAGGAGCGGCTGACGATGGCAATCTTCTCGAAGTTTGCCTCAGGCAATATAGGCAGCTTCCCGTATTGCAGTCAATCCCACCAATGTTAGTAAATTTGCACCAATACGCTTTATAAGTACCATATTCGTAACGAATACCGTATTGATTACACAGTATTCATCTACTATGACCAATCGCGACGACGAAATGATCATGGACGCGTCATTTCTACCGCAAATATGTGATATGGTATCCGGTGATATATCGTGAATGATAATAGTCAAGCAATTGGGCCGGCCATGCTCCCAAGATTCAGAGCATGGCCGGCCCGGTGGCTCAACTGAATTATTTTATAGGACGGCGCCGGCGATGCGCTCAACCTCGTCCAACGCGGCGGCGCTGGTGGTATCGGGCAGACGAATGATTACCCGGTTGGCTCCCGCTTCCTCGAAACGGCCGATCAGGTCCCGGTCGGCCGGCTGGCCGAATACCGTGATGTTGATGGTGGAAGGGTCGCGGCCCGACGCCTCGGCCAGCTCGTCGATGGCGGCGCGGCCGGCCGCGATCTGCTCCGGGCTGGAGGCGGTCGGCATCCAGCCGTCGCCCCAGCGGGCCACCCGCCGGAACACGTTGCGAGCATTGCCGCCCAGGATCACCGGCGGACCGCCTTCCTGTGCCGGCTTGGGGTTGCACTGGATCGGCGGGAAGTCGTAGTAACGGCCGTGGTACTCCGCAGCGTCCTGGGTCCACAGGGCGCGCATCACCTCGATGGCCTCCCGGGCCTGAGTCCAGCGATGGTCGAAATCACCGCCCATGATTTCCGTCTCTTCCCGCAGCCAGCCCGTTCCGATGCCCAGGATGAAACGTCCCCCGGAGAAACGGTCCAGGCTCGAAATCGCGCCCGCCAACACCAGGGGATTGCGCTCCGGTATCAGGGTGATCCCCGTGCCAAGTTTGATATTCGTGGTCACCGCTGATGCCCGTGCCAAACCTATGTAGGGGTCGGCCATGTCGCTCATGTAGTCCGGTATGGAACCGTCGGGTGAGCCGGGGTATTTGGAAGCCGGATTCACCGGCATCACCGGATGCTCTGGCAACCAGATGGACTCGAACCCCATTGCCTCCGCTTTGGCCGCGATGTCTGCCACGTCAATTGAGTTGGTGGAGATTGACATGTTCAAGCCGATATCCATATGAGCCTCCGCTTGGGGACACAGAGTTACTGTTTCAACTTTTCCGGGATAATAGCATGGCGCATCCCGACGGTCTATGCGGGACCATCGGCTCGTAATGTTATACTTACGATGGCTCCCCCACCGCAATTATCCCGGAGCCACTATTGAGGATGCTCGCGATGCCACTCTACATAATGCTTGCCAATCTCACCGGCAAAGGCCGGCGTATGAGCCGAAACAACCCCGACTTGCTGAGCGACGCTGCTTCAGAGGTGGAGACGCCCTCCAGCAAGGTACTTACGCAATACGCGGTGCTGGGTCAGCACGATTTCGTCATTATCACCGAGGCGGCGGACAATGACGCCGCCGCCAGGTTGTCGCTGGAATTGGGTGTCCGGGCCGGGTTGAATATCGAAACCCTGCCGGCCATGCCCCTTGGCGTGCTGTCCGACGAGGAACACATCAGCATCCTGCGCGACGCTGCCGTGGCGCTGAACCTACCCAACGGGCCGGAGGAAGCCGGCGGCGGCGATGAGTGGCGTCTCCCGGAAGACCCCGAATAGACACGCCGCTTCGCGGATGAGGGAAACTCCATGACCAGTGCGCGTCCGCCCATCGTCATGACCATCGCCGGCTCCGATTCCGGTGGCGGCGCCGGCATCCAGGCCGACCTAAAAACCTTCTCGGCCCTGGGCGTGTTTGGTACGTCAACCCTGACCGCCATAACCGCGCAGAACACTGTCGGAGTCACTGCGGTGCATGAGGTGCCTACCGATGTGATCTCGGCCCAGATCGACGCAGTCATCACCGACATCGGCGCCGACGCGGTCAAGACCGGAATGCTCTCCTCCAGCGCCATCGTTGAGACGGTTTCCGACGCGATCAGACGGCACGGCATCGCCAATCTCGTGGTGGACCCGGTGATGGTGGCCAAAAGCGGAGACCGCTTGCTCCGTGAGGAAGCCATCGCCTCAATCTGCAACTCCCTCCTTCCGCTGGCGGCGGTGGTGACGCCCAACATTCCCGAAGCCGAAGACCTGACCGGGTTGACCATCAACACCGATGACGATGTCCGGCGGGCTGCTGTTAGCATAATTGAGATGGGCGCCCGGACCGTGGTCATTAAAGGCGGGCATCGCGACGGCCCACCGACGGATGTGTTCTACGACGGTGATCAGTTCCAGGAATTCACCACGGAGCGTATCCCTTCCACCAACACCCACGGCACCGGATGTACCTTCGCCTCGGCCGTCGCCGCCGGTTTGGCCCACGGGCTGGAACCGCCCGCAGCGGTAGCCCAGGCCAAGGAATACGTCACCGAGGCGATACGGGCTTCCTATCCCATCGGGCAGGGCCACGGCCCGTTGCACCATTTTCACGCTTTCTGGTGAGAATCGCCTGCGTTATAATCGCATTTCGGGGACGTGACGGGCCTTGCCGCCCGCATTTTCCCAGCCCACACACTTAGTAGAGGTGTCTCCTGCTATGGCGGGTTTTGACGTGGTTTCCAGCCGGGTCAGCTTTCCTGACCTGGACGCCGAGATTCTTGAGTATTGGAAAGAGCGGGACGTATTCCGGCGTTCGATGGACGAACGGCCGGACGCCCCCCTCTTCATGATGTACGAAGGCCCGCCCACGGCCAACGGCAGCCCCGGCATCCATCACGTGTTGGCGAGGGTATTCAAAGACGTGATCTCCCGGTATCGCACCATGAAGGGTTGTCGCGTGATCCGCAAGGGCGGTTGGGACACCCACGGCCTGCCGGTCGAAATGGCCGTCGAGCAGGAACTGGGCCTCTCATCCAAGCGCGATATTGAGGAGTACGGCATCGCCGAGTTCAACCAGCGCTGCCGGGAAAGCGTGTTCCGGTACGTCAAGGACTGGGAGGTAATGACCGACCGCATCGGCTACTGGGTCGATATGGACGACCCCTACGTGACGCTGGAAACTGATTACATCGAAACCGGCTGGTGGATCCTCAAACAGCTGTGGGATCGCGGCCTGCTCTACGAAGACCGCCGCGGCACGCCCCATTGCCCGCGCTGCGTCTCCAGCCTGTCTTCCCACGAGGTCGCGCTGGGCTACCGCGAGAACACGCCCGACCCATCAACCTTTGTCAAATTCGAGCTTACCGTGTCGCTTTCGGATTCCCCAGCTGGTATGGGGATAGACCTACCCCCGACCCGTGCGTCTTCATCAAATTCGAGCCCCCCCGCACACGCGGGGAAAGATTACATCCCCACCTACGCATTGGCGTGGACAACCACCCCGTGGACACTGCCCGGCAACACCGCGTTAGCAGTCAATACGGAAGCTCAATACTCCGTCGTTCAAACCGACGACTGTCAACTGGTTCTCGCCACCGACCTGCTCAACGTGCTGCAGGACGAATACACGGTAGTCAATACTTTGCTGGGCAGCGACTTGGTTGACCTGCCCTACCGTCCCTTATACGACGCCACACAGTACGGTAGTCCCATCCGCCAATTCGTTCGCGGACCCGACGGACAGACCACGTTGGAAGAGGTCGATGCATACGAGCCTCGCGTCGTGGCCGCCGACTTCGTCAGCATGGACGACGGCACCGGCATCGTCCACATCGCGCCGGCCTTCGGAGACGAAGACCTTGCCTTGGGCCGCGAAAAAGGCCTGGCCTTCGTCCAGCAGGTTGACCTGCAGGGCGTCATCACCGGCGACTACCCCTTCGCCGGCAAGTTCGTCAAGGACGCCGACCCCGAAATCTCCGCCGACCTGGAGCAGCGCGGTCTGCTCTACCACCAGGGCGTGTACCGCCATACCTATCCCTTCTGCTGGCGGTGCGACACCCCGTTGCTCTACTATGCCAAGACTTCGTGGTACATCCGCACCACTGCGGTCAAGGACCGCTTGGTGGACATCAACAGCGACATCAACTGGTATCCGGGCCACATCCGCGAGGGCCGGTTCGGTGAATGGCTCCGCAACAACGTGGACTGGGCCATCTCCCGGGAACGCTATTGGGGCACGCCCATCCCCATCTGGCGGTGTGACCAATGCCAGGCGATGGATTGCGTAGGCAGCATTTCCGAACTGACGGAACGCTCCGGCCAAAACTTGGACGGCTTGGACCTCCATCGCCCCTATGTGGACGAAATCATCTGGCCTTGCGACCAGAGCCGGAACAATCTTTCCTCAACCGATGTGGGGATAGACCAGGGTATTGCCATTGCGCAAAGGGGATCATCCCAGTTCCCCCGCATACGCGGGGATAGCCCAGGCTGCCCCGGCACGATGCGACGTATCCCGGAAGTGATGGACTGCTGGTTTGACTCCGGTGCCATGCCGCTCTGTCAGTGGCACTATCCTTTCGAGAACCGTGAGATTGAGACTGACGGCCGCCTGCCAGCCGACTACATCTGTGAGGCGGTTGACCAGACCCGAGGCTGGTTCTACAGCCTCCACGCCCTGTCCACCCTGCTGCAGGATGACATGGCCTACCGCAACGTCATCTGCCTCGGCCTCATCCTGGACGGCCGTGGCCGCAAGATGAGCAAACGCCTGGGCAACATCGTCGAGCCGGACACCATCCTGGACTCTCACGGCGCCGACGCCCTGCGCTGGTATCTGTTCACGGCCTCCCACCCCGGCGAGCCGCGCCGGTTCTCCGACCGCCTCGTCCAGCAGACCCTGCGTCAGGTCCTCCTCACGCTGTGGAACGTCTATTCCTTCTTCACCAACTACGCCAACATCGACGAGTTCGAGCCGAGGCAAATCCCCGACGACTGGCAGCCCGAGGCCGAATTGGACCGCTGGGTGCTGGCCGAGCTCAACCAGCTGGTGCAGGTGGTGGACGATCACCTGGACACCTACAATCCCACCGACGCCGGACGGCGCATCGCCGAGTTCATCGACGTCCTCTCCAATTGGTACGTCCGCCGGTCCCGCCGCCGTTTCTGGAAATCCGAAAACGACGCCGACAAGATCGGAGCTTATGCGACCCTGTACCGCTGCCTGACCACGGTGGCGCGGCTGATGGCCCCATTGGCCCCCTTCGTCTCCGAGCAGATGTACCGTAACCTGGAGTTGCGTTACGACCCGGACGGCCCGGACAGCGTGCATCTGACCGACTACCCGGTGGCCGATGCCGCGCTCATTGACCGGGAGATCATGGATGCCACTCGATTGGCGATCCGCGTTTCCAGCATGGGCCGCGCGGCGCGCAGCAAAGCCGGCCTCAAGGTCCGGCAACCGCTGGCCGAGGTGGTGGTGAAAACGCGAACGCCTGCGGAACAGCAATACCTGTCGGCGGTGCGACCGCAGGTGCTGGAAGAACTGAATATCAAGGAATTGCGGGCGGCGGATGCTGAATCCAGCCTCTACGCCGACGCTCAGGCAGCGGCCGGCGACGATGCCGATTCAGTAGTGTCCGTCAACGGCTATTCTGCCGCGCTGGAAGCCGGCTACATGGTGGCGGTGGACGCGCAGCTAACCCCGGAACTGGCCGATGAGGGAATGGCCCGCGAACTGGCTCACCGCATCCAGAACCTGCGCAAGGGCGCCGGGTTCGAGATTACCGACCGCATCGTCACCTACTACGAGGGCCCCGACGACGTGAGTCGCGTGATGAATGTTCACGGCGATTACATCAAGGAAGAAACTCTCAGCAACGAGTTGCTTACCTCGCTCCCCGAGGACGTCGCCAAATCCGAAACCGCCAAGGTGGAAGGCATGGAGGTAACTCTGGGGGTGCGGCTGGCGCTGCCGGGATAAGCGGTCATGCCCGAATTGCCCGAGGTAGAAAACACCCGCCAGTACCTGCTCCGTTCGGGACTGGCGGGTCAACGTTTGGGCGCTCCCGAAATCACTTGGGCGAAAACCGTCCGGGAACCATCCGTAGGCGAGTTCATCGAAGGTGTCGCCGGGCGGACCGTGACCGACGTTCAACGCCGGGGCAAGTACCTCATCGCCCCTTTGGACGACGGGCAATACCTGGTGCTGCACCTGGGCATGACCGGCAGCCTCCGCATCCACGACGCCGGCCGAGAACCCCCGCCGATGCTGCGGCATCTGTTCCCTTTGGATGACGGGCGCGAGCTTCGCTTCATTGACCCCCGCAAGTTCGGCCACCTTTGGCTGCTTACCGATCCGGCCGACGCCATGTCCAAAATGGGACCGGAACCTCTTGAACCTACTTTCACCATTGGCGCGCTGACAGAATCATTAGCTGCCCGGAAAGCGCCGGCAAAAGCCCTGCTGCTGGAACAGTCGGTCATCGCCGGCCTGGGCAACCTCTATGCGGATGAAGCCCTGTTCCTGTCGGGGATACACCCGGAGCGCACGGCCAACACCCTCTCCGATGACGAACTGTCGGGTCTCCACCGGGCCATCGTTACTGCCCTGACCCGCTCGGTCGCCGCCTACGCCGCCGCTCGGGATGCGGAATGGCCCGACCCACCTACGGCGCTTTCGCCGTGGACGATACCTAGGGCCGCCGGCGAAGGTTGCCCTCGATGCGCAACGACGGTGGAAATGATACGAGTGCGGGGCCGCAGTTCGTGGTATTGCCCGGCGTGTCAGCCGAAAGATGTCACGTAGCCTCTTGGGCGTCGTCTCGTCTGGATATTGGCAACACCGAAAATACTACGGCTGATGCCACGAACAACGCGGCGACGTAGTACATGGTGGCTTCAAAGCCCAGCGTTTCATAAAGGGCTCCGGCGATCACCGAGGAGACAGCAGCCATCAGGAACGCAGCGAAGGCTACCACTCCCAATCCGGTGGAAGCCACCTCCCGTCCCACGTATTCCAGAAGGGCCGCCGTCAGGATAGGCTGGTCCGGGTAAAGGAACAGTCCCAAAAGCGCAATGGTGATGGTGAGCAGGATACCGGCGTCGAAGATCACCAACGCAAGGGCCATCACGCAGGACCAGATCAATCCTGGCACCAGCACCTGCTTCCGTCCAAAACGATCCGACAAATACCCCGCCCCGGTTTTGGCGACCAGGCCAACGGCAATGAGTAGGCCGATGTGGAAGCCCCGGTTCCATTCGCTGAACCCTAGATCGGCGTCCAGATAGAGGGGCAAAATGGTGACCAGCGCCACTAGGGCCATGTGCCGCAACCCCCGAACCAGCATGAAACCCCAGAGTGCCGGACTTCGGAGCATCTGTTTCGTCACCTCGATCCGTCCCGCCATGTCAACGTCGGCCGTTTCCTCTTCGGTGACCCGGCCAATGTTCCGAAACGCCCAAATCGCCATCACAGCAAGGAACAGCGGAAAGGCGGCGTAGATGCTCAGCATCTCGCGCCAGGTGAGGAACAGCAACAGCGCCCCGGTCGCCACCGGCCCTACCACGTCGCCAACACTGCCGCCAACGCCGTGGATCGACAGGGCCATCCCACGCCGCTGCTCGAAATGGTAGGAAAGCGACGACGACGCGGGCAGGTGCCAGATGGAATGAGACGCCGCTACCACCGCGATACCAAACATTAGCAGCACGTAGAAAGGGGATACCCCGATGACCAGGGACCCCAGCGCGCAGGCGCCCAGCATTCCGGCCAACAGGAATCCCCAGTATCGCCGAATGATGTCCACCGCCACACCGCCCGGTAAGGCGACGATGCCGGCCGCCACCTCTCGCGCCGACAATAACCCGCCCACTCCCACCGCTGACAGGCCGAAAGCGGCCTGTATCTCCGGCAGAACTACGATAAAGCTCTGCACGACCCAGTGAAACACCACGTGACCGACGGCAAGGCCCGGCATGATGGTGCGTCCGCCCAGGGGCAGGTGGGATCGGTCGTTCAGCGGTGTTGGGACGTTTTCCTGCATTTTCCCACTCTGAAAAACGCCATGGGTCACGGCATCGGAGGATGCCGGGCGACGAATCACCGGCATTCTAAATAACCCGATGAGGCAACGCAAACTGCCCCACCGCGCAAGCCCAATTGTCCCTTTGCGTCTCTGCCTTTTCGCGCCTTTGCGTAAGATTCCGTGCCATGGCCCACAGCGTAGCTCAGGCCAACAAACCGGGTACGCATGAGCCGATGGGTTTGTTGACTGAGCGCCGGCCGGCCCGTAAACTATTCCCTGCCAAGCGGTCGTCTCCGCCGGTCATATCGAGCCGGCCCGCCGTGCAGATGGCATAGAAGTTATAACGATTTTCGTTGGAGGCTTTCTATTATGGCCGATTACCGCAAGCACGAGGCGCAGGAATGGGCCTGGCAAACGCTGAAAGGGCAATGGACCACCTTGGTCACTCCGTTTACGCCGGACAACCAGGTGGATACCGAGGGAATGCGCCGCAACATTCGCCACGTGCAGAGCTTGGGCGTGCGCGGCGGCGGCTGTACCTGGAACATGGGCGAATTTTGGAGCCTCACCGAGTCCGAGCGCCGTCTGGTAATGGACACTGTGGCCGACGAGGCAGCCGGACACTGGTTGATCGGCGCCCACGTGACGCACACCTCTCTGAACGAGAGCATCGCGTTGGCCAACCATGCCGAGCAACGCGGTTTCGACCTGCTCATTATCGCCCCGTCATATATGGTCACCCGCACCGAGGACCAGGTCGTCGATTTTGTCCGGCAGGTCGCCGACAGCACTGGCCTGGGGATCATGTTCTACAACTCCCCCCAGTTCGGCATCACCATCAGCCCCCAGGGATTAAAACGACTGTGCGCCATCCCTAACGTGGTGGGCGTCAAGGAAGCGAGTTTCAACCAGCAGATCTCCATCGAAACCCACCTCCTCGTGGGTCGTGACGCCATCATCAGCACGCCCGACGAATGGATCTTCCATAAGGCCAAGGAGCTGGGATTCCACCAGCAGGTGATGTTCGCCAACACCTCGGACTGGCGTTTCGATACCCCCCGGCACAACTACTACACCCAGTTCATCGACCGGGCCACCGCCGGTGACCATGACATGGAGTTCTACAACCGCTACCTGAAGGACATCAAGGCGCTGTCCGACAAGTGGTGGGGCGGCGCCATGAAGAAGATGGGCGGCGCGCTGCCGGTTGCCATGTGCAAAGCCTGGGGTGAAATGATGGGCATGGCCGGCGGTAGCGTCCGCGCTCCGCTGGTTGATCTCACGCCCGAGGAAAAGGCCGAGCTGTGGAGCGAACTCGAACCCTTGCTGCCCCAGGCCGCTCCGGCCCAACCGGCTCGGGAGATCATCCAGGGCCGTCCCCACGCGCCGTGGCTCAACGGTTCGCCGGTGGCGAACGTTCGCGATGGACGCAGCGGCCTCAACGAGTCGGGCATGATGCTGCTGGTCAGCGCCCAGAACAAGGCCGAGGCGATGGAAGCCGACCGGGGCGGCGCTGACATCATCGACCTGAAAAACCTGCAGGAAGCTCTGGTGGGATCGGCCCACCCCAATCTGGTCCGGGAGGTCCGGGACTTCATACCGGCGCACAAGCACGTCAGCGTCACGCTGGGTGTTGTGCCCAACCAGCCCGGCACCGTGGCCATGGCGGTTCACGCGGCGGCAATGATGGATGCCACCTCCGTCAAGGTGGGCTTCCAGGTTGCCGACTACGAAACGGCGGTGGAAGTCCTGCAGGAATCCCGCGCCGCCATCGGCAACGCCGACACCAAGCTCATCGGGTCCCTCTTCGCCGACAACCTGCTGTTTGAAGGCGGCCTTGATCCGCACCTGATGGTGCAGTTGGCCGTTGATGGCGAATGCGACGGTTTCCTCATCGACACCCTGACCAAGGACGGGCGCAACCTGTTCGACTTCATGCCCGAACCCGTCCTGCGTGACATGGTGATGGAAGCCAAACAGGCGGGCCTCAGCACCGCTCTCAGCGGCCACCTCAAGCTGGAAAACCTGGACGAACTGGCTCGCATCAACCCCGACATCGTCGGCGTCCGCGGCGCGGTATGCTCCAGCGGCGAGCGCGACCGGGGAGTGGCCTGGGAAGCCGTGGCCTACTTCAAGGAGCAGCTGGACCTGCGCAAGACCGGCGTAATCGACGTGCGCGCTCCGGTGTTTGCGACACCCGGCGGCAATGGTTATGAGAACGGCCATAGCAACGGCAATGGGAACACCGGCTGGACCGTGATCGACGGTCGCGGCAAGAACTGCGCCGGCGTCATCGCCGCGCTGAGCCGCCAGATGGAATACGACCGCACGTCCTTCATCGAAGCCATCCTCCACGACGCCCTCAACATCTACGACGTCATCTATTGGGCAGAACAAGCCGGCCACCGTCTGCTGACCCAGCGCAAGGAGGACGACGGCACCCTGCGCGTCCTTATCCAGCCATACGGCAACGGCAGCCACTGATCCGCCAGGCGCCTGGCACGTTGTAGGGGCGGGTTTCAAACCCGCCCCTGATGTTTTTGCGCCCGGTGGCGAACTTCCCTCAGAACAAAGCGCCTGAGGATGTCCAATCGCCCGGCCGGCCGGGTCCGTGGCTACGACTGCTCTCGGTGAAGCTGTTTCCTAAGGCGGGCGAGTTCGGCTTCGGCGGCCTCAGCGCGGGCTTCGGCGACGATACGAGCCGCCTGCTCAGCCTGGGCGCGTGCTTCCGCGGCGACGCGCTTGTCTATCGTCAGACCCGTGAGCGGGTCTAGTACGTCAAACTCCAGCTGTCCATCCCAGTAGAACACCACATCCAGCAGCTCGCTGCGTCCGCGCGCTGAACCATCCTCACCCAATTCCAGCTCATACTCCTCGTACCGGCCGTCAACCAGCCGCTCCCCGGTGATTGCCCGTCCGTAGAGCTGGCCGCCGGTGGGGTCGAACCGCCAGTACTCGGCTATCCCTAACCGCTGGTACAACTCTCGCTTGTAGCCCAGATCGTTCGCCGCCGTGCTCGGCGACGCCACTTCCATCACGAAATCCGGTGTCTTGCCCGTTTCCCAAATCCAGAAATTCGGCAGGTTCTCCCGGATCCCCTCGCTGTCCACGTCAAAGGCGATGAAGAGGTCCGGCCCGACCCGCGCGTTGCCGTTGGTAATGTCGTAGGAGATGAACACCGTTCCCGAAATGAACACGTCCGGAAGGTCTTCATATCGCTCGGCCAGCAGATGCGCGATGCGGCGGATGGGAAGATCTTGCTGCATACTGTCTTCTTCCCGATCCTTCTCTTCATAGAAGATGTCAGGCAGGGTTCTCACTTTCCAGGCGTTGGTGATTATTCTGGTGGCTGCCATGGAAGGGCCTCCGGCGCCGAGCGTTCGGGCGGTATGGGCTGATTTTAGGCCATTGTGCCGGCGTTCTCAACCGGCGCGCCAGGGCCCGCAGGGCCTTTCCAAAGTTAATCCGTCATTCCGGCGAAAGCCGGAATCCAGGCCTTCTGGATTCCCGCTTTCGCGGGAATGACGGTTTGGGGCGGAAGACCGCTATTCGTGACTTTGGAAAGGCCCTGCAGGGCCTAATCGGCCTCTTTGCTTTCCGCTCGTCCTGAGCCTGTCGAAGGATGCCACCGTTGCCGGAGTCATGGTTCGACAGGCTCACCATGAGCTGTCAAAGGGACTTTGCACCAGCCCTGCCCGCGCGCGAGTTTCGTTGACCCGTTATCCCCCGCGCCATATAATCGCCAACGAACCGGTCGCGGCGGTCGCTGGTTGGGGATTGCAGGAGGTGTGGCCGGTATTGGAGGGCTGGAATGGCTCGTTTTGATTACCTGGAGCCGCACTCCCTTGACGAAGCGCTGGGGATGCTGGCCGACCATGGCGACAATGCGCGTCTGGTGGCTGGCAGCACCGACTTCCTGGTGCGTTGGCGCACTGGTGTGTGGCGTCCCGAAACCGTCGTGTGTATGCAGCACGTGCCGGGCTTGGGCGATATCACTTTCAATGATGACGATGGCCTGACCTTGGGCGCTTTGGTGACCGTGGAGGACATCGAGCGGAGCGACGTTGTACGTAACGTTTACCCCGCGCTGGCCGCCGGCGCAACGGCGTTCGCCGGCGTGCAGGTTCGTAATCTGGCCACCGTGGTCGGCAACATCTGCAACGCCTCGCCGGCCGGCGATACCCTGCCCGCGCTGCTGGCCTACGACACCCAGTGCCGCATTGTCGGGCCTGGAGGCGAACGGTGGCTGACGCTGGATGAGGTCTTCGTGGGGCCGGGGCAAACCGCGCTGGCCCAGGGCGAAATCATGACCGAACTTCGCCTCCCGACCCCAGCGCCGAACACCGGCGGCCTGTACATCAAGCACAGCCCTCGGGGGGCCATGGACATCTCAGCCGTGGGCGTGGCCTCCGTGGTGAGCCTGGCCGGCGACGGAACCTGCGCCAGCGTACGCATCGCCCTGGGCGCCGTCGCGCCAACCCCAATGCGCGCCAACGGCGCTGAGGGACGCTTGGTCGGCCAGCAACCCGACGCCGCCAACATCGCGGAAGCGGCGCGCATCGCGGCCCAGGCTTCCCGCCCCATCGCTGACGTGCGCAGCGGCGCGGACTACCGCCGGGAAATCGCGCGTATTTTAACGGAACGCACTTTGGGGTACTCCGTATCCACCGCGAGCGGCGATGCTCCGGCGTTTGAGGACATCCGCCGCCTCGCCGTTCAGACCGCGTGGTAAGGAACGATCAAAGGGAGTAGCAATGAAACAGCCGCTGATTCTGTCGATCAACGGTGACAGCCGGCAAATGCTGGTTGAGCCGTTCTATTCGCTCCTGGACTGCCTGCGCGACGAAGCGCAGCTTACGGGAACCAAAAAGGGTTGCGACGAAGGCGACTGCGGAGCCTGTACCGTCCTGATGGACGGCAAGCCCGTCACGTCTTGCCTCGTGCTGGCCCACAGCGCCCACGACGCCCAGATCACCACCATAGAAGGTCTTGCCGGGGTTGGCGGCCTCAGCCCCGTGCAACAGGCGTTTGTGGAGCACGGAGGTCTGCAATGCGGCTTCTGCATACCCGGCCTGATAATGTCAGCTACCGGGTTTTTGCACGAGAACCCCAACCCCACCGAGGAAGAAGTGCGGTTCGCCATCGGCGGCAACCTGTGCCGCTGCACGGGTTACGCGCGGGTGGTGGAAGCGATCATGGCCGCCGCCGAAGAGATGCGAAACGCCGGCTGATCGGACCGACCCGCCGCGATGGAGGCATTTGATATGACTACGACCCAGTTCAAAGTCCTGGAAAGAAACCATCCCCGCGTGGACGCCCATGACAAGGTGACCGGTCGCGCCGCCTATGCGTCCGACGTGTACCTGCCGGGGATGCTGGCCTGCAAATTGCTGCCCAGCGCTCGCAACCACGCGCGCATCACGCGGCTGGATACCAGCAAAGCCGCCGCGCTGCCCGGCGTGCGGTGCGTCATAACGGGAACGGACTTCCCCGACATCCGTTACGGCTCAGGTGCGCTGCGGGACCGCTACGTCATGCCCCGCGAGGTAGTGAACTTCGTCGGCGAACCCATTGCTGCCGTGGCTGCCGACGACGAAGCGACGGCGCAGGAAGCCATCGAGTTGATTGAGGTGGAATACGAAGACCTGCCGTCGGTGGTCAACCCCCTGGCCGCCATGGGCGACAACGCCGCTACGGTGCATCCCGAGGTGGAGAACTACGAGGGCTATGGCTTCACCCTGGGCCACAACGTCAGCACCCTGCTGGATGCCGACCGGGGCGATGTGGAGCAGGCGTTCAAGGACGCCGACGTCGTCGTGGAAGACGTGTACCGTTCCCAGGGCATCAATCAGGGCTTCCTGGAGCCCATGGCCTGCGTCGCCGATGTCGAGCCCAACGGCCGCCTGGTGATCTACGCCTCCACCCAGGGTCCGTACCAGATCCGGGCCGGCCTGGCGGCGGTGCTGGAGATCCCGGTGTCGCGCATCCGTGTGGTGGCGATGGAGTTGGGTGGCGGGTTCGGCGCCAAGCTCCGGCTGGCTTTCGAAGCGTTCCCGGCATTGCTGGCCATGAAGACCGGCCGCCCGGTCAAGCTGGTCAACACTCGCGAAGAAGTGTTCACCATGAACGGCCCGCGCCTGCCGGTAACCAACTACATCCGCTCCGGCGTCATGCGCGATGGCACCATCACTGCCCGCGAGGCTTACACGATTTTCGACGTCGGTGCGTACTTGGGCGCCGGGCCTAACTCCGGCATCGGCCACGGCATCGGCGCATACCGCGTGCCCAACTTCCGGCTGCGCTCCTACGGCGTCTATACCAACAAGATCTACGTCGGGTCGTACCGTGCGTCCGGCGTTGCCGACATGACCTTCGCCGTGGAATCCCACATGGACCACATCGCCCACGAACTTGGCATCGACCCCTTCGACCTGCGGGTGCATAACGCCCTGCGCGAAGGCGACGTTTCGGTGAGCGGCGCCGTGGTGCCTACCAACGGCCTCATGGAAACCCTGGAAGCCATCAGGGAAAAGATGGACTGGCCCCGCGATCTGGAGGACGGCCACGGCCTCGGTCTGGCGCTGTGCGAATGGCGCAGCGGCAGCGGCCCGTCCACCGCGGCCATCAGCGTCAACGACGACGGCACCGTGAGCCTCCTGACCGGCTCCACCGACATCTCCGGCAGCGACACGTCCTTGGCCGCCATCGCCGCCGAGGCCTTGGGCATCCCCATGGAGAGCGTAATCGTCGCCAAGCGCGACACTGACATGGCACCGTACACCGGGCAGTCGGGCGGCAGCCGCGTCGTGTACAGCCAGGGTACGGCGGTTTTCCGCGCGGCACAGGACACCATCCACAAGCTGACCGCGTTGGCCTCCGAGCGGCTGGGAGTGCCGGAGGACGCCCTGGGCTCCGAGGATGGGCGCATCTACGTCCTGGACAACGAGCCCCAGGGACTGACCTTCGCCCAGCTGGCGGCGGCCAGCATCACCTCCCGCGGCGGTCCCATCATCGGTACGGCGTCCCTCTCCAGCATGCCCTACACTCCGGTTTTCGCCGCCCAGGCGGCGGAGGTCAAGGTGGACCGGGGCACTGGGCAGGTGAAGGTGCTGCGGTACGTGCAGGCCCAGGACGTGGGGGTCGCCATCAATCCCATGGCGGTAGAAGGCCAGTTGGACGGCGGCGTGGTACAGGGCATCGGACGGGCGTTGACCGAAGATCAGCAATTCGACCCGGACACGGGCGCGGTGCGGAACCCGTCCTTCGCTTCGTATCTGATGCCACTGGCCATCGACCTTCCCGAGATGGAAATCGTGCTGGTGAACGTGCCGGCTCCCGACGGCCCCTTCGGAGCCCGCGCCGTCGCCGAACCGCCGGGCTTCGGGCCGCCGGCCGCCATCGCCAATGCCGTGTACGACGCGGTGGGCGTGCGCGTGAAGGAACTTCCCCTGTCCGGCGAGCGGGTGTTGGCCGCGTTGCAGGGCGAGGACCAGGATATACCCTTCGACGTCGAAACCTTGCGCCGTGCCGAAGGCATCGTGACGGATTAACGATTTGGGCAATTCGGCCAATTCAGGGGCGGGTTCCAAACCCGCCCCACCTTTGCATTAGGCTTCCGGGTCAGGTCCGGGATGAACACTGCCGTTGCCCAGCCCATGGCGAGCAATTACCGCTGGGTGATGGCTGCTTTGTCGCTGGCCGCCCACCTGGTGCTGGGGCTGAACCTGTTCGGCATCTCGCCGGTATTGCCCCTCGTCATCGAGGACTACCAGATCAACCGGGTGACCGCCGGGCTGCTGATCTCGCTGCCCATGCTGGTGGGCGCGGCGCTCGGAATTCCGGGCGGTATGCTCGTAGCCAGTATCGGCGTCAGGCGCGCCAACCTCATTGCCTGGATTGCCATGGCGATCCTGGCTTTGTCGTTCCTCTCCCCAAACTTCGCCGCCATGCTCATTCTGCGTCTGGCCTACGGGATTGGCCTGGCGATGACCATAACGTCCACCGGTCCGCTGCTCATGGGCTGGTTCTCCCAGAAAGAAGTGCTGGTGATGAATGCCCTCAACACCGCATTGGTAAGCCTGGGTGTGGCTATCTCAGTGTCCGGCGCGGCTCCGCTGGCCGCAATGACGGACTGGAAAATCGCCATGAGCCTTTTCGGCGTGTTGGGTGTGGCCGGAGCTGTAGCGTGGGCCGTGGCGGGGCGGGACGCGCCTTTCAGCGGTTCGCGCCCGGCGCCGATTACGTTGCGTCAAACCTTGGGAGTGTTGCGTGGTCGCACGGTGGTCCTGTTGGTTCTCACCGATGCCGGTGTCCTGGTGCAATACACTGCGTTGACGAGTTGGCTGCCATCCTTCTTCAACGAGCATCGCGGTATGTCCCTTGGTGAAGCGGGTTTGGTGACCGGCGTGCTCCCCTTCATCGGCGTATTCGCCGTTTTGCTGGGCGGCGCTTTACCGCTGCGCTTCGGTTCCGCCCGGCCGATCTTCCTGATTTCGGGCGTTGCCGCCGCGTTGGGCGGCATCGGAACTTTTCTGCTGCCCGGAACCACCATGATATACGTCGCTGCGGCGGTACTCGGGTTCGGGTCCTGGTTCTATGTGCCCATGCTGCTTACCTTGCCTCTCCGTATGAGCGACATCAGTCCCCAAAACCTGGCGGTAATCTACGGCTCGATCATGACCTTTTCCGGGATCGCCATGTTCGTGTCGCCAATCCTGGTGGGAGCCTTCCGAGATATTTCCAGCTCCTTTTTGCTGGGCTTCCTCGTCTGCTGGGCCATGAGTTGGACGGCGTTGTTGGCCGGTGCGCTGCTGCCCAGCGAGGTCACGCGCTCACCCACCACGACCGCTGCGCTCTGAAGCCCAGGCACACGCCGCAGTCGCCGGCCAGAGTATCCCTGGTCAGTCTGGACGGTTGCGGCGCGTGTCGCGGACGAAGAGAACCACGCCGATGGCCGCCGCGCCGAACAGGATGGCGTCCGTCCAAAGCGCCCAGGGGAAACCGGCCACGTCTGCGATGGCGCCGAAGACCATCGCGCCGGCAACGGTGCCAATCCCGGCGAAACTGCGGAAGATCCCCAGTGTTATGCCTTCCATCCCAGGCGGAGCGATGTCGGCGTAAAAGACAGTGCCCGCGGGACTTCCCATGCCCTCGCCAATTCCCATCAGGACGCCGGAAAGCAGGAGTTGCCACAGTTCGCCGGCCCAAATGAACGTCGCTATGCCGGCGCACATCAGGATTGCGGAG
The DNA here is from genome assembly GCA_021295965.1 of Dehalococcoidia bacterium. Taxonomy (GTDB): domain Bacteria; phylum Chloroflexota; class Dehalococcoidia; order Lucifugimonadales; family UBA3495; genus Bin87. The sequence goes on along the minus strand of JAGWBI010000010.1, from coordinate 10,243 downwards.
GGAATCACCGGCGATTTTCGGCCAAATCGGTCGGAAAGGTATCCCGACACCATCGTGGCGAAGAACTGTGGAAGATGGGTGACACTGAGCCACAACCCAAGCTGGCCGGGCCCAAACCCCTTTATTGCACCGAAGAGCGGCATCACGCTGAACCGCGCTCCTTGGCGATTGGCCACAATCATGATGGCAAACAGGCCAACGAAGATGAACGCCGGACTGAGGACCAGGCTCAGAAACGCGCTCCGGTTGCCGGTGGCCCGGGGTTCCCTCGACCCCGACGCCCCTTCGGGTGAACCGGGTTGTTCCCCTTGCCTCTCCCGCCAGCGCGATTCGGGCAACGCGGTGACGATCAGCGCCAGCGAAATCGCCATGAGCGCGGCTTGCGTGAACAAGGGCACACGTAGCCCGAAGACCGAACCGAGATACCCGCCCAGAAGCGGGCCCAGGATTTGGCCCGAGAGGATGGCCAACTCTTGGGTGCTGAGAATGCGTCCCCTGGTTGCCCGCGTCGATTCATCCCGCAGGTACACCGTGATTACCGTGGAGAAGACGTTGCCGCCCAGGCCCGAGACGAACCGCCACCCGGTGAGCCACCAAAAGTGGAAGGACATGGAGACCATGGTCGCGCCCAGCAGGTTCACCGCCGCTCCCAACACTATGATGGGCTTCCGTCCGTAGCGTTGGGACAGGTAACCGGCCGGAACCCCGGTGAACAGGCGTCCCGCCCCAAACAGCCCGATAGCGACGCCCACCTGGGTGGCGTTGACCTGGTACTCGTGCTGGACAAACAGCGGCAGCACCGGGCCGATGGTGCCCATGCCAAAGCTGTTCAGCGCCCCGCAAATGCTGAGGAGGAAAACACTGCGATAGGTGCCCGTCAGCGCTGAGACTGTCTTATTTATCACGGCTGACGAGCTTTGAGACGAAGGCGCCGGCCGGGCCGGCCAATTGAATCCAAACCAATGCAATCGCCCCCATTACTATCGGCAACGGGGGCGATAATGCCTGGTATTTCAGCGAGTTCAGTGGGCGTGCTCAGCATCCGGAGGCCGGTTGTGGATGGCCTTCGTGCCCTTCTTGAAGATGCACTTGCGGATGTTGTTCTCCAGCTCGGTGGGATCATCCACACCGGGATACCGAGCCTGGGCTTCAGGGCTGCTCAGGTACTCGAACATTTTCTGGAGAACTTCGTCCTCAGATCCCCCGGTGACAACGGTGCGGTCTCGGGGATCGGAAAGGAAGTTGCTGGGACGGGCGTAATAGATGTCAGGCATGGTTTCCTCCTCCGTTGGCAAGGCTACCAATTCGTAGAATTGGCGGTCACGCAGTAGGAAACTGATACACCAAAATCCGTCGGGTTGTCAATATCGCGCTCAGCCTCACGCGTACCCAGTTTCGCTCGAACCGTCATGGGAGCTAGCCAGTTCGAGGTGCTTACCAACCGTCATTCCCGCGAAAGCGGGAATCCAGTGACCGAATTCGTCAACTCCTGCCGCATTTTCTCCACCATATCGTTCCTTGACTCCTCCGAAAGCAGGAGTGATAAGAGTTTGGTTTCAGGTGCCTATCCTCTATGTCATTGCGAGCGAAGCGCGGCAATCTCGTTGCAGGAAGGATGTTTGTTGAGGCAACGCGATCCCTGGATTTGTCAAAGATCGGGCCGCGCTACTCGCGATGACGAACTGGGTACGCCTGAGCGCGCTCGGCCTCGGTAGCGTGGCCATTCAGTTGGCGCTGCTCTGTAGGGGCGAATAACCATTCGCTCCTACCTGCCCGCGCCGGAAACGGCACAAATGAAATCAAACCACTTGAAGCGTAACCTTGCCCCGGGCCTGACGCGCAACTGCTTTGTGAAAACCTGGCAGTCTTGATTCTGACGAACTCAAAACGCGAGCCACTTCGCCCCTGCTATACTGATCACCGACCTCCACAGAGTCTGGGAACGCCTATCATGCAGTACGAAACCGTCATCGGTCTGGAAGTTCACGTCCAGCTGGACACCCGCAGCAAGATGTTTTGCGGTTGCGCCGCCGACTACCAAACTGCGGAACCCAATACCCGCACCTGCCCCGTATGTCTGGGCCTGCCTGGCGCGCTGCCGGTAATCAACCGTCGGGCTGTGGAGTACACCGTGATGACCGGCCTGGCCCTGGGCTGCCGGATCCCCGAGTTCACCAAATTTGACCGCAAGAATTACCCATACCCGGACCTGATGAAGGGCTACCAGATCTCCCAGTATGACCTTCCATTAGCCGTGAACGGGTATCTCGATATCGACGGCGACCCCGCAACCGTCTCCGGTCCGCGCCGCATCGGCGTGGAGCGCGTCCATCTGGAGGAGGACGTCGCCAAAATGCAGCACTTCCCCGACGGCGACGGGGGAGTCGGCTACTCTTTGGTGGACGTCAACCGTTCCGGCGTCCCCCTTATGGAGGTCGTCAGCAAACCCGACCTCCGTTCTCCGGAAGAAGCCCGACAATATCTGGTAACCCTCCACTCGATGGTGCAATATCTCGGCGTGTCCACCGCCAACATGCAGGACGGCAACTTCCGTTGTGACGCCAACGTGAGCATCCGGCCTTTGGGCAGCGATACCTTCGGCACCCGCACCGAAGTCAAGAACATGAACAGCTTTCGCGCCGTCTATCAGGCTCTGGAATACGAGGTGGAGCGACAGCGAAAAGTGATCGAAGACGGTGGGACAGTGGTTCAGGAAACCCGGGGCTGGGTGGAGGAAAGGGCCGTAACGGTCTCCCAGCGCAGCAAGGAGTACGCCCACGACTACCGTTACTTCCCCGAACCCGATTTGCCGCCACTGAATATCGGGCCGGCGTGGGTGGCCGAACTGGAGGCCGCCCTGCCCGAGTTGGCGCCCCAGCGTAAAGCCCGCTTTCAGGCCGACTACGGCCTATCCGAGTATGACGCGGAACAACTCACCGGCTCCCGGGCGATGGCGGATTACTTTGAGGAAACGCTGTCCCAGCGCGACCCGTCGCGCCACCCCCTGCGGGACGTCGCGAAAGAGGTTGCCAACTGGGTTTACGGGGACCTCACCTACCTTCTGAACCAGGACCACCGCGACATTTCGGTTTCCCCGGTCGCGCCTGCCGCCTTGTCCGACCTGCTGGGCCTGATTTCCGACGGTACGCTTTCAACCTCGTTGGCCAAAACCGTGCTGGAAGAAATGTACTCCGCCGGCGGCGCGCCCGCTGACATCGTGCGCGAGCGCGGCCTGGCCCAGATCAGCGATACCGCAGCAATCGAGTCCGCCGTTGCCGAAGCCATCGCCTCCAACCCCAAAGCCGTTGCCGATTACCTCAGCGGCAAGGAGACCGCCGTTCGATTCCTTATGGGCCAGGTGATGCGCATCACCAAAGGCCAGGCCCAGCCGGACCTCGCCATGAGCCTGGTCCAGGAAGCTCTAGAAGCGCAGAAATCCTGACTGTTCAGCCTTCACCCGCAGCCGTTCGGAAATCCGTCATTCCTCCGAAAGCAGGAATCCAGAAAGACACCGCATTGGGCAACGTGAAAGGGACGAATACTCCAATCCTGGCGTGATACAATAACTGCGGAGTATTCGAATGAGCCTGCTCAACGTCGCCCAAATAGTAATCTCGATAGTGCTGGTCCTTATCATCCTCTCCCAGGTGCGGGAGGCCGGCAGCGGAATGTTTGGCAGCGCCCAGAACACCATCCGCACCCGCCGCGGCTTGGAACGCACCATGTTCCAGTTGACCATCGCGCTCATCGTGGTCTTTTTGCTGGTGTCCCTCCTCAGCGCCCGGTTCACCGGGGGATAACAGAGGCGCTCCGACGCTTCAGATCCGGTACAGCGTCAAGCGCGCGGCCCGTGCCAGCCCCGCCAATCGTGCTCCTCACCGATTTCGGTCTTGCCGACGCCTACGTCGGCATGATGCGGGGCGTCATTGCCAGCGTCAATCCCGATATCCCTGTTATCGACCTGACCCACGGCATCGGCCCCCAGGACATACGCCACGGCGCCGTCGTACTGGCCGACTCACACCGTTATTTTCCCCCGCATAGCATTTTCGTCGCCGTCGTTGACCCCGGCGTGGGAACCGACCGCGCCGCCATCCTCCTGGATACCCCCGATGGCCGGTACCTGGCCCCGGACAACGGTCTGCTGACGCTGGTCTGTAGAGAGTACGCCCCGAGTTTTGGCGAGGATGAAACTTCCAGCCCGACCGCCCTTCCGGGAGTCTGCCGGGCCTGGCGACTGACCAATCCGGCCTACTGGCAACATCCGGTCAGCGACACCTTTCACGGGCGCGACGTGTTCGCTCCGGTTGCCGCTCACCTGTCACGGGGAGTGCCGCCCGATTCGTTAGGGGAGCCTGAGGATGCCATCGTCGCCCTGCCGCTGCCCAGCCCCCGGCCGGAAGGCAACACGGTGCGCGGCCAGGTCATATTCGCGGACGCCTTTGGCAACTTGGTCACCGACATCACCGAGAATGTCCTCAGCGGCATGGGCATATCTTCAGGAGACCCGTCGGTCACGGTGCGCGTAGCGGGATGCGCCATCGCCGGCCTTTCCCGGACCTTCCATCACCCGCCGGGCGATGGTCTCCGCGCATTATTGGGAAGCCACGGGCGATTGGAGGTCGTGGTCGTCAACGGCAATGCCGCCCAATTTCTGCGAGTGAAGAGTGGGGATCCGGTAGTTGTAACGTCCGGCTAGGGCGATAGACCGCCCGCTGCGCGTTGGCTTCGGCAGGTCAAAGTCGCGCCCCTTCTCATCCGACCCCGCTTTCCATGAACTGTCATCGCGAGCGAAGCGCGGCAATCTCGTAGCTTGGAGAACCCGTCGCTAACCCAACGAGATCGCCGCGTCGTGTCGCTCCTCGCGGCGACAAACTGGGTACGCGTGAGTCAACAGGGCAATCGCATTTGGGGCTCCACATATCCGTCATTCCCGCGAAAGCGGGAATCCAGTGGCCAAAATAGTAGATTCGTTACAGGTTTGCTTGCTCTTCGGTTCTGGACTCCTGCTTCCGCAGGAGTGACGGGTGAGCCGGTTTGAAATGCGATTGCCCTGCGTGAGTCAACCATTGCCTTGACAAGGGCCGGCCGCCAATTTAGCATCGCAGCACCGGTTCGAGGCGCCATGCCATCCAACCCAACGAGAGAACTGAATTTCGGGCTTGACGAGAGGTACGCTATGCTGGCGATTGTCGGAGGGAACTTGATAGACGGCTCCGGTGGGCCGGTGGTGGAAAACGCCGCCGTTCTCATCGATGGCGAGCGCATCGTCGAGGCCGGCCCAAGGGCCTCGGTCCCCATCCCCGAGGGCGCGCAGGTCCACGACGCCAGCGGGCATACCATCATGCCCGGCCTGATTGATGTGCATGACCACCTGGCGTCCGGCGGTTACAACCTCAGCGGTCGCTGGGGAATGGACGAGCCGCTCTCCCTCGCCAACATCAGGACGGCGCAGGTTATCGAGGACACCCTTGCGGCCGGTTACACCACCGTCCGCGACGCCGGCGGCCTAGACGCCGGGTTCAAAATGGCCGTCGAAGAGGGCATCATCAAAGGCCCCCGGCTCATCGTTTCGGTCAACATAATGTCCCCCACCGGCGGCATCGAGGACAAGGTCAGCGGCAGCGGCCACCGCAAGGTCCTGCTGGGCCATGACCCCCTGTCCCCCGACGGCATCGCCGATGGCCCGGAGGGCGTCCGCGCCAAAGTCCGGGAACTGGTCCGCTGCGGGGCCGACCAGATCAAGTTCGCCACCACCGGCGGAGCCTCCGGCCGCCCCGGCAACGGCCCGCTGGACCAGGCCTACGCCCTGGACGAGGCCAAAGCCCTGGTTGACGAGGCCGCCGCCCTGGGCCGCAGCACCCTGTGCCACGCCGTGGGGGGGACCGGCCTCCCCATCGCCATCCGTGCCGGCGCCGGCTCCATCGAGCACGGCTGCTACCTGGCCACCGACCCCGATATGCTCAAGATGATGGCCGACCAGGGTACCTTCTTCACCCCCACCTTCGAGGTGTACGACTTCCACAGCACCGTCAGCGCCCCCCACATCAAGGTCCGCGCCCAGGCCCTGATGGACATTCACATCCAGAGTACGGAACTCGCTATCAAGGAAGGCGTCCGCATCGTCGCCGGCACCGACGCCGGCGGTTTCGTTCACGGCGACAACGCTCGCGAGCTGGAATTGATGGTCGAAAAGGGCATGAGCAATATGCTCGCCATCCAGGCCGCCACCGGCCACGCCGCCGAATGCTGCGGCCTCGGCAGAGACGTGGGCGTCATCGCCCCCGGCAAGCTGGCCGACATCCTGGTGGTGGACGGCGATCCCCTGCGCAACATATCCGTCCTGCGCGACCGGGCGCGGCTGCTTATGATCATGAAAGGCGGCGAAGCATACAGCAACCGTCTGCCCGTTCTGGAACTTCAGCCGGCGTGACGGGCCCAACCGCATTGGCTCAAGACGTAGGGGCGAATAATCATTCGCCCCTAACGGATTATCAAATGCGCTTTCACGTTCTGACCCTGTTCCCGGACGCTTTCCGGTTCATCGCCGATTACAGCGTCCTCGGAAGGGCGATTCAGCATGGTCTCTTGTCAGTGACTGCTACCGACATCCGGCAATTTGCGACGGACCGGCACGGCACCGCCGACGACTATCAGTTTGGCGGCGGCCCCGGCATGGTAATGAAACCGGAGCCGGTATTTGCCGCAGTGGACGCTGCCCGGGAAACTCTGCCTGCCAGCCAACGGGAGCGCACGCCTATCATATTGACCTCGCCACAGGGCCGAACCCTCAACCAGGAAATGGTCAACGAGTTCGCTGCCGCCCCGGGCCTGGTCATCATCTGCGGACACTACGCCGGCGTGGACGAACGCATCCGTCAGGGGCTGGTTACCCACGAAGTGTCCATTGGAGACTATGTGCTGACCGGCGGTGAGTTGGCCGCCATGGTGATCATCGACGCCGTTTCCCGGTTCGTGCCGGAGGTCGTCGGCTCGGAAGAGAACGTGCGCGAGGACAGCATCACCTCCGGCCTGCTCCAGCACCCGCTCTACACCCGGCCGGCCGAGTTCAGAGGAATGAATACGCCCGACGTCCTGCGCTCCGGCAACCACGCGGAGATCGAACGATGGCGACGCCGCCAATCCCTGGAACGGACGCTGCGTCTGCGCCCCGATTTACTGGCGACCGCTTCCCTGACCAATTCGGACCGTGTCTTCTTGGCCGGTTTGGGTTGGCCTGGCGACGGCCCATAGCATGACCGTCCGACGCAGCCACTACCGTTTCGGTACACCGGTGCGCGTGCGCTGGCAGGAATGCGACGCCCAGGGCATCGCGTTTAACGGCAGCTACCTGGGCTGGTTGGAGGTCGCCCAAGCCGAGTATTTCCGGAACTTGGGGTTCAGCATCTATCGCGTCGCCGCCGCCGGCTATTTCGACAGCGCGGTGGCCAAGGTCACCATCGAGTACAAAGCGCCGGTACGGGTTGACGAGATGCTGGACCTGCGGGCTCGGGTGGCGCACATCGGCAACACCAGCCTGATCCTGAACGTCGCAATCTTCCCGGAAGGTGAGAACCCGGATCAGCCGGCCCTGACCACCATCGAAACCGTGTACGTGGGCTTCTACGCCGACACCGGCGCGACGCGCCGCGTTCCCGATCCCATACGAACCCTGGTGGGACGCTGGGAAGAACATGGCGAGGTTTTGCCGTTGGACGCTTTCCCTGAACTGGCTGCGGCGCAGGCGGATGGTTGACAGGCTCACCATGAACGGGGATGAGCCGCTATCCTGGGGGGATGAGCCGCTATCCTGGGGGGATGAGCCGCTATCCTGGGGGGATGAGCCGCTCATCCTGAGCTTGTCGAAGGACAGGATCTAAGGGCTAGACCATGAACACCGGCGCGTCGTCCCGGTTGATCCGTGTTTCTCCGGCGATGCCTTCGCGGATGTGTCGGGGCAACGCGAACATCGCGGCATGGGTTTCGCCGTCGTAGTGGCGCAGAGGGCGAGCCAAGCGTTCCTTGATGCGAACGTCCACTTCTGCCGGCGCCAACTGCGGCAACGGGGCGTCGGACGCCACGGTGAAACCCCAGATGGTGATGAACGACGGTACGTGGGTGTGATACGGATGCGTGTGGCTGAAGATGCTTGCCAACGTTTTATAGATGGTCGTGAAGCATTCGTGCAGGCTCAAATATCCCGCCGGACCGGACTGTGTCACCAGGATACCGCCCGGTTTCAATCGGGCCCGGACGATGTTGTAATACTCCTCGGTGTAGAGTAAGTACGCCGGGCCACCCTCCAGCGGGTCCACCAAATCCATTATCATCACGTCGAACTGTTGACTGCTGGATGCCAGATATTGCCGTGCGTCGTCGAATACCAGCGTGGTGCGGGGGTCGTCGAACGCGCCTTGGTGGTGTTGCGGCAGATGCTCGCGGCACAGGTCAACAACCTGCTGATCAAGGTCAACCATCACCACATTCTCGACGGTCTTGTGAACCAACGTCTCCCGCAGCGTGCCCCCTTCGCCGCCGCCTCCAATGAACACGTCCCGGGGGTTCGGATGCGACAGCAACGCCGGATGCACCAGGGTTTCGTGGTAGATGTGCTCGTCCCGCTCGGTGGACTGGGTCTTGCCGTCAAGCAGCAGACTCCGGCCATATACGTCGGAATGAACCACCTCGACCCGCTGAAAACCGGTGTGACCGGAATAGAGCACGTCGTCAACCTTGAGCATGATCGCCAGGTCGGGCATTACGGTTTCGATCACCCATTTTCCGGTGATCTCTTCCATGGGATAGCTGGCCACTTGAACACCTTTCGGGTTGGAGTTTGGTCAGGGTAAGGGGGCAACCCGAAGTCCGGCGGACCAAACCGCCGCCATGAGCCGGTCAGCGGTTCAGGTTGTCGCCGCCTGGAGCTCGGCCACGCGAGCGCCATTGAGTCCCCGGCGAATCTGCGTGATCTGCGGGTCTCGGCAACGCAATGCGCCTATGATTAATGCGGCGGCCCGCTCTGGCATGGTGCAATCGCCGCAGGTAAATACGTCCGCCGCCGCGTAACCATGCTCCGGCCAGGTATGGATGGAGATGTGCGATTCGGCGATGGATAGAATGCCGGTCACGCCCTGGGGCGTGAACTGGTGGAACGACTCTCCTACTACGTGTGCGTCAACCGCGGACGCCGCACGCAGCAACTCCCGCCGTATGTGGGCCAAGTCGTTAAGTAGTTTGGGGTCACAGTCTCTGAGTTCCAGCAGCACGTGAGTACCTAGTACATCCAATCACCCTTTCCTCCATCTGGATTACGCCGTCCCCAGTCCGAAATCAGAGCACCTGCGGGATCCTTCGGGGGAACAGCAGACGATGATTTTACCCAAACTCGGCGGCGGATACAAGCGTAGCACGACCGCACGACGATTACCATAACGGAACGCTACCCCCGGTCACCAGGGCCTTTCTAAAATCACCCTTGTCATTGCGAGTCCGCTTCTGGCGGATGGCAATCTCGCCGGACTGTCATTGCGAGAGGAGCGTGGCAATCTCGTGGTCGGACGAATCCTCGCTCCGGCAACGGGGTCTCCGCCCGCTTGCGGCGGACTTCGCTCCTCGCGGTGACAAACCGCGTAGGCCTCAGCGGCATCGCCCTCATGCGTACCCGGTTTGATCAAACGGTTATCGGACTCACGCGCCACAACACCTGAATTCATCATCGGACACGCACCACACCGGGCCCCAATCGCCCCTTTGCGTCTCTGCGTCTTCGCGCCTTTGCGTTGGATCTCCGTGCAATCGCCCAACGGGGCATCTCATACCGACCAACTGGGACGCGTGAGGACACAGGGACTTTCCAAAGTAGCTTTTGTCATTGCGAGCGCAGCGCGGCAATCTCGCTCCGGGGGCATAACTCATACGGGACCTTGTTGCATCGACGGGATTGCCACGTCGCTCCGATCCTCGCAATGACTTTGGAAAGGCCCTGGTGAGGACATCCGCCCCTTGCGTTGCCGTACATCCGTTCTCTATACTATACCTTACCAGCAGGGCGGCAAGCCTGAGGCTACGGCCCATCGCCCGGCGCCAACAGTTGAATATCGGGTTCACAGGGTTCAGGTATCGCGGCCAACCGCCATCCGCCGTAGGCGGACAGCACGTCGGATCCCATGCACCGCTGGCTATCGCAAAGGCCGGTTCATTCCCCGGTACCGCATAGACCAGTACGGCGGGTGTCACCACCGCT
>JAGWBI010000043.1:13330-18775 GCA_021295965.1 Dehalococcoidia bacterium | reverse complement strand
GCGTTCACCCTGAGCCAGGATCAAACTCTCTTAATGAGAACCTTACTTCCTTCCACTATTCAGCTGTTAAGGAGCCTTCCCGCTGGAAGCGAAACGCCTGCTACGGCGGGTAAGTTCCGCAACTGTACTCCCTTTCCCGCCCCCTGTCAATACCCGCAAGGCGTTGATCATGGCCTTTTCGAAGCTCGCCCCCTAAATCCGGCATTCGCAGCAATGACGACTTGAAGTGAACAGCCGCTCGATTGACATCGGCACTGACCCGGTGTATTCTATATCCATAATAACGATAAAAAGTATCCTTTTCCGCAATATATCAAACGGATCGATGGAACCTCGGTGGTCGAGGTGATAAATCAGGAGGGATCATGATAATGACACTTACCAAATTCCGGTCTCAGGGAATGAGATTACAGAACGGCCGAAAGGGCCATACGGCGAAATCGGCAGCGCTCATCGCCCTGGCCCTGATCATGGGCATCGCGACCATTCTAGTCCCCCGCTACCAAACCGTTGACGCGGCCACGGAACTGTCCACAGGGCCGGTAGGGGACAACGCGGGGATTTTCTGCCCGTTTGACACCGATTTCATCAACAACCCGGACGAACCCACTTCCTGGGAGGTCGGGCGTTCGATTGATGCGGAGGGGGGCCAGCCGGAGGTCCTGGGGACCGTGGTTATGCCGGGGACACAGATGGACCCGGTTTGGCTCGCTGATATGACGGTGGGCATGGCCCAGGACGCCGACGTGACCTACACCGGCTATATACCGGGGGCCTCCGGCGGCGACGACTTCGAGGGCAGCCTGGACAACGTCTCCTTCGTTCACGATGGCGTGGAATACACCATCCAGGGTCTCTTTCAGCAGCAGGTTGACAACAGCATCCGGCAACTGGTCCTGAACAGCGACATGGCGTTGCCCGACGACCTTACCTTCGAGGCCGGCGATGACCGGTTCGCCCTGGCCAAGGCGGTGAATTTCGGAGCCAACGGGAACATCCACACCTGGCCGCTCGGCGAGGACCTGAACTGGTCCGAAGGACAAGTCATGCCGGTCAGCTTGATGGAGCCGTCGGAACAGCCGACGACACCCTTTCCCATCTGCCATTGACCTGCGGTTGGGGCGAGGAACCGGACCAACCGGCGATTGACGACTGGGCTCCGACCCCCAGTAGAGAGGCCAACGGGCGCCGAACCCGTTGGCCTTATTCTTTTGTGTCCACGTCGCCGCACCGCAGTTTCCGGGCGACCGAGGCCGACGGGGACGGGCCGACACCGTGTTGCCCGTGTTTGCCGCCCGTGCTAACCTGCCGTACGTTATACCCAAGTTGGAGCGCATCTCATGCAGATTACCACCGCCACGACCCGCGTCCTGCAGACCCCGGCCGACAACCCGCTGGTTGTGGGCATCGAGCAGCCGGGCACTCGGGAGTTCGTCATCCTGGAGTTGAACACTGACGAGGGCATCACCGGGGTGGGCCTGACCTTTTTTGGGGGGCCGCTGGTCCATGCTTTGCGGCGGGCGGTGGATGACCTGGCCGCCCTGGCTTCGGGAGCGGACCCGATGAACCCGGAGGCCGTTTGGGGCAAGCTGATGGACGCCTGCGCGTCCGCCGGGCCGGAGGGCGTGCTGTCGCTGGCCCTGGCCGCGGTGGACATGGCGGTGTGGGACATCAAGGGCAAGGCGCTGGACCAGACGGTTTGCTCGCTGATGGGCGGGTACCGGGACCGGGCGCCGACCTACGCCAGCGGCGCCCTGATGCGGCCCATGGGGTTGGAATACCTGTCCGAGGCCGGCCCGCGCCTGGTGGAGCAGGGCTTCCGGCAGATGAAGACCCAGATGGGCGCGGAGCCCACCGCTGCCCGGGAGGTGGCCCGCATCCGGACGCTGCGGGACGCCATCGGCCCGGACATCGACCTGATGTGCGACATCAACCAGCTGTGGAACGTGAACCAGGCCATCCAGATTGGGAGCATGGTGGAGGAGTACCACCTCTTCTGGCTGGAGGACGTGGTGGCGCGGGACGACTACCAGGGGCTGGCCCGGGTCGCCGACGCGCTGGTGACGCCCATCGCGGCCGGGGAGTACGTCTATGGCATCCGGCCCTTCCGGCACATGGTGGAGCAGCGCAGCATCGACATCGTGATGGTTGACTTGCTGCGGGCCGGTGGGATCACGCCGTTCCGCAAGATTGCCGGCATGGCCGAGGCGTTCAACCTGCCGGTGGTGTCCCACCTGATCCCGGAGGTGCAGGTGCATACGATTTCGGCGATTCCCAACGGGCTGACCGTTGAATATATGCCCTGGACCCTGCGGCTCTTTGACGAGACGCCGGACATCGTGGACGGCGATCTCGTGGTGCCGGACCGGCCCGGGCTGGGGCTATCCTTCAGCCAGGACGCCATCGCGCAGTACGAGGTGGCGTAACTCATCGCCCGCAACGCCGGGGAAAGCAGGCCTCCGGCAAAGGTTACTGGATTCCCGCTTTCGCGGGAATGACTATTCAGCGCAAATGGACTTTCATATCCCAATAGGAGGACGACAATGGCTACGTACCAACTGCGCATTTACACGATCAACCGGGGCATGATGGATTCGTGGCTCGGGGTGTTCAACGAGCACATCCGGCCTTTGCATGACCGGCTGGGGATCCCGGTGGTGTCCAGCTACGTGAACGCGGACCGGACGGAGTTCATCTGGGTGCGGCGGTTTGACAGCGCGGAGGAGATTGCCGAGAAGGAGGCCGCGTACTTCGCGTCGCCGGAGCGTTCGGCGCTGGGCGACCGGCGCCAAGATGCAGGTGCGGGTGATGGACGGGGTGGAGGCGGTGGCGGGAGTGGCGTTACGTATCCCGTTGACCGCGTAGGGCCGAGGCATGCCTCGCCCCTACATGTGCCTGGCCGCGTAGGGGCGAATGATTATTCGCCCCTACGCGTTTTCGTTGCGGTCGCGCCAGTCGGCGTTGACGTTGGCCCAGTAGGTTTCCCAGTTGGAGCGGGTCTCGGCTTCGGTGGCGCCGCCCCAGTAGCCGGGGGAGACCAGAGACTGGGCCTGCTCGACGCGGATGAGGACGACGGCGCGGACGCTGTCGGCCAGGCCGGTGACGTTGGACGGGCCGTTGCGCATCCGCTCCTGGACGGCGGCCATGAGGTCGTCGTTTTTGTGGACGACCACGCTGCCCTTGAAGCGGTAGCCCTTGCGGGCGAAGATGTCCAGGGTGTTGATCTCGATGGACGGGTTGTGTTGCAGGTTGCGCATGGTGCCCGGGGAGGCCAGGTCGGTGAAGAGGACGTGGTCGTCGTCCCAGACCATGACGGTTCCCTTGGGCGAGAGGTTGGGAGTGCCGTCGGGACAGACGGTGGCGGCGAAGATGAGCCGCTGTTCGGACAGGGCTCGTTTCATGTCGTCGGTGAGGATGCCCATGTGCGGTGGTGTGCCTCCGGTGGAGATTGTGATTGGGGAGAGTGGCGGGGAGTGTGAATTCCGACAAAGTTGGTTTGCGCTGCAACTCCCCGGGTTCCCGCTTTCGCGGGAACGACGATTTCACTGCCCAGTAATTCGATAAATGTGAACGGCTATTGACTGCGGCCCCGGCGAGATTGCCATGCGGTGATTTCGTGGCGGTGGCGCAGGCGAGCGTAGGAGCGAGGTATGCCTCGCCACTACAGGTCTTTGACCATTTCGCGGTGGGGGATGCCGGCTTCCATGAAGGATTCGCCGACCTCGCGGTAGCCGTGCCGGGCGTAGAAGGATTTTACGTATTCCTGGGCGTGGAGGGTGATCTGTCGGTAGCCGAGTTCGCGGCCCTGGTCTTCTAGGAATTGGAGAACCCGGCCGCCGATGCCGTCGCGGCGGCGGTCCTGTTCCACGGCCATGCGGCCGATGTGGGGGCCCCGGCCGTCAACGTCGGCGAGGAGGCGACCAGTGCCGATGACGACGCCATCATGCACGGCGACGGCGTGGACGGTGTCCGGGGCGGTGTCGGCCTCGTCCAGTTCGATGTCGGCGGGGACGCCCTGTTCGCCCACGAAGACGCGGATGCGCAGGGCGAACGCGCCCTCGAGCTCGGCGGGGGTTTCGACCCGTTTGACGGTGATGTTCTGGTGGGAAGGCATAGGCGACTGATGACCGATTACGTGTCGAAGATGTTGCGCACGGGGCAGGAAAAGCCAGGCAGAACGTCGCCGCAATCGAGGGTGTCGTTTTCGGCGAAGGTCCGCGCCGACCCTTCCGACGGCAGGGCCAAAATGCTGCGGGTCTCCGGGTCAACTACCAAAACCAACCGCACGCCGAAGCGCAGCCACATCTGGGCCTTGTCGTACACCGGCGCGGGGCGGTCGCTGGGGGACACTACCTCAACCACCAGGTCGGGAACCACCTGGGAGTAGCCCCGTACCCGCACGTCCAGAGGCAGGCGGTCGGCGGAAATGAAGGCGATGTCCGGCTCTCGCACGGTATCCGGGTCGCGCTCCAGCTGAATACCGGAATCGGAGCCGGCCACACGCCCCAATCTGCGCGGGCGGACAAAACCGTGGAACTCCGAAGCCAGGTTCACCACCACCTCGCCGTGTTCCAGTCCGTTTGACACGGTTTCGTGCAATACCCCCATTATCAGCTCGCCCCGCACGCCTTCGCTGTGCAGACGGAGCAGGTCGTCGGCGGTGAGCAGTTTTTCTCTGGTGGTTGTCATGGCGTTACGCTCCACACCGTGTGGGGCGAGTTTGCCTTTGGGGTACCGTAGTGTGGTGGGGATTATAGAGCCCAGTGGGTAGGGGCGCGAGGCGCGAATGGTGATCGCCGCATCTGGGCTATTAGGTCGGGCGGGTGGGGCGACGCTTCCGCCGCCCCTACATGGTCGCGGGGTTTTCCGGGTCTTCGTTCCATTTGGCGGGGTTGTTGAGGATGTATTGGCGAATTTCGTGGAGGGCGGTGTCGTTCCTGATGACGTGTTCGTAGTAGTTGCGTTGCCACGTTTGGCCGCCGAGTGTTCCCGCCAAACGGTTGATCTGTTTGGACACCGCCGATTTGTAGGACCCAACAATCGCACCGATTGAACCTTTGGCTGGCCCGCGCCCGCGGCGGCGGGGCGACGCATGCGGTGATCGTTAGTCATGAATATGATGCCGTGGATGTGGTTGGGCATGACTACGAAGGTGTCGATTTGCGCGTGGGGGTAGTGATTGGGGATGGCGGCCCAGCAGTTGGCTGCGATGCGGCCGGCCTCATTTAAATGCATTTGGCTCCCCTGGATTGCACCGAACAACGGTAGCCGGCCCTGGGTGCAGACGGTCACGAAATATGCGCCGGGTTGGCGATAGTCGTAGGCCAGCAGGCGCAGGGAGCGACGCCCTGGGTGATTTGGCTCCGGGGGTGCGTGCATTGAATCAAGGAACGTAGGGCGGCATCGTAGGGGGGCCGCCTGCGGGGGCCCGACGGGGGGGGGGGG
>JAGWBI010000043.1:0-13300 GCA_021295965.1 Dehalococcoidia bacterium | reverse complement strand
GGTGCGGCATGGTGAGGAAGGCAGGATTTCCCGCCGGAGGCGGACTTTGCAGCACTTCGTTGTCAGCATACGGCCGGGGGTACGCAACTATTTTTCCCTACTTTTTCGTGTACTCAGTGCGCCAGAGGCGCACCTGCGCGCGGGCACGGACAGTCCCGGTGGTCGCGCCGGTCCGCCGCAGGCGGAAGGTGGTCGGGTCTAACTGAGCCTTGCCGGCTGCGACCGGTTGCGATTTTTACTGACGGGGTTGGCCGTCGAAGTGAAATCCTGCCTTTGAAGATGAAGATAAAAACAGCTGTTTTGCCTTGGCTGTATTTAGGATATATGTTCTGGTGCGGTATGGTCAAGGGGAGGGTGTCAGCAGGTAGCGGTACAATTCAGGTGGTTTAATATAGGGGCGCCGCATGCGTCGCCCCTACGTCGTGGTGTCTATCGACGTGCGGGCGTGTAGTTCATCTACGATCCGGACGGTTTGGACGCTGACGGTGGTGACGCGGGTGAGGAGGTCGATGACGCGGCCCTTGTGGTCGGCGAAGCGGTAGGTGTTGAAGCGTTCGCCGATGGTGGGATCGCGGGGTTTGCGTTCCTTGTACTGGTCGAGGACCCATTCCAGGGCGGAGCAGCTGCCGAGCTGGTACTGCCAGGCCTCCGGGGGTATGCCGGAGAGGGTGGTGCGGTCGTCCAGGGTGATGCGGTTGCGTTCTTTGTCGGCGCGGAGGATGGTGCGTGGGGGCGACGCATGCGTCGCCCGTACATTCCCACCGGCGGTCCCCGGCGGGGGCGACGGGGGCGAATGATTATTCGCCCCTGCATCTTGACGCTCCAGCGGCCACGGTTCCGCCGTCTCGAAGCCCAGGTGCAGGTCCAGGAGATCCCGGCCCATGCCGGGCCACCAGGGGAAGTCGTCCTGGAAGTACACGCGGGGGAATTCGCGGCGGAGGTCGATCTCGTAGCGCTGGCGGTAGGCCGGGTCGTGGAGCATGGCGTAGGTGTAAGTGCCTTTGGCATCGACACTCGCCCTCTGGCCAAGACCGACCCCGTGGACCTACCGTAGGGCAGGGAACTGTACTCCGCCACCGGCCTGCGGGGTTGCTGGAATCAGACCGCTTAACCTGGCCCATTGAGGTCGGGGCCACCCGTTGCTGCAAGCCTTGGTCCGTTGGGCGGCCCGGTTTAATTGGTAAGGAATCTCCGGCGAACACGGCTGTTCTCGGTGACCCGGTATTGCCCTAATCCAATCGGAGCAAATTACCTGCTTTGTTGACACGATAAACAAAAGGCCGCGGCGTCGTGAGCGCGGCTTCGATGATCTTGTCGTAGGCAGCAAGGAAGCAACGCATCTTCTCGTAACTGGGTTTATCACCGCCCCACAGGTAAAAGCAGCCTATACCGTAATCTCGCACAGCTGCACGCTCTGACTCGCGGGTGTGATGATGCCGGTCGCGCCCGAGGACAACCCATCCACGAGCACCAACTATAGGCATCCATAGGTCGTCGGCTGCATTCTGAGGGAAGTACAACTGATGGTACTCAACGGGTACCGGCAACCCCACAGAAATTAGTGCCTGAGGGAGCTTGGCGCCAACGTCCCGGTCAAAGAACAGAACCGGAACGTCATCAGCATGAGCCGGGAACGGAACAGCCGATGCCATTCATCACGCCGTCGTCAGAAACGCCTTCAAAACGGAGGCCGTGTACGATATCTTGCGGCGGGAGTCCGTAATCGTCCTGAATATGCCTGATGGTTTCTCCCGCGTCCCACCGACCCTTCAATATCCAAGTTGGGATCCCACTCACCGAAGGAGCGCCGAACGCGACACGAGGGTCTATTAAAACGGGGTTTCCCCTGCGGGCAACGTGCCAAACGACCGCAATGTCGTCCTGGTAATCGAACTCCGTGAATCGATCTGCGACCACATCTTCCCAAGCCACTTGACCGCGCATATCAGCCGCCACCATCTTTCCAGCCTCAACATCGCCGGTAATATCTTGCATCCTAAGCATGAGATGGGAACCTTCAGTCTTCCAAGCGTATTGGACGAAAGGAAACTCTGATCCCAATTCCTGGGCCGCGTAGTCTCGAGCAGCGCGAATCTTTTGTAACGAAATGCCGAGACGCCTGAATGTCGCCACGAACGCGACCTCTATGAGCTCGTAATACGACAAAGAATGTCGCGGTTCACGATTGGGAAGGGTAGCCGGACGGCTAGCAGCAGCCCGATGCCAAGACGTAACGGTGCGCGTTGGAACCCCAGCGTACCTCGCGGCATCACGGAAGTGATAGGCGGGCAGCGCCAAGCGGCTGCGCCAGCGAGCGGTATCTTGGGACGCTATGGTAGTAGACATACCTTCGCCTCGATGTTTACGTCAACTCACAAGGTACTGCCGATCTACTGATTTTGCAATCAAAATGGGGGTCTCAGCACCTCGAAGGGACCCCACTCGGCGTGAATTGCGCAAGTGAGTGCGCACCTCTCCAGCACTGCGGGGAAGATCGGCCTTGAACTGCTGGCGGGCGTGACGGAACTCTTCGATCTCGGGCAGTTCGTAGTCGAGGAAGCGGCGGATGAGGCGATGGAGGTCCCGGGGCCGGGACATATCGACGCGCATGGCCTCCTGGCGGTTCTGGAATCGGGAGGGATCCGGAGACCAGGGGACCGGGGACCGGCGCCGGATCACATTGACCGGGTTCGCCGGATTGCCGCCGCGTATGAAGTACGGGGTGACGTTCCGGAGGAGAAATGACAAGCTAGGCACTGAGGGCAATCGATGACCGTTTGAGTGGAGAGGACGGGCGACGGCGATTTTGAAAAAGCGCCGAAACGTTACGTACATGTAACCTGCGGGTGCGGCACAATCGGGGCATACTGCGTTAGAATGCTTGCAGGTATCCGTTCTTGCTTTGGATACCAATACTACAGGTTTCCGGTTTACAGAGGGGTGGTGGCGGCGGACAACGGTGGATCAAAGGGCGGGGAAGAGTTCCCAGCGTGGAGAGGTCCGGCGTCGAGACATGGCGGCGCCGACGGATCAGCGAACGGCTCTCGTGAGGGAGGTCGATAATTATTGTTGAGAACGAGTCGATAAGTTGATAAATAGTGTTATGACTTGTGATATTGTTTAAGACGCTTGTGGGTGTAATAGAGTTTACCGGGTAAGGATATCAAGCCGCCGGCTTGTAGATGTTTGGGGGCCCAAACGGCGGGCACCAAGCAGAAACCCGGAAAAAAGCGGCCTGATCACCGCGCTGATTCACCGCAGAGGCGATTTAGTAACAGGAGTCAGCCATTTTCAGAGGCGATTCGTAAAAGGATAGCAGAAATTGGTCATAGACCGTCGGCTACGGAAATAGTAACTTTGCGGACGCAGTGGAGACCATAATACTAGCAATGGTTTGATCCCGAGATATCTAAGGTATTGTGGATTTTCGTTCCTGCGCCCACTGCATCGACGGTTGATATTGTTGCAAGAAAAAAGGGAAATGGCCCTGGAAGGAATATTCGACCCACTGACGGACGCCCCGTTCGGCGCATACGCAGCATCCCTTGACCAGACGATTCTGTTCTGGAACCAGAGTGCCCGGCGAATACTAGGGTATTCACCCGACGAAGTTCTGGGACGCCGCAGCTACGAAATTGCGGCAGGGACTGCGCCAGAAGGATTATTCCCGTCCCATCGGGATGGGTGTCCTTCGATACGCCGGCTACGGGACGGCTTGGTGCCGCATCGGGTGCAGACCCGGATGCGATGCGCGTCCGGGGAGACCAAGTTGGTTTCGCTGACGCCCATGGTTATAGCTGGCACCACGGACGACGCTCCGATACTGGTGCACCTGTTCCGGGACGCCGTCGTCGTGAATGGATCCGAAGGCGACGACGACGCTGACTGGGTGAGGCGCTCCACCTCGGGAACGGGCACGGATATCGTGTCGGACCATCCCACGGCTTATGCAGTTCCGGAAGTCAGTCCGATGCTGACGGCTCGTGAGCGGGAGGTTCTGGGCCTGGTGTCGCTGGGGTGGGCCACGCCCCGGATCGCCGAGGAACTGAACATCAGCCCGCACACGGTGTTGAACCACATTCGCCATTTTCGGCGGAAGTTGAGCGCGCCGACGAAGCTGGACGCCGTGGTCACCGCCATACGGTTGGGTATTCTGCCAATCGACTGATCGTTTCAGCCGGCAGAGTTGCGCCGCCCGAAAAGTTACCGCCGCCGGAGAATCGGCGGCGGTAAGGACGTCTGATTCGCCGGTTGATACGGCCCAGGCTACTGGACCAGGTTAGGGGTGACCTCAGCAGGTATCCCATCGGCCTCCATCTCACGTCCCCGGGCTTCCACCTGAGGAATGACCGAGGCGAGGAGGTCCTCGTCGAGATCGGCGGCCACGCCGGGATAGCCGGCGCGTTCCAGCATCGCCTTGAGCTTGCCGGTCTTGAACTGGTCCAGGCACCAACCCAGGGGGTCGGGGACCAGGGTCTTGTCCCAGAAGATGCGGTGGTTCTTGTTGCGGGGGCCGTAGTGGTAGTGGGGCTCGTCGCGGAAGCAGTCGAAGGCCAGCAGCTCGGTCTCCTCAGTGAAGACCCGGCCGGTGTTGCCGGCGAGGTCGCTGAGGACGTGGATGGCGAGACCGCCGTCGCCGGAGGCCTGGCGGCGCATTTCCAGCCCGAAGCGGATGTTGCCGGCCTCGATGATGTCGGTGCCCCGGTTGTGCTTGACGGTGTTGCGCTCGGCGGCGAACTTGACCCGCGCGGTGCTGTCCACCTCTTCCAGGGCGGCGTTGATGGCGTTCTGATCCAGCCCTCCGGCGGCGTCGGCGAAGCCGGCTGCGGTGAGCATGGCGGCGAGGTTGTTGCGGATGGTCTTCACGGACCAGCCGATGGGGTTGCCGTCCACCGTGTGGTCCATGCGGTACTGAACGTTCGCGCCGTCGGGGGCATAGACGTAGCTCTTCTCGATGTCGAAGCAATTGAACCGCAGCGCGGTGGCGCCGCCGACCTCGACGAGGATAACCACGCCCTGGTCGGAATGGTCCTGGATGTTGCCGTCCCACAGTTCGTGCTGGACCACGAACGCGACGTTGCCCGCTTCAAACCTTTGTCGTCCTCGCTGTGTAGTCATATTGGGTTTCCTCCATTTTGCGGTGTGGTGTTTGCCGAAATATAACCGCGCCGTTCCGGGGGTGTCAATTTTTCACATCCCCAAAGACTGGCGAATATCGCGCAACTGGTTCAGATGCTCCCCCCAGTGGCGCTCCAGGCCGTCGATGAAGGACTGGGCCGGGCGGATCTCGTGAATATCGCGGTGGGGCAGGTGGGCCAGGGCGGTGCGGGATTGGAAATCCGCGTCGGCGGCGCTGGCGATGGCGTCCTCGGCGGTTTGCAGGATGGACAGTGGACCGGCCAGAGCGTCGGCGATGTCGGTTGCCATGCGGTCGGGCGTCATGTTGCTGATGTCAGGGAGGATGGTCACCTCGGCGAGGGAGCCGTCCAGAACGCCGGCGATGACGCTGCCAATGCCGCCTTCCGGGGTGTCAACCAGGTGGTAGAGGACTTCGCGGGCGCTCCATTGGTCAAGGGCTCGGCCATCGCCGTCCTTCCAGTCCAGGCAGTAGTCCATGCCGTCCAACAAGGCGGTCAATTCCCCGCGGACGCGGCGCACGGTGGCCAGGTTTTCATCGCGAGTGGCCATATTCGATATCTCCTTGATGCGATTGTTGCGTAGGGGCGAATAATTATTCGCCCCTACCTGGTCTCGGAAACGGGTTCGGGTGTTTTCAACAAGCCGGCCACCAGCCAAATTCCGCTGACAATGAGCCAGAGCAGGAAGGCGACGCCGGACATGCGGTGCATCACGGTGGCGGCGTCGATCCAGATGAACAGCATGGCGACGCCGATGATCACGTCGGCGATGGCGGAGGCTTTGAGCAGGCCGCCAATGCGCCATTGCGCCGGTCCCAGGGCGATGAGTCCCAGGCCGGCCAGGGTGAAGCCCACCGTGCCGGTGATCCACCGGGCGTCGGCCAGCGGTTGGAGGTTGGGCAGGCCGTCGCCCACCACCAGCGTCGCCGCGGGTCCGGCCGGCGACGGCACGGAGGCGGCGATGGCCACGGCGCACGCGCCGGACACCGCCGTAATCACTCCTGACAATCCCAGGAACCCGGCGGCCAAACCCACCGCCGGACGATGGTAGTCGGCCATGGCCCGCCACACGAACCACGCGGCGGCCAGCAGGACTATCCCCGACACGAACCGCGCCGCGCCGCCGGTGGCATAGTACCCACGGTTGGCGATGATTGCCAGCAATGACTCGGTGAGGGTGGGTTGGTCGGCGTCGGCCAGCAGGCGCGTCGGCACCGAGATTGCGGTCGCCAACGCGGTGAGGAGGAGGAAAACCCCGGCGGTGCGGGCAGTAGTCATGGGGAAACGCTCCTCAAATCAGGCCGGCGCTGTCGCCGTTTCCGGGGCGCGCGGCTTCAGAAACCGAGTATTGCCTTGATACACTCGAATTGCCATATCAGTAAAATAGTGACCGCCAACGCTCCGTAGAAAGGCCAAATCGACGCCGACTTCAAGCCTGTCAACAGTGGTGTCGAACCGGATTTGCTTGGGCGCACCTCGTAAAGATCCGCCAGGGTCACCGGCCCAGCGCGCAGAGTACACACGAACGCGCTGTACGAACGGCGGAAGCCCCGTTCCAACGACAAATAGTGAGCATCCAGATACAGGAACAATATCGTCGGTATCAAAGCCAACAGAGCGTAAGCCGATGTCTGGGTCTGAGCGACCAACACTATGATGCCCGTAACCAGCACGACGCACTGTATTTTGCAAGACGTGCTGTTGCCGGCCATCCTGCCTATTACGCCTTGCATAATCGACAGATGCGTCGTTACGGCAGGGGAATCAGCGCCATATACAGACTGCGGCTGATGTGCCATGTTCATCCGCTATGCTGGGTCCGGGTCAGGATCGCATCCTCGACCCATTGTGCGATGTTGTCTTTGATGTAATGGCAAACCTGACGGCCGGCCGCGTACTTGGGATCGTACACTTTCGCGACTTGCGAAAGTTTTCGTTCGCCAATAGTGATTTGGTCAAATGGGTTTGCTCCTCGAGCCGATTGCTGGCCATGCTGGTCGGGGATCTGGTGAATGTAGATTCCAAGCAACCCTTTTCCGTCATTCCACGATTTTTCTATCTCATAATTGATCCAATCCCGGTTCGCTGTTTCGCTTCCAATCAAAACGACCGTGCACGAGGCTGTCCCCATCTGGTTGTCAATCCATCGCGTGATGGCAGCATCGGTGTTCATTTTGGAAGTTTCCCAGTCATTGCAGGTTACGCGGGAAATCCCATACTTGCGGATTTGCGCCGCACGCCAAGCGTCACGCTCATAGTGAAAACTCAAAAAAACCTGATGCTGTCGCGTGGTCATCGGACCCCCAAATGCCCTCCGGGAATAGAGCGTTTTCGTATGATAGCACCCGTTAGACAGCCGGATCAGTTGCAGGTTCGCGGGCGTGCCGGTCGCCGGGGATCATCAGGGAGGCCAGGAAGCCGAGGAAATACATGGCAGTGGCGATGAAGAACCCGTATTGCCAGCCCAGCCATTCGATGGGGCCGAAGATGACGATGGCGGCGACCGCTCCGAAGAGGATGTTGTTGCCCCACATCAATCCCAAAAAGCTGGATTCCAGACGGTAGCGAGCGGCCACGTCGGCGGCGGCAGCCGAGGTCAGGTTGATCACGGTGAAGTGCTGCAACCCGTAGAGAGCCACGCAGACCGTGATCCAGACCGAGTAGTCCGGCCCGCTCATGGGGATCGCCAGGGTCAGCACCGTCACGAAGGCCATCAGGAAAACGATGAGGGACTTGCGGCCCACGCGGTCGGACAGCGCGCCGATGAGCGGGGCGGTAACGATGGCAGGCCCGACCATCAGAGCCAGGTGCGCCGAGGCCTGGAAGGTGTTGATGCCAAGTCCGTGGGTCAGATACAACGGCACGAGGAACAGCATGGACCCGTCGGCCATGCCCCGAACCGCCGCCACCGCGAAGATGGCCCACAGGCCCGTGCCGCGAAAGGCCACGTAGGTTCCGCGCCACATAGTCTGCAACTTCTGGGACAGATCAACGCCGGCCGGAGGCGAGCCGCCGGCATGGCGGAGCAAGCCGTAGATTACGAAGGTGGCGATGAACATGATGGGGGCGGCGCCGGCCAGTATCCAGCGCCATTGCACCGGCTGCAGACCACCCAGCTCCCATCCGACCGTCAGGCCGTCGGCGGCCTCCCACTGCAAGGCTCCCAGGAGGAGGATGCCGGCGATCATCGGCCCGACCACATCGCCCACGCTGCCCGTGGAGCGGTGCATGGACAGGAAAAGCCCCCGACGGTTGGGGAATCGCTGGGCCAGGAGTCCCAGCGCCGGCGGGTGCCACAACGCCGCGCCGCATGAGGCCAGGGCCAGCGCCAGCAATATCACGGCATAGGACGGCGCGGTCGCGACCAGGAGCAGGCCGATGGCGGTGAGAAAGGCGCTGATGGACAGCACCCAGGCGATGCGGTGGTGCAGGAGATCGGACAGGAACCCGCCGGTTACGCTGGTTACTCCAGCAGCGGCCGAGCGCACCGCGACGATGGCCCCCACCTGCAGCGCGCCCAGGCCCAGATCCACGGCGATGACGGTGGTGAGCAGGGGTATGCTGTTGGAGATGAGGTGTTCGAAGCCGTGGGCGCCGATGAGGGTGGACGCCAGCACACGGTTTCCCGTGCGGCGTTCACCCTCCGCCGGCGCTTCCGGCAACGTCCCCTGGGCTGTTGCCACTCTGCTATGGCCCCGCGATCAGGCCGGCGCCGGCACCGCTTCCGGCTCGCGGGGCTTGCCCGGTATCAGCAGGGAAACCAGGAAACCCGCGAAGTAGATGGCGGCGGCGATGAAGAAGCCGTACTGCCAGTCGAACCACTCCACCGGGCCGAAAATCATGAAGGCGGCGATGGCTCCGAACAGGGTGTTGTTGCCCCACATGAGGCCGAGGAAGCTGGACTCCAACCGGCGACCGGCGGCGATGTCGGCGGCGGCCGCCTGGGTCAGGTTGTTGACCGAGAAGTTCATCATCCCGTAGATGGCGACGAACACGGTAATCCAAGCCGTGTAACCTTCGCCGCTGACCATGATGATGGCGATGGTAAGCATCGTGGTGATGCCCATGATGAAGATAATCAACGGGCGGCGGCCAACCTTGTCGGAGAGGGAGCCGATGATTGGGCCGAAGAGAATGCCAGGCAGCACCATCAGCATGACGTGCACCGCCGCCTGGAACTCGCTGACCCCCAGGTGGATCAGGTACAGCGGAACGAGGAAGACCAACGAGCGGTCGGCCATGCCGCGCACCGCCGAGACGGTGAAGATGGCCCACATTCCGGTGCCGCGGAAGGCGTCCTTCATGCCGGCCCAGTTGGTGCGTATCCGTGCGCCGATGTCCACGTTGATGGGCTTTTCGCTGCCGGCGTTACGCAGCAGGATGAAAATGACCACGGTGGCGATGAACATTACGGGGGTGCTGAACCCGAGGATGTACCGCCAGTCCACGGTGCCCCAGGGCAAGGGGAAGGAGACTCCCACCTCGGCGTCGCCGGCGCCGCCGCTCCAGGTGAGGGCGCCGGCAATCAGAGCGCCGGCGGCCAGTGGGCCAATGACGTCGCCGATGCTGCCGGTGGAGCGGTGCATGGATATGAACAGGCCGCGCCGCTCAGGGAATCGTCGAGCCAGCAGGCCCAGAGCCGGCGGGTGCCACAGCGCGCTGCCCATGGAACCCAAGGCCAGGGCGCATAGTATGAGCGCATAGGACGGCGCGATGGACATGAGCAGGTAGCCGGTGCCGATCATCAGCGTACTGATAGCCAGCACCCAGGCCACCCTATGGTGGAACAGGTCCACGAGGAAGCCGCCGGCGGTGCTGGTGATACCACCGAAGATGGACCGGATGGCAACCACGGCGCCGACGCTCAGGGCCCCCAGCTCGAACTCGGTGATGATGGCAAGGATGATGATGGGGATGCTGTGGGCGTACAGGTGCTCGAAGGCGTGGGCGCCCACCAGGGTGGTCGCCATCACGGAGCCCTTGGTGCGCGGCTCCGCGTCCTGCGTCGCAGGTTGGGAAGGGCTGACGCCGGCTGCCTGTGCCATAAACCATGCTCCTCAAATAGCGGCCAAGGGCTGATTGGGGCGCATTATACACGACGTTAACATTGGAGCCGGCCAATCCAGAGGTCGGCCAGAAAAAACTCCCCGCGACCGCTCAGGGGCCGCGGGGAGTTGGTTGGTGCTTGCCGTTCCGTCGTTGCTCGGTCATAGATTGCGCGGAACAAGCGCGGTGGGTTGCACTTGCCGGCTAATCGACCGCGTCGTATTCGCCGTCGGGGCCGATTTGAGACAGGATCACCGCGTCAGCATCGGAACCCTGATTGTCCATAGGCCCGAACATGACCGAGAAACCGCTCAGGTCAATGGCGCCGGCATTCTGCACGGCATTGAGGAAGCATGCTCGGGTGACATTGCTGCCACAAAGCTCGAGACCCTTGATGGCGAGGCGTCCCGCCAGGTAGCCCTCGAGGGAGATGAAGTCAGGTTCCGCAGTGGGATCGTGCGCGGCCAGGGCGGCGCGATACTCGGCAAGAACCGGGATGCTGTCGCTGCTGGGCAAAGGCACGACCTGGGAAACCAGGACGCCTTGACCTGCGTTACCGAGCTCCTCCGCCAGGGCGTTGCTGCCCACGAAGGACACGGCCATGAAAACGGGGTCCGGATCCAGCTTGGAGCGCAGCATCTCCACGGCCCGGGCCGTCGGGAGGTGGGTGCCGACCATGATGACCGCGTCGGGACGCCCTTCCGCGATGCGGAACACCGCCGACTTGACAGCCGCGGAGTTGCGCCGGTAATACCAGGAGGCGACCAGGTCCATATTCCGGCCTTCCAGGGCCTGCTTGACGCCGTTGAGGCCGTCTATTCCGTAGGAGTCGTTCTGATACAGGACGGCGACCCTGGTCTTGCCCTCGCGTTCGAGATAGGCCACCATTTTTTCGGCTTCCTCGTGATATGAAGCGCGAAGATTGAGGATGTTGGTGAGTTCGGGTTGGCGCAACAACTGAGCGCCGGTGAAGGGGGCTATGAAGGGCACTCCCGCGTCGTGTGCCACAGGAGATGCAGCCCGGGAGGTCGGCGTGCCGACCGCTCCGATCAACGCGAATATGTGCCCGCTCTCAATCAGCGCCAAGGTGTTCGCAAAGGCCCGGTCGGTTTCGTAGCCGTCGTCTTGCGATGTCAGCATCAGCATACGACCGTTGACGCCGCCGGCCTGATTTGCCTCATTGAAGGCGGCCTGGATGCCGAGTTGCATTCCCAAGCCCAACTCGCTTGACGGTCCGGTCAAAGCGGCGGACTGCCCGAAGCGTATGGCGTTGGGGGTAACGCCGGGGACGCCAGCGGCTTCGACATCCGGGGCGCAGGTTCCGGCGGGTTGCATTCCCTGGACAACGGCGGCCAGGGCGTCCAGTTCGCACAGCAACTGGTCCAAAGTTTTCTCGTTGTTTGCGATAAGCCGGCGCTCAGCAACAGTCAGTTCGAGACGTTGTTCCAAGCGGTCAAAGTAGTCGTCTTCCCCATCTCCGCCTCCAGCGTCGCGGACGTTTTCCGCGAGGGCAAGAACGCCCGGCCCCAACCCGGGGACCGGATTCTGCCGCAGGTACTCGACGTCACGTCCAATGCGACCCGCCACGGAGTCGTATCTTTCGTGGATGCGCGCCACGTAGGTAGGGTCCTGCATGAGGCTTGCCACCAACAGGAGGGTGTGCCCCAATGCCGCATTAGACGACAGGCTGTCGGTATGCGTGTATCGGAGGACGTCGTTCTGTGACAGATTTCCTGAACCCGCCGACCCGCCATCAGCGTTGGTCACCAGGCCATAGAACTGGTTGTCAAGGACGGCATCAGTAGCCGGGAACAGCCGGGTGGTATTGTCCAGCGTCAATTGAGCCCGGCTGGCGTTCTCGGAGCGCAGCGCCTCGCCCAATGGGCGCCGGCCAGCCTGGATGTGTCCCACATTTGAAAGCAATCGGGTCACCAGCGTCCGAATGCGTGCAACGCGGTCGCTTTGGCCGCTGCCGGCCAGAATACCCAGCTGTTGCTGCAGCGCAGCCCGGTGCATTCCGATCTGCTGGGCGGTTTGGCGGATGGACTCCGGCGTCATGCCGCTGTGCGTTGCGACGGACCCGACGGCGTCCAGCGCGCTGGCTTCGGTTGCGATTGCCAACGCGGCGGACAGAGCCTGAACGTCACTGGCGGCGGCGCTGCGCACAGTGAGCGACTGCCACGCCGACCAGACAGGATCTGCGTCAGGAGCGCTTTTGCTGCCCACGACAAACAGGTACCGCGCCGCTTCGGTATCCGGACTACTGACCGTCAACATCTGAGTGGTAGTCCCGCCTCCTTGGACGTCAACGGACAGGGTGAGCCTCAGCCAGTCGTGACCGGAGTGATACGCGTCCCAGGCCGCGTCGTAGTTCACCCAGAGAACGGTGTAGCCGGACGCGCCGGCCACTTCGTCCCAGGAAACCACCACGTCACCGGAACTGGAGCCATTGACCACCTGCACGTTGGCCGGGGCGGGCAAGCCGGTTTGAGCTTGGGCCGTGTCGCCCAATGCCAGCCATCCTCCTGCGGTGGCAAGGACGGCCACGGCGATCACCGTAGCGGTCAGTAGTCCCCTGCGGCGGAGTTTCATAATCATTCTCCTAAACAGTATTTGATCTATCTGATCGGGTAACTATGCCGGGGAATTATAGCAGTGTTTTTGACGAGGCAAGATACACATAGGAGTCATGCGTGCCCAGTTTGTCATCGCGGGGAGCGAAGTCCGCCTGCGGCGGATGGCCATCCCGTCGCCAGAGCGACGACTCCTCCGGCAACGAGATTGCCATCCGCCAGAGGCGGACTCGCGATGACAGGTTGCCGCAAATGCGTACGCGTGAGCGTCGGCGAGTGGCGCTGCCTAATATTGGTAAAACATTTCCTGGAGGGCGTCGCGGTCCTCGGCTACGGTCAAACCCAGCATAAGCAGGATGCGGGCCTTTTGCGGCATCAGGTTGTCGGAGACGATGAAGCCCTGTTCGTCCTTGCGGGGTGTCATCACCACGCGGCCGGCGCTGGAGCGACTGGCGAGGACGACGGGCATACCACCGGCTACGGCGGACTCGGCGGCGGAGATGACGGCGGGCGGGAAGGTGCCGGCGCCGAAACCGGCCAGGA
>JAGWBI010000074.1 GCA_021295965.1 Dehalococcoidia bacterium | reverse complement strand
ATTCTTGTCGGCTCAGTGAGCGTGGCCTTTGCGCAAGAGCGTGCGCCTCAACACTCCGGCTTCGGAACGGGTGTTGGAGAATCCCAAGGGTCGGGAACGCGTGCCCGTGTATTCGACCAAGATGACATGGAACGCTATCTTTCAGCCCCGGAGACCATTCAAGGCGAAGTGGTGGCCATTGATTATCCCGCGGGCAAACTGTACATCGACATGGGCGGCAGTTCCCATGACGAACGTCAGACCCTGCGTGGTGGCCTGAATTTGAAGGAACTGTGGTTTGATGGCGAAACCAACATGGAAAACCTGAAAGCTGTGAACAAAGGGGACTATGTTGCCGTTTCCGCCGTTGACGAAACCACTGCAACGCAGAAGTTCAGTACGGGTCGGAAAATGGTCCGTGCCGTGTATGTGATTGAAGGATCCCAAGTGCTTGGTGGCGCAGATAATCCTGACTTCGGTGGTGGGTTAGGGCAACGTCCCGATCCCACAAACTATCGGGGTATTGCGACACCGACGGCCGGTTACACCGGTGTTCCTGAGGGCGGGCTGCAAGAGGGTACCGTGCAGGGAGGGATCACCTCCAGCGTCGGCGTCATCACGGGTGCCGCGCCTTGCTGGCAATGCGCTCCGCAACCGGATACCGTGAACAGTAGAAATAAGCCAACGGTTGCCACCGATTATGGTGACAAGCGGGAGACCTTGAACAAAGGGACGGTTCAATAAGAGACTGGTCCCTGCGAGCAAAGTTGTGATCGAAAGAGAGCGTGTCGGCGTTCACGTCGGCACGCTCTCTTTGTTTGTGTGACGGGTTTCGAGATCACCGGTTGCGTCCATCGCTTCAATCAAGAGGCCATAGCCAATGAGTCAGGAAGTTGACCCCCACGCGATGTTGGACCTTCGGGGCGTGATCTGTCCTTACAATTTTGTGAAAACCAAACTGCGGCTCGAAACCATGCAACCCGGGCAGGTATTGGAGGTCTTTCTGGATGATGGGGAACCGATCAGAAACGTCCCGCAGAGTGTCGAAAACGAAGGCCACAGTATTCTTCGCCGTGAGTTGGTCGGCTCCTATCATCGCGTGTTCATTCAAAAAGGCGATGATTGAATTCCGGTTTTTGTTTCTTTCTTTGTCCTTTTCGCTTTTCCCTGGATGACGAGAGTCATTTCCCCTTTGAACACGCGTGATGGATGGGAGAGAAGGATTTCCCGGGCGGTGCCACGAATGACTTCTTCGTGGGTTTTCGTGAGTTCACGGCCGATGGCGATCCGCCGGTCTCCGAGAATTTCCTTGATGGCGAGCAGCGTTGCCTGTATCCGGTGGGGCGTTTCGAACAGAATAATGGTTTTGGAATCTTCCTGAAGGCTTTGAAGGAGGCGGGTCCTAGCCGCCGTTTTTTTAGGCAGAAATCCAATGAACGTGAAGGCATCGGTGGGTAATCCGGCAACGGACAGGGCGGCGATCACCGAAGAGGGGCCTGGAATCGGAACAACAGGAACGTCGACGGCAATGGCGCGGGTCACGAGATAGTACCCCGGGTCCGAAATGAGTGGAGTCCCGGCGTCAGAGACGAGCGCCATGGATTTCTCTTCCTTGAGAAGTTCGAGGAGAACTGGAGTTTTTTCTTCTTTGTTGAAATCATGATAACTCGTCAGGCGGGTATGGATTTTGTAATGGCGACACAGTTTTTGCGTATGCCGGGTGTCTTCCGCCGCAATGACGGACACTTCCTGTAGAATCCGGTGGGCTCGGAAGGTGAAATCTTCCAGGTTTCCGATCGGCGTGCTGACGAGATACAAGGTTCCCGGCATAAGTGGCCCTCTGGTCGGTTGACCGATACGTACGGGTAGCCATTGTAAACGTTCACTCATTCGTTGACAAAACAAGGAACTGACTATCTTTTTTTGTTATGTGTGGCGGTGCCATCTTATGGCGCTTTCCGCTTGGTGGCATAAGGCATGTCCCAGGACCCTTGATCCTGGATGCGGTCGCTAGAGAGACAAAAGACATTGTGAGGATGGATTGCCGGTCAAACCGGTGGTGTTATGAACGGGGGAGGTAATAGGTGATGTTGAAAGGTCGTGTGGCTGTGGTCACAGGGGGCGGTTCAGGAATCGGTAGAGGAATGGCTCTGGG
The DNA here is from genome assembly GCA_021295965.1 of Dehalococcoidia bacterium. Lineage (GTDB taxonomy): Bacteria > Chloroflexota > Dehalococcoidia > Lucifugimonadales > UBA3495 > Bin87. Next base: position 3,488 of record JAGWBI010000074.1, on the reverse strand, counting down.
TTTGGCGGATAAAGGTGTTCACGTCGCCGTGTGCGGGCGGCGTGCGGAACTGCTTGAGCAAACGGTTGCCGAGATCCTGGAGCATGGGGGAACCGCCCTGGGTGTGCCCGCCGACGTGACCAAGCGTGACGAGATCGAGCGATTCATTGCGTCCGTTGTGAACGAATGGGGACAGATTGATATTCTGGTCAACAATGCCGGTGTGTCAGGCAGGACTCCGATCGACGATCCTGATGACTCGCGTTGGTTGAATATTCGTATCTTTGCTCGAAAGTGGTTTTGCCGCATATGCATGAGCCGGGTCGCATTATTAACATGTCTTCCGTCCTGGGCCGGTTTGGTGTGCCCGGTTACGCGGCGTATTGCACTGCCAAACACGGCATACTCGGATTTACAAAGGCCCTGGCGCTCGAAGTGGCCGGACGGGGTATTACGGTGAATGCCATCTGTCCCACCTGGGTCGATACCGATATGGCGCGTCAGGGTATTGAGGAAACAGCGGCGATCCTGGGTATGTCGGTCGAAGATTTCCGGGCCATGGCCGTTGCGGCGGTCCCCATTAAAAGGATGGCGGAGGTCGAGGAGAGCGGATGCGGCGTCGATTACGGGCCAGGTCATGAACGTGTGCGGTGGTGCTACGGCAGGGTCGGGCGGCTGATCCACCCCGGCTCGTCATTGCACCGCGCATGTCGATGTCCGGCTTCATCCTTCCCTTTGTTGCTATCTTCAAACGGCCTATCTATACTTCCAAACTAGGTGCATAGCACTATTTTCCGGTGATGCTGATGACCGTTGCCTTTTTGCAACTGACGTTGGGGTTGTATTTTATCGGGATCCTGTTGTCCCTGGTATACCTACTCCGGCGATCCGAATTTCTTGCCCGGGTGGCGTTTGCCGTGACGTGCCTCGGCTTTGCCGTTCATTCGGTTGTCCTGGCTGTTCATGTATTTTCCGGAGAAGAAGCGCAATGGGTTACGTTCCATAAAGCATTATCGTTCTTTTCCTGGTCCCTGGTTCTCGTCTTTTTGCTGGTCGTCCTCCTCCAACGGCTCTACGTGTTGGGTGCCTTCATGTTGCCCATTGCCTTTCTTTCGAAACTCCGGTGCTTCAACCCATGTTTGGAGCGATGTGGGTCCACGTCACGCTCAGCATGTTGGGGGCCGTCGGGTTTGCCGTGGCCTTTGTGGCAGGGGTGATGTATCTGATGCAGGACCGGCTGCTGAAGTCCAAACAATTCAACGTCTTGTCCTTTAAGTTACCGCCCTTGGATTTTTTGGACATGCTGAACCAACGTTCGATGTTGTTGGGATTCCCGTTCCTTACCCTGGGGATTCTGACGGGGGCTATGTCCGCTCAGCTTACGTTGGGTTCCTATGTGAATTGGAATCCTGAACAGATCTGGGCGCTCGTGACGTGGGTGTTTTACTTCGTGGTCCTGATGGGGCGGGTGACTGTTGGTTGGAGAGCGAAGAAGGCGGCCTATCTGACGATCGTGGGATTCGCCGGCGTGCTGTTGACGTTTCTCGGGGTCGTTTTAAAAGGGAACGGTGCTCCTATAAGCTGATGAATATCATCGTTGTCGGATTGAGTCATAAAACCGCTCCCGTCGAGCTTCGAGAACTCCTCGTGGTTCCCGACAGCCGGATGGGCGAAGCCCTGAACCGGCTCATGGCTCACGCAGGGATTCGTGAAGGGATGTTGTTGCAGACCTGCAATCGTGTCGAAGTGTATGCGGTCGCCGACCAGGTGGAGCAAGGGTTTTCCGCCATCCAGGAATTTTTCGTGGATACGCATCTTTCGGTGTCCGCGGAACAGTTACTGCCTCGCCTGTATTGTCACGCGGAAGATCGGGCCATCACGCACCTGTTTCGCGTGGCTTCGAGCCTCGATTCCCTGGTGGTGGGAGAACCCCAGATCCTGCGCCAGGTGAAGGATGCGTTCCAGGAGGCGTTGACCCATAATGCCACCGGGGTCATCCTGAATAAGGTGGTCAAAAAGGCGATCTCCGTGGCCAAACGTGTTCGTACGGAAACCCGGATCGCGGAAAACGCGGTGTCCGTAAGCTATGCTGCCGTCGAACTGGCCAAGAAGGTGTTCAGTAACTTGGCGGCCAGGACGGTTATGCTGGTCGGGGCCGGGGAAATGGCCAAATTGGCGGCGCAACATCTGGTCAATCACGGAGTCCATGAGGTGTTGCTCACCACACGGGACCCGGTTCGAGCGGCGGATATGGCCACCCGGTTTAACGGGGTGGCCATTCCCTTTGAAGAATTTCGTGCGGACATGCATCGGGCCGATATCGTGCTGTGTTCGACCGGGGCGTCCCACTATCTGATCAGTCCCGAGGACGTGGAACGGGCGGTTCGCGCACGATGGAACCGGCCGATTTTTCTGATCGACGTCTCGGTCCCCCGCAATATCGATCCTGATGTTCGTAAGGTCGATAATGCGTTTCTGTTCGATATCGACGATCTTGAATCGCATGTCGAACAGAACCGTGAAGAGCGCATGCTGGAAGCCACCCGCGCCGAATGTCTCGTCAAAGACGAAGTGGAAGTCATCCTGAAATGGCTCCAGTCATTAAGGGCGACTCCCACGATTGTCGCGTTACGCAAACGGGCGGATGCCCTGAAGCAGGCGGAGTTGCAAAAAGCCTTGGGCCGGCTCGGGACGTTGACACCGGAGCAGCAGGAAGCCGTAGAAGGTCTCGCCTCGGGGATCGTCAATAAACTGCTTCACGGCCCATTGGTGGCCCTGAAATCTGCCGCCCAATCGTCCAATGGGTTGGTGTATATCGAAGCGGCGAGACGGTTTTATGATTTGAGTCTTCCGGGGAATGAATCCGTGAACGTTCAGGACGTGCAGGATATGGAAGGGGAAGACGCAGTGACTGATACGCTCTCATCCGGGTCGACCGAAGAATCGGAACAAGAAAGGATTCCCCGGCAGGCTTCGGGTTTGTAGGGTCGATAACGTGCCCCGGGGACGGTAGGCTGATAAAGGAATCAGAGTGAGTCTTACGAATGGACGGCGGACGTCTCTCGTCATTGGAACACGTGGCAGTCAACTGGCCCTCTGGCAGGCGGAATGGGTCCAGGCTCGACTCCGGGAAATCGCTCCGTCCGTGTCGATCCGGCTTCAACGGATTCGGACGAGCGGTGATAAAATTCTTGACGTGCCGTTAGCCAAAATCGGTGGGAAGGGGTTATTCGTCAAGGAAATCGAGGAGGCGCTATCCAGGGGAGACATCGATCTTGCGGTCCATAGTATGAAAGACGTGCCTTCGGCGTTGCCGGAGGGCTTGGCTATTGTCTGCGTCCCGGCGCGGGAGGATGCCCGGGATGCCTTGTTGACCAGGGACCATGTGGTGTTCCGCGATCTTCCGGCGGGCGCGAAGGTGGGAACCAGCAGCCTCCGGCGGCAATCCCAGTTGTTGGCTCACCGGCCGGACTTGGGTGTTGTCATGCTTCGAGGAAACGTGAACACCC
>JAGWBI010000042.1:11672-36391 GCA_021295965.1 Dehalococcoidia bacterium | reverse complement strand
CCGGCTACATCCTCATCTACGGCAACGAAGGCCACATGCCCCACGAAGACGTGATGCGCTCCGTCGAGCTGCTGGGGACACGGGTGATCCCGGCGCTGAAGGAAGGCTAAGCACAACCGCTAGGTCGGCGAAAATCCGGGGCTTGCTTTGGCGGCCCCGGATTTTTCAATAAATTCGGGAAGCGAGGAAAATGAACGATGACCAGCTGGAAAGGAGCCTACGGAGTATTGGAAAGGGTTGCTTTGTTGCATACTTCCGCCAGTTTGCTGACCAAGCATTGGCCAATAGCCACATAGTCGAACTGATGATGCGTCAAGAGGGTTACACCGAAAACGGTAGCCGAACCCGCGTTAGCCAAGCACGGAGGATCATCAGGTCCGGCAGGGCGGAAGACGCGTTGCGAAACGTAATCCAGTCGGAGCGTATCCCGAATTACGCCCGGATTGCCGCTGAGGCCAGGGAATTACTGAGCAAAATCTCAAATTGAATTCATCACTTCAGGACGTTCCTAGATGTGCCCCTAAAGTGCACGTTCGTGAAGTGGCGGGTGAATGACATGAAGGAATTCATGGGCGCTATCGGGATTGCCATTGTCGTTGCTGCAACCGCATGTTTTCCAGAAACACCTGTCAGCACATCCGGGCCTAGTGACCTCGCCAGTGTCGAACCGACTGCCACTAAATTGGAACCGACTCCTATTGAAAAAGGAACAAGGCTACGTGGAGCCTTTGCGCTCGAAGGCAAAAAGTTTCAACATGGGCGCACTGGCGAAGCTTGTCAGGGATACGACAAATCGAGAGATATAGGGCCTTGGTTGTTGGTACGTGTATACGACAGCACGTTCAAGATTATTGACAAGGTAAAATTGCAAGCAGGGATAACTAATGGGTCGCAATGCTTACTCCATTGGGAAAGCAATATTACACCATCATACAGATACCGCGTATGCTTGTGGGACTGTGTAAAGTTCGAAGCAGGTGGCTTCGACTCAGGTTGGATTGATACCCGCGCTTTGGAAGAGTTTGATTATTCAGTTCAATGGATCATAAAGAGTGATTATAATATCTCAGGCGAACGTACCTTGCCAAATATTATGAGATGACCTGTGCCAAGTCGAAGATTGAAAATCAGTTATTATCAGGAGTAAGGGATGGCTACAACTATTGAATTTTCGCCCGAAACCGAGGAGAGGCTCGACTTCCTGGCGTCCAAAACTGGCCGTTCAAGGGAATACTTCCTTCGCGAGATCGTCGAACGCGGGATGGACGATCTCGAGGACTATTATCTGTCCAAGGAGGTTCTCGACCGCATCCGCACCGGCAAGGAACGCGTCTATTCATCCGCCGAGGTAAGGCGTGACCTTGGCTTGGACGATTGATTATTCCGACACGGCTAGAGCCCAGTTGCGTCGGCTCGACAGGCAGATGGCCCAGCGCGTGTTGGATTACATGGACGAGCGCGTTGCCGCACGAGAAGATCCTCGTAGCCTTGGTCGTGCCTTGACCGGCCCCATGGGCGGGCTTTGGCGCTACAGAGTAGGCGGTTGCCGAGTCGTTTGCGACATTCAAGATGACGTTTTGCGCGTCTTGGTGGTTCGTGTCGGAAGGCGTGACCGCGTGTACTGCTGATCCCCGTCAGTTCCGTAGCGACGTAGGGGCGGGTTTCAAACCCGCCCCTTCATTTCGCCTGTTGTGTGGTGACCCTACTCACCCATAATGATGACGGTTACGTCGCCGTCGCTCGCTCGCTCCCGGTTCGCATCGGATATAGCGGTTCCGATGACGACGGCCTGGGCGCGCATCCCACTGGCCTGCTCCAGTATAGACGCACGATTGCGGGCACGATCAATATCGCGGTCGCCAATGGTGACCGACACTTCGGCGATGGCATAGACTTCCTCGTTGCCTGCTGTCATCCCTCTCAGAATCAGGTCGGCGCGTTCCACCTCATCGGCTTGCTCGTTCGTTATGGTCAGGCTTTCTGTAGCTTCCTCCAACAGGGCCTGAACAGCAATGCTGTCCGGAACTGTGATCCCGTACACCACGTTGACTCCGCGAAGTCCAAGGTAGCGGCGCGGGGCGCTCTTTTCGCCACCTTGCGTTCGTAGTCGGTTCCAGTCAAGTTGTTGAGCTGCCCTTGCATCCGAGTCTGGCCGGATTTTAGTTCGGAGATGTCCGTTTCCATGCGAGCCTGGCCGGATTTGAGTTCGGTAATGTCGCCTTCCATGCGGGCCTGATTTTCCCGCAGCGCCTCAACGCTGACCTCCAGCCGGGCTTGGGATGCTTTCAGTTCGGCGACGTCGGCCTCAATGCGGTCCTGACGTTCTACGGTGGTAGCGATGACCCGACTGCTGACGAGAGCGTAGCCCGAGATTTGCTCCACGACATCCCTGAGCGTCCTCGCCAATTCGTCCAACCGCTCCAGAGCTTGGACCAGCAACTCCCCCTGCCCGTGGACGACGGCCGGCAGTTGCCGGAGTTCTTCCCCCAGCACATGATTCCGCATCGCCTCCTGGAGCTCCGGATTCTGCTCCATGGCCGACAGGATGTCAGAGAAATCGTCGATGGTAGCCATAATGCTTGGTTTGCGACGGCGTATGGTAAATTAATTTACCATACGCCGTCAGGCGTCTTCGCGCCGGAGACTATGCTCAACCGTTACCGGCAACATTGTCGGACGCCTACCGCCCGTTCCGCACCTGCGATCCGTCGGGATACAGATCTTCCCACAGCGCGTCGCGCCAGTCCACGCCGATGGGCAGGATGGCCTGGGCCGGGCGCAGCATGTAGTAGTTGTCGCCCACGCCGGGCGGGGCGCCGCCCTCGGCCACGGTGCGCGCGGCCTGCAAGAGTTGGCGGCGGGCGTAGATGATGGCCATGTCGGTGCGGCTCAGATTTTCTTTGGAGCGGTCCACGATGTGGCCCATGCTTTCCTGTACCGCCACGTCCTGGGCGTTCACGCCGTCGATGCCGCTGAAGGTCTCCGTCTTCTGCACCGCCCGGTTGATCATCCAGTTGTTGTCCCGGTTGACCCTGGTGCGGAAGTCGCCCAGCATATGCTCTGGCCCGCGCCCGTAACCGCGGTCCATGTCGATGCGCTCTTCCTCGCCGATGGGATCGTCGTAGGACAGGTCCCAGTTCCAGACCATGACGTTGTGGTCGTCCATGGGCACCCACATGTGGCCGGACGCCAGGAAGCCGACCGGACCGGACTTGCCCCGGTATCCGCGCTGGCTGGCCCGTATCTGGTGAAAAGGCATGACGAAGTGGTACGCCCGGACGTGGTTGCCCTCGTCGCCCAGGGAGCGGATGCCGGCGTAGCGGTAGCCGTAGTCCGTCAGGTCAACCTCCAGTTCCGGTGGCTTGCCCTGAACGTGGGGCGAGTCTATGCGCAGGCCGGCGTACTTGGTGTCGGTTCGCAGGGTGCGGTGCAGGATGGTGGCGTGGGCGGAGTCGATGCCCCCTTCCAACGCCTGGAGCCAGTTGCACTCCTGGATGTTCTTGGTGACGTGGCGGTGGGTTTCCGACACGGCGGCCCATTCAAACTTGGGCGGTGGCGGCATATGCTCTTTCGGCCCCATGTAGGCCCAGATGACACCGCCCAGCTCGACGGTGGGGTAGGCTGTCGTGGCCATCTTGGACGGGAAATCGCTGTCCGCCGGCTCGTTCATCATGTCCACGCACTGACCGTTCACGTCGAACTTCCAGCCGTGATAAACGCAGCGCAGGCCGCATTCCTCGTTGCGCCCCAGCCATAGTGAAACCAATCGATGGGGGCAAAACTCGTCCAGCAGGCCAATGCGCCCATCGGTGTCGCGGAAAGCAACCAGCTCTTCGCCCAGCAGCTTGACGCGGACCGGCTCGCCGTCCGCCTCGGCCAGTTCCCAGGACAACAGGGCCGGCATCCAGTAGCGGCGCATCAACTCGCCCATGGGGGTGCCCGACCCGACTTGCGTGAGAGTTACATTTTCTGCCTGTGAAATCATAGGGCATACCTCCTCTTGCCGGAGGCCAGAGTAGCAGTTATCCGGCGGATTTGCTATGCTGACGCTGCCGATACGGGCGACAGCCGGCATATAGACTGGCAAGGATACTAATGATGACCACGCTCACCACGCTGAATGATGTCCGCGCCGTTCTGATAGCTCGAGGCTATCCGGCTGAAGAGGTGGACGCGATGCTGGATTTGGCCGGGCGCATGATATTGGAGGGCTCTCTGGCGTCGAAAGATGACCTCAACCAACTGCGGGATGAGGTCGTGCAGTTCAAAATCGACGTTGCCGAGCGGTTCGCGGAGCTGCGCACGGAGATGAATACGAAGTTCGCGGAGCTGCGCACGGAGATGAATACGAAGTTCGCGGAGCTGCGTACTGAGATGAATACGAAGTTCGCGGAGCAAAGCGCGCAGCAAAGCGCCGAACTTAACGAGAAGATCGGCGAACTGCGCGTCGAAAACGCCAGGTCGGAAACCCGGATAATCAAGTGGGTGTTCGGAGCGATTTTTGCCGGCGTCGTCCTCAACACCGGAATTACCAGTCTGTTGTTGGTAGTGCTGCCAAGACTTGTTGGCGGCTGAACGGCGTTAAGGCGCCCCTGAATTGAGTGACCTCACTGATGCCAATTGTAGATACCCACGTGCATATCGGTCGCAACCATTATGAGCCGGTGGAGATGCTCTTGGCTCAGATGGAACTCAACGGCGTCGCCAAGACGGTGCTGGTGCAATCCACCGCCACGCTGGACAACTCCTACGTTTTGGAATGCCGGCTGCGGTTTCCGGGCCGGTTCGCCGTGGTGTGCCGCGTGGACGTTGACGACCCCGCCGCGCCGGACACTCTGGAAAGTCTTCACGCCGCCGGCGCCGAGACCCTGCGCATCCGCAATTTTCACCGCTCGCCGGGCCGGGACCCATTGGCCATCTGGCGAGCCGCCGCTCGCCTAGGGATGTCCGTCAGCGTGGGCGGCCCCGCCGAGGGTTTCGCGTCGCGCGAATTCGCTGCTCTGGTGGAGGAGTTGCCCAACCTCACGGTGATCATCGAGCATCTGGCCGGTATGGGCATCCACGCTATCGGCGCGCCGGCGATGCCTCCCGATGACGTGTTCCGTGAGGCCCTAACCCTGGCTCGCTTCCCCAATACGGTGATGAAAATCCACGGCATGGGCGAGATCAGCGATCCGCCTTTCCCGTATCGGGACATACCGCCCTACGTGCGGATGGCTTACGACTCCTTCGGACCGGAGCGAATGATCTGGGGTTCCGACTGGCCCCGCGTCACCAACCGGGAGGGCTACCGAAACTCTTTGCGTTATACCTGGGAGCACATGGAGATGTGGTGTCCGCCAAATGACTTGGCAACGATTTTCGGCGGGACTGCCTTGAATCTATGGTCATTTACATAACCATGTTACGAATAGGGTAAATTGGTTTCTCATTGTCATTGTCTCGGTGCGCCAACCTGATTTATCATGGTCGAACGTTTGCGCCGCCGACGAGCGGCATAATTTGTAGGAGGTTTCCCTCGATGAACCGATATTTCAAGTACATCGCCGGCGTAGTCATGCTGGCAGCCACGGTGGCCCTGCTGGCGTGCGGCCAGGAACCGGCGCCCGCTCCGGCGACGGGCGGCGCCGAGCCGACCGCCGTCATGCAGGCCACGGAAGCTCCGGCGCAGCCAGCCGCTCCGGAAGCCACCACCGCCGCGGCGGCTCCGTCAGCCCCCGGCGCTCCCACCGCCATGCCGGCAGCGACGCCGACGGAAGCAGTGTCCGCTCCCCAGCCCTCTCCGTCCGTTCCGATACAGGCCGGCAACCGCTTGCAGACCGTCCGTGATCGGGGCCACGTTATCTGCGCCAGCCGCAACGACGTTCCCGGCTATGGTTCCCTGGACACTTCCGGCAACAACGTCGGGTTCGACATTGACCTGTGTCGCGCTCTTGCCGCTGCCGTTCTCGGCGACCCGTCCGCCATCGAAATCCGGCTCATCACCGCCGCCGAGCGCGGGCCCACCGTTCAGTCCGGCGAGGTTGACATGCTGGTCCGCACCGTCACCTGGACCACCTCCCGGGACGCCCAGTGGGGCAACTACGCGCAGACCATGTTCTACGACGGACAGGGCTTCATGGTCCGCAGGGATCTTGGCGTCAACAGCGCTTTCGAACTGGAAGGCGCCACCGTCTGCGTGACCCAGGGAACCACCACTGAGTTGAACCTGCAGGACTTCTCCAACCAGAATAACCTCGGGATCTCCCCGCTGACCTTTGAAGACACCGACGCGGTGGTCGCTGCCTACGAAGGGCAGCAGTGCGACGCCTTCACCAACGACCGTTCGCAGTTGGCCGCCCTGGGCACCGCCCTGGCCAACCGCGCTGACCACGTCATCCTGCCCGAGACCATCTCCGAAGAGCCGCTGGGTCCGGTGGTCCCCCACGGTGACGACCAGTGGTTCGACATCGTCAAGACCGTAATGTCCATCCTGATCTACGGCGAAGCCTACGGGGTGACCTCTGCCAACGCTTCCGGCGCCGCGACCGGCGACACCAAGGTTGATCGGCTGCTGGGACACGAAGGATCCTGGGGTCAGGAGAGCCTGGGCCTTAGCCAGACCGCCGCCCAAGACGTGATCACAGCCGTGGGGAACTACGGTGAGATCTACAACCGCAACCTGGGACCCGACGGCATCGACCTGCCACGGGAGAACGGCCGCAACGCCCTGTGGGCGAATGCGCCGTGCAGCGACTGCCCCAAGGGTGGCCAGATCTACGCCGCTCCCCTGCGGTAAGTACGCCACGCCCAATACAGGCGCACTGGAGAGGGGTGACCGGCCCAACGCTGGTCGCCCCTTTTTGGTGTTACGCCTACAGGCACGACTTTTGAAAATACGCTAAAATCAGGCAACCAAATTCGCGGTTGATTGCTTTACTCTGAACATGGCCACAATGCGTCAATATCTCACCTACCAGGGCATACCGGTTTGGCGGCACGCCCAGGTGATCCAATGGACCCTCCAGATCGTGTCCGGCTTTCTGGTGGTGTTCCTGGTCGCCTGGTTCTTTTTGAACATCGCCAACGCCATTGAGGAACGGGAAATTCCCTACGGGTTCAGCTTCCTGCAACGCGAGTATCAGACGCCCATCGGCCAGCATTTCCTACCCTACGAGTCGTCGGACACCTTCCTGTATGCCTTCGTGGTGGCGGGCGTCAACACCGTCGTGGTCTCGATAGTCGGGGTCATTCTGGCGACCCTGTTGGGGATATTCATCGGAGTTTCGCGCCTGTCCGGCAACTGGTTGGTCGCCAGACTGGCGCTGGTTTATATCGAGTTTTTCCGCAACGTTCCCCTGCTGGTGCAGTTATTCTTCTGGTTCTACATAGTATTGTCCTTGCCGCCGGTGCGTGAAGGTTACGCCATCGCCGACCGCTTGTTCATCAACAACGGCGGCATATCCATGCCTTTCCCGTTCCCCAATGGATACGTCGCGGCGTTGGTCTGGCTGGCGGTGGCGGCCGGCGCGATAATTGCCGGTTCGATGGTCCACAAACGGCTCACCCAGCGGGAAACCATAACCGGGCAGGTGTCTTATCCGGTCGTCGGCGGCGTAGGCGTCGCGGTGATAATCGGGGCAGTGGCCTGGCTGGTGGTCAGTTTCACCGGAGATGGCGCCCCCTTCGTGGTTGCGCAGCCGGAGCCCCAGGGCAGGTTTGGCCGTATCGCCGGAGGTTTCACCATGTCCGGCGGCATGTTGGCATTGATGATGGGGCTGGTGATGTACACGGCGTCCTTCATCGCGGAGATTGTCCGCGCCGGCATCCAGTCCGTTAGTCGCGGACAGGTTGAAGCCGCCCGCGCCCTGGGCTTGTCACCCATGGGAACGCTGCGCCAAGTCACTTTCCCCCAGGCTTTGCGCGTGATCATCCCGCCCCTGATCAGCCAGTGTCTCAATCTCACGAAGAACAGCAGCCTCGCCGGCGCCATTGGCTTCGCGGATCTGACCAACGTGGCCAAGACGATGACCCAAACCGCGCCGGCGGTGTCGATATTCATCCTGATTATGGCGGCTTACCTTGCCATGAGCCTTTCCTATTCCCTGATAGGCAATCTCTATAACCGACAAATCCGCGTTGCCGGTGGCTGATCTGTGGCCGTCATCAACGAAACTGCTCCCACGACGGCGCTGCCGCCTCCCCGCACCGAAACCGGGGTGCCCGGTTGGCTGCGCGCCAACCTGTTCAGCAACTGGTTCAATACGATACTGACCGTGGTCGTCGGAGCGGTGGCTTTGCTGGCCCTGTGGTTCGGCCTCAAGTGGGTGTTTTGGGATGCGGACTGGGAGGTGATCCGGACCCTGGGCGGCCTGCTGATCATCGGACGTTACAACACCGAAGCGGCGTGTTCGGGCCAGGACTGTTTCTGGCGCCCGCAGGCGGCGTTGTTGCTGGTAACGATACTCCTGGGAATGGCCTGGGGCATCTCCAGCGGTGGCGTCACCAAGCGGATTGCCCTGACCGTGGGGGTGGTGGTGGCTCTGCTCGCCTTCCTTCCCTACAGCCTCGAGCGCATGGGATTGGACGTTCGCATTCTCCTGATAGCGAACCTCCCCGCCGTGTTTTTGGGTTTGGGTTTGGCGCGATACACCCCTTTGGGGACGGCGCGGTGGATTGTAATTCTGGGTGTGATCGCGTTTTTCCTGACTTTGGTCCTCCTCAGGGGCCTGCCCGGCGTGCCCGGTCTGCAACCGGTGTCGGTGGTGTATTGGGGCGGGCTGAAACTCAACTTGTTGCTGGCGGTGGCCGGCATCGTGATCAGTTTCCCCATCGGCATCGCCCTGGCACTGGGCCGGCGCAGTCAATTGCCGGTGGTCAAGCTCCTGTGCGTGGTGTTCATCGAGGTGTTTAGGGGCGTGCCGCTCATCACCCTGCTCTTCATGTCTCAGGTGCTGGTGCCGCTGGCGTTTCCCGAGGACTTTCCGCTGAACTCCCTACTCCGCGCAGCCATTGTGATTACCTTGTTCAGCGCCGCCTATATGGCCGAGAACATACGCGGTGGTCTGCAGGCCCTACATCCCGGTCAGGCCGAGGCGGCGCGCGCGCTGGGTTTACCCGGGTGGCAGACCACGCTGCTGATATCGCTGCCCCAGGCCATTCGCAACGTTATCCCCGCCATAGTGGGACAGTTCATCGCCCTATTCAAAGACACCAGCCTGGTGTACATCATCGGGATGCTGGACGTCGTGGAGATCAGCCGCAGTTTCATCCAGGGCAATCCGGAATATCTGGCCGACGCTCGCGAGGTTTTCATCTTTTTGGCGGTGGTGTTCTGGATATTCTGCTACGGCATGTCCTACGTGAGCAGCTGCATCGAGCGACATCTGGGAGTTGGAGAGCGCTGACGCGGAGGATCACTGTGAGTCACCATCTGTCCGTTTCGACCCGGCCCGAGTAAGCCCGGTCCCCCTTTTGTTCGTTTGCCATGCGCAGGAATGCATCTATCGCCAACGGAGTTCGTTATGACTACCAACGGAAATACTGCTCCCGCTGAAGACATCATCGTCTGCCGCGACGTGCACAAGTGGTACGGCAATTTCCATGCCTTACGTGGCGTCACCACCACCGTCAAGAAAGGCGAGGTGGTGGTGATCATAGGCCCCTCCGGATCCGGCAAGTCCACCTTTATCCGCACCATCAACCGCCTGGAGCAGCACCAGCGGGGCGACATCATTGTGGATGGTATCGAGTTGACCAACGACGTGCGCAATATCGACGCCATCCGCCGGGACGTGGGCATGGTCTTTCAGTCCTTCAACCTGTTCCCCCACTTGACTGTGATGAGCAACATCACGTTAGCTCCCATGAAAGTCCGCAAATTGCCCGCCCACGAAGCGGAAGGGATTGCGACGGAACTGCTGGAACGGGTGGGGATCCCCGAACAGGCCGACAAATACCCGGCCCAGCTCTCCGGCGGCCAGCAGCAGAGAGTAGCCATCGCCCGCGCCCTGGCCATGCAGCCCAACATCATGCTCTTCGACGAGCCAACCTCAGCCCTGGACCCTGAGATGATCAAAGAAGTGCTGGAGGTGATGCGGGAGTTGGCCGAATCGCAAATGACCATTCTGGCCGTGACCCACGAACTCGGCTTCGCCCGTGAGGTGGCCGACCGGATCGTCATGTTCGATGAAGGTCAGCTGGTCGAGGACCTGCCGCCTGACGATTTTTTCAACAACCCGCGCCACGAGCGGGTGAAGCACTTCCTCTCGCAAATCCTTTAGTTGATCTGTCATTGCGACCCCGCACTTGATGCGGGGGTGGCAATCCCGTCGAGGGCGAAGGGGCTTGCAAATGGCGTTGGTGAGAAAATTCGGACGGTGGGTCTGGGCCGGTGGCGCCGCTGAATCCCACTGGGCCCGGGAGCGCCGTTTGCCGGTTTGGGAACATCCCTGGTCCACCCGGCTCTATCGCATCGCCCTGCTCTTTGGTTGGGCCGTCGTGATCGCATTCTTTCTCATTTGGAACCTGGTCTGGGCAACCCCATAGTATGCGCGCGGCAGTTGAGTTTGCCCCCGCGTTTGCGCGCACGGTAAAATTGGCCCAGCGTCAACCAACAATCGGCCACCAGGAGTTAAGTCATGCCGGACCAGCAGATGCAGATAGGCGTCGTTTTTCCCATAACCGAGATTGGTTCCGACCCCATTGCGGTGCGCGACTACGTGCAGGCTGCGGAGCAGTTGGGATACGCCCACATCATCGCCTATGACCACGTACTGGGCGCGGATACCGCCTATCATCAGCCCTGGACGGGCAGCTACACCAAGGACAGCATGTTCCACGAGATATTCGTGGTCTTTGGGTACATGGCCGCCCTGACCACCAACGTGGAACTGGTGTCCGCCATCGTCATCCTCGGCCAGAGGCAGACCGCGCTGGTGGCCAAACAGGCCGCCGAGGTGGACGTCCTCAGCGGCGGCCGGCTCCGCCTGGGCGTGGGTATCGGCTGGAACCCGGTGGAATACGAGGCGCTGGGCGAGGACTTCACCACTCGGGGCCGGCGGGCCGAAGAACAGATGGAACTGCTGCGCCGTCTCTGGACGGAAGAGGTAGTTGACTTCCACGGCCGCTATCACCATGTCACCAACGCCGGCATCAACCCGCTGCCCGTCCAGCGCCCCATCCCGCTGTGGATGGGCGCCGGCAGCCGGGCGCGCGGGCCCATTCCCACCGACCGGGTGCTGAGCCGCGTGGGACGCTGCGCCGACGGCTGGTTCCCCCAGTTCCAATCCGACGACCCGCAGGCGGCCACGGCAATCGCCAAAGTTCGCGCCGCCGCCGAGGCCGCCGGTCGCGACCCGGACGCGATCGGCATGGAACCCCGCGTTAACTATTCCGACGGCGACCCTGAGTTTTGGCAGGCCCGTGCCGAGGAGTGGCGGGGCATGGGCGCAAGCCACTTTTCCGTCAACACCATGTCGGCCAACCTGGCCACCCCCGACGCTCACATCAACGCCATTCGCGAGTTCAGGGAAGTTATCACCGGGTAAGCATTTCTCCGTCATTCCCGCGGAAGCGGGAATCCAGAATGTGATAGTCATAGAGGTTTGAGAGATGGTAACCACCACTCCAAAAGAGCCAACCGAAGCTGCCGATCTCCACTACGTAGCCGACATGCCCATGGCCTCTGGCAGCGAGCTGCGCCTGAACCTGAAGGCCTTGGGAGTGGACGGCAGCGCGCCCGATTTCGGTGAGCGGCTGGTCCAGCTTACTCGGGACAACGAACCCTACGACTTCCAATTTTCCGCCCGGGGAGAGCTGATCGTAATGGCTCCGTCAGGTTCAGAGAGCAATCTTGGTGAGACCGTAATCAACGCAGTCCTCACGATGTGGCAGCTGAACAACACCGGGCGCAGCTTTTCGCAAACCTCCATGTTCCAGCTTCCCAGCGGCGCGATTTTGATGCCCGATGCGGCTTGGATTACTCAGGAACGGTTTGACAATCGCACTGAGCAGGAACGGCGCGCCGCCATCAACGGCGCTCCCGATTTCGTGGTGGAAGTCCGCTCGCTGAGCGACCGACTGCCGCCGCTGTTGGCCAAGATGGCGGAGTGGATGGATGCCGGCGCCCGCCTGGGCTGGATGCTTGACCCTATGGAGCGGCGCGTTTATATCTTTCGTCCTGGTCGTGAGATTGAAATACTGGAGAACCCGGCGGTATTGTACGGCGAGGATGTTTTGCCGGGTTTCGTATTTGAAGTGGGCCGGTTGATGTTTGGGCATGAATAGGCCGACCTAAACCCGTCATTCCGGCGCAAGGCGGAATCCAGAAGGAGGCAACAACTATGGGCAGGTTGGATGGCAAGGTTGCGCTCATCAGCGGCGGCGCGCGGGGACAAGGCGCGGTGGAAGCGCGGATGTTCGCCGCCGAAGGCGCATCCGTCGTCTTTGGAGACATCCTGGATGACGAAGGTCGCCGGGTGGAGGCGGAAATCCGGGAATTGGGTGGCCACGCGACCTATATTCATCTGGACGTCACTAGCGAGGACGATTGGGCAGCGGCAGTCAACGCCGCCGTCTCCGAGTATGGCAAGCTGAACGTCCTGGTCAACAACGCCGGCATCGTGCTGGGGCGGAGCATCGAGGACATGACCGTCGAAGAATGGGACCGTCTGTTTGATGTGAACGCCAAAGGGGTGTTCCTGGGCACCAAGGCCAGTCTGCCCGCCTTGCGGGAGTCCGGCGGCGGCAGCATCGTCAACATCTCCTCCACCGCCGGACTGGTGGGCAACGACTACAACCTTGCCGGCTACAGCAGTACCAAGGGCGCCGTGCGGCTGTTCACCAAGTCCACCGCCATTCAGCACGCCGCTGAGGGCATCCGGTGCAACTCGGTGCACCCCGGCCCCATCGACACTCCGATGTTGCGAGAATCGCGAGCCAACCGGGGCAGCGGCCTCAGCGACGAGGAGCAGATGCGGCGCGTGCCCCTGGGCCGCATCGGCCGGCCGGAGGACATCGCCTACGCCGTCATCTACCTGGCATCAGATGAGGCATCATTCGTCACCGGCAGCGAGGTCGTGGTGGACGGCGGGCGAACCGCGATGTAAAACGCAAGGGCGTCTCTTGAAAGACGCCCTGGGCGGCCAGATTCGAACTGGCGACCCCCTGCACCCCATGCAGGTGCGCTACCGGGCTGCGCTACGCCCCGCCCCGACACTCTCAGAGTATCACCGACAGCGGCAATTGGCAAACCCAAAGAAGCAGGACCTTTTCAAAGTCGTTGCGAGGAGCGTAGTCCGCCGCAGGCGGACGGCAATCTCGGGGAGGTATGATGGTTTCGTCTGTACGAACTCTGCTTCCGGCGCGAGATTGCCATCCGCCAGAGGCGGACTCGCAATGACAAAAGCGACTTTGAAAAGGCCCTGCCAAAGAAGCCTAGCAACTTGATGGTTTAGGTAATTTGCGTGACTAGGGGCAAATGATCATTCTCCCCTACTCGGATCCGCGTAAAGACCCATCCATTAACGTCATAATATCGCGCCGATCTCAAAGCTATCCAGCGTGTGGCAAATTCGCTGACCATGAACGGAGATTGTTACAGCATTTTGGGGGTGCCGGCGGCAGCGACGGCGGAGGAAATACGGTCCGCCTATCGACGTCTGGCGCGTCAATACCATCCCGACCTCAACTCCAACCCGGAGGCGGAGGCCCGGATGAAGGAAATCAACGAAGCCTATGCGACGCTGTCCGATCCCATGCGTCGGCGCTACTACGACATCTACGGTACGCCTGACCCGGAGCAGATGGATCTTTCCAGGCAGGGCCGGCAAGGCCGGCAACGCCCGCGTCGTTCGGCTCCCCCTGATCCGCCGCGTTCCCACCCTTTTTCACCCCGGCGCGGCGACGACATTCCCGCGACGGTGTTGATTACCCGACGGGAGGCAAGGCATGGGTGCCGGAAAACTTTTCCCGTGGTGCGCCTGGAAACCTGTCCCCGTTGTCGCGGCACGGGTCAGGAACCGGAGGAAACGCTGGACGTCGGGCAATGCTGGCGGTGCACCGGGGAACAGCGCCTCCGCCACGACCTGACACTCAACGCTACCATACCCGCCGGGATGTCCGATGGCCGGCGCCTGCGGCTGCGCGGCCAGGGTCATGCTGGCATTGATGGCGGACCCAACGGCCACATCTACGTCACCGTGCGGGTGGTGCGAAATACCGGGTTGCACCGGACGCTCGCCTTCGTGTGGCGACACTTGTTTAGCTGAATCCGATGGCCGTCCTTCCCACCGAATTTTCCGTGCTGACGGCATACCTGCGGGACTGGCTCGCCGCGGTTCCGTCCCCCGGATTGTCGATCTCGGTGACCGATCGCCGCAAGACCCTATACTCGGCCTCGCTGGGTTATGGCGATGCCGCCGCTCGCCAGCCGGTGCGGGCCGACACCACCTTCCAGATCGGCAGTATCGGCAAGTCGATGACCGCTTTGGCGTTGATGCAATTGGTGCAGATGGGTCGTCTGGACTTGGATGCGCCGTTGAGCACTCACCTTCCCTGGTTTGCGATGCCGTCCCGGTATGGTCCCATCGCCCTCAAGCACATGCTCAGCCATACTGCCGGCCTGCCCGCCGGAACGGATTTCGCTCCCGCCGCCCGTTACGAAGGGTACGCCCTGCGCGAGGCTGAGGCAGCCTGGGAACCCGGATCGCGATTTCATTACTCGAACACCGGCTACAAGCTACTGGGATGGTTGCTGGAGGACGTAACCGGGCTTCCCTACGGCGAAGCCATACGCCGACGGGTGCTGGAACCTCTGGGCATGGCGGCGACGGATCCCGTGATCACACATAGCAGTCGTCGCCAGGTGGCGACCGGGTACGTGCCGTTGCACGACGACCGGCCGTACCGGCGAGGAGACACGCTCGTTCCAGGCGGCTGGTCTGAATACGCCGTAGGGGACGGCAGCCAGGTGTCCACCGCTGAAGACATGGCCCGATATGCCCGCCTTTGGTTGAATGAGGGACGGAGCGGTATTCACGCCATCGTATCCCCTGCCTCGTTCGCCCGCATGACTACTCCGGTAACCGATATGCGCCGAGGCGGGCAATCCCAACACGATTACGGCTACGGTTTCGGCGTAATCTGTCACCACGCCGACGGCCATCGTTTTATCGGACACGGCGGTGGCACCGTGGGTTTCCGGTCGATCATGCTCACCGACCAGACCGATGGCTTGGGGGTCGTCATCCTCTGCAACGGGGTCGGCGTCGATACCTACCCTCCGGCGCGTTATGCAGTGCAGGTCGCCGCGGCGCTGCGCGACGGCGGTCCAACGCCGGAGCCCCCCACGGCTCCCGACCCTACCCGCATCGCCAAGGCTGATCGTTACGCGGGAGAATACCTAGACTCAGCCAGCGGTCGGCGCTTATCGATCCGGACTTCCGGGCATGGGCTGCGTGTGGACGCCGGCACATATGGCTGCCAACTGGAGCATATCGCAGGCAACGCATTCTGCGCGCCCCACGATGCATTTGACCCATTCCCGTTGCGGTTCCGTTCCGCCGACACCGCTGACGACGGTCCCGTGTCCGAAGTCCATCACGGCCCGGAGGTGTATGTGAGAGCGGACAGCGAGCCTCTAGAAACGGCCGTGCCACATCCACCGGGGTGGTCAGCGTTCCCCGGCCAATACCGCAGCCACGCGCCATACCTCAAGACCTTTCGCGTTATCCTGCGCCGCGGCCGCCTTTACCTGGCATGGCCACACGGCGGCGAGGAGACGCTTGTTCCGCAGAACCCTGGCGACGACCGGTCAGGCTGGTTCAAAATCGGGCCGGCGGGCGAACCGAGCGCCGAGCGGTTGCGCTTCGACACGGTGGTGGGGAATCGGGCGTTGCGTATCCGCTGGACCGGCGGAGGGGATTTCTACCGGGTTGGCTAGTATCCGCCCAGGCTACAACTGTCCCACGTATTCGCCGTAGGCGACGGCATCCATCAATCCGTCCAGCTCGCTGGGGTCGGTGATGCGGACCCGCAGCATCCATCCGTCGCCGAAGGGGTCATTGTTCACCAGCTCCGGCTCGTGGGCCAGGCGTCCGTTGACTTCGGTGACCGCGCCGCTCACCGGGGAATAGAGGTCCGAAACGGCTTTCACCGATTCAATTTCGCCCATCTTCGCCAGATGTCCGACGGTGGCGCCCACCTCTGGCAGTTCCAGGTACACCACGTCGCCCAACTGGTCCTGGGCATAGTGGGTTATGCCCACCAGCACCGTGCCAGCATCGGCCTGCTCCAACAGCGCCCACTCATGTTCCTGGGTATATTTGCGGTCGTCGGGATTCACCTTTACTGATACCTCCGAAGGATTGCGGTCAGCGCGTCAGTTGGGCCGCATTAGCCTGAACGCTGATAGAAGGGGAGTTCCACTGTGGTCACCTCCGCCGGACGACCTCGGATATCCACCGTCAGCGTCGTGCCGGGGGCAGCGTGAGCGGAGTCGACGAAGGCCATGGCGATGCAGTACCCCAGCGTTGGAGAGTAGCTGCCGCTGGAGACCGTGCCCACCACCGCGCCGTCGGCAAGCACTTCGTAATCGGCTCGCGGCGCGCTCCTACCGGGCAGCGTCAATCCAATGAGTTGTCGCTCCGTGCCGTACACCCGTTGGTGATCCAGGACGTCGGCGCCGTTGTAACCGCCGTCCCGACGCACGAACCGGCTTAATCCGGCCTCGATGGGCGTGGTGGTGTCCGTCAGTTCGTGGCCATGGAGAGGCAGACCCGCTTCCAGCCTCAGCACGTCCCGCGCGCCCAGCCCGCAGGGAGTGGCTCCGGCGTCGTACAGTTTCTGCCAGATGGTGACCGCGTCGGATGCCCCAACGGCCAACTCGAACCCGTCCTCACCGGTGTACCCGGTACGCCCGATGAACACCCGGCGGCCGTCGATATGCCCTCGTCCCCAAGTGAAAGGGCGGAGCAGCGACGGACCCGGAGTTCGCCCAGGGTTTTGGGCCAATCTCGCGCCCGGGGTGAAATCCTCGCACAAACGGTCAACCACACCGGCGGCGGCCGGCCCCTGCAACGCAATCAGTCCCGTGAGCATGGTACGGTCCGTGATCTGGACCCCCCGGCCGTCGAAGTGGTGCGCCAGTTGCCGGTCAAACCAGAGGGCCACTGCCGCGCGGTTTCCGGCGTTGGGAATCAGCAGAAATTCATCGTCGGACAGCCGGTAGAAAATGGTATCGTCAATTACTCCGCCCTCTTCGTTGCAGACGAAACAATAACGAGCCCGGCCGGCCCGCAGCGACGACGCGGACCCGGTGAGCAGGATGTCCAGCAGCGCGGCGGCGTTGGGACCACCGATGTGCAGCCTTCCCATGTGAGACACGTCGAAAATGCCGGCGTCGGTGCGAACCGCTTCGACCTCTGCGATGGTGCCTTGGTACTGCACTGGCATATCCCAACCGCCGAAGGGCACCATACGGGCGCCAAGATCAACGTGGGTCTGGTATAGGGCGGTGCGAAGGTTATCAGCGTTGGTATCGGTTGACATGGTATGCGCGGGTTGTGTCGAGACCTTCGTTAGAAACTTTGCAAAATCATGATACCCCCAAGACTGCCGGCGCGCAACGACGTAGCCGAGCCAATGGGACTCACTTTAGGCTCCCGATGCGCCAAAGCCCGGTGCGTTGCCGGGCCGGGCCTGCTGGTATGGTATGATGACTCCGCATTAAATTGTGTCCTCCAACAGGGCAAGAGATACCATCGCTACCGGAGGGATGAGCTTACGATGCCGCGACTGACGCCGCAGGAGATTGACGCCTATCTCGAAGGCCCCCACGTGGCCCATTTCGCGTCCATCCGGGAAGATGGCACTCCTCATATTTCGCCCGTTTGGTACCAGTGGGCCGACGGCAAAGTCACCGTCGTTTCCGGCGACTCGGCAGTCAAAACCCGCAACGTGCGCCGCAACCCCAAGGTCGCCATCTCGGTCGCCACCGACGAATGGCCTTATCAGTACGTCATCCTCGAGGGCAACGCCACCGTGCGCAGCGACAATCTCAGGGAAGCGGTACGCAGCATATTTTCCCGATACGAAGGCGACGAACGAGGCGAACAGGACGCCACCGAACTGACCGAGGGCGACCAGAAACTGGTGGCCATTGAGATCGACGTGGGCCGCGTCCTGTCGTGGAAAGGCATTGACCAGTAATGTGATCGGTCAGGAAATCCGGCCCAGCGAATCGATACCCGGATCAGCCGACGCCGTCATCATTGGCGGTGGCGTCATGGGTTGCGCCATCCAATACAACCTGGCGCAATTGGGCATCACCAATACCGTTCTCCTGGAGCGCGACGTGCTGGGGTCCGGCAGCACCGGCCGCTCCCAAGCCATCTGCCGGATGCACTATTCCAACCGGGTAACCACCCAACTGGCGTGGCTGAGCCTGCGGGTATTTGCCGATTTTGATGCCAGGGTGGGCGGCGCTTCGGGTTTCGTGAATACCGGATATCTCGTGGTCGTAAACGAGGCCGATCAGGGCGGCCTGGAGCGCAACGTTGCCATGCAGCAGGAACTCGGCGTGCCCACGTCGGTGGTCAGCCAGGACGACCTTGCCCGCCTGGCTCCTATGGTGACCCTGTATAACGACGAGCGCGCGGCCTGGGAACCGGAATCCGGCTATGCCGATCCCTACCAGGTCACCGTGGCTTACGCTGCCCGCGCCCGGGAAGCCGGCGCCAGGATCGTGACGCGCAACCCGGCCAGGGGCATCGAAACGGATGGTGGACGTGTCCAAGCCGTCACTACAGTAAACGGCGACCGCATCGCCACCGACACCGCCATCGTGGCTGCCGGCCCCTGGTCAAAGCAGATGCTGGCCGGCGTCGGCGTTGACGTCCCGCTACTTCCGGTGCGGCACCAGGTTGCCACCGTGGCCCGCCCCGTCGAGGTGGTGCCGCATCACCCCACGGTGGGGGACATCAGCCAGTCTTTCTCTTTCCGGCCCGATGGCTCCAATTTCACGACCATGGGCTTTGGAGACGATGAGGAGCAGTCTGACCCGGAGGTATATCCCCAGGGTGTGGATATGTCGGAAGCGGCTTCGGCGCGCGCCAAGTTGGCCCGCCGGGTACCCGGCATGGCGGATGCTTACTATCGCGGCGGTTGGTCCGGCCTCTTCACCACCACTCCGGACTGGCATCCCATCCTGGACGCCGTGCCCGGCTTGGATGGTCTGTTCTGCGCGGTGGGCTTCAGCGGTCACGGCTTCAAGCTGTCTCCAGCCATCGGCAAAGCTATGGCCGAACTGGTAGCCGACGGCAGCGCCCGGGACGTTGACCTCTCGCCCCTGCGCTTCACCCGCTTCGCCGAGGGCGACCTGCTGGAATCCAGCTACCGCTATCGGGTGTTGGCCTAGGTGTCTTTACGATGTCTGCATCCGGATATCTCGCACCGAACCAGATTTACCAGGGCGACGCCAGGGCGTTGCTGGCTCAGTTGCGTCCAGAGTCAGTTTCTCTGAGTTTCTGGTCGCCGCCGTATTTCGTTGGCAAATCCTACGAAACGGAACTGGACTTTCCGACATGGTCAGAACTGCTACGCCAGACCATTGACGGACATTTTGTCGTCATTGCGCCCGGAGGCTTTTTGGCAGTCAATATCGCTGACATCCTTGCGTTTGAAGACCCGGATATGCCCCGCATTCAGGCTGATAACGTCAGCGCCAAAAAGGTGAAAATCACCCGTGAGCAGGTGCTGGCAGCCCAACAGGCCAATCCGGGCTTTGACAAATATCGACTGGCTGCGTTGCTGGGATGCAGCGAACAGACCATCGACCGACGTCTCAAAAACAACAACGTCCGTGGCGGCAAGTACACTCCACAGACGCGCGTGCAGCTTACTGCCGGACTGGTTGAACAATGGGCGTCGGAGGCCGGCTTTTACCTGTACGATCGGCGGATATGGGTGAAAGACCCCTGCTGGGAAAACAGCCGCTGGCACAGCCTGTCCTACCGCGCCGTGGACGAGTTTGAACACATCCTGATTTTTTGGAAGCCGGGCATAACCGTGGTGAACCGGGAGCGGCTCGATGCCGGCGAGTGGGCAGAATGGGGTTCCCGTGCCGTGTGGAACATCCCATCGGTGCGCTCCAACAGCGACCACGAATCGCAATTCCCCCTCGAATTGCCCCGGCGTATGGTAAAGTTGCTAACAGAGGCGGATGATCTGGTGCTGGATTGTTTCGTGGGCAGCGGCACCACGGCGCTGGCGGCGATAGAGCAGGGCCGGCAATTCTTGGGGTTTGACCTCAGTCCTAACAGTGTGAAACTGGCCACGCGGCGTACTGCGGAAGCCTTCGCAGCCTCTCAGCTTCTATTGTTATGACCCTCAGCGGTGACGCACTTCGGGCTGACCTTGAGATCATCGAGCAAGTGGAAAAGGCCACCTTGCGAATGGTGGCACAGGCTATTCACGACTTTCGGGATGATGCGATCGAGATTTTCGCTGGAGAATCCGATTTGGTCGCGGACATCGGAGAGGACATCACACGTGAGGCGCTTGATCGACAAGGTATGCCCACCATCCCGATAAGACTGTTCGGGAAGATCGACTACAAGCGAGCCACCTACCTCTTTCAACCGGAATATTCGGTTCGGCAGGCACTGTTCGTTGACTCCAAGGCCGAGAAAATCGCCGGCTCTCGCTCCGCCACAATCCAAACATCGCAGACCTCAATGCATATCCGTCAGATCAGGCAACGGCAACCTGTTAACGTTCTTGGCGAAATGGACACCATCGCAGTAGTGCGAGATGTCGAGTATCTGACGACTACAATATTCGTCAAGTACAACTACTCTGAAGACGTGGCCTATCATCCTCCGAACCGCCTCGAATCGATTTCAGTCCTGTGTTTGCCCAACGGACTTCTGCAACACCGATACAACCCCAACGCTAACGACGGTATCTGGTTGGCCGGGCGAAATGCTCCAACACGGGGCGAGGCGTTTAGGGTTAGAATAAGTTTGGCTGCACTGAAGAACAAAGCTAATTGGCGCGTGCAAACCATCAGCGCCGATCCGAATCGTCCCTTTGTCTGGGATGATTGATCAGATCGACATGGAGCAACCCCGAATGGTAACCAACTTCCAGTCTCACTACATTCCCAATACCGTTGAGGAGCAGGACGAGCTGCTGGCGGCCATTGGCCTCCGCACCGTTGACGACCTGTTCGCCGACATACCCGACGGGTATCGAAACCCGCCGCTGGAGTTGCCGGATCCGATGTCGGAGTTGGAGATCCAGCGCGAGCTCGGCGAAATGGCCGGGCGAAACCGGTCGCTGGCCAGCGGGCCCTCCTTCCTGGGCGCCGGTTCTTACTACCACTTCATTCCGTCCATCGTTAAGGCCGTGATGACCCGGGGCGAGTTCCTGACCGCTTACACTCCTTATCAGCCCGAAGTATCCCAGGGCACTCTGCAAGTCATCTTCGAGTTTCAGACGATGATCAGCGTCCTCTACGGCATGGAAGTCGCCAACGCCGGTATGTACGACGGCGCGACCAGCCTGGCCGAAGCGGTGCTCATGGCCTGCCGGGTCACCCGACGGCAGCGGGTGATCGTGAGCGATACGGTGAACCCGGCCTACCAACAGGTGATTGCCACTTACTGCCAGGCCCAGGGCATTGCCATCGACGTGATGCCCGCTGCCGACGCTCCCGGCGCCGTCACCGAAGCGACCGCCGGCATCGTGGCCCAGTATCCCAATTTCTACGGAGAACTGGACGATCTGGCCGGTCTGGCCGCCGCCGCCCACGACGACGGGGCGCTCCTCGTGGTGTCCGCCGACCCCCTGGCCATGGGGATGCTGCGCCCACCGGGCGAGTTCGGGGCGGACATCGTAACGGGAGAAGGACAGCCCATCGGCATCCCGCCTTCCTTCGGCGGGCCATACCTGGGTCTGTTCAGCTGCAAGCAGCAGTACATACGCCAGATGCCCAGCCGTCTGGTGGGTCGCACCACCGATACCGAGGGGCGCACCGGCTATGTCCTCACCCTGCAGACGCGGGAACAGCACATCCGTCGCGAGCGGGCCACTTCCAACATCTGCACCAACGAGGCGCTGTACGCCCTGGCATCGGCCATCTACCTGGCCGCTATGGGGCGGAACGGCCTGCGACAGGTAGCGGAGTTGTGCTATCACAAGGCTCATTACGCCGCCGCCGAGATCGCAAAATTGGACGAATATTCCTTGTCCCAATCCGGCGAGTTCTTTCAGGAGTTTGTCGTCTCATGTCCCAAACCGCCGACAGAGGTCAATCGCCAGTTGATGGAACGCGACATCCTGGGCGGACTGGATGTGAGCGACCGGTTCAACAATGGAATGCTCCTCTGCGTCACGGAGATGAATTCCCGCGCCGATATTGATGCCCTCGTCGCCGGCCTGAAGGCGGTCAAATAATTGCTACGGCCGTGCGTTACCCAGACCTTGCGCAAGAAAAGAGTGGTCGCCTGATGAGACGGTTGCGCACCAGCTACGCTGACGATTGGGAGGACATGGAAGCCGCTGACGACCCGCGGTTTCACGTTTTCGGGTGGTCCATAAAACCTGTCCCTGCCCTGCTGATGATTGCAGCGGGCACGGTTATCTTCCTGGCGATTATGATCGTTAACTCTCTGGGTTGGATCACTGACACGCGGTGGATCCGCTGGGTGATAACGGGCGTGTGCTGGGCCGGACTGGCGGCCATCCTGGGAGTCTCCATCGCTGCCCTGTTGGTAATGGCCCAATACCTGCGACGTTCGCGGATTCAGTTGGCTCGGTTGGACGGAGCGACCCACGAGGAGGCGCTGGCCGAGACCAACCGCTTCATTCGTCGGACCGTGTACGGTAGGATGGCCTTGTACGCGGTGGCCTGCGTGGGGGTATGGGTCGTGCTGGGCAGTCCGTTGATTTTCGACTGGGCCGGGCCTTTGCCCTATTTTATAGGGTTGGCCGTGGTGTTCTCCGTTTTAGCTGTCCAAGGTACGTTTGGCCGGCAAATTTGGGACCGTCTGCGGCGCCTCGCCGGCGGCCGTCATTAGCAGCGGGGCGTTACCAGCAAACCCGGCGAACCGGTTGGATGACAACCTCTTTGCCCCAAACGACGATGAACTTCAGGCCAATCCGGCGAGTCAGGCGGGATAAGAACATGATCGACGATATTCCCCTGGGGAGGCGCCCTGCCTTTATTCGGAAAGCTGTTTCTGGTATTCGGGTTTATGACAGGCTTGTTGTGCTTACGGAGCGAAGTCGCCGGCATGTTCAGCCGGTGGTTGGGTCCGACGCCCCACCCCGGAGCCTGACGGTCAGGAGCGGATGGCGACCATGGTGAACGTAGCGACGGCCGGGAGGTGTCCCGATGGACCCCCGCAAGCTGGTAACCGCACTGCATATACCCACCATGCTGCTGGGATTGTGGTTTCTATTCATCCAGCCCCACGTGTCCGATGCCCTGCCCAGCGACAAGGCCCAGGGGATCGGTATCCTGCTGGTGCTGGTCGGTCTGGCGCTGGAACCCATCAGCATTCTCGTGAACACCATCAGACCCGAAACCATCACACCCACCGTTCGCTTCTGCACAGACTGCGTGATCGTGGCCGCGCTGGGCGCGTGGGTAGCGCTGACCACCTGGTGAGCATCGCCACCTAAATGACAGGAGAAACCGTAACAATGCTGAACAAAGGCGGAAACCGAGATACCACCAGGCTGCTGATGGACCGCAGCGTAACCGGGCGCGTCGGCGTGGTGACGCCGGGTCTGGACGTACCCCAGGCGCCCCTCCCCAGCGCGGCCTACCTGCGTGATGACCTGCCCCTGCCGGAGGTTTCGGAGCCGGAGGTGGTGCAGTACTTCACCGCCCTCAGCCAGCTCAACTTCAGCATTGACACCCACTTTTACCCGCTGGGTTCATGCACCATGAAGTACAACCCCAAGATCAACGACGAAGTGGCATTCCTGCCCGGTTTCGCCGGCATCCATCCGCAGCAGCCGGCGGAACAATCGCAGGGCGCGTTGGAACTGCTGTATCGCTTGCAGGATTTCCTGACCGAGGTGACGGGCATGGCCGCCACCAGCCTGGCCACGCTGGCCGGAGCCCACGGGGAACTAGGGGGCGTGCTGATGATGCGGGCCTACCACCTGGCCCGGGGCGACCAAGGGCGCACCAAGATGGGCATACCCGACAGCGCCCACGGCACCAACCCGGCGTCGGCGGCAATGGCCGGCTTCGACGTCGTTACCATTCCCTCCGATGCGGACGGCAACACCGACCTGGCCGCGCTGCGGGAGCTGGCCGGGGACGATCTGGCCGGCGTGATGATCACGCTGCCCAGCACGTTGGGCCTGTTCGACACCAACATCATCGAAGTGTGCCAGATCGTACACGACTGCGGCGGCCTGGTGTACGGCGACGGCGCCAACATGAACGCCCTGTTGGGCCGGGCGAAACTGGGAGAACTGGGCTTCGACGTGTGCCACCTGAACCTGCACAAGACGTTCAGCACACCCCACGGCGGCGGCGGACCCGGCGCCGGCCCGGTGTGCTGCGGCGAGAATCTGGCCCCCTACCTGGCCGCTCCGGTGGTGGGACGGAACGATGCCGGTGAGTACACGCTGACTGAGCCGGAACAAAGCATCGGCAAGATCAGCGGCTTCCACGGCAACTTCGGAGTGCTGGTGCGGGCCTATACCTACATCCGCAC
>JAGWBI010000042.1:0-11604 GCA_021295965.1 Dehalococcoidia bacterium | reverse complement strand
TGCCCTACGATCGCACCTGCATGCACGAGGTGGTGTTCTCCGCCGACTGGCAGCGGGAGCGGGGCGTGAGCGGGCTGGAAGTAGCCAAGCGCCTGCTGGACTACGGCTTCCACGCGCCGACGATGTACTTCCCCCTCATCGTCCACGAGGCGCTGATGATCGAGCCCACCGAGTCGGAAACCAAGGAAACCCTCGACGCCTTCGTCGACGCCCTCCGCGCCATCGACGCTGAAGCCACCAGCGAACCCGAAACGGTGCAGCACGCCCCGCACACCACTCCGGTATCCCGTCTCGACGAAGCCACGGCGGCACGGAGGCCCGTGCTGCGGTGGGAGGCGGCGGATTAAGGGTCTGTGCCGGTGGCGTTAAAACCGCCAGCCCTCTCGTTCCATCAACTGCTGTAGGTTGATGCAGTCGATGCCGAAGTGGGCACACACATTTGGGATACGAATTGCGTTAGGACGAAACATCTCTTCTGTAACAACGAACAGTGCTGACCCGGCTCCCACCTTGGCTATGATGAAGGGGTCAGCCACAGGTGTGCCTTTAGTCATGGCTTTAGCACTAATTAAGCCGCTAAACTGTCGCACTGCAAATATTCGGGAAATAAACTGCTGTTCTTCTGGTGATGGTAGAGTGAAGAAATTTGGGTTTAATCGCTTCAGATCCGTAACCGCGGCATTTAGACCCGATCGGCGAGACAATTCAGCCTCGACCTCACTGACGGAAACAGCCCGGCCAGCACGTACTAAAGCGTTAAATTGATCCCAGAAACTGGGAAAGCGATCCTGGTAATAGAAGCGGTAAATCTGACTCAGTGTATTGGTGTCAAGAGCGTAATCCATCATCGTGGCGACAGCCTCCTGGTCAACCAATTTTCGAGGCCGCCAACGTTAGACGCTTTTATGTCCAAATACTCCGCCAATTGGTCAACATCGTAAGCACCTTGGTAATAACCTCGGAAAGCGAGGGCGGTGTACTTGGTCCCCAAATATGTGCCTTGGTTCGCGTAATAATTTCCTCCGCGCTGACTATTCCCAGCCTCAGGAGATCGTTCATTTTCCCAACTGGTTACTTTGTCACGATAAAATCGGCCGTCGATCCAACCTTGGTCTAAGTATTTCCGGAGGATGACCTCTCTACTGACGCGATAATTGTGCGATAAAGTGATCAGCACATCGTCTGTCGGTTCGCCACTCACGACCAAACCAAAGTTTTGTAGAAAATGGTCTCGGGGCACCAAAAACTCGCCTGCGAAGCGATTGCAAGCTATTTCTACCTCCCTATCCTGACCTTGTAGAAAACCTAAGTAACGGTCGATCCCCGAGCGTTCCAGATGATTGAATTCATACAGGAGGTGCGCTAGTTCGTGAAACAGGGTAAATATTTGGCGTACTTTTGGTTGACCATTGTTCAAGTACACCAGTGGATGTGGCCCACCATTAAGGCAAAAGCCGGCCACATCTTGCTGCCTGAAAGAGCGCTTGAACACCCAAACTCCTGCCGATTGGACGGCATCCCGCCAATTGTCTAACGCTTCATCGTCTGAGGTCCATTCCAATTGGTCAGCGGGCGCAATGCCCAAGTAACGCCGAACTTCAGCCGCGAGTTCGTCAGGCGCATCGACTTTCGCACCGTCGATGTCCTGTAGAAGCCATTTTGCACCGGGATCGTCAAACTCTGTCAACTCCGCTAAGTCCAATTGTCGTGCCTTAGCTTCCCGGACTGCTAGCCACGTGTCAGGTTCCAAGTCGTCTAGGGCGGTCTCGGGGAGCCTCCGAAATTCCGCGGCGAGTATTTCTTCCTCGGGAGGGTCCCACAAAAAAAACAACGCTGTTGGCCGGTGGTACAGATCCCGAGCCAAATGCTCCAATTGCCGCCAAGTGGGATATTCTTCGCCCGATTCCCATGAGTAAATCTCTGCTGGCTACTTCCTCGACGGAGTAGCCAGCCCGCTCCCGCGCCCAACGCAGCATCGCCGGATTGATGCCTGTTGCTCGCACTACCATAGTTCATCCCCGACCTTCAGGGGGCATTTTTATCCGCCCTGTTCCTCCAGCACCCGCCGCAATTCGTCAGGGTCGATTGCCACCTCTACGCCGGCGCGCTCTTCCTGCAGCAGCATGGCTACCCTGGAGTCCCTGCCGGCCCAGCCACGGTTCATGGCCTCGGTCATTTCGGCCAGCGTGGTGTTGGCCAGCTTCATGGGCACGTCGAACTCCCGGCCCACAGCAACGGCCAGGTCAACGTCCTTGCGGGCCAGGCGGAGGGCGAAGTCCGGCGGATCGTAGTCGTTGATCAGGAAGTGCTGGGCCAGGCCCTCGAACATCCCACGGCGTCCGCCCGCGCCCTTGCGCACGGCCAGCCACAGGGCCAGCGGGTCCACGCCCGCCTTGATGCCCATGGTGAACACCTCGGCCAGCGCCGTCTGCACGATGTAACCGGCGCAGTTGTGTACCAGCTTGGCGACGGAGCCGCTGCCGATTGGCCCCACGTAGTAGGCGGCATCGCCGATGGAATCGAGCACTGCCTTGTGCTGGTCGAACACCGCCTTGTCGCCGCCCACCCAGATGGCCAGGCGTCCGCTGGCCGCGCCGGCCGGTCCGCCGCTCACCGGGGCGTCCAGTACGTTGATGCCCTGCGGCGTGACACGGTCGTGGATCTGCCGGATCAGGGTCGGGGAACTGGTGCTCAGGTCAAAATAGGTCTTGCCGGCCGCCATACCGGACATGATGCCGTCCTCGCCCAGCGACACCGCCTCCACTTCCACCGGGCCGGGCAGTGACGTAAACACGACGTCAGTCGACTCCGCCACCTCCCTGGGTGTGTCCGCCCACACCGCGCCAGCCTCGAGGTGCTGTGTAGCGGCCTCTCGCCGAATGTCGTGTACCACCATGTCGTTGCCGCCGCGCAGGCAGTTGTACGCCATGCTGGCACCCATGGTGCCCAACCCAATAAAACCCACTTTTGCCATTTTGGTCATCTCCTCGATCAATCGCCCAACAGCGTCGGGGAAGGTATTTGGCATTCTATCAGAGCGGATTCAGACTCCGTCCATGATCAGCCTCGCCAGCGGCACTATACGTAACGTTTTGTTCGGGTTGAACAGGCTCTGATCGACGGCTACAATCGCGGCATCTCGACGACCCCTCAAAGCGCAATCGCTTTTGTTTCCGGAACGACTGTCTCACTCCATCCCACGAGGTGAAATCGTGCCAGACTTGACTGACGCTGAGGTGCGCGCTTTAGCCAACGCCTCAGGCATCAACATCCCCGATGATTTGCTCCCTGAAGTACGCGAATCGCTGAACGGCCTGTTGGAAGCGCTGGACGCCATCACAGAGCCTGACGTAGCCAACATCCAACCGCTGCCGATCATTGTTTCGGCCACGGCCCGTACCATGGAGGCGTGACTATGGCAGACCCCAACCTGTGCTACCTTTCGGCCACTGAACTTGGCGAGCGCATCGCCGCCGGCGACGTTTCCTCGCTTGAAGCGACTGAAGTCTATCTGGATCGCATCGCACAGTTGGACGGCAACTATGCGTCCTACATCACCGTAACTCCTGACCGCGCCCGCGAGGACGCCCGGCGGGCCGACGCCGAAATCGCCGCCGGCAACCATCGCGGCCCGCTCCACGGCGTTCCCGTCGCCGTTAAGGACCAGTTTGACACCGCCGGCATCGTCACCACCAACGGCTCCACCATCCTCGCTGAGAACGTCCCCGACGAGGACGCCACCATCATGACTCGCTTGCGCGACGCTGGCACCGTCCTCCTCGGCAAGCTCAACATGAGCGAGTATGCCAGCGGCGACGCCTTCCGCCATCCCTACGGCCGGCCGCGCAACCCCTGGGACACGGAACGCAACCCCGGCACCTCCAGCAGTGGGTCCGGCGCGGCGACGTCCGCTTTCCTCTGCGCGACCTCCCTCGGCGAGGACACCGGCGGCAGCATCCGCGGACCGGCGGCGTTCTGCGGACTGGTCGGCATCCGACCCACCTTCGGCCTGGTCAGCCGCCACGGTGTCTTCGGCGCCAGTTGGTCCATGGATACGGCGGGACCCATGCGCTCACACCCTCGCCGCCATCGCCGGCCATGACCCCAGGGACCCGCAGACGTGGGACGTTCCCATACCCGACTACGCCGCCGCCCTGGACGGGAACATCAACGGCCTGAAGGTCGGCATCATCAGCGAGCGCGTCCACACCGATGCCAACGACCCCGAGGTTCGCGACGCCGTGATCGCTGCGACGGCGGTGCTGGCTGGCCTCGGCGCGGAGGTCCGTGAGGTCTCCATACCCCTCATCGTCAACTCTTCCGAAATCTCCTACGGGATCATCAGCAGCGATGCCGCCATGCTGAACTGGGACATCATCTCCACCGAGCGGTTGCGCGAGCTGGACCACAAATGGGCAGCATCCTGCCCGCCAAGGTGTACCAGAAGTCGATGCGGCTGCGGGATGCGCTGCGGAGTCAGATCCTCGCCACGCTGGAAGACGTGGATGTACTCGTGATGCCGGCGTCGTCCGTTCCGGCCACGTTGATCCCGCAGTCAACCGGACTGGGCACCAAGGCGGACGTCATCGCCGGTTTCAAAGGCCGTCGTGGATTCACCGCGCCCTTCAATCTGGCCAACCTGCCAGCCCTGTCGATCAACTGTGGCTTCACCGCCTCCAATCTGCCCATCGGCCTGCAAATCGCCGGCAAAGCCTTCGACGAAACCACCCTGTTCCGCACCGCCTACGCCTACGAGCAGGCCACCGACTGGGGTGAGCGCCGACCCCCCGGCGTATAATCAAATCACGCTATGCGTGAGGTTCCGGCGATGCTGACCACAGACCACGCCCAGACTGCCCAGGGTTTTCTGGCCGACTCCGACCGGGAGTTCGACGCCGGCGACACGCTCCAGGCATCCGAGAAGCTCTGGGGCGCCGCCGCGCACGCAATCATGGCCGTCGCTCAGCAACGGGGGTTGGAGTATGGAACCCACCGCACATTGATTAATTCTGCTCGGCAAATTGCCGAAGCGCAGGATGACGATCTCCTGCAATCTGAAATGCGTGTGGGAATCTTGGCGGCGCAACATTTCCACTCCAACTTCTACAACGGCACGATGGAACCGGAAGACATCGAATATGACCGCCCATTAGTGCATCGCTTCGTTGCGCTGATGCTGGCTCTGCTCAATTAGGGGAGGTTTGGCGTCATGCCCGAACCCAACGAACTCACCGCCGCCGAAGCCGCCCGCGCCATCGCGGAGCGGAGCCTCACCGCCGTTGAACTGGCCCAGGCCTGTCTCGACCGCATCGAGGCGCTGGACGACCGCCTGCTCGCCTGGGTGTATGTTGACCGGGATACCGTCCTGAACAGCGCCCGCGCCGCCGACGCAGCGGTGGCGGAGGGCCAACCCCTGGGGCCGCTGCACGGCGTCCCCATCGGCGTCAAGGACATCTACTACACCGCCGGCATTCCCACTCGCGCCGGCAGCGAAGTGTACAAGGACTTCGTGCCCGACTTCGATGCGGCATCGCTGACCCTGCTCAAAAGAGCCGGCGCGTTGATGCTGGGCAAGTCCGTCACCACCGAGTTCGCGTGCCTGGACCCCTCGCCCACGTTCAACCCCTGGAACCCGGCGCACACCCCCGGAGGCAGCAGCAGCGGCTCGGCGGTGGCCGTGGCGTCGCGTATGTGTCCGGCGGCGCTGGGTTCTCAGACCGTCGGCTCGGTGCTGCGACCCGCGGCCTACAACGGCGTGGTCGGTTTCAAGCCCACCTTCGGACGAGTCAGCCGTTATGGAGTGGTCCCCGTCAGCTGGAATCTGGACACCGTTGGCTGGCTGGTGCGCTCGGTGGAGGACGCCGCCCTGCTGCTGCAGGTCACGGCCGGCCCGGACGCCGACGATCCGGTCTCATCTCGACAACCCGTGGGCGACTATCTCTCGGCCATACAGGAACCCGCGCCGCCGCGCATCGGCCTGCTCCGCCGTTATTTCTACGAGAAGGCGGACGCGGAGACACGACGGCACCTCGACTCTGTCGCCGAGCGACTGGCCCAGGCCGGCGCGGAAATCGAAGAGCTGCCCATGCCCGACAGCATCGAGGATGCCTTCGATGATCAGCGCCTGATCATGGCGGTGGAAGCGGCGGCGTTCCACGAGCCGATGTACCGCCAACAAGCCGAGGACTACCAGCCCAAGCTGCGCGCCATGCTGGCCGACGGCTTGCAGACCGACGGCATCGTGTACGCCCGCGCCCTGGAACGACGCCGGCAATTCATCGACGACATGGAGCAACTTTCCCAACGTTGCGACGTGATGCTCACGCCGGCGACACCCGCGCCGTCCCAGGCCGACCGCACCAACACCGGCGACCCCGCCTTCCAGGGCCCGTGGACATCCTGCGGACTGCCGGCCATCGCCCTTCCTTCGGGTCTGGCCGAATCTGGTTTGCCCCTGGCGATACAGCTGGTGGGATCGCCCTTTGCCGAATCCCGCCTGCTTTCTGCAGCCGCCTGGTGCGAGGCGGCGCTGGGAGTGACGCTGACACCGCCGCTTTAACCAACCCGGTTGGCAATGGGTACCACCGCTCGATGCGCTGGCAACGCCGGCGGATTTTGGTGTAGGATGATGCACCGCAATCGCTATTGAGGAGTACCACACATGGCTACCACCCGCAGCCGCCGTCTGGCCCGCCCGGTTTCCATCGTCGGCGCCGGCCTTTCCCAGTTCGGCGCGTATCCCGACAAGACCAGCCGCGACCTGTTCGTCGAGGCTTTTCAGGATATGCAGGACACTATCGATACCGGCATATCTCCCCAGGACATCGAGGCCGGCTACCTTGGCAACTATTCCGCCGACCTCTTTGAGCATCAGGGCCACACCGCTCCCATCATGGCCGACTGGCTGGGAATGACGCCCACGCCGATAACCCGCATCGAGAACGCCTGCGCCAGCAGCGGCAGCGCTCTGCGCGAGGGCGCCATGGCCATCGCCAGCGGCATGTACGACGTGGTGCTGGTCGGCGGTGTGGAGAAGATGACCTCCCTGCCCACTGAAGGCGTTACCGACGTGCTGGCGTCCGCCGCCGACGGCCTCTATGAAGTGCCGGCTGGCCTGACTTTCCCCGGCATCTTCGGCGCTATCGCCAAGGCCCACATGGACCGCTACGAGACCAACCTGAACCACCTGCTCAAGGTTGGCGTCAAGAACCACGAAAACGGCAAGCTCAACCCCAAGGCCCAGTTCCAGCAGACCGTCCGCGACATGATGGACCGGCGCAAGGCCCGGGCCGAGCAGCGCGGCGAGCCCGTGCCCGAGTGGGAAGACGAACTGGACTTCCTCAATGACGCCCGCGCCAACCCGTGGATTGCGTGGCCCCTGCGTCTCTACGACTGCGCTCCCATCACCGATGGCGCGTCCTGCGTCCTGCTGGTGGCCAGCGAGATCGCCGGACAGTTTACCGACAAGCCGGTGCACGTCGCCGGCATCGGGCAGGCCACCGGCCGGCCCCTGCACGACGCCGAGGAGTTGACCTCCCTGTCGGCGGCAAAGATCGCGTCGGCGCAAGCCTATGAGATGGCCGGCATCGGCCCCGAACAGGTCGGCGTGGCCGAGGTGCATGACTGCTTCACCATCGCCGAAATCGTCGCCAGCGAGGACCTGGGCTTCTTCGCCCCCGGCGAGGGACCCCACGCCGTTGACGAGGGCCGCACCGCCCGATCCGGCGACCGACCCATCAACACCAGCGGCGGCCTCAAGGCCAAAGGCCACCCGGTGGGAGCCAGCGGCGTCGCCCAGGTCATCGAGGTGTACAAGCAGCTGCGCGGCGAAGCCGGCGACCGCCAACTCGATAATCCCGACCTGGAGTTCGGTCTCACTCACAACGTCGGCGGCACTGGCGGCACTTGCGTCGTCAACGTCCTGCAGCGGGGTTAGGAGGCGTCTGATGACCACCGAAGCCCGTCCGTTTAACGCAGCGTCTTTCTACGCTTTCCTGGCAGAAGGTCGTTTCATGGGCGTTCGCTGCCGTGAAAACGGCAACCTATATGCCGAGGCACGGCCCATGGACCCGGTGAGCCACAGCAGTGATATGGAGTGGCACGAACTCAGCGGCCGCGCCACCCTCAGCACTTTTACCTGCATATCCGTCGCCCCGGCCTCGCTGGAGGCCAAGGGCTACGGGCGCAACAATCCCTATTGCACGGGCATAGTGACGCTGGAAGAGGGGCCGCGCATCTCGGCGCGCATCTCCGGCGTGGATGCGGCCAACCCCCAGAACATTCGCACGGGCATGGCCCTGGTATTGGATCTGTCCGAGTTTGACCCGGAGGATCCGGGGCTGGTGTTCCGGCCGGCATAGTTCATCCCGGTTGGTCTGTGCGATTTGAGGGCGCTATGGTAACCGCCAAACCAAAAGGCCAATACGTTGTTGCCGATTATTTTTCCACTCCGGAAGGGGAGAGGTGGGAACTGATTGACGGAGTGTTGCATCACATGGCGGCCGCGCCGAGTATCAAGCATCAGATAGCATCGGGAAATTTAACCGGGCTGTTTCGACCGCATATTGTCCAGCGCCGGCTGGGATTGCTCCTCTACGCTCCGTGCGCGGTGATCCTGCCCGGCGAATCGGCAGTCGAGCCCGACCTGTTGTTCGTGAGTTCGGAGCGGCGCGACATCATAACCCCGCGAGCCTGCGAAGGTCCGCCTGACTTCATCGCGGAAATCCTGTCGCCATCCAATTCAGCCCACTACATGGCCATCAAGCAGGAACTCTACGCCCGGCACGCGGTTCCCGAATACTGGATAATCGATCCCATCCAGGAAACCGTGCTGAAGCTCACCGAACCTTTCATCCGGCAAGGCCTGGGAGCATACGCTGCCGAAGCTACTTATGGCGTAACGGATTCGCTGTCGTCGGACAGCGTCGCCGGCCTTACCATCACGGTTGCGGACGTCTTCGCGGAGCCGTGGTAGGACGCGCACTCCACGAGCATCCGACAAGACAGAGAGCGCCGGCGCCAATTGAGGAGCCGGCGTTTTCGATACGGTCGGGCGATCCGGACCCGGGCGGGGAGACTTACGTCACCCCAGCTTCCTTGCACAGATTGCAAGTTTTGTCGTACCACACGTAGGCTGAGTTAGGTTCGTGGTAAACCTCGAACAATCCCACGCTGCGGTATTTGCGACAGTTGAAGCACAACTCGGTGTGATGGGGGTTGAGCTGGGCAGGTATTCCTTGCTCTGAGCTGACGAAGGTCTTCCGTATTTGCAGCTTTGAGAAAGGCAAGCGCTGCAAAAAGCGTTCCTCAAGCTTCAGTTTCCAAGCCTGTCCGCCGGGCATCGGGCGGAACATCAAACTCTGCTCGTCGTCGGGCTGGCGCTGGTGGATGAAATCAATATAGGCTGCCAGCCGCTGGTGCATCTTGCCGACCACTTCTTCGTAAGTATCCCCGATGGCAGGTATGTCCACCTCAATGCAGAACCCTTCCCACGTTTCGGGGTTGGCCTGGGTTTTCTTGATGTAACAAGTTAGTTGTTGTGGTGTACTGTTCACGATGCTCCTGGGCGATGCACGGGAGCATCGCCCGCATTAGTGGTATTTGGTTGTGCCCTGTAGGGCGGGACTTCCCGTCTAGTCCAGGCCGCGAGTGCCCACCCAGCCCGTTTCCGAGACGTCGATCATCTCGCCGTTGGGACCGGAGTACTTAGTCTCTACGTTCTGGGTGCGCGGGCCGGTCATGCCGGCGTGGAGCGCGTGGTTGACCTCGTCCATGGGGTGGGAGTTGGCCGCGAGCAAGCGGGCCTCGGTCTCCTCGAGGCTCTCGACCTCGAACCCGATGTGGTGGATACCTTCCCAGTCCTTGCCGCGCTCGCCGGCGACGGTGTCGTTCTGGAAGTCCAGGATGGCCATGTTAACGTTGCCGTCGGAGAGCATATAGCCGTTGGCGTTGGCGCTCTCGAGCTTGGCGACTTCACGCAGGCCAAAAACCTCCGCATAGAACTTGGCGGTCTTTTCGGCGTCGTTGGTGGCGATAGCGATGTGCTTAATCTGAGGCATTGCATCCCTCCTGCGGCCAAATGGCAAGGCCGGGTTGAATAATCGCTCCCGACGGGAGTTGATGCGCCAACAATACCACTTTTGCGACGGGTGGGCTAGTCTCCGCCTCCGGGGCGCTGCTTGGGAGCTACTCCCGGCTCAGCTCCGGTTCTGGCCCGCGGACTCCGCGAACTGCCGGCCGAACAGGCCCGTCAGCAGCGCGCTGATGATGGTGACCGTGAGGCACATATAGCCGATGCCAACATACCCGACGCTCGCCAGCAGCGCCCCCGCAATCGCGGCGCCCAGCATGCCGCCGGCCTGGTTGCTGAAACCCATCAATCCGACGCCGGTGGCCTTGGACTCGCCCGAATACTCGGTGCTGGCGGCGATCAGGATCGGGAACGTCATGCTCAGCAGGCCCGTGCTGACCGTCGCCACGGCCACCGTTGCCCACAGCCCCATGTCCACGGAAAAGACCGCCAGCCCGAACGCTCCGCCGGCAACCGTGGCGGCGGCGATGATGGCCGCCCGGTATCTCAGGCTGGCCATGAATGACGCGCCGTAATTGCCCACCGTCTGCCCAAGGGCGGCTATCACCAGCGGCAGGGCCACGAACCCCAAGCTCAGGTCAAAGGTATTTATCAGGTAGGCGGCGAAGTAGCTGATGCTCCCCCAGAACGCGATGCGCTGGGTCAGGTTCACCGCCACGGCCACGCGGAAAAATCGCATGGACACCAGCGACCGGTACCTGGAAAGGTACGCGAAATTCCGCACTCGCTCACCCCGTTCTTTGGGGAGCCACAGCCAGTTCGCCACCAGCCCGGCCACCAGCACCGCGCCGTACACAATGAAAGGCAATCGCCAGCTGCCGACGTCAGCCAGCACCGCGACCAACGGTACGCTGATGGCCGCGGCAATCCCTTGAATCCCCAACAGTGCGCCCACCGCCCGGGCCCGCCGGGCCGGGGAGATGACATCGGCCACCGACCCCACTATGTTGGGAGGTACCACTCCGCCACCCAGCCCGGTCAGGACTCGGAGCGTCATCAATGTCTCCAGGTTGGGCGCGACGGCGCACGCCAGCATGGATATCGAGAGTACCGCCAGACACACGATGGCCACCGGGCGGCGGCCAAATGAGTCGGACAAGGGGCCGGCAGATACTCCGGTAACGGCCCAGGCCGCGAAGGTGGCAGTGGCCAACTGACCCGCCACGGCAACCGAGATCTCCAGGTCGGTGGCGATTTCCACCAGGAGCGGCGGAACGATGAGAATAGCGCTTATCGTGGCAAAGACGGTGAGCGCAAGCACGGCCATGAACCATGCCTTGTTCACCTCTCTGCGGTCCGTCGCTGCGGTTTGCGTTGCGATGCTGTCCGTTCTCCTCTCGGGCGGTCGCTGCGTTCACCAACGAATTGATGATAATGTCACGTAGGTAGTATATCCCACCCTGCCAGTGATGCCCCAAGTGGGTATCCAAAAAAGCCGGCCGTGAATTTCAGGCGAGGGTTCAGATTTATGAAGGAATTCCCCCTCACACTAACTCTCTCCCGCCGAGGGGAGA
>JAGWBI010000009.1:79902-81898 GCA_021295965.1 Dehalococcoidia bacterium | reverse complement strand
CGCACATCGCGCTGTCCGTGGAGCCTACCGACGGCGTGATGTTCCCGGGCGTCGCCTTATTTGACCACCGTAGGGGGCGTATCGCCGAATCGTTGGGCACGCCGCCGCCACTGGAGGTCATCGTAGTTGATCGCGGTGGACAGCTGGACACCCTGGAGTTCAACCAAACGGACCGCACTGAGCAGTGGCGTTCGTTATCCGATGCGACCGGCGAAGCGTTGGAGTTGGTCCGCGAAGGAATTCGCCGGTGCGACGGCGAGCTGGTGGGTAGGGGCTCGACCATCAGCGCCCGGGCCGGCCGGCCTGCGGATTCGGCGGAGTTGGTGGAACGAGCCGCGCAGTTCGCCGAGGATATCGGCGCCGTGGGCATCAACGCAGCGCACAGTGGGACGGTGGTAGGCATCTTGCTTGACGCCCGCAAGCGGCATAGCAAACCCGCCATGCGCCGGGCGCGGGAAGCTTTCCCCGACGCGGCAGATCTACAGCATTTCCGGGTGATCGGAGGCGGGGTGCGGTAATGGTTGCCTCATCGCCGCTCTTGACAAATATTGAGCATAAAAATAGTCTGTATAACAATATGCAATATATAGAGCTTTGCTGGAGGTGCAACCATGGCGGCAAACGCCTACGTACTCGTCAGCATAGAGCCGGCCAGAACCCAAGAGGTCATGGACCGGCTAAATGCCATCAGCGGCGCGGTGGTACGGGAGGTGCTGGGGCCTTACGATGCGGTGGTGGAATTGGAAGCCGGCACCGCGGAGGACCTCACTGAGATTATGCGGCACCGCATTCGACCCATCAACGGCGTTACCAACACCATCACATGCCTCTGGTTCAGCAATATCTAAAACGGGCAGTCAATCCCCAGCTCCCCGCAGGTGTCGTGGAACCAGTCCACCACTTCCTCGTGCAACGGAATCCCCTCGACGCGGCGAATCTCCTCCATCTCGGCCTCGGGCTGACCCGCGACCAAAACGCGTTCCTCGCCGGGAGCCGGCCGCGTTGACTTCATCATTTGCAGCCACTCGTCCATCTGATCCTTGAAGTGGTCGGGATCGTCGAAACCAGCGACGTTGTACGCAGCCACATAGTGCCCGAAATTGGGTCGTCCGGGAACCGCGCCGTATCCAAACCCAGTGAGGACGCCCGCCAAAATGTCCACCATGCACGACAGACCGTAGCCCTTGTGGGAACCAAGCTCCCGAGTGCTGCCCAACGTGAGTAGCGTGTAATTGTCCGGCGCGTCGGCCTCTTCCATGATGGGGTTGCCCTCGGCGTCGGCCAGCCAGCCGGGCTCAAGCTTGACGCCAAGGCGACGGGCTATCCCCACCTTGTTGCCGGCTACGGTGCTGGTGGCCGCGTCGAATACGAAAGGAGCCTCGTTGCGCGACGGCACGGCTATTGCGATGGGGTTGGTGCCCAAACGCGGCTCCGCTCCGAATGTCGGCACCACCGAAGGCGGGCAACTTGTCATACAAACCCCGATCATGTCGTGTTCCAGGGCCATCATAGCGTGATAGGAAGCCATGCCCAGGTGACGGGCGTTGCCGATGGTCACCATTCCTACCCCCACGTCGGCCGCCTTGCGGATGGCAATGTCCATGGCTTTGGGCGTGGTGATGATGCCCAAGCCGCGGTCGGAGTCTATGCTGGCGGTGCTGGGGGTCTCGCGCACTATTTGCAAATTCGGCGTCGGGTTGATCTGGCCGCTGGTGTAGCCGTTCACGTAGCTGCGCAGCATATTCGAGACCCCGTGCGAGTCGACGCCCCGCAGGTCCGCCAGGACCAGCACGTCCGCTCCGAGTTGGGCGTCCTCCGGCGGCACTCCCATCTTCTCGAACACGGCGGCCACGGTGGACTTCAGATCGTCCCCCGGAACCATCGTAGCCTCGTCCAGACTGACGCGAAACTTGGGCAGCACGGCTCACCTCCCGACCGCCCGCCAAGGGCGGATGTGCAGTGTCTAATTTATGGGCGGCAGTATAGCACCGAACCA
>JAGWBI010000009.1:0-79793 GCA_021295965.1 Dehalococcoidia bacterium | reverse complement strand
ACGGCAAGAAGTACGAACTGGTCCGAGGAGTGTTGGTTGAAAAAGTGGCTACCGGACACCCTCACAGCGTAGTCGTTGCAATCATTACCACGGTATTGAGTCTGTTTGCTGGCCCCCGTAACTACGGCGTAGTCGTCGCCGGCGAACCCGGCTATTTGCTGGAAATCGGCCCGGATACCGTGCGCTGTCCCGATGTGGCTTGGGTTGCGCCTGAGCGGATTCCCATGGGTTTTCAAGGTTTTCCCGATCTGGTTCCCGACTTGGTGGTGGAAGTGAAATCGCCCAGCAACTCCTACCCCGAAATGCGGCGTCGGGCGGAAATGTGGCTTGGCTTTGGCGCTCGCCAGGTTTGGTCAGCAGACCCTGACCGCGCCACCATCACTCGGTATGCCCCCGGCGCGGAGCCGGTTATTCTGGATGAGAACGACATCATCGACGGCGGGGACTTGCTCCCCGATTTCACCGCGCCGGTCTGGAGCCTGTTCCGCTGGCAGAGGTAACTGTTTTGAGCGCTACCGATACCATCAACACCGATTACGACCGCCGCGCCCTGGACTTCCTGGCCCGTCTGGGAGCGCAGCCGGCTGTTGCCTTCCACGAAAACGGGGTTGCGACCGCCGTGCGCGAAGCGTTGACCGAGATCGGCGTCAAGTGGCGCACGGACAATTTCGGCAACATCATCGCCTCTTTGGCTGGAGCGGATCCTTCTCGTCACCCGCCCATCGCCTTCATGGCGCACATGGATCATCCGGGTTTCGAGATAGTGGGCCGCGACGGCGATTACCTGATCGGCCAGGCCCTGGGCGGCGTCCCATCGGGGTCATTCGTCGGCGGAGTCCCATTGCACATAATCCTTCCCGGTGGCCGGCGTGTCCCCGCCGAAACCGTCGGACCCCACGGCGACGAGCGAGAAAGACGAGCAACGATCCAGGTTTCCGGCCCTCCGGGCGCAGACATCCCGATACCGTCCGCCGCCGTTTTTGATCTCGCCGATTTCAGCATCGAGGATGATCGCATCGTAATGCGGGCTGCGGACGATTTGGCCGGCTGCGGTTGCATCTTGACCGCCCTGTCGGTC
Organism: Dehalococcoidia bacterium; assembly: GCA_021295965.1. Lineage (GTDB taxonomy): Bacteria > Chloroflexota > Dehalococcoidia > Lucifugimonadales > UBA3495 > Bin87. The sequence continues at coordinate 78,715 of JAGWBI010000009.1, read as the reverse complement.
TTGCGCGCCGATCCGCCGGCCGGCGACGTGTACGGAGTGTTCACCCGTGCCGAGGAAGTCGGACTAGTCGGGGCGCGCCTGCTGGCTGAGGCGCGCACCCTGCCGGCGGATACTCTGGTCGTGTCCCTGGAATCCTCCCGGACGTTGCCCGGCGCGGAAATCGGCGGTGGCCCGGTGATACGTGTTGGCGACGCCGGCAGCACCTTCAACTCCGACGCCGAATCGGCGCTGATTCGAGCCCGAGAGACCCTTACGGCGCGAAACGCCGACTTCCGCTGCCAACGTCAGTTGATGAGCGGCGGCGTGTGCGAGGCCAGCGCATTCATGGCCTACGGTTACCGCTCCACCGGCGTCGCCTTTCCCCTGGGCAACTACCACAACGGCGCCCCGGACGGCTCCATCGCCGCCGAGTACATTAACCGCGACGACTACCTGAACGGAGCCGCTCTGGTCACCGAAGCCGCCCGGCAGGTTCCCAACCGCTGGGATACCGCGTTCAGCCGCCGGATCCGGCAGGTACCCGACGGGATGCGCGCCCGGCTGGGCGGGTGATGGTCCGGCGCGCCAACACCGCGACTCGTTAACGATATCTGGAGTTAAGCAGGAGGTACGCCAATGCCTGATTTCAACACTGGAACCGTCAACGCAAACGGGATCAACTTTCATTACCTGGAAATGGGCGAAGGCCCGTTGGCCATTTGTCTCCACGGGTTTCCCGACCACGCTTATTCCTTCCGCCATTTGCTGCCCGACCTGGCCGCTGCCGGCTTCCGTGCCGTCGCGCCCTTCATGCGTGGCTACGCCCCCACCGAGGCGCCGTCCGACGGACGCTACCACTCCGCCCTGATGGCCCGCGACGCTGTGGAACTGATCGGCGCATTGGGAGCGGATCGGGCCTACCTAATCGGCAACGACTGGGGAGCCGGCGCCGTCATAGGAGCCACCGCGCTGGCCCCCGCAAAGGTCATCAAACTGGTGACGATTGCATCCGGACGGGTTGATCGCGAGCTGTCCATGGACTTCCAGTACCTCCAGGGCACTTGGCACGGCTTCTTCTTCCAAATGCCCCATGCCGAGGAGGTTGTGGCACACAATGATTACGCGTTTGTCGAGGAATGGTGGCGCTGGGCGTCGCCGGAGTGGGACATCCCGGCGGAAGCGTTGGAGAGCATCCGGTCAACCTTCCGCAAGCCCGGCGTGGTGCAGGCAGCGTTGGGTTACTACCGCGCCCGCTACGATGCGTCGCAGGTGGATGACCAGGTCCGGGCGGACCAGGCCGTCATCGCGGCCGGCCCGATACGAGTGCCTACCCTCGCCCTGCACGGCACCCGCGACCGACCCAAACGGCTGGAATCCTTCCTCAGTTCAGGCATGTATTCCTACTTCGCTGGCGGCCTCGAAAAGGTCATCATCCCCGGCACGGGCCATTTCATGCACCAGGAGCGGCCCGAAGAAGTGAACCCGAAAATCCTGAAGTTCCTGACGCGCTAACCCGCTAATACCGCAGGGGCGAATAATCATTCGCCCCTACAATGCTTCGGCTCGGTTCGATCCGCCGCATCAACTCCGGAAGGGCCGGAAAAACTCCCTGATCTCGTGGGCCAGCAGTTCCGGTTCTTCCAAGGCGGCGAAGTGTCCGCCCCGGGGCATCTCCTCCCAACGGCGCACGTCCCAGGACCGTTCGGCCCACTCGCGGGGTGGCTTGGCAATCTCCTGGGGGAACAGCGCCATGCCCGCCGGAGTGGGAACCTTTTCGCCCTCCGCCATTTCCCACAGGGTGCTCTGGTTCTCCTTGTACATCCGCACCGACGAGCCGATTGTCCCGGTAACCCAGTAGATGGTGATGTTGGTCAGCAGTTCGTCCTTGGTGTAGCTGCTCTCCACGTCTCCGTTGCAGTCGCTCCAGGTGCGGTACTTTTCCACGATCCATGCCGCCAACCCCGCCGGTGAATCGTTGAGTCCGTAGGACAGCGTTTGCGGCTTGGTGCCCTGGATGTGGCTGTACCCGCCCTCCGACTGCTGCCAGCGCTCCCGCTGGTTCGAGTGGGCCTGCTCTGCCTCCGTAAGCGGACGCGAACCTGGTCCAAGGTAAGGAGTGGGACGGGTGATCGAAGTCAAATGGACGCCAATCATCTTGTCGGAATGAGCATATCCCAGGCGGGACGTCACGCCGGCCCCGATGTCGCCACCATGAGCGGCGAACCTGGGATAACCCAAATTTTCCGTCATCATCTTCGCCCACAGGTCGGCCACCTTCTGTACCTGCATCCCCGGTTCTTGGGACGCCTGCGAAAAGCCGAAACCGGGCAGGGATGGCGCTATCACATCGAACGAGTCCGCCGGATCAGCGCCGTGACCGCCCGGATCAGCGAGCAGGGGGATAATCTTGGTCATCTCAAAGATGGTGCTGGGCCAGCCGTGGGTGATCACCAACGGCATCGGGTTGGTACCGGTGCCGTTTTCCCGAATAAAGTGAATGTTCAGACCGTCCACTGCGGACTTGAAATGGTGGAGGCCGTTCAGTTTCCGTTCCTGCTCCCGCCAGTCAAAATCGTTGGCCCAATACGCCACCAGTTCCTTGATGTAGTCCAGGTTGGAGCCATATTCCCAACCCGTGCTGGGCATCTCGTCGGGCCATCGCGTGTGCCGCAATCGTTGGCGCAGGTCATCCAGAACTTCGTCGCTGACGGCAATCTCGAAGGGCTCCATAGTTCCTCCATATCTCGGTAGGGGTGAATAAATATTCGCCCCTCACTGCTTGTTCAATCGCGTTTACGCATTGATCTGGTACACCCGGACGGCGGTATCGTGGAATGCGGCGGCTCGCTCGGAAGCCGAATACCCCTGTGACAGCCGCTTGAAAGCGTTGTACATAACATGGTAGGAGAAGGAAACCTTGTCCACCGGGAAGTTGCTCTCGAACATGCAACGGTCTGCGCCGAACTTGTCCAGGCAGTGCCGCATCCAGTCCCCAACGGAATCGGCCAGTTCCTCCGATCCAATCGGCGTCTCTCGCGTATGCCAATCGAAACCGATACGGGGCATGCCGATCCCGCCCAGCTTCATCACGATATTCGGGCTTTCGCCTACGGCTTCAATTCCGGCGCGCCACTGGGGTATGACCTCGTCGTCTCGGTTGGCGTAGGGTCCGGTCCGATTCATTCCGCCGATGTGGTTCAGCACGATGGTGAGATTCGGTACCTTTCGGGCGAAATCGGCTAACTCGGGCAACTGCGGGAAGGACACGGAGGTCTCCAACACCAGGCCCATGTCCTGCATCACGCGAGCGCCGGCGAGATAGTCGTCCCTTTGCAGGCAGCCCTCAACCTCCCGGTTCTCTACTTCTGGGTGCGGATCCCAGCCTACCGAATGGCGGATGCCTCGAAAACGATTGGGGCTGGCCGCCTGCAACGCCTCCAACACCGGCCGCACCGCATCGCCCATTTTCAGGTCCGCGCGGCCGATGATCGCGGCGGCAGCCCGGCCCTCGCCGTACCTACCGGTCGCGCTTTCGTCCGCGATGCGTTGCACGAACTCTACCTCACCTACGGAGCGCAGTTCCTCGGGCCCATCTGTGCGGTATTCAGAACGCGCTTCCACAAACACAGTGGACCGCACGTTGTGGCCGCTGTTGATGTCGGCGGCCAGGTCGGGTAGAAGGTATTGCTGATAGTCCGCCGGCTCCGGTCGCTGCACCCAGAAATGGTGATGGGGGTCACAGATCGGCAAGTCCGGTTCCAGGGTCGGTTCCGTCGTCAGCGCCAGCCATTCGTTGCCACGTGGCGGCATAATCGCACCTCCGCAAAGTGAGAGGGGGAGGGGGTTAAGTGTGCCTAATCATAGCACAACGCAAGCACTACTCTGTGCTGTTGCCTCAATGTGGATGGGTCCCGTACTGAGGATAAACCAACTAAGCCGGGGCCCGCTGTTCAGCGAGTTCGGGAACCCTCGCGCCGGGGCGGTTGTCCCCAATCGTCCACACCAGCAGCGCGGAAATTGCCAGCAGAGCGATATTGGACCAGATGGCGATTTCGTAGTTGCCCCTCTGGTCAAACATGAACCCGGCCAGCGCCGATCCGATGCCGGAGCCGATGGGCATCACCGCGAACATCGTGCCGTAAATCCGCCCCAGATTGGCCGTACCGAAACCATCCGAGGTGTAGGCTGCCGTAATTCCGACCACCGCGTTCCACGAAAATCCCACCAGCACCATCCCCGCCACCAGTGGCGCCACGCCCAGGGGCGGCAGTCCCACAAATGGAATGCCCATGGACAGCAGAACGATAATGAACCCCGCCATACGCAACTGATAGGACGCCGCCAACAGCCTGCGCCGTCCATATTGGTCAGACAGATGGCCCAACAAAAGCGCGCCCACGATAGCGGTGGCGCCGATCAAGCTGAACGCCCCCGCTCCCACCAGCGGCGAGAATCCCAAGTCGCGAGCGTAGGTCACAAAATGAGCATTCACGAAGCTCATTGAGTAACCTCAAACAAAATATCCAAACGTCAATCGATAGAAGAAACCGGTACGCAGCGCTTGACCAAAGGTGGCGTTGCCTTGCGCGATTCCAGGTGCGCGAGAACCGCCGGCGCTCGGTCCGGATGTGGCGTCGGGCGCCTGGCCAAAGGGCAGCAGACCCACATCCTGGGGTCTGTTTTTGATCAGAAACGCCCCCACCGGAAAGACCAGTGCCAACAGCAGCAGACCAAGGAACAGATAGGCTTCCCGCCAATCGAGCAGCACGAGGAAAGCCGAGGTTGCCGGCACCAATAACATCGCCCCCATCGAGCCGGCTCCGCCGGTGATGCCCAGCGTCAGGCCGCGCCTCGTCAGGAACCACTGGCTGACGATCTTGGTCAAGATGGGCCCCGTACCCAGAGTGATGCCGATGCTCATCACGGAGAACACCAGGTATAGCTGCCACAGGTTGTTGACCATGGGCAGCAACACCAGCATGAAACCCATGATGGCCACTCCGCTCATTGCGGCCCACTTAGCGTCGTACCGGTCCGCCAGATAGCCGGCCAACGGGCGCAGCAGCCCAGAGATCATGTAGGTGATGCCGAACGCCAGCGAAAGGGTCCCGCGACTCCATCCGAACTCCTCGGTCATGGGTTGCAGAAAGACCCCAAAGGAGAACTGGCCTCCCGATACGCCGAAAACCACCAAGGCGCAGCCGAGAACCACGAACCAGCCGTAGAACGTGTTGCGGAATCCAGAAACCATGGTGGATCCCCCATGGGTGGTAGGGACCGTTTACCGTTGTTGCCGGATATTAGCGTCGGGTGGGCACTATTGTCCACGTCTCGAGCGGATTACGCGGCCGGATCCGCCAAAATGCAGGACTGGTGCGCCCGATGATGCCACCTTGTTTCGTGCATCGTGGTAAGATTAGCGCGTACTACAGGAGCCGACTATGAAAGCGTCATACCTCGGCGCGATGGGGTATTCCCTCCGCCGCGATTTCCCGCCCACCTGGCCGACGCCGCCGAGTTTCAGCGATCCGGAAACGTCCGTGCAGAGCTACCAGGACGGGATCGAAGAGTGCGAGTTCGCCGAAGAGATGGGCTTCGAGTGGGTCAGCTTCTCCGAACATCACTATTCGGGCCGCATCGCTACCGGAACCCCGGCAGTGATGGCCGCCGCGGTGGCCGAACGGTGCAAATCAGTTAAGATCGCCATGCTCGGGCCCCTGCTGCCTCTGAACAACCCGGTCCGGGCCGCAGAAGAACTCACCCTGTTGGACAACCTGACCAACGGACGACTCGTCATGGGGTTCCTGCGGGGCACTCCCAACGAGGACCAGGTGTACGGCGTCAACCCGGCCGAGGGCCGGGGACGAATGCTGGAAGGTATGGACCTGATCCTCAAGGCGATGACGGAACCGGAACCCTTTGCCTGGGAAGGGCGGTACTACCAGTTCCGCACCGTGTCCGTATGGCCCCGTCCGGTACAGCAGCCCCTTCCGGCGGCGTTGGTGGCCACTCGCAGCGACGACGCCGTGCAGTACGCAGCACAGCACCGGTTGGGCTTGGGCGTGTCGTTCATCCCGGTAAGCCAAATGGGTCCCATCACCGACAAATATTTACAGTGGTGTGACGAAGCGGGTTGGCGTCCCCAGCCCGATCAACTGGTATTTCGTGGCAGCATCTACCTGGCTGAAACCGACCGGCAAGCCCAGGATTGGTTCGACCAACAGACCGACGAAGGCCGCGCTCCGGGAATGGCGCTGCGTTCATCGGTGTCTCAGGTTATACAGACCACCCGGGCCGGCGGTACGGTCGATTACCGCAACGTATTCGCCGGCAGCGCAAGCGGCGACATCGTGGGCGGCGCGCCCGGACTGACCTTTGTCGGCGGCCCGGACACCGTTTTTGAGCAAATCAAGGCCTACCACGATCGCTGCGGCGCCGGCGTAATCGACCTTTTCTTCCAGCAGCCCAGCCTGACCCACAGTGACATCATGGCCGAAATAGACCTGTTCGGTCGCGAAGTCCTGCCGCGTCTGAAGGAACTATAGCCCGTGGATCCTGCCCAAGTACGCGACACGGTGGTGGTCATCAACGGGCTGCCGGACGGCTCGAGCGCGTTGCGCCACGGGTTGTCCGACCGGTGGGTCGTACTGGAACCGGAGTTGGCCGGCTCGGGAATAAGCGCGGTCCACGAGTTGGAGGCGGCCATCGCAGGTTTGGCGCCGGAAAACTACGGCGTAGTCGGCGTCTCGTCGGGCGCCGAGTTGGCGATACGCCATGCGCTGCGCTCGCCGGAACGGGTCGCCGTGCTGGCGCTGATCTCTCCGCCGATTGTGGGGCGAAACGCCGCTGGCGCAGGCAGCGAGTTGCCGAACCAAATCGGCCAAATCCAATGCCCGACCCTGGTGGTGTTCGGGCAGGAAGATCCGCTGGCAGCGTCCGCCAGGGTTTACCGAGAGCGCATCCCCAACTGCAACATCGCCTTCGTGTACGACGCCGGTCACGACATCCCGGCGGAACGTCCGCAAGCCTTGCTCAACCTGGTGGCGGACTACCTCCAGCGCCGGGAGACGTTCATCGTCCAGAACCGCAGTAGCCTCATCAGCCCTTAGAACACCGCCTAATGCTCGCTGCGGCTGGACTCCTGCTGCTCCTGTAACTCGTCAATCTGCTCCCGAGTGCGGCCGTATATTTGCGGTACGTCCCATCCTTGGACACCGGCGTAGGTGTCGATTTGAGAGCGGTGATGTACTTCGTGTTCCACCAGCATCATCAACACGCGCCAGCCGCTCAGGGTCCCATCGGTGTCGATCATGCGGATGCGCCGGCTGAGCCATTCGGCCGGCGTGCCGTCCAACCGCCGCCGGAACTCCGCGGCTGATTCTTCCAGCGCTGGAACCCAGTTGCTTTGGGACGCTGTGCTGGGAACCGGCCAATCGTAAATCCAGCCCTCGTTGCGATAGGCGCGGGCGAAGTACATCCGCGATTCGCAGATATGGTGCACGATTTGGGCGATGCTCCAGGCGTTTTCTCCTTCGCCGGCGGGCGGCTTCCAGGATTCTGCCGGCGATGGCAGCGCTGCGATGTCGCGAGTCGTGCGGCGGTGGATGGAGTCGAAGTACCGCAGGAACTCTTGTGGGTCGGTCAGCATGGCCCGGAATCTCCTTGTGTTTCGTTCCCTTCTACGTTTCCCCGGCGCAGCAGTTCCCGCAGCCGTGCTACTTCCGCAAGGGCAGCATCGCGCTCTTCGCGTGCGGCGTCACGCTGGTCCTGCGCGGCAATGGCGGCAGCCTGTTCCGCCCGCCAGTTCCGTTGGTAGGTCCCATCCGTCGGGTCGTACACCAGCGGCCAGCCCTCATCCCAGCACAAGCTGATGCCCAGCAGCGGGCTGTACACTTTCAGAACCCCGTCAGGTTCGCGGGTCGGCGGCAATTCCCGATACCCTCCGTCAACCAGTTCGCCGCCCCAGATTGGCTGCCCGTAGTATCGCCCACCGCTGGGGTCAAAAAGCCAGAGTTCAGGGACGCCGATGGCGGCGTAGATGGCCGGCTTGCGGTTGACGTCCGCCCGTGAAGTGCTTTCGGACGCAATCTCCAGGGCGAAGTCCGGAGGCTTGCCCACTTCCCAGGGCAGGTACAGTTTGCGGGGCGGGATGGCGCGAGCGTCCACGCCAAAGGCCAGATAAACGTCCGGCGAAATCCGCACGTTCAGGTCGCTCGGATCGTAGCAGATATACGTCTCGCGGTTCAGGAAAACGTCAGGCCGCTCGTTGAAGTCAGTGAAACGGGCGCGAAAAAGGCCCACTATCTCGTCCATCTCGTTAAGTTGTTCCATATTATCCGGCTTTGGCGACTTTTCATAAGGGTCAAAATCCAGGCCGGCATAGTCAATTTCGCCCTGCCGACGGTAGGGCAGCATCGCGCCGCGGGGCGGCACTTTAGGAGTCGCCATCATCAACCTCCGGTCAATGCCTGTCGTTGGCATAGTGTAGAATCGGGCAACTGAAACCGCAAGCGAGGGCGCAGTTATGAAGTACGACGTAATCGTAGTGGGCGGCGGCTCCGCTGGTTCGGTGGTGGCCAGCCGGCTGTCCGAAGATCCCAACCGCTCGGTATTGTTGCTGGAAGCCGGACAGGACTATCCTGACCCGGAGCATCTGCCCGAGGTCGTTCGCAACGGGTACTCCAATGAAGGAGAGCAGCCCGGATCGCCGGTATCGTGGTCGCTCCGGGGCACCATCAACGACCAGCAGGGCGAGATCAATATCGCCCAGGGCAAAGTGATCGGCGGCTCCGGCTCCATCAACGGCCAGGTATATTTGAGGGGACTGCCCGAGGATTTCGAGCGGTGGGCGTCCTTCGGCAACGAGGAATGGACCTACCTGAAAGTGCTGCCCTTCTTCCGAAAGGCCGAAACCGACCTGGACATACAGGACGACTTTCACGGAACTGAAGGTCCCATCCCCATTGTGCGACGGGAAAACCAACCCTGGCCCGACGTGCAGAAAGCCTTCCACGCCGCTGCCTTGGAACGCGGATATGCCGTGAACCCCGACCTGAACGGCCCGGAGTCCTCCGGCATCGGCGCTATTCCCATGAACAATCAGGCCGGCGTGCGGATGAGTACCGCCATCACGCATTTGAACCCGGTACGCCACCGGCTCAATCTCACCATCAAGGGCAGCGTCTTCGTCCGCCGGGTTCTGTTTGACGGCGCCCACGTTTCCGGAGTCGAGGCGGAGAGCGGCGGCGAAATCTTCGCAGTAGAATCCGATCATGTGGTGCTGAGCGCCGGCGCGCTGAAGTCTCCCCATATCCTGATGCTGTCGGGCATCGGCCCACGCGACCAGCTGGAAAGTTTCGGAATATCGGTCGTCCGCGAGTCGCCCGGTGTAGGTCAAAACCTGTTCAATCATCCCATGGGCAACGTGAGCTTCCAGGTCAAAGACCAAGTTGAGCTCCACGCCAATGCCGGCGCGCTGCGTTTCGGACTTCGCGTGACGTCCGCGCCCCCGTCCTATCCCAACGACGTGATGCTGCACACGCTGGGCGTGTTCAACGTAATGACTGGAGAGCATCTGCCCGACCGCACCGCCCGTATCGCCTGCGCCCTGGAACTTCCCGACGGCTCCGGGTGGGTACGCCTTGCGTCCGCAGACCCGACGGTGCAACCGGAGATCAACTACCGCTATTTCCACAACGAGAACGATATGCGCCGGATGCGGGACGCCGTGCGCCTGGCCGCCGACATGCTGGAATCCGATTCCTACCGGGGCGTTATGGAGTACCGCACCGCACCAGCAGATGAGGTTTTGGCAGATGACGGCGCGCTGGACGCCTGGATCCGCCAGACCGTCGGCACGTCACGCCACGTATCCGGCACCTGCCGAATCGGGCCGGACTCCGACCCCATGGCCGTAACCGATCAGCAGTGCCGCGTCCGCGGCGTCCAGGGCCTATGGGTGGCCGACTCGTCGATCATGCCCCAGGTAACCAGGGCCAACACCAACGCCACCGCCATCATGATCGGCGAGCGCGTTGCCGACTGGATAGTTGCCAATTGACCCCGTTTTGTAGGGGCGAATCATCATTCGCCCCTACGGTTACGCCCATTGACCTGACGCCGGATCAATCCCGGCCAACCTTACGCCGGCGGCCGCAGATCGTACCGTGTCGCTTTCTCGTAAGCGTCGCCAATCCGGACCAACAACGGCTCGGTGAGGTGCTTGCCGACGAACTGAATGCTCAACGGCAGGCCCTCGCTGTTCAGGCCGGCGGGCAATGAAATCGTCGGCGCTCCGTTGAAATCGTAAGGGATGGTGAACCGGCCCCACGTCCATTCGTCCTCGGTCATTGGGCCGTACAACTCCTCCGGCGTGACCCTTCCCGGCGGCGTGGTCATCGAGGGGCAAACCAGCAAGTCGATATCCGAGAACACCTCCGCCAGAATGCCGTTGCAGGCCAAGCGGCCTTGATTGGCAACCGCGTATTCGAGCGCGGTGTACCCACGCCCTTTCTCCAGCCAACCCCGGAACCACGGGCCATATTCGTCGGCCCGCGACGGGTAGGTATCACGGTGTGCGGCGGCGGCCTCGGCCGAGCATAGCACTCCCCAGTCTCGCGAGAACGGGAGGATGTCGGGCATATGCACCGTGACCAACCGCGCCCCCATACCCTCCAGCAAACGGGCGCCCGCCATCGTCGCTTCCGCGACCTCGGCATCTACGTCCTCTCCAATGTAGCGTTCGTCCACGCCGATGCGGACGCCTTCAACGCCGCTGCCGACACCCGCCAACATATCCGGCACCGGCGCGTGAAGCGACGTCGGATCGGATGGGTCTTGGCCGGCCAGCGCTTGCAGCATGATGCCAGCATCGGCCGCGCTCCGCGTCATCGGGCCCACATGATCCAGGGATTCGGCAAGGGCCAGCACTCCGTGTCGGCTGACTCGTCCCCAGGTGGGCTTGATGCCCACTGTTCCGCAGGCCGCCGCCGGGAAGCGGATTGAACCTCCGGTATCGCTGCCCAGCGATCCGTAGCAAAGCCCTGCCGCCGTCGCCACGCCCGACCCGCTGGAAGACGCTCCGGCCCAGCGATCCGGGGCCCAGGGGTTCAACGGAATGTCAAATGCCGGGTTGTAACCGGCCATCGCGCCTTCCGTGAGGTTCAGCTTGCCCAGGATAATTGCGCCAGCTTCCGACAGTCGGCGGACCACCGTTCCGTCGAAGTCAGGCACAAAATCCCGCAGAACTTGCGCCCCGCCCATGGTCGGCACGCCGGCGGTGAAACACAGGTCTTTCACCGCTACAGGCACGCCATGCAGTGGACTCCGGTAACGACCGGCGGCGATTTCGGCTTCCGCCGACTGCGCCGCTGCCATCGCCTGGTCCGCCATCACGGTGGCATAACTCCTGAGTTGACCGTCCAGTGCGGCGATCCGTTCCAGCATCAACTCAGTGAGTTCCGTCGGAGAGACCCGCCGGGAGCGGATCTGCTCCGCCACCTCCGTGATGGTTTGGTAGTGCAGGGGCGCGTTGGCCATGTTGACGATCCTTTACGCTGCCGGCTGTACCAACTCAATGAGCACGTCGTCCGGCCCTTCGATATAGGACAACCGGGACCCGGTGGGCGTGTCCGTGATGGGCAGTACGACGCGAATTCCCGCGCCTGTAAGCCGTTCCATCTCCGCCTCAAGGTCCTCCACATCGAAGCCAAAGTGCTCCAGACCCAACCGGTTCAGCTCGGCAACGCTTCGCTCATCCGAAGAGCCCGGCGGTTTGGACGATACGTTGAGCCGGCATTGCCCGCCCATCTCCATCCCGATGGTGATAGTGTTGGGCATAACCGTCCGCTCCGAGACGATACGGGCGTTAAAAAACTTTTCGTACCACGCGGCCGTGGCGTGAGGGTCCGCCGCTCGAATGTGTACGTGGTTGATCCGGTATTCCATCGGAAGTCTCCTTCACACGTTTCAGGGGATCCTGGATTCGGTCTCCGTTTCGCCGCAATCTTGCCGCGCGTTAGCTGTGTTCCCCTTCGGCGAGCTGAAAATAGATGCCGTGCGAACTGTTGGTGTCGATGCTGGCCGTCTTGTAGCCAAAGGGACTGGTGGACGGCCCGTCCCCCCGCATCGCGTTGCCCTTGGATTGCAGGTCGGCGAACAGCTGGTCGATGCCGTCCACGCCCCAGGCCACGTGCATGACCCCGGGCCCACTTTCGCGGAGTTGTTGGGCCGTGGGCGTGTCGTCGCGCAGCGGCTCGAAAAAGTCCACCAAAGTTTCTCCAATCTGGTAAAGGATGGATTTGAAGCCTCGTTCGGTAAATTCGTCGCTGCGGATGGGTGTGAGGCCGAAATTGTTCTCCAAGTATGCGGCCATGTCGCTGACGCTTTCCACAACGTAGGTCACGTGATGTACCTTGTTCAGCATGATGAACCTCCACGCTGTTAGACTTGGTGCGAGCCTAATTGTTTTCGCCTTTGCGTTCAACCCTCAGGAGTGCCCGAGATGACCGAACACAAGATCTTTGAACTGGGAGACGTTGACCTGCAGTGTGGCCTGCGCCTGCGTAACGCCCGCCTGGCTTACCAGACCTACGGGGCGCTGAATGAGCGTCGGGACAATGCCATTGTGTTCCCCACTTTCTTCGGTTCCCAGCATCCGGCCAACGAGCCGATGATCGGGCCAGGCATGGCGCTGGACCCTTCCACATATTTCATCATCACTCCCAACCTGTTCGGCAACGGGTTATCGTCATCGCCGAGCAACACGCCGGCCCCCTACGACCGGGCACGGTTTCCCAGGGTCACCTACTACGACAACATCAAACTCCAGCACCGGCTCGTCACCGAACAGTTCGGCATTGAGAGCATTGCTTTGGTCTGCGGTTTTTCCATGGGAGCGCAGCAGGCTTTCCATTGGGGGGCGCTATATCCGGACATGGTGGAGCGCATCGCGCCCTGGTGTGGTTCGGCCCGCACGTCACGGCACAATTTCGTGTTTCTGGAGGGGGTGAAAGCCGCTCTGTGCGCCGACGATGCCTGGAACAACGGCTGGTACGACATTCAACCATGGAAGGGCCTGCGAGCCATGGCCAGGGTGTACGCCGGCTGGGCGCCGTCCCAGGCATTTTATCGAGAGAAAGTGTATCTGGACCTGGGCCACTCTTCGTTGGAAGACTATCTGATAACGTCCTGGGAGGGTAGGTATCTTCAGCAAGACGCCAACAACATCCTGTCAATGATCGCCACCTGGCAGGCCGGCGACATCAGCGATAACCCGCTTTACGGAGGCGATTTCGAGGCGGCCCTTGCCGCCATCAAAGCGCGCGCGCTCGTAATGCCGTCCCGAACCGACCAGTATTTCCCCCCGGAGGACAACGAAATCGAGGTATCCCTGATGCCCAACGCCGAGTTGCGAGTCATCCCGACCATCTGGGGACATACTGGCGGCGGGCCCGGGCGGAATCCTGTGGATACGGCGTTTATTGACGCCCAGTTGAAAGAGTTGTTGGCAAATTGATCGGCGACCGGGCCCGGCGTCAAACGCCGATGACATAGTCGGTCCCAATGTGACCGGCGGCCTCGAACGCGGCGTACTCATCCGCAGTGTAACCCAGCAATTCCCGATAAACGTACTCGTTGTCCTGCCCGAACATCACCGGACCGCGTCGGATGCTCAACGGGGTTTCCGACATTTTGTACAGCGGACCGGGGTAGAGGTGAGTTCCGCAATCTTCCTGTGACGCTTCTTGAAAAAAGCCTCGGTCACGGATATGAGGATCGGCGAATGCGTCAGCCTGGTTCATCACTGCGCCGGCCGGGACGCCGCGCTGCTGGAGAATGGCCATGGCGGCTTCGGGACTCTGGGTACGCGTCCAGGCCGCGATGGCCGCGTCGATTTCAGGTTGACGATCGTAGCGCGCGGCGGCGTCCGCCAACTCGGGATCGATCCCAAGGTGTTTGGCGCCAATGACGTCGCACAAGGCATACCACTGTCCATCGTCGTACACCGTTATCACCACCCAACGGTCATCATTGTCCCGCGCCGGTGCGCAGGGGTAACAGTTTTGCAAGGCGCGGGGATGGCGATTTCCCAATGATGCGTGAGTGCGGCCGTTCATTCGATAGTCCAGATAGTATTCGCCGAGGAAGGGAAAGACATTTTCGGCCTGGCCCAACTCCACCAGCTGGCCCTCGCCGGTCCGTTTGCGGTGGCGCAACGCGGCCAGCACAGCGAATGCTCCCTGAGCCCCGGCGGCAGCGTCGGACATCAGGACGGTGGTGTTGTAGGACGGGTCGGTGTCCTCGTAACCCCTCAGCATGGTGTGACCGACCACGCCCTCGATGTGTACGCCGTGGGCACGGTAGTCCCGATACGGGCCGGTGCTGCCATAGGCCGGCATCCGCAACATGATGATGTCGTCTTTCACCGCTTTGAGTGACTCGTAGGATATATCCAGTTTCTCCATGGTCTCGGTGGGATTGTTTTCAATCAGCACGTCGCTGATTGACACCAGGCGATCGAAGACCTCCCGCCCACCCGGGTCCAGCAGATTCACCGTCATGCTGAGCTTGTTGCGGGCGTGAGAGTTGAACATCGGCGAGCGGTTGAACGGGCGAGATCCGGGCACACGGCCGGGAGTGCCGCCGGAATACAGTGGCAAGTTGTCAATCTCGGTTTGCGTCAAGCGCGGCGCGGCGCCCCGCGTCAGCGGAACGAAAGTCTTGGTCGATTCAACCCGGATTACCTCCGCGCCAAGATCGGCCAGAAAAGAACCGCAGTAAGGGCCGGCCCAAACCACCGTAATCTCCAGGACCCGCAGGCCTTCCAACGGCAGGCGAGCCATCCTACTTATCCGATTCGCGCAACTGAATAGTGCCGGCTGTGGCGAGCTCTGAGATTTCAGCCTCGGTGTACCCCGTTTCGAGCAAAACTTCAGCGGTATGCTGGCCCAATAACGGCGCAGTTTGCCGGAGTTGCCAAGGGGACTTTGTCATCATGAAAGGCCGGCCGGGGTAACGCAGTGCGCCAGCTGCCGGGTGGTCCTTTTCGACGAAAACGCCCCGGGAGTTGAAGGAAGGATCAACGTCCAGGTCCGCCATCGTATTGATCGGGCCGGACAACACGCGATTTTCCTGAGCGGCTTGCCAAGCCTCTGCCCGGGTACGGTCCAGGATCCAAGGCAGAAAGTGCTCCGATTCGAACTCGTCCTGCATGGCCGGGTCGCCCTGGGAGGCCGGGTTCCGCCAACGTGGCTCGGCCAACTCCGGCGGATTGCCCAGCAACGCGACGGCGCGGGGAAAATACATTCGGCTTCCGTTGATTTGCAGATAGCCATCGCTGCACGGATACACGGCGTTGGGATACCCGCCGGAACCGCCCGAAGCGGGCCGTCGGCTCAGTTCGCCCGTATATTGATGGGCCAGCAGCGCGCTCTGCCGACGGTCCACCGAGCCAAGTTGTGTCTCCAGAATCGAAACGTCGATGTGCTGACCCGGAGGCGGACCTTCGCCGCCTTCTGGCGAAAACGAACCGGCCAGAACGGCGCCCAAGGTGGCGACGGCTGCCACCGCTCCCGCTTGGTACAGGCCCACGTTGCCGCCCAACTTGAGTGGCTCGCGGTCCGCCAATCCGGTGGAATGCATTTCGCCGCCCATCCCGTAGAAAACGATCTCCGACCCGCGATAGTCCCGGTATGGACCGGTTTGTCCGAAGTTGGAGATACTGGTGTAGATAAGCTCCGGGTTCATGGCGTGGACCTGGTCGAAACCGATGCCGAGCCGGTCCGCCACTCCCGGGCGGAAGTTTTCCACGACAACTTCGGCCCACAACACGAGCCTGCTCACCATGTCGCGGGCATCACCCTGCTTAAGATCGATGACAACACTGCGCTTGTTGGTGTTGAGATGCAGGAAAAGCGCGCTTTTTTCGGGATTGGGTTCATCGTCGGGAAACGGCCCGATCCGTCGGGTCCCGTCGCCATCCGGCGGTCGCTCCACCTTGATAACGTCGGCGCCGAAGTCGGCCAGCAGCTTGGTGCAGTAGGGCCCCGAGACGTAGTGCGTGAAGTCGAGTACTCTGAGGCCAGCCAACGCCCCGTCGGGCATAGTCATAATCGTGCCGTCCGATTCCACCGTGTGCGATACAATTGCACAAATTCTGCCCATGGTCAACTTGGCGAATCATGTTGGTCACGGTCCATAATACGAGCATGATGGTCTTTGAATATTCCAAAATCCTGTCCTGCCCGCCGCAAGAGACTTGGGCGGCGGTGGTCGATTTTCCGGCGCGAAAGCTGCACGGAAAACGCTACCGTCGTGCCGAATTGCCCGATGGCCCCCTACCAGAACCGGGGCATCGCATCGAGTTCCAGATCGGTCGCGACCGCTTTACCAGCCTGATAACGGTGGTGCAGACGGGTGAAACGCTGTCGCATCGGACGTCGGGGCCGGGTTTCTGGGTGGGGTTTTCCTATCGCGTACGTGAATGCAGCGACGGCGACGAGGGATACACCTCTGACGATTTGGGCCACACCTACGTAACGATTGAAGCTGAGTACGGGGGATGGTTGGGGTCCCTTATCGGGAAATTGCGCCCAGGCGCCTGCCGACGCTACCTCATCGATGAGATGGACGCTATATCGGCCACCACAGAATCAATCAAGGCGGAACCTGTGGTAGCCTGACCCCATAGGTGCCCTGAAATCCCTCCAGTCTCATCCCAATTCACGATGCCTGACGCTGCTGCCATCCCCCCCAGCGCCCCCCGGCGCCCCCATGTGTTGGCGATGCACGGGGTGACTTGGGTAGATCACTGGCATTGGCTGCGTGATCAGAATGACCCGGCCACCATGGAATATCTCCAGGCCGAAAACGCCCACACCGATGCGTTTCTGGAGCCGTTGAAGCCGCTGCAAGAGGCCATCTACGACGAAATTCGCGGGCGTATCAAAGAGGACGACAACACTGTCCCGGAGAAGGAGGGCGATTTCTACTACTACGTCCGCTACGAGGAGGGCGGCCAGTATCCAATCTACTGCCGAAAGCAGGGTAGCGAAGATGGCCCGGAAACGGTGTTGCTGGACGTGAACCAACTTGCAGAAGGCCACGACTACACCCGGGTAGGGGCGTTTGAAAACAGCCCTGACCACCGATTGGTCGCCTACGGCGTGGACTTCGACGGCTCGGAGCAATTCACCATTCACGTGCTCGACCTGGAAACCGGCGAGACCCTGCCCGACACCATCCCGAATACCTACTACAGTTTGGAGTGGGGCAATCCGCCGGCGGCGGACACGCTCTATTACTCGGTGCTGGACGAGCATCACCGCCCGGTGAGCATTTACCGGCACACCCTGGGGAACGACCCGGCCGACGATGAACTGGTCTATCACGAAGAGGACCCACGTTTTTTCGTCGGCGCCGGCAAATCCAATAGCGGGCGATTCATTTACATCGTAGCCGGCGGCAACAATATGGCGGAGTGGCGCTTCCTGGATGCCGACGATCCCAACGGGGTTCCGTCTCTGATCGAACCGCGCCACACGGATTTCGAGTACGACGTGGTTGACCACGGCGACCGGTTCTTCATCCGGCACAACGGCAACAATGCCAAGGATTTCATGCTGTCCACCGCCCCCGTTACCGCTTCCGGTTGGAACAACTGGACCGAATTCATGGCTCACGAACCGGGACGGCCGCTGTTGGGTATCGACGCCTACCGTGAGCATCTGGTCGTGGCTTGCCGCCACGACGGATTACCGCAGGTGATGGTGATGAGGCTGGGTGATGAAGACGTCCACTACATCTCAGGAGTGGAAGAAGACGACTTCGCCATGTCGCCCCGGGGCGGACGAGAATTCGATACCAATTCCTTGCGGTTCGGCTTCACTTCCATGAAAACCCCCGCCGCCGTGTACGACTACAACATGGACACCCGGGAGCGGATGCTACGTAAGCAACAGGAGATTCCGTCGGGTTACGACGGGGAGCACTACGAAACCCGGCGCGTCTGGGCCACGGCACGCGACGGCACGCCGGTTCCGATAAGCCTTTTGATGCAGTCAGGAACCGCCATCGACGGCACGGCGCCGCTGTATCTCTATGGCTACGGCAGTTACGGATTGACCATGGAGGCCAATTTCAGCATCTCGGCGCTGAGCCTGGTCAACCGGGGTTTCATTTACGCCATCGCTCACATTCGCGGCGGCATGGAAATGGGTTGGGACTGGTATGAAAACGGCAAACTCCTGAACAAGCGCAACACCTTCAATGACTACATTGACTGCGCCGAGCATCTCATCGCCGAAGGCTACAGCTCCGCCGGCCGCATCGCCGCCGTCGGGGGCAGCGCTGGCGGGATGCTCATGGGCGCGGTGGTCAATGAGCGCCCCGACCTGTTTGGCTGCGTGGTGGCCCACGTGCCTTTTGTGGACGTCCTCAACACCATGCTGGATGACACCCTGCCTCTGACGACCATGGAGTACAACGAGTGGGGCAATCCCAACGACGCTGAATATTACCACTATATGCGGACCTATTCCCCCTACGATAACGTTCGGGCGCAAGACTATCCGCCCATGTTCGTCACCGGCGGAATCAGCGACCCCCGCGTAACCTACTGGGAGCCGGCCAAGTGGGTGGCAAAGCTCCGCTCGTTGCGGACCAACGACAATCCGCTGCTCCTCAAGATCCATATGGACTCCGGCCACGCCGGCGCGTCGGGACGGTTCGAGCGCATCCGGGAGATCGCGGAGGAGTACGCCTTCGTGCTCAGCGCCTTTGGGATGGGCGATGGTTCGACAAGCTCACCATGAGCGAATACATCCCTCCCGCTCATCCTGGGCCTGTCGAAGGATGCTTTACAGTCCAATAAACCGCCGCGCGTTTTCCCCCAGAATCGCCTCAACCTGCTCCGAAGACAGGGGCAAGGACGCCAGGTATTCCGACTCGGCGCCCATATCGACCAAAGGGTAATCGGTGCCGAAACAGACCTTGTGCGCCCCATGTTTGCCGATTATCGCGGTCAGTGCGTCGGCGGTCAGTTCTCGGATCGACGGCGGCCAGGTGGTGTCCACGAGCACGTTTTCATGACCCATCAGCGCGCGCTCCGCCTCGTCCAGCATATAGAACCCGCCCAGGTGTAGGGCAATCACCTTGAGTTTGGGGAACTGCCGGACAACGTTGGCAATCCGCTCCGGAGCAGCGTACAGCGGCGCGTCCGAACCCTGGTGCGGCAGACGCCCAGCGTGAATCGCCAGGGTCATGTCGTCGCCCAGTTCCTCATAGACCGGAAACCATTGGGGGTCGTCGGGATAGAAACCGTTGATGACCGGGTGCATCTTGATGCCCTTGACCCCATGCTCCCGCAGGTAGCGGATCTCGCCGCCCTTGTCCGCCAGGTCGGGCTGCACCGCGCCAAAAGGAACCAGCGTATCGTCCGCGATGGAGATGAGCCAATCATTCGCCCGGCGCACCTGGTCGGCCCGCGCCGCCACCCCCAGCACGACGGACTTGTCCACGCCGGCCGCCGCCATGTGCGCCTTGATACCGCTCACCGTATTGGCGGCAATCGGCGTAAAGCCCAAGTCCGCTTCCATATTTTCGGCCACCGCATCGGCGATACGGTCGGGCCAAACGTGGGTGTGAACGTCGATGCGCATTATGTACCTGCGATTTATAGCCGGTTCGTAACTCTGCCCAGGCGATCACTGCAAGTCGGACGGCCCGGTTCCAGTAATAGTGTACACGTGGTTGGTCATGGTCTGGATGGCCAGGACGATTTCCCTGTGGAATCGGCCGCGCTCCGTACCGTCCATCCGGTGATTCGTACCCCCGTAGCGATATTCGACAGCGTAACGGGTCAACCAATTTATCTTGCGAACCGGATTAGCCGGGTCTTCAGTAGTAATGTAATCCATCAGGATTTGCAGCTGATGCCCGGCCAGAGAACGGGCCTGCCCCGGGTCGTTGAGGATGATAGCCGCCACTTCGTCAAGGTCGTGCGTTAACCGATAACTGAGGCCGGCGGCGGAAACCCAGGCTTTGATAGCGTTTTCTACGGCTTGCTGCGCGTGGAACGCGTACGTTTCGTTGTCGTCGGGAAGCTCCGAGATAAGCGTTTCAAAGGCGCGCAGATTGCGATAAGTAGCTATCAGCCTTTCTTTAACATCAGGCCAATCCGCAACATAACCGTCGTCGTTATTGGAGATATCATCCATTTTTTCGCCGTTCATCACTACTCCATCCTGGATCGCCTGCCCTGCCACGTGATTGCGGGCGCGGCGGCAGTAGTTGAACCGTTCCCGGCTCATGGCAATGATGTCAACGTTGCGGTTGGGAGGATGGGCCGTGAAGTATTCCCGAATGGCCTGCCGGGCGCCGGCTTCAGCCGTGATTGAACTGCCATCACAGACGATTAGCAAGTCAACGTCGGAGTTGGCGCGGTGGTCGCCCCGGGCTCGAGAACCGAACAAGATGACTGTCGCCGGAGCGGCCCCACGCTGCGCCGCTTGAGCTACGGCCAATCCTACGGTGTCGAGTTCGCCGGCAATGTTGACGTCGGCAGCCATAAATCATTGGACCTACGCGTCAAGTCGAACGCCAAGCGTGCTATCATTGTCAGCGATATTTTACCCCATCACGGTGCCCGATGATTCGTGAAGCCATATCAGCGGCAATATCCGGCCAATCCCTCTCCATGGCCGACGCCATTGAAGTGATGCGCGAGGTGATGGAAGGCGAAGCCACCCCTGCCCAGTTGGGGGCATATCTGACCGCGTTGTCGTTGAAGGGCGAAACACCGGAGGAAATCGCCGGATTCGCCACCGTGATGCGGGAAAAATCCCTGCGGGTCAACGTGGACGGCACGGCAATCGACACCTGCGGCACCGGCGGCGACCGCAAGGGTACCTTCAATATCTCTACCGCCGCCGCGTTCGTAGTGGCCGGCGCCGGCCTCACCGTCGCCAAGCACGGCAACCGGGCCGCCTCAGGAGACTGCGGTAGCGCCGATGTACTTGAGGCCCTGGGAGTCCGCATCGAGCTGCCGCCGGAAGAGGTCGAACACTGCCTGCGGGAAATCGGCATCGGGTTTATGTTCGCGCCGGCATTCCACCCGGCCATGCGGTACGCCGCGCCGGTGCGCCGGGAAATCGGCATCCGCACCGTTTTCAACGTGCTCGGTCCGATGACCAACCCCGCCGGAGTGTCCTGCCAGCTCATCGGCGTGGGCTACCCCGAAGTGGGCGCAAAGATGGCCGAAGCGCTGCGCTTGTTCGGCACTCACCACGCCATAATAGTCCACAGCGACGACGGTATGGACGAGCTGTCCCTGGGCAGCGACACTCCCGGTTGGGAAGTGCTGGACGGAGAGATCCGACCGTATCTGGTTCAACCCCGCCGGTTGGGTCTGCCTCACGCCACGCCGGATGACCTGCGCGGCGGGGACCCGGCGGCCAACGCCGCCACCATGCACAGCGTCCTGGCCGGCGCCACTGGACCGATCCGCGACGCCGTGGTGCTCAACAGCGGCGCGGCGCTGGTGGCCGGCGACGTGGCGAATACCCTGCCGGAAGGCATCGAGATGGCCGCTGCGTCCATTGCCGACGGGCGGGCGGCAGAAAAGCTGAACGGGCTGGTGGCGCTGACCCGAGAATTATCGCCTGATTAACCATGTGTAGGGGCGAATAACTATTCGCCCCTACACCGCAGATTGGGAGACACCCAATGGCAAGCATTCTGGACCAAATCGTTGCTAAAAAGCGGGACGAACTGGCCGCGTCCGCGGTCGCCACGCCGTTGTCAGCTTTACAAGGCATCATTGCCGACCGGCCCCCGGCATTGGACTTTGCCCGGGCCTTGGGCGGAGAAGGTATCAGCCTGATCGCCGAGGTCAAAAAGGCCTCGCCGTCCAAAGGGCTGCTGCGCGCGGATTTTCAGCCGACCGAACTTGCCGCCACTTACCACAGCAATGGAGCGGCCGCAATCTCGGTCATAACCGACAGCCACTTTCTGGGTGAGCCGGCCCATCTAACGGCGGTCAAGGAGAGTGGCGCGTCGGGCGATGCCCCCGTGCTGCGCAAAGACTTTCTGTTCGATCCCTACCAGATCTACGAAGCTCGTGCTATCGGCGCCGACACCTACCTCCTCATCGTGGACATCCTGTCGTCGTCCCAATTGGCCGAACTCATTGATCTGGGACGGACCCTGGGCATGACGCCACTGGTGGAAACCCACGACGCCGAAGAGATTGCGACGGCGGTCGATGCCGGCGCCGAGATCATCGGCATCAATAACCGCGATCTTCACACTTTCGTCACCGACCTGGCGACTACCGAATCGCTGGCCCCGCTCATACCGGCCGGCAAAATCATCGTCAGCGAGAGCGGCATCAGCACACCCGAGGATCTAGCGCGCCTCGAACCCCTGGGCGTCAATGCCGTGCTGGTCGGCGAAGCGTTGGTCACCGCCGAAGACACGGCGGCCAAGGTGCGCTCCCTGACCGGCGTGCCGGCGCTTTTGGCAAGTTAGCCCCGTGTCTCGTACCACCATCAAAATCTGTGGTGTCCGCCACAGCGAAAACGCGCTGGTCGCTGCTGAAGCGGGGGCCGATTACATCGGCATCGTTTTCGTACCCGGCCGGCGACGCCGGATTGAACCGTCAGCTGCCCGCTTGATCATCGACCGGTTGAGCGCCATTGGCCCGGAAGCTCCTAGTTCCGTAGGTCTGTTCGGCGATCAACCGCTGGCGGAGGTGTTGGACACCATCGCCGTCGCCGGCCTGGATGTTGTCCAACTGTGCGGAGAAGAATCGGTCGAGTACTGCCGCGCGGTGGGAGACCATGCCCGCGTGATCAAAGTGCTGCACGTCAAAAACGACGCCCCTATCGCCGAGATGGGGAACCTTATCGACACCTATGCCGCCGTTGGATGCACGGTGACGTTGGACAGTCAGGTCGCCGGACTGCATGGCGGCACCGGAGAATCCTTCGACTGGAGCATCGCGGCGCAGCTGGCATCCTCGGGCCGTAGCTTCATGCTGGCGGGTGGTCTGACGCCGGACAACGTGAGCGAAGCCATATCCGTGGTAAAGCCGTGGGGTGTGGACGTTTCCAGTGGTGTGGGGACAAAATCCGGCGTTTCGTCGCATCCGCCCGGCTCGGAAATTGACCCCCGGAAAGGATGATGTAAATGGTAGTGACCACCCAGACTAACCTCCCCGACGAGCGGGGTCGCTTCGGCGATTTCGGCGGCAAGTTCGTCCCCGAAACGGTAATGGCCGCCCTCACCGAATTGGAGGACGCATACCGCGCCGTGCAGGACGACCCGGGTTTCGCCGAGCAACTGGATCACCTGATGCGAAACTACGCGGGGCGGCCGACGGCTCTGTACTATGCCGAGAACCTGACCCGGCACATACGAGCCCTTGACCAAGGAAAAGGCGCGCGCATCTACCTGAAGCGGGAGGATCTGGCCCATACCGGCGCTCACAAAATCAACAACGCCCTCGGCCAGTGCCTGCTGGCGCAGCGGATGGGCAAGCAGCGCATCATCGCCGAAACCGGCGCCGGCCAGCACGGCGTCGCCACCGCTACCGTCTGCGCCATGCTGGGGCTGCAGTGCATCGTTTATATGGGCGTGGAGGACACGGTGCGCCAGGCCCTCAACGTTTACCGGATGCGCCTCCTGGGAGCGGAAGTCATCGCCGTCGAATCGGGTACCCGGACGCTCAAAGACGCCATCAACGAAGCGATCCGGGACTGGGTGACCAACGTGGAGACCACCCACTACCTCATCGGCAGCGTGGTCGGGCCACACCCGTATCCCATGCTGGTCCGCGACTTCCAGTCGGTCATCGGCCGGGAAGCCCGCCAGCAAATCCTGGACATCGAAGGACGCCTGCCCGACGTGGTGTCCGCCTGCGTGGGCGGCGGCAGCAACGCCATTGGCACTTTCTACGAATTCATCGGCGACGCCGACGTGAAGTTAGTGGGAGTGGAGGCCGCCGGCGAGGGGGTGGAAACGGGACGCCACTCGGCAACCCTGTCCGCCGGCCGTCCCGGCGTCTTGCACGGCTCCATGTCGTACTTGTTGCAGGACGAGCACGGTCAAATCCAGGAAGCTCACAGCATCTCGGCCGGCCTCGACTACCCCGGCGTTGGGCCGGAGCACAGTTGGCTAAAGGCCACGGGCCGCGCCGAGTACCTGGCCGTAACTGACGATGAGGCTTTGGAAGGATTCCGCCTCCTTTGCCGAACCGAGGGCATCATCCCCGCGCTCGAATCGGCTCACGCCATCTACCACGTCAGCCGGATGGCCGCCGATATGCCGTCCGACCGCATCATCCTCGTCTGTCTCAGCGGTCGGGGCGACAAGGACGTGCCATCCATCGCCGAGCGAGAAGGTATCGGAGTTTAGCAGCGTTGCGGCTCCGGGTTGTGATGGCAATGGCGG
This sequence comes from Dehalococcoidia bacterium, assembly GCA_021295965.1. Taxonomy (GTDB): domain Bacteria; phylum Chloroflexota; class Dehalococcoidia; order Lucifugimonadales; family UBA3495; genus Bin87. The sequence goes on along the minus strand of JAGWBI010000009.1, from coordinate 54,286 downwards.
CGCTGGTCGCCGCCATTGCCATGGCGGCTTGTCATCCTCGAGTTGGCGACACGCTCGAAACAGCGCGCGAAGTCGCAGGCGGATTGGCTACTCGCAACGTAATCGATACCACGCAAATCGAACCAACCCAGCCGGCGCCAACTGTGCCGGCTGATGTCCAGTCCGTGCTCACGACCCTTGACCAATTGGTTGTGGCCGAACGCGGCAGTGATGTCGAATACAACCGAAAGGATTGGAGGCACTGGGTTGACGCCGACCAGGATTGCCAGGACGCGCGTGCTGAGGTATTGATCGAGGAAAGCCGATCCCCCGTGTCCTTTGCAACCGATAAGGGATGTCGGGTAACCGCCGGCGAGTGGCTCGGCCCCTGGAGCGGTGAGGTCTTCACCGATGCGTCGGACGTTGACATCGACCACCATGTGCCGCTGGGGCACGCCCACGCATCCGGCGGGTGGCGTTGGGAAGCCGACCGCAAGCGCGAATACGCCAACGACCTCGCCAACCCGCCCAGCCTCCAGGTTACCAGCGCCTCGGTCAATCGGTCCAAGGGCAAGAAGCCGCCCGACGCCTGGCGTCCCGACAATCGCGCGGGTTGGTGCCGCTACGCCGCCGATTGGGTTGACGTGAAAGCCCGGTGGCAGTTGACCGTTACTCAGGCTGAAATTTCAGCGTTGAAAGACATGCTCGACGACTGCAACGACGATGGCTCCTGGGGCTTGTCGGGAGGTCCGTATCAGTAAGGAATCGTCGCGTCTATGCTATAATCGCGTGCGGCTATGGACATAATTTGTGGCCCGCAACATTTACGGTTTTCGGGTCGGCGCCTGCAAGGAGGCTTACGATGGAGTTGGGACTGGACGGCAAGGTAGCGATTGTAACCGGAGGCAGCGACGGCATCGGCAAAGCCGCCGCCTTGCGCATGGCCGGTGAGGGAGCCAACGTCATCATCGTGGCGCGCCGGCAGGATGTATTGGACGCGGCGGCAGCTGAAATCCGTACCGCCACCGAGGGCGAGGTCCTCCCCATATCCGCTGACGTCTCCGACAAGGGCACGGCGGCCCACGTGGTCAACACCGCAGTGGAGCGATACGGGCGTGTTGACATCCTGGTGAACAACGCCGGCACCTCTATGGCCAAAGGCTTCGAGGACGTGAGCGACGACGATTGGGAGTTCGACTTCGAGCTCAAGGTCTGGGGCGCTGTAAGATTGATCAGAGCCTCCATTCCCGAAATGCGCAAGGTCGGCGGCGGGCGAATCATCAACGTCACCAATCTGGGCGGGCGTACCCCTGGCGCCAATTCCATGCCCACGTCCATCTCCCGCGCCGCCGGCATCGCCATCACCAAGGGCCTGTCCAAGGACCTGGCCGCCGACAACATCCTGGTCAACACCGTGTGCATCGGCCTGATCAAGAGCGGCCAGCACCAACGCCGCTACGACTCCCGCATTGGCAACGAGCCGGATCTGGACCTGAACGACTTTTACGAGCAGCTGGCCGCCGGGCGGAGCGTTCCGCTGGGCCGGGTCGGTGAAGGCGAAGAAGCCGGGGACGTGATCGCCTTCCTGGCCTCTGATCGGGCCAGCTACCTGACTGGAGTGGCCATCAACATCGACGGCGGCGCATCGGCGGTGGTGTAACCGCCCGGACGACTGAAAGCAGGCCAAGCAATTGCAAGGGTGAACATCGTGATCGAATCATACCGAGACGAATTTGAAGCGCCGAACCGCCTGTTGCTGGGGGCGGGACCCTGCACCGTGCATCCCCGCGTGCTGCGTGCGATGACCCAGCCGGTGGTGGGCCATCTCGATCCCGTCTTCTTCCAGGTGATGGACGAGGTGTGCGAGATGTTGCGCCAGGTGTTCCACACCGGCAACCGGGTGACCATGCCCATATCCGCCACCGGAACGGGAGCAATGGAAACCGCTTGCGTCAACGTGTTGGAGCGGGGCGACACCGCCATCGTGTGTCGCAACGGGTATTTCGGAGTTCGTCTCGCGGACATCGCCCAACGCTGCGGCGCGGACACGATCATGGTCGACTCTCCCTGGGGCAGACCCGCCGACCTGAACGCCCTGGAGGATGCGCTGAACGCCAACCCCGGCACGAAAATGGTCGGGTTGGTCCACGCCGAAACTTCCACCGGCGCCATCACACCTTTACAGGATGCCATCGACCTGGCACACCGACACGGCGCGTTGGTGGTGGCTGATGCCGTCACATCCCTGGGGAGTCACGACGTCCAGGTGGACGACTGGGATATCGACGTTTGCTACAGCGCCAGCCAAAAATGCCTCGGCGCGCCTCCGGGCCTCGCGCCCATCAGCTTCGGCGAACGTGCCATGAACGTGATCGACAAACGCGACACTACCGTGGAGAGCTTCTACTTCAACCTCCAGGGCGTAGCGGAGTACTGGAACGAAACCCAGCGTGTCTATCACCACACCAGCCCCATTACCATGATCTACGCCATGCGCGAATCGCTGCGTATGATGATGGAGGAAGGCATCGCGGGCCGCCACGACCGCCACGCCAAGGTCGCCGCCGGCCTCCGCGCCGGACTCACCGCAATGGGACTGGATCTCGCTACCGACCCAGATTATCAGCTCAACCCCATTACGGTGGTTAACGCGCCCGAAGGCATCGACGAGGCGGTGGTACGCTCCCGCCTGCTCAACGAGTTCGATATCGAGGTCAGCGGCGGCCTCGGCGAGTTCCGCGGCAAGGTCTGGCGCATCGGCATGATGGGCGAAGGCGCCCGCGAACGCAGCGTCCTGTCCGTCCTGTCTGCCCTGGAAGTCATCCTCGGCGACATGGGCTACGAAGTCGCCTACGGTGGCAGCGTGGCCGCCGCGCAACGGAGCTTCGCCGCCCACAGCGACAAAGACTGAAACACACTGCAGCGACCCGGATAAACGGAGAAGGGGCGCAGGTCGCGCCCCTTTTTCGTCAGTTCGGTTGAAACCCGGACCCCCAAAACGCTGCTCGAGTTTGCCCTACTCCCGTTGATACGCCGCGTCCAGGATCTCCACTACATGACGCGCCCGCACGTCGGCCCCAGCGTTGCCCAAACCCTGCTCCAACTGGGCGATGCAGCCGGGATTCGCGGAAGCGATGATCTCGGCTCCGGTGTCAAGCGCATTGCCAACCTTGCGCCGCTGCAACCGCTGGGACATATCCGGTTGTATCAACGAATAAAACCCCGCTGACCCGCAGCACAGCGACGACTCCGCCATTTCAGTTAGCTGCAACCCCGGGATACTGCGGAGCACTTGCCGCGGCGCATCGGTGATGCGCTGCGCATGGGCCAGGTGGCAAGGGTCCTGCATAGTCACTCGCCACGGCAGCTCAGCGTTCGGCGGCTCCAAGGGCAGGCCGGCCAGAAACTCGGTGATGTCTTTGGTGTTTTCCGCAAACTCGCGGGCAGCGTCGGCGTAATCCGGGTCGTCACGAAGCAGATCGCCGTATTCTTTCATGGATGAACCACAACCCGCAGAAGCCGTCACAACAACGTCAACTCGCGCCTGGCGAAACGCGTCAATGTTACGCCGGGCCATTCGGCGGCCCAGCTCGAGGTCCCCGGCGTGGAGGTTGAGCGCCCCGCAGCAACCTTGCGATGGAGGTAGCGCCACGTCGCAGCCGTTGCGTTGCAGCACCCGCACGGCCGCCCGCATCGCTTCTCCCTGCATCAGCGGCATCACGCATCCCGCAAGCAGGCCGACGGTTACGCGCCGCTCGCCTCGGGCGGGAAACACCCGTTGACGCGGGCTGAAAAACCGCCCACCCATTACCGGCATCTGTGCCTCCATAGCAGCCAGGCCACCGGGCAAAAAACGGAGCAGGCCCGACCGCCTCACCAGCCCCTGCATCCCTGAACGCTGGTACAGACGCATCAAGTGGCCGGCGACCCGCAGCCTCCGGTTGTGGGGCAGCGCCGCCCGCAGGAAAAGGCGCGACAGCCGGCTCAATTCGGGGCTTTCCAGGCCGTTTTCCTGAACCTGCGCCCTCGTGTGTTCCATCAACCGCCCGTAGGGTACGCCGGAGGGACAAACCGCCTCGCAGGCCCGACATTGCAGACACAACTCCCAGTGAGACACCAAACGGTCGCTGATGCCCGTCCGACCCTCATGGACCGCTTTCATCAGGGCGATCCGGCCGCGAGGCGATTCGGTTTCCAACCGCGTCTCCACGTAGGTCGGGCAAGCGCTGAGGCAAAGGCCGCAGTGCACGCAGCGATATAGATCGGCCTCAGCCGGAGCGTCGGCTCCCTCAAACCCGGGGCCGTCATTTAGAGTCCCCTCGAAGGGCACTCCATATGGGAAACCATGTCCCGCGTCCATTCCGCCACCGGCGTGGAAGGGGGGCTCCGTTTGTTGGCCCGGGCGCTCAATCATCACAATCCCCCGATGAAACGGCCAGGGTTCAGCACATTTTCAGGGTCAAACTGCTGCTTGATGCGCCGCATTATATTCATCCCCGACCGCTGGGACCCCCACGCGTCGATATATTGCTTGACCGGAGTAGGACAACGTTCGAGGACGGCATCACCACCCAGCGACGCAGCAGTGGACTGAATTTCGCGTAACTCTTTTGCGGTCTGAACCGGGTCAGCGTTCCCAAAATCATCCCACCACAACAGCCTCCCCCCGCCAAAGCCCACGTCAGCCACGACGGCCGGCGGCGCGTCTCCCACCAACCCCGAGCCGGAGAAGGCCAGCACCTCGTCTAAAGCCGAAGGCGGCGCATTGACCCGAACGCACATCGTCGCCGCAGAAACGGGGTCGGCGGGCAAATCCGTCAGGTTTTCGACCAGCTTGACTGCATCCTTCCCGCTCACGATCATGATTTCAGCGGCGACATCTTCCCAGAGTGCGGTGGTATCGTCAACTCTCCTTTTCACCGACGCAGGTCTTCCTCCAACCACCGCTACGCCAATCACCCCGGCCCCATCCGCAATCAAGGTCGGGGACAGGTGAGAAGCCGCTTCACCGGTGAGCAACTGCAGCCCAAGGGGAGCGTAATATTGGGACTGCAAGTCCTGACTGGCGCGTGGCGAAATGACGCGACCACAACCGCCCAATCAACCGGAGCCGGCGCCAACTTGAAAGTCGCCTCGGTTATGACCGCCAACGTGCCCAGCGAACCGGTGTACAGCCGATTGAGGTCATATCCGGTGACATTTTTGACTACCTTGCCTCCAGCCTTGGTGGGCGTGCCGTCCGCACCGACAACGTTGATGCCGATCAGCCAGTCCCGAGGTAGCCCGTAGGCGGCCCGCAACGGACCGCTGACGCCCGTCGCCAGCGTCCCGCCCACCGTGGCGCGGCCAGCCTGCGGCGCGCTGATCGGAACGTGTTTTCCATCCTGCGCCAGCGCCGCATCCAATTGGGCGATGGTCACGCCGGCCTCTACGCTGACCGTAAGGTCCGCCGGCTGGAAATCCACCACCCGGTTCAATTGCGTCAGATCCAGGGCGATCCCGGGTCGAGTCGGTGGATTGCCCAGTTGAGTAAACGTCCGACCACCAGACGGAAACACCGCCACTCCAAACCGATGCGCCCACGTCAACACCTCGGACACACCGTCAGCATCGGCGGGTTGCACGGCGGCTATCGGCAAATAGGAATCTATTGCGTAAGACGGCAAGTGCGCGGGATCTACCGCCGCTTCACGGCCCACGATGTCGCGCAACCGCGACACAGCAGAGGTTGATGATGTCATAACGTTCGGGCCACGACGTACACGGGGCCAGCCACAGCGCAGCGCCTACGCATACATCCCAGCGGTGTGCGCCGCGGGGTGGGCCGCCGGACGCCAGTAACTCCCGTCGGGGAAAATCTTGCCGGGGTTCAGCCGGTTCTGCGGCGCGAAGGCCTCTCGAACCCTCTGCATGGCCGCCATGTCAGCATCGGTGTACACCAGGGGCATGAATTCCTTCTTTTCCAACCCGATGCCGTGTTCACCGCTCAGCGTGCCGCCCAGCAGGGCGCACTCCTCCATCAACTCAGCGGCGGCGGCCATCGCGTTCTCCATAACTCCCGGTTCGCGGGCGTCGAATAACATACACGGATGCAGGTTTCCGTCGCCGGCATGGAACACGTTGGCGATGGTTATCCCGTAACGTTCGCTGACCTCGCTGACTTTGCGCAACATCTGGGTCAAGCGCGTCCGCGGCACAACTCCGTCCACCAGATAGTAGTTGGGCGCGATGGTGCCAAACGCGCCAAAGGCCGTCTTGCGTCCCACCCACAGGCGCTCCCGCTCGGCGTCGTCCTCCGCCACGCGGACGTCAGCGGCCCCGGTATCCCACAGCGCCGCTTCCACCTCACCGCTCAACTCATCCACCTCTTCATTGAGGCCCTCCAGTTCGATGAGCAGCACCGCTCCGGCATCGTTGGGATAGCCGGCGTCGGTGACGTTTTGCACCGCTTTGATGCTCAGGGCATCGATCATCTCCAACGCTGCCGGAACGATGCCGTGACCGATCACGGCGGATACGGCGGTGCAGGCAGAATCGATGTCGGAGAAAATTCCCAGGAAGGTACGCACTGTTTCGGGTAGTGGCAGCAGTCGCACCAGTATCTTTGTCGCGATTCCAAAAGTGCCTTCCGAGCCGACGAACGCGCCGCGCAGATCGTAGCCCGCCGCCTCCCGTGCCGTGCTGCCCAGGTGAACTACTTCCCCATCCTCCAATACCACCTCCATGCCGATCACGTGGTTGGTGGTGGCGCCGTAGGCCAGGCAGTGCGGCCCCCCAGCGTTCTCTGCAATGTTCCCGCCCAGGCTGCACGCCCGCTGGCTGGACGGGTCCGGAGCATAACGCATCCCGAATTGCCGCACGTGGTTGTCCAAATCAAGGTTGATGACGCCCGGCTCCACCAGCGCCGTGCGGTTCACCGTATCCACGTCAATGATGCGGTTCATGCGCGGGAAGGCAATCTGCAGCCCTTCCGGCGGCGTAATGGCGCCGCCACTAAGCCCCGTGCCGCTCCCTCTCCCGACCACCGTAACGCCCGCCTCATATGCCAGCGTCATTACCCTGCTGACTTCGTCAGTATTGGCCGGCAAAACGACCGCCCGAGGCATCGAGCGGTCAACGGAACCATCGTACTCATAGACCAGCAGGTCTTCCCGGTGATCGATTACATAATCGTCGCCGACGACGGCCCGGATTTGCACTAGCAGGTCAGCTTGCGACAACGTCCGATCAGTCCTTCCGCCGCTGGTAAACCTGGATGCGGTGGCGATTGGCCTCGACCACGAACAACCGCTCCTCCGGATCCAACCGCACCGACACCGGGCCCCAGAAGTACGGCTCGGATTGAGCCGAGACGAGATACGGGGTGTCAAGATGATCGGGCAGGTCGGGGGTCAGGTTCGCCATCTGACGAGTGTTGTATTCGTCCGGATTCACGTTCATGAAGTCCTGGGCCCATTTGGACAGGGTAGCCTGTCCACGTAGCGACTGGACGAAATTCCCTTCGGGATCCAGCAGTTGGACCCGTTCATTGCCCCAGTCGGACACATAGATATACCCGCCGGAGTCGACACAAACCGCCGAGGGGCGGCTGAACTGCCCGTCGCCGGTGCCGGCGGAACCGAATGTAGCGAGATGGTGGCCGTCGGCGGTGAACTTCTGAACCCGGTCGTTACGCCAGTCGGCGACGTACACATTTCCCGCAGCGTCCGTGCCGACGCCCCAAGGCATATTGAACTGCCCCGGCCCGTCGCCGAGTTCGCCCCAGCTGGTTACGGGTTCTCCGTCTGAGGTGAATACCTGCACCCGATGGTTATACTGCTCCGCCACGTACACGTCGCCGTTGGGAGCCACGGAGACGCCGGCCGGCCCGTTAAGTTGCCCGGCTCCGTCGCCTTTCTCGCCCCAAAGCCGGATGAACTCTCCCTGGGTGTCGAACGCGGTTACGCGGTGCAGATGTTCGTCGGTGACGTAGATGCGCTGATCGGCGCTGATGGTCATGCCAATGGGCAGCATCCACTGGCCTTCACCGCGTCCGGTACCCTTGCTGAACTCCCCGAGATATTCCTCATCCCAATTCAGCACGCCGATGCGGATCAGGGCGGTGCGGGCGGCGTCGGCGTGGTTGAGGACCAAGTGAAGGCGCAATCGTAAGGGTTGATGAAACCCCGCCCGCTCTGGTTGGTGGTGATGCCGATGGTCTTGACGTATTCCAACGGGGCGGCGCTCACTGCGGTTACGGTAGTCATCAGGAACTCCTGCGTCAGGTCCGTTCACGGACTGTTACTGAAACTGGTTCGGATTACTAGAAACATGATAGGCAATGATGCCCAGGATAACGCTCAAAGCAGCACTACCGATGATGCCTCCTTTTAGGCCATTGATTATGGCCTCGATACCACCTGCCAATCCCTGTTCAACGGTCATCGCTTTTCCAATTTCAAATCCTAAGTAAAACCCCACAACTGCGCCTAAGATAGCCGCCACAGATCCGATCAATATCGGCTTCATATCGCAAGCTCTCCACGCTTCGTCGTAGGGGCGAATAATCATTCGCCCCTACAAATCGCTGTTCGATTTATTCGCGGGTCGCAGTCAACAACCTGAGCAAGTTGGCGATGCGCTGCTCGTCGGCTTCGGTGCGGGAACCGTCGCGGAGGTCGGCTTCGCCCTGCTGGTTCGCGAAAGCGTGCAGGGACGTGCTGGTGGCTTCGGAAATTTCCAGTGGGCCAATCAGGTCCACGCAGGCGGCCACCTGTTGCTCCGGCGACAGTGGCGCGTCGGCGTCACGGGCAATCCGGTCGATGATGGCCTTGACACCGGGGTTGGCCGGGTCGCCCAGTTCCTTGCCCACGAAGTTGACCCGTTCCACCAATGCGCCGCTGTCGATCCACTCGGCGCCCTCGTGCCAGCCTTCCACGCTGGGCGGCTGGAAGATGCCCTGGCCCATGTACATGGTTTGGCGGGCCAGTTGATCAGCGCCGAAGGTCGGTTCCTGGTAGGTGCCGGCCATTCGGACTGCGCCCACCACCAGTTCTACCGGCCCCTTGACCCGGGCAAACCGGGCGTCTTCCGACTTGAAATAGTCGGAGTTGAAAAGGGTCCGCAGCACTGAACGGATTTCGCAATCGGAGGACACGAAGGACTCCATCATGTCGCCGATTACGGCCTCGCCGCCTTCGTCCACCTCGTCAGCGGCGAAGTACTGGAACAGGCGGGTGCAGACGAAACGGGCCGTCGCCTCCTGCTGCACGATAATGTCGATGATGTCATCACCGTTGAAGTTCCCGGTGTGACCCAGGAAAGTCTTTTCGCCATCGTCGTGGTCATAGTCGCGGTAGTTGAAGTGCCAGTTGATCCGGCTGTAGGGCCAAATGGAGTCGCGGCTGGCCCGGGTGGACATGTACTCTGCGTTGCCCAGCGTCCAGCCGGTGAAGGCCCGGGCGCATTCCTTGATGTCATCCTCGGTGTAGTTGCCTACGCCCATGGAGAACAGTTCAAGCAACTCGCGCCCGTAGTTCTCGTTGATGTTGCCCTTATGGTTGTCGTGGTTGTCCAGCCAGATAATCATGGCCGGGTCCTTGGACAGTTCGACCAGCATGGTGCGGAAGGAGCCCAGGGAGTGGCGGCGGAACGTGGTTATCTGGTTGACCAGGGCGTTGGCCTGGTTCAACTTGGAGTAACCCGTCGCAAAAAGGCCGTGCCAGAACAGCGCCAGTTTCTCTTCCAACTGGTTCTGGGTGGTTACCATCCGGTACATCCAATAGGCGCCGGCGCTGTTGAGTTCACGCATTTCGGCCATTTCGGAGTGGTACCGGCGGATAACGTCATCGGGAATGACATTGGCGTTGCCCGGGTTCAACAGGTCCTCGACCACATTCTCATAGACTTGTTCCACCAGCCGCTCCAGTTCGTCGCGGTTGGCGCCGAAACCGGCCCGGCGCATCAGGTGAGCCATCAAGGCAATGTCGGCATTGCTCATAATTGCCTCCGTAAGTTTTCGGTAATAGCGTTTTATTGTAGGGGCGAATGATTATTCGCTCCTACATGGCGGGCTAGTTGCGGATGAAATCCCACTGCTCGAACCGCCCGTTGACGATATTCACCGGATCCAGACCCAGCCACTTGTCAGCGATTGTCGAGTAGGTGGACCGGAAGTCGTTGTTCCAGTGCAGGTCGCCGTCCAAGTGGTCACGCTCTGCCAGCGAAGGGTATTCGCCGTAGAAGCCGCCGTTGACCTGGTTGCCGATGATGAACGCGGTCCCGCCCGAACCGTGGTCGGTGCCGGAGCCGTTGTCTTTGATGCGGCGGCCGAATTCCGTCCAGACCAGCACGATGGCATCGTCGGACTTGCCGTGCTCTTCCAGGTCGGCCATGAAGTCGCTGACGGCGCCGGATACCTGGGTCCACAGGCCGCCGTGCACCTTGACCTCGTCGCCGTGGGTGTCGAAGCTGCCGTGCTGGGTGTAGTAGATGCGGGTACCCAGATCGGCGGTCATCACCTGCGCCACGTTCTTCAGCGACTGGGCAATGGGGTTTTCAGCGTACTCCACCGATGAGGAATACTGGTCCGGGGCGGTCCGCAGAATGTCGGCGCCTTTGAGGGCATCACGACCGGTCTGCCCCAGGTAGTCCATCACCGCATCCTGGAGAACGCCCCCGTACATCGAACCGAAGGCTTCGAGGCACAGCCCGCGGACTCGCTCTTCCTCAACGTCAGGGAAGAGGCCGTAGGTTTCCAGGTTCCCGACGGAGGCCACCGGAACGCCGGGCGCTCCCATGGAACGGGGGAGACCACGGCCGAAGTTCACGCCGGTGATCACGTTCTGTCCGTTGGGGTCGAGGTCGCGGATGACCCGGCCCAGCCAACCCTCAGTAGCAACTTTTTCCGGCTCGCAGGTGTGCCAGATGTCCATGCTGCGGAAATGGGAGCGAGTGGGGTTGTTGTAGCCGATACCGTTGACGACGGCGACCTTGCCCTCATCCCACAACGCCTTGATGGGCGCCATGTTGGGGTTGAAGGCGAAACGGCCGTCTATGGGAATAACCTGGTCGGTGGGAATGCCCACGTTGGGCCGGAAGTCGTAGTAATGGCCGTCGGTGTACGGAATCACGGTGTTCAGCGGATCGTTGGCGCCGGTCAGCTGAATGATGACCAGATTCCGACTGTTGTTGGTGGTTGTCATCGCGAAAGGGCCTCCTTTCTTGGCGCATCAGAATGCGCCAGCACAAATTTGGCTGATGCTCGCAGTGTAAAGTTTGCGCCCCGATGTGTCAACGCGAACGCAGGTCGGCGCAGGGCCTTTCCAAAGTTAATCCGTCATTCCGGCGACGGCCTTCTGGATTCCCGCTTTCGCGGGAATGACGGTTTGGGGCGGAAGACCGCTATTCGTGACTTTGGAAAGGCCCTGAGGTCGGCGCACGTTTTTCACATTCGTCCCCGGCTTTCTTATCGCATTCGGAAAGTGATTCCGCCGAATGAAATAACCGGGAAACCGATACCAACACCGGCGTTCGGGATTCTCTCAAGCTGCCGGTGAACGTGTTGACGTCGTAGCGACACTGCGGCGTTCACTTGGCAAATGGACCAGGCGAACGTTTGCGAAGGCCGCGAAAACCGCAAATGCCGGCGTGGGGCAGATGGCGTAGAATAACCTATCGCCATTCCTTCCCTCTGGTTCAGTTTGAGCCCCAACACCCGCTGTAGCTGCCGCCATGATACCAACTCGGCCATTGCGTGGGCCCACGCGAAATAACGTACTCCAGGCTTACGGGAGCGTGACCTACGCCGACGCTCCTGACGCGCTTGTCGATTTCATGGCCACCATCGGCCCGATGATTGGCGACCCCTTTATCGTGCGCACCATCGCCGTCGCCGTCGCGGACATTTGCGGGATGCAGCCACCCGAGCGAAAAATCGAGCACCTGGACCGCCTTTTGGGAGACGTCAACTTCCCTCCGGAGGTGGCCCGGGAAATCAACCGGGTGACGGACCGGGTTGTCGTGCCGTCTGAGTTCGTCGATCTTGCCGCCAAGCTAGTCCCTCCAATGCACAACCTCACCGGGGCCGTCCTGGAGCCGCCTTTTCCGGTTCCCGAAGGGGCCCGACTCCAGGTGGAGACCTCGTCCACTGCTCGGCTCGTGTATGACGAGATCATAACGTCCTTCCAATCCCTCCATGATGACCTGGTGCGTCACATCAGCTATGGACTGCTCATCTACTCCGTCGCTCCCTCGCCAACCCGCGAGGAAGTAGCGCAAAACGCCAGCGAACGTATCCCGGAACGTTTGGCGCTGTTGGACCTGGCCGCCGGCGTTTGCGGAATGACCCTCCATCACCCGGAAACCTGGCCGGAGGGAACGAACCGAATGCAGCTGATGACCATGCTCAATGAAGCCAAGGCCCGGGACGCGGCCGTCCAGGAATACCTGGACAGCGGCGCAACCATCACGCCGGTTCGGAACCTGATGGCGATCATCGACGACCTGGTAATTGACTACTGCCAACGGGCGATCCGGACGCGAAATCGCGACCTGATGCCCGTGGCATTTTGGCGGCAGGTTCTGAATAACGGACCAATGGGCTCAGGGTTCGCCGCTGAATAATTCCGCGCGGCCCGTTTGATACCGCCCGGCCCATCGGCTATACTACCCGCCGCTCCACCGCCGGCCGTATCCCGATAATTGGCGCCGGCCTCGGGCCACGTTCACAAGAAATGGAGTTTCTCACAGCATGGATTTTAACATCGCCGTACTAGGCGGGGACGGCATCGGTCCAGAGGTTACCGCAGAAGGCGTCAAAGCGCTGACAGCCGTTGGTCGCGCCTTCGGCCACAATTTCAGCCTTGAATATGGCGATGTGGGAGGCATTTCCATTGACCGGCACGGGGTTCCGCTGACGGATAGCGTCCGTGACCTCGCGACCTCTGCAGACGCGGTGCTGTTCGGCGCCGTGGGTGGCCCCAAGTGGGACGACCCCTCCGCCCCCACGCGCCCGGAAGACGGCCTGCTCGCCCTCCGCGCCCACCTCAACGTCTTCGCCAACATCCGACCGGTCAAGGTCTATCCCGAACTCACCGGTTCCAGCGTATTGAAACCCCACGTATTGGAAGGCGTCGATATGGTGGTGGTCCGGGAACTTACCGGCGGCCTGTACTACGCCCAACCCAAAGGTCGCACCGAAACGCCCCAGGGCATCGTCGGCGTGGACACCATGCGCTACTCCGAATCGGAGATTGAGCGGGTGCTTCGTGTGGGTTTTGAACTGGCTCGCGGGCGACGGAGCAAACTTACGTCGGTGGACAAGGCCAACGTGCTGGAAACCTCCCGGCTCTGGCGCGCCACCGCCACCAGGCTGGCGGCCGAATACCCGGACGTAGAGTTGGAGCACGCCCTCGTGGACGCCTGCGCCATGCAGATCGTGCTGCGACCCGCATCCTACGATGTGATCGTTGCCGAAAATACCTTCGGCGACATCCTCACCGACGAGGCGGCGATCCTCGCGGCGTCCATGGGGCTGCTGCCATCGGCCAGCCTGTCCGGTGTCCCCCAGGCGGGAGCCCGAACCCCGGGGTTCTACGAACCCATCCACGGCACCGCCCCCGACATCGCCGGACAGGGCATCGCCAATCCCTGCGGCTCGGTCCTCAGCGCGGCCATGATGCTCCGTTACTCTCTGGGACTGACCGAGGAGGCTGCGGCCATCGAGCGCGCCGTACAAACGGTGTTGGAATCGGGTTACCGCACCGCCGATATCGCTACCGAGGCTGATAACAGGACCGGCACGGTCCAAATGGGCGACCTGATCGCCAACGCCATCGGTTAGGGCGGTTCCAACCCCGTGCTAAACGTTCTGTCCGGCGTCGGCTTTGCCTTCGCCGTCGTCGTCTTTTTGGCCAGCGCTGTGGCAGTGGTGTTTCTGGGCACCTATCTCGCCAAGTACGGCGATGCCCTCGCTTCGCTCACTGGTTTGGGCCGGATGTTTGTCGGCAGCATCCTGGTCGCTCTGGCGACTTCACTGCCGGAGGTGTCCAACAACATCACCGCTGTCCGCATCGATAACCCGCAGTTGGCCCTGGGGGACGTGCTCGGGTCCAACATGTTTAACATGTTGATCCTGGGGGTCGTCGCGTTGCTTTTTGGGGGCAAGCGGTTCGTGCAGCGCGTCGCTCCGGAACAGGGCTATCTCATCGTCCTGGCGGCGTTGCTCACTGGTATGGCGGTTCTTTTCGCGGTCTTCAAGAGCGACGTGAGCGTGTGGCAGGTTGGCCTGTCATCCATAATCGTCCTGGTGGTTTACCTGCTCGGCATGTGGATCGTGTACAACCGCCGGCCGTCCGCTGATGGAGAAGAAAGCGAAGAATCCAATGGCATCACGCTCCGGCGTGCCTGGTTAATGTTCATCCTGGTATCCATAGGGGTCATCATTTCCGGGGTGCTGCTGGCCCAGAGCGTGGACCGGATTGCTCACATCACGGGAGTATCCTCGGGTGTCCTGGGCATTTTGGCGGTGGCCCTGGTCACCAGCATGCCGGAAATCTCAGCGACGTTCGCGGCGGCGCGCCTGGGAGCAGCCGATCTCGGGTTCGCCGGGGTGTACGGCAGCTGCGTTTTCAACATAACCATCCTGGCCTACGCTGATTTCTTCTACCGCAAGGGCGTCGTGGTCAACAGCGCGGCGACCGAGCATTACATCGCCGGGGTCATCGCGATTGGGTTGATCATCTGGGGAGGATTGCTGCTCTGGGGACGCAACCGCATGCCTCAACCCTTAATACTGAGCGGGTTATCCCTGATGCTGGTGGCCACCGTAACGGGATCGGTTTGGGTGGCGCTGCTGGGAGCGCCCTCGCACTAGATGTCCGCGCCGGCGAAACGAGCCATTTCCACGAACCCGACGGCGTCTTCGTCCCAGTCGAACAGGGCGGCTTCGATCACTCGATCCCCATTTATGCCCACCACCAGTTGCTGCACCGGGTAGGCCGGGCCATCTCCCCACGGGCTCGTGGCTACCGTACGGTCGGTATCCGAAAGGTATGCCCGCCCGTTGGGGTGCGAATGGTAAATGATGCGGGCCGGGGTATCGGAATCGAGGCTCCCGTTTAATTCCAGCAGGTCGGTTGAATTGAATACGTAGGCCGTCTCGGCAGTTCGTTCCGCCGCGGTGGGATGCGCGCCGCTGCCCTGATCGTTCGCCGCAGGTCGGACGGCGTCAACGCCACCGCCATGAGCCGGGCCCGTGAGCCACCCGCAACACTCGGCCGGGAACGCTGCTCGCGCTTCAAGGTACACCGCCAGCAGAATCTCGGACGGAATTTCCAACGGTTCCCCGAAATTGGCCATAAAACCCCCTTGTTACGAAAAACGTAACCTGATATGCTAATTTCAACGCTGTTCACTGGTTTACCGTAATGCTTCGGTAATGTGATGGCTGTAAAATGCAAACAAGATCCGGCCAGAGCCGTCAACAGGATGAAAATATGCAAACCGTAACCCGCAAGTCGTTGAAACTCAAAGCATGTCCGCGCTGCGGCGGCGACGTCTGTCGCATGCGGGATACCTTCGGAGTGTACCACCAGTGCGCCCAGTGCGGACGCGAAATCCGGCGAGTAGCTCCTAGCGCGACGCCAGCCACCACGATGGCGGCCATGGCCGTCACGCCTAATCCGACCCACGACCGCGAAAAGTTGATGGTCTGACCAACAAACCGAGCACAAGGAACCGCAGGCGACGGCCTCGGACCTGGCTCCGAGGCCGTTGAAATTTAAGCCCTTCACCCAAATCCGACCGCGACAAACCGCGATCCAAATCCACGGCAAACATATCGAGACGATTAGCGACGCCCAACCGACGCGATATTTGACGAGATCACTTCCGGCAGAGGAGACAGGATCATGGAAAGGAAGGTAAACAGCGAACGGTCTGTGTTCGGCGCGCGGCGGCGGCAGATGCACATGGGGGCTTGCCCGCACTGCCGCGGCGACGTGCGCCGGGTCAAGGACATTTATGGTACGTATCTCCAGTGCATCCAGTGCAGCCGGGAGATTGCCGCCGATCGCCTGGCGGCCGTCATCGGCGTGGGCGCAGGTATTACTCCGGCGCCGCATTCGGAGGAATTGCTCGTTGCATAATCTCGCGGGATCCACGCCTCCAAACGCGGGGTCCGATGCCAGGCGTCGGGCCCCGTACCGATTCTTCGGTTACCGGTAACGGCGCGGCATATTGTCGTTGCGATCCTTCACAAAGGCGGCGTACTCCCGTATCGCATCTTCCTGTTTCGCCGTTTGGATCGACCCGGGGCGCAACTGCCGGATATAAGCGATGGCTTCGTCAGCATCCCAACCGGTGTTGACCAGATAGGACGCCAGAATGGTGCCCGTCCGCCCGATACCGGCCGCGCACGTAACCACCGTGGGCCGCTCCCATGTCTCAACCTGCTGTTCCACGAAATTCACGATGCCGTCGATCTGCTCCAACGTCGGCGCCTCGAAATCCGGCACCGGCTCGTACAGTTCTTCAAACCCCCAAGGCTCAGCTGAAATGGTCTGCTCCTCCATCCGAACGATGGCCATAATGTCGTTCCGTTCAAAGTAGATCAGGTGGCGCCGCTCCGTAGGGCCCATGGCCCCCGCCAGCGCTCCCGGTAAGATCCAACTGAAATTTCGAAAACTTTCTTGCATGGAGAAGCTCCGATTGGTGGCATTTCTTTTCGGATTTCGTTAATGTGTCGGAGCGGACTCTTCGGATTCAACCCGGATGCTGAAGGCGGCGTCGCAACTCCGCGTCGTCCAATCCGGTGACCTCCGCAACTTTGTTCCGGGAACCGCGACCCAGAACTATCGATACCGCGCTTCGCCTGACACCCACCGCCTGAGCCAGAGTGTCGGCGACGGCAAAGTTGGCGCGGTCATCAACCGGTAGGGCCGTTACCCGTATGCGGAGGGTGTCGCCGCGCCAACCGCTCACTTCGGATCGAGACGCGTTTGGTTGAACACGCAGTGCCACCCGGGATTTCAACGGCCGATTCATCAAGGGTTGGATAACAGGTCTGGTATAGTATGTAGCCGTACTCGGCGAGTGGCGCCGTCAACGTAGGAGTGCGAATGGAGTATAGCAACATTACTCTGTCTATGGGAGACCGCGTGGCGACGATCCGCCTCAACCGGCCGGACGCCCTTAACGCCCTAAATCCCGAATTGTTGTCAGAGTTTTCCGACGCCGTGGCCGTGGCAGGCGCGGACGATACCATCAAAGCGTTGGTGGTCAGAGGCGAGGGCCGGGGTTTCTGCGCCGGCGCCGATCTTCTGTATTTCGACCGGGTTTTTGACGATCTGTCACTTTTGCCCGACTACGTTCGTGACTTGAACGGCGCATTGTGCGCGTTGGAAGCGATGCCCATTCCGACTATCGCCGTGGTGCATGGTTACGCTCTGGCCGGAGGCCTGGAGATGATGATGGCTTGTGATATGGCCGTCGTAGCCGAAGACGCCCGGATCGGTGACCAACACGCCAATTTCGGTCTGATACCAGGAGGGGGGTCAACTCAAAGGCTCCCGCGCCGGGTGGGCCTGCCTCGAGCCATGGAACTGCTGACCACCGGCCGCTGGCTGTCCGGCGCCGAAGCGGTGGATTGGGGGCTGGCGTTACGCGCTGCTCCGGTCGAGGAACTGGAGGAAGAACTGGAATCCCTGCTCGCCGGAATTCGAAACAAAAGCCGGGTGGGATTGAGCCTGATGAAGTCTTTGGCTCTCAGCAGCCTGGACTTGCCTTTGCGGGATGGCATCGCGCTGGAAGGCGCCACCTTCACCCACCTTTTCGCCACGTCTCCTCATCCTCGAGCCGGTATCACGGCATTCAAAGAGAAGCGCCAACCGAGCTTTTGACCGCACCGCCCTGGTAGTATCGGGAACTGCGGGCATTCGGGCCTTCTCAACCAACTGGCAGGACTGACAGTTTGAAAATCAAGGACATCATATCCGATCGTCGCACCATTTCCTTCGAGTTTTTCCCTCCCCGGGAAGCTGGCGGAGTGCCCGGCGTGATCGACGTCGTGAACCGCCTTCGCGCCCATGCTCCGGATTTCGTTTCCGTAACCTACGGAGCCGGCGGGGGCACGCGCGCCTTCACCGAAGAGATCACCATGCGTTTGCGGCGTGAGACCGACCTGATGGTCATGGCCCACCTCACCTGCGTGGCCCAGAGCCGTTCCGACGTGCATCAGGTGCTCCAGCGGCTTGACGCCGCCGGCATCGAAAACGTCATCGCGCTACGAGGAGATCGACCACAGGACAGCGTTGCGTCCGCTCCTGGGGACGCCGAATTTGCCCACGCTACGGATTTGATCCAGCATATCCGCAGCAACTTTGACTTCGGGATCGCCGGGGCCTGTTACCCGGAAGGTCACACCGAATCGCCGGACCTGGATACCGACATCTCCTACGCCCGGATGAAGCAGGACCTGGGCGCCGAGTTCCTGATTACCCAGTTGTTCTACGACAACGCCTATTTCTACGACCTGGTTGACCGCGCTCAAGCCGCCGGCATCACTGTACCCATCATCCCGGGTGTGCTGCCCATTCTCAGCACTCCCCAGATTCGGCGATTCACCTCCCTCTGCGGCGCGTCAATCCCTCCCGAGCTTGACGCACGGCTGGAGCGCCACGCTGACGACAACCGGGCTGTCCGGGAAATTGGCATCGAATACGCCACGATGCAGGCTGAAGATCTATGGGCCAACGGTGTTCCCGGCATCCATTTCTACGTCTTGAATCGGGCCTACTCGGTATCCCATATCCTCCGCAATTTGAACATCATGGGTCACGACGGAGCGTGATGGATCCGCCGGCGGTTCTGTATGCTCAGCACCGGAGTTGACTTCGTCGAGATTGACCGGGTATCCGGGGTTCTGGACCGCTACGGAGAACGTTTCCTGCGCCGGGTGTTCACTCCCGCGGAAATTGCGTATTGTCGCGGACGCGCTCCCAATCTGGCGGCTCGATTTGCGGCGAAAGAAGCCGTAATGAAATCCCTGGGTACCGGCTTTCGAGGCGTCGGTTGGCGCGACATCGAAGTGGTTCGAGCCCCCAGTGGCGCGCCCAGCCCCCGACTGCACGGACGCGCCAAGCGTCGCGCCGAGCGGCTGGGCGTGACCGAAATCGCCATCAGCCTGTCCCACTCCCGCGGTTTCGCCATGGTCGTGGCGGTGGCGATGCGCCCCGACACCTCGGAATCCCTCCAAGTCACCGCAGCAACGTTGTGGGGTGACGCCGTCGCGCCCCACGCCGGTTAGTCGCCCATGACGGTCAACGTAGTAACCGTGGCCGAAATGCAGGCTTTGGAAGCCGCATCGGAGGCCGCCGGCGTCAGCACCGATACCTTGATGGAGAACGCCGGTTTGGCTTGCGCCCGCCTCGTCCGAAAGCGAATCGGCGGAGCCGCCGGTCGGCGCGTGCTGTTGCTCATCGGCCCGGGTAACAACGGCGCCGATGGCCTCGTGATCGCCCGCCACCTGCGCCGCTGGGGCTCCGAGGTATATTGCTACATTGCCCGGGGCCGGCCTTCCGCTGATCCCAAAATGACCAGCGCCCAAGCCTTCGGCGTTACAGTCGAAGACGCAGCCGAAGACGTCGCGCTGCAAAAGCTGGGCCGACTGTTGGATCGGTGCGACGTGGTCGTTGATGCCATATTGGGAGCCGGTCGCTATCGCCCGCTCGAGGGACCGGTCGCGGACATCGCCGCCCTGGTCAACCAGGTGAAACTCGTCCGTCCTGCCATGCCTGTTATCGCCGTGGACTTGCCCACCGGGGTAAATCCGGACAACGGTGCGGCGGACGCGAACACCGTTCGTGCCGACGAGACACTGGCATTGTGTTTCCCAAAATATGGCATCGCCAACTTCCCCGGCGCCGAATACGCCGGCCGCGTGATCCTGGTGGACATCGGACTTCCCCCGTCCCTCGCGGCCAACGCCGGGTTATCCACTGAATGGATGACTTCGGCGTCGGCCCGAACCCTCCTGCCACCGCGTCCGCTGATCTCCCACAAGGGAACTTTCGGCCACCTTTTGTTGGTGGCCGGATCCCGCCACTTCGTCGGCGCGGCCTACCTGGCGGCCCAGGGAGCGCATCGGGTGGGCGCAGGGTTGGTGACGCTCGCCACCCCGGAATCCGTTTATCGTATCGCCGCTTCCAAACTCACCGAAACAATTCACCTTCCCTTGCCCGAAGACGCCGACGGTCGGATCGACGTTTCGGCAACGGACGTCATACTTGACCGTATCGGCGGCTATTCCGCGTTGGCTGTCGGTTGCGGTTTGGGCTGGTCGGCCGGAACAACTGCTTTCGCCGAGGGCTTGCTGCTTACCCGTCATTCCCCGCCTGCATCCCGTTATTCCCCGCCTTCATCCCGTCATTCCCGCGAAAGCGGGAATCCAGCGCCGCCCACAGTTATTGACGCCGACGGGTTAAATAACCTGTCCCGTTGCGCTCATTGGGCCGACCGCCTTTGCGCCCCGGTGGTGCTGACCCCCCATCCCGGCGAAATGGCGACCCTCACCGGCCAACCAACCGGACAGGTACAAGCGGATCGGATCGACAACGCCACCCATTGGTCGGCAAGATGGCGGCAAACCGTGCTTCTGAAAGGCGCGCACAGCGTGGTGGCCTCGCCCGACGGCCGGCGTTCCGTGCTGCCCTTCGCCAACCCGGCGTTGGCCGCCGGCGGCACCGGCGACGTACTCACGGGCATCATCGGCGGCCTGCTCGCGCAAGGGGTTGCCCCCTACGATGCAGCGAGGTTGGGCGGCTTTCTGCACGGCACGGCAGCGGAACGGGCCCGCCATCGCCACGGCGACGCTGGCGTCGTGGCCAGCGACCTGTTGGACCTGATCCCACCGATAATGGCAAGCCTGCGGGAATCGGAGGTGTAATGCTCGATCTGACCCCCGAACAAACCTCTCGTTTGTCCAACGCTCCGGTGGGCCACCTGGCAACGGCGGATGCCTCGGGCCGGCCCCATGTAATCCCGGTCTGTTTTGCCTACGATGGCGAATACCTTTATTCCGTTCTCGACGCTAAACCAAAGCGCAGCAGCCTGACGGGCCTGCGCCGAGTCCGCAACATACTCGAGAACCCACAGGTTTCGCTGGTAATTGACCATTATGACGAGGACTGGTCCCAGCTCTGGTATTTGCTGGTGCATGGGCGCGCCGAATTGATTGAAGTCGCGGAGACGACTGACCGGGCAATAGCATTGCTCCGTTCCAAGTATCCGCAGTACCGGCGGATGCCAGTTGACGGTAATCCCGTCATCAGGATCACGCCGGAGCGGGCAACGGGTTGGGCTGGCAGCTGAACATGGCATGTTTTTCCTTGACCATGCTGACAGCGCCGCCTAGAATGCCCGCATTCGGCCTCGCCGGCAGGCCCTGCACGTAGGTTCCTATGACGCAAATGGTATTCATTCATGGCCCCGGCGCCGGCGGCTGCGCCGATTCCTACGTCCATCAGCTGTCCCACTACCCCGGTAGTTTGGCTCCGCATCTGCCCGGACATCTCGACGGTGCGCCGTGTAGCAGCGTCGAACGCTACACCGACTGGCTCAGGGGTTGGCTTCACGCCCAGGGCCTCGACCACGACTTGATCCTCAGCGGGTTCACCCTGGGAGCCTGCATCGCGCTGCAATACGCGCTGGACTACCCGGACGAAGTGAAAGGTCTGGCGCTGATGACGATTGCCATGCGCCCCAAGCAGCGCCGGCCCGGCGATTTGCAGTTCCGGCTGGACGCCGCCGCGAATGCCGAAACCTATGAAAAGTGGTTGGGCGCAATGGACGGTGCTATGCACTTCATCGAACCGGAACTGCGGGCGAAACTGCTGCAACGACACCGCGACGTGGGACCTGTAGCACAGTACCGTGATCTGGTGGCGATTGACCGTTTCGACGTGCGGGACCGCATCCACACCCTTTCGGCCCCACTGTTGCTGATCCAGGGCGTCGATGATCCGTTAGCTACCGGGGACTACGAGGAAGAAATCCATCGAGCGGTACCCGGCTCCAAACTGATCAAGATGAAAGACGCCGGCCATTTCCCGATGGTGGAAAAGCCGGCCGAAGTGAACGCCGCCATCGACGCTTTTCTGACCGAGATCGGCTGAACATCGACACTAAACCAATTGCCCACCGACCCTGGAGGAAACCAACCGTGGACGGAGTTACCGCAGTAGCCAACGTATTGAAAATGGAAGGCGTGGACTGGATCGCCGTCATGCCTTCCAACCCGCTAATCGAAGCGGCGGCCATCGCCGGGATCCGTCCCGTCGTCTGCCGCCAGGAACGAACCGGCGTCCACATGGCCGACGGTTTTTCCCGCGTCAGCAACGGCAACAAAATCGGCATCTTCCTGGCCCAGAACGGCCCGGGGGCGGAAAACTCCTTCGGCGGAGTGGCCCAGGCCTACGCCGACTCGGTGCCGATCCTGGTGCTTCCCGCTGGCGTCGCTCGCAACCGTCTGGGCGTCGAACCCAACTTCCATCCCGTTCAGGCCTACGCGCCCATCACCAAGTGGGCCGGCCATGTGAATTTCGCCGACCGGGTTCCTGAGCTGTTCCGCCAGGCTTTCACCAAGCTACGTTCCGGAAAACCCGGACCCGTCCTGCTGGAAATCCCCTCCGACCTGGTGTCCGACCAGATCAGCGAAGAGGACTTCGATTACATCCCGCCGGCGAAAATGCGCTTCGCCGCCGACCCCGCGGCGATCACCCGTGGCGCTCGGGCTCTGATCTCGGCCCAGCGTCCGGTGATCCATGCCGGCCAGGGCGTAATGTACGCCGAGGCGACCGACGAACTCCTGGAGTTGGCCGAATTCCTCCAGATCCCCGTGATGACCACCCTCGAGGGAAAGAGCGCATTCCCTGAAAATCACCCCCTCTCCCTCGGCGTGGGCGGTTCCAGCCAAACCGGACCTGTACATCGGTTCCTCACCAACGCCGACGTGGTTTTCGGCGTCGGCGTCAGCTTCACCAAGAGCGGTTTCACCGTGCCCATACCGGCTGGCAAGACCCTCATCCACCTGACCAACGGCGACGGCGACGTCAATAAGGACTACCGTACCGACTATCCCATTCTGGGCGATGCCAAGCTGGCTTTGCGTCAGTTCATCGACGAGCTCAAGGCCCAGGGCATCCAACAACGCGCCCCTAACCAGGCCCTCGCTGACGAAATCACCGCCAGTCGGGATGCTTGGATGGCCGAATGGCTGCCCCGCCTCACCAGCGACGAGGTTCCCCTGAACCCCTACCGCGTGGTCTGGGACATCATGCACACCGTGGACCTCGACAATACTATTGTCACCCACGAATCGGGCAGTCCCCGCGAGCAGGTGTCGCCCTTCTGGGAAGCCCGGGCGCCGCGCAGCTTCATCGGCTGGGGCAAGTCAACCCAGCTCGGTTACAGCCTGGGCCTCGCCATGGGAGCGAAGATGGCGGCCCCGGAAAAAATGGTCATCAATTTCATGGGCGACGCCGCCTTCGGCATGGTCGGACTAGACGTTGAAACCGCCGTACGCGCGAACATCCCCATCACTACGGTGGTGATGAACAACTCGACCATGGCAATCTACCCCGACAGCCGCATCCCCACTGCAGTGGAACGCTACGGACTCAAAGACCTCAGCGGCGATTTCTACCAGGTCGCCGTCGCGCTGGGAGCCTACGCGGAACAGATCCACACCCCGGACGAAATCAAGCCCGCCATGCAGCGCGCCATGGAGGCCAACGCTAACGGTCGTCCGGCCCTACTGGAGTTCATCACCAAGGAAGAAGGTACCTTCTCCAAGTTCCGGTTTGACTAATCCGGATTACCAGCATATCGCGTACGCTGTTTGTAGGGGCGAATGATTATTCGCCCCTACTCTGATTCGGGAAAGAAACCTTTCAGCGGAGAGAAACTGGCATGGCCACGTCACCAACCATCCCGGAAAACCCAGGCGCTATCACGGCCTCCTGGCTGCAACAGGCATTCAAATCTGGAGGCAACCCCAACCTTCCAGCCATTCAGGACGTTGCGCTGGAAGAGATCGGCGCCGGCGTCGGATTGGTCGGGAGGATTTTCCGTTGCAATCTGACGTATCGCGGCCCTGAACCCCACGGTCCGCAGTCTGTGATTGTCAAGTTATCCAGTCCCCATCGTGAGACTGTGGAGATCGCCCGGACGCTCCGGCTGTACCAGCGTGAGTACGCCTTCTACACTACGCTTGCGCCAGAGATCCCGTTGCGTTCGCCCCAACTTTTTTACGGGAATTTTGACGACGCGAGCCACCGTTTCGTCCTGTTGCTGGAGGACTTGCGCTCTTTGACCACCGCGGACCAGATCGAAGGCGCCAGCGCGACCCAGGCGCGAACCGCGGTTCGCGCCGTAGCAGAAATGCACGGGCGCTATTGGAACCGGGTGGACCAACCGCCAGTGTCAGGTTTCCATAGTTCCTCCACCCCGGAACGCCATTCGTTGGTCCAGGCCGTGTACCAATCCAGCCTGCCCACAGTGTTGGAACGCTTCGGCTACCTGTTCCCGGACTCGTTGCGTCGGTTGGCGGAGGAATTTGGATCGAGCATGGTTGGGTATCTTACAGCGGTCGCCGCCGGTCCCATGACCTTCACTCATGGTGACTTCAGGCTCGATAATATGTTCTTCGGACGCGGAAGTGGGGAGTTCGCGGCGGTGGACTGGCAGGTCAGCGGTATTGCTAGCGGTCTTTCTGATGTCGCCTATTTTATGTCGTCCAGCGTCTCCACCGCGGTGCGTCGGCAGATCGAGCGCGACGTCCTGACGGAGTACCACGGCATTGTCCACGCCTCGGGGGTACACGATTTTACCCTCGAAGAATGTTGGCGCAGTTATCGTCAGAACATGCTCGGCTGCTTCCGTACCCCCATCATCGCCGGCGGCCAGCTGGATTTCACCAGCGACCGCAGCCGTCAATTGGCCGATGTATTTCTACAACGAACCCTCACCGCCATTGGTGACTTGAACGCCAAGGAATTTTTGCCAACTCGGTCGTAGGACCCTTAAGTTCGGGAGAACGCTCGGACGGTAGTCAGCAGCACAATGGCAACTGACCCCGGAATACCCAGCGATGTGAGCGAGGTCACGACTGGATGGCTCCGCCGGGCATTGTGCATGGGGAGAGGCGGCGAATCGCCCGCTCTGGAATCCGTTGAAGTCGAAAATATAGCGACCGAACCTGGACTGTTCTCAGAAGTTCGCCGCTGCCTCCTGGAATGGCGAGATAATCACCCTCTCTGTCCAACGACGATGATCCTCAAGATGCACAGTTCCGATCCGAAAACCTTTCGCATGGGCCGCCGCTTCAGGTTGTATCGGCGCGAGTACGACTACTATCGCCACGTCGCACCACTCTCTCCGTTGAGGTCGCCGACGTTATACTGGGGAAACTTTGCCAACCGCACCCACCGCTTCGCATTGGTGCTTGAAGATATGAGCCTCACCCATCAGGCGCCGCTGAGCAACAGCGCAACGCCAACCGAAGCACAAACGGCCATCCGTGCAGCAGCCCACCTTCACGCGCGATACTGGAATAATGTCCACGAACCCCACTTGGCGCCCTTTCCTGACTACCTGAAACAGCTGCGAAGGTTGGTGCAACTTGGCTATCTCGCTTACCTCCCTCGCGTACTGAGCCGTTTCGGCGATTGCTTCTCCGATGAGCAAAAACGCTTGGCCGAATCATACGGCATGCGCATCGCCGACCACATGGACGACATGGCAACCGGCCCCCGCACGTTCACCCACGGAGATTTCAGATCGGCCAATTTGTTCCTGGAAGACGGTGACGGTGGGAGCGCAACGGCTATCGACTGGCAGAATTGCGGAATGCACAGCGGCCTGCGCGACGTAACATATTTCCTTTCCACCAGCGTTTCTCCGCAGGTTCGCCGCGAGATCGAACGCGACACATTGGAGGAGTATCACCGCGCCCTCCGTGTGTCGGGCGTAGAAGACTACTCATTCGACGACTGTTGGCGCGATTACCGGCGGGTCATGCTCAGCTGTCTCATCGGCCCGGTTATAACCTGCGGCGCGTTGGAACTGGCCGATGCATCGAGTTACCAGACAATGCGGACCGGCCTGCAACGAACTTTGGCCGCCGTAGAGGAACTTGGTGCGGACGAATTTTTGCCGCACCGTCGGCGGCTATTCACCGTGTCCAATATGTTCTCCGTTGGGTCGAAGGCTGCGTACGGAGTCCATAAGTCTATGCGATGAGTCCTTTTGACCCGTAGCGCACACTTGCCGTCAGATTTGCTGACAGGAGGCCGTAGCGAGACTGTCCGTGGTCGTTTTACACTGATCGGCGACGCCATTTTGAGGTCGGAGTGAATGATGGTTATCGCCGGGTCACCAGCCGAATTAGAAGCCCTGGAGGCTTTTCGCGCCGAACTGGACCAAATTATCAGCGGAACCCCAGCCACCGCTGACAACTCGCCAGAGCAAACCGAGCCGTCCAACGATACCTGCCCGGTTTCCAGCGCGGATATGCGACCAAAACCCGGTTCGAAGGCAGCGGTTTCGTACCAACCCACCATCCGTGAGCTGCCCATCGGCGAGCGACCCCGCGAACGGCTACGCGCACACGGGCCTCGTTACCTGAACAATGCCGAGTTGGTCGCCATCTTGCTGCGAACGGGGATTGCCGGCGAAAACGCCATCAACGTCGCTACGCGCATCCTGGCGGAATTCGACGGGTTGGCAGGTTTCGCCCGCGCCGGATACGCTGAACTTTGCGACCAGCGCGGGTTGAGCGATGCCAAGACTTGCGAGATCATGGCAGCGCTGGAGTTGGGACGACGCATTGCGTCGTTGGCCCCCGAGGAGCGGGCGGAGATTTCCTGTCCGCAAGACGCCGCCAACTTGGTGTCAGCGGAGATGGAGACGTTGACCCAGGAAAATCTGGATGTCCTGCTCCTGAACAACAAAAACCGGGTGATTGCCCGACGTAACATCTATATTGGGACCGTCAACAACAGTTCCGTCCGCACCGCCGAGGTCCTCCGCCCAGCGGTCCGGGAAAACGCGCCGTCGATCATCGTGGTCCACAATCACCCTTCCGGCGACCCTACTCCCAGCCCGGAGGACATAGCCGTTACGGTCCATCTGGCCGCCGCCGGCAAATTGATGGACATTGAACTGCTGGACCATATCATCATCGGACATGGCGGCCAGTTCGTCAGTTTGAAACAAAAAGGATTGGGATTTGACCCCACCTGACCAAAAAGGAGACCCTGCAATGAGCGATTACTTCCTGCAACTTGAAGGCCGGGGTTACAAAGAACTGGCCGAAGGCGCCCGCACCCGCACCTTCTGGGGAGCCCAGATGCTCTTCTCACTGGTGGAGGTTGACGCCGGCGCAACCGTGCCGCTGCACACCCACCCTCACGAACAGGGTGGCATCATTGTGGAGGGCGAGTTGGAAATGGGCATCGGGGGCGAGGTCCGTGTCCTCAAGCCGGGAGATATGTACATCATCCCCGGCGACGTAGAACACTACGCCAAAGGCCGGGACACCAAAGCCGTCGCGCTGGACATATTCAGCCCGGTAC
Source organism: Dehalococcoidia bacterium (assembly GCA_021295965.1). Taxonomy (GTDB): domain Bacteria; phylum Chloroflexota; class Dehalococcoidia; order Lucifugimonadales; family UBA3495; genus Bin87. The sequence goes on along the minus strand of JAGWBI010000009.1, from coordinate 26,696 downwards.
GCGAAGAGTTCAAATACTAACCGGCTCCACCGAAATATTCCGCCACGGCCAGCACCAGGTTGCCCATGTGCGGGTGTTCGGGTTCCACGTCCACCCGGATGTTGTGTTCCAGCAACTTCCGGGTGCAGACCGGCCCGACGGACGCCACCGCCACTGCGTTTGACAGGCTGCGGCGGAGGCTTTCTTCGCGGCCGGCATCGGCGGCTATTGCCAGCAGGTTGGGAACCTGCGGCCGGCTGGTGAAGGCCAGAGCATCAACCTCGCCCCCTTCCATACGGTCGATCAGGTCCACCACGGGACCGGTATCGTCGGGCAGTCCCCAGTCGTACAGCGTAAGCTCCTGATAGTCGGCGCCTTGTTCCCGCAGATAGGTGGGCAGTTCGGAGTCGGGACCACCATAGCGTTGGAACACGACTCGCTTGCCTGCCAGCGGCAGCCCGGCCATTGCCGCCGTCAAGTCCGAAGAAGTGTAAGGTTCCGGGGGCATGACCGCGATCGGGATTTTATGGCGACGCAGGATCCGCCCCGGCTTTGGACTGCGCGCCACGACGGTGATGTTGCGCAGCGCGTCCTCGAATTCCCCCAATCGTCCCATTGCCTCCGCAATCCCCATCATAGCGTTGGCGCCAACACCGGTCAGGAAAATGGCGGCGTCAACCCGTCCTGCGCAGACATCGTCGATAGCCCCACGAGCTTCCGGGCTGTCGCTTCGGTAGTGCTCCTGCAATACCGGAGCGCCCAAAGGCACTCCACCATGACGACGGATGAGGCCGGCCATCTCGTCGGGCATACGAGCCTCGACGAAGGCCAGCACTCTCCCGTTCAGGGCCGCATTGGCCATGATACTGCGAGCCTCGCCGCTAGACGGCGCACTCGCCCTCGCCACGCTCCAGCACGTACTGGTTGGTGCGCTCCCAGTCGAAATACATCTCCCCGCCACCCTCGGCTTCGTGGCCCACTTCCTGCGCCCGTGCGGCTACGCCCGTCAATTCCTCCAAACCCACTCGGTCCAGGAAGTCATTGAACCGTTCCCCGTCGCCGGTGCGATTTTCCTTGTAGTAACTGACGATTTCTTTCAGAACCGAGGGGACCAACTTGGCCGGCACCTTGACCTTGGGGACGCGGGTTCCGATCCGGGAATCTTCCACCCGGTTATCGCCGTAATTGCCGCCCAGGAACAGCTCGTAGGACGGGATCTGCTGGCCTTCCACGCCCTTCACCGCAGCCCCGTGGAAGCCAATGTTGGCGATGTGATGCAAACCGCACCCGTTGGGGCAGCCGCTCATCTTTATACGGATGTCGCCCACTCCGGCGTCGTCGGCCAGGCCGTTCCAGTCCGACATCTCTTCCCGCAGGGCTTTGGCCAAACCCATGGAGGCGGTGATGCCTAGCTTGCAACTGTCGGTGCCGGGGCAGGAAACCACGTTGGTGATGTGGCTGTGACCGGCTTCGGCCAGGTCCAACGCTTTTAGAGCGTCCCACACGTCGTGCAGGTGTCCGCTGGGAACCCACCTCAGGACGATGTTCTGCTCCTGGCTGGTCCGGGCCTTCCCGCCGGTGTATTTGCGGACGATGTCGGCAAGGCCGCAGAACTGCGCCGGGTTCAAGTCGCCACGCTCTGCTTTGACATAAACGACGTGATAGCCTTCCTGTCGTTGCGCTTCCACGTTGGACTTGAGCCACGCCTGGTACTCGGGATTACCGTCGTCGCCGTTAGCGGAAGCCGGTTGTGCCGGCGGAGTTTCCCGCTGTATTTCCTCCGCAACCATCAGGGAGCGGAAGTCGATTGGCCCGATATTGGCCAGTTCAGCGTCCACCATGTCGCGGAATTCGTCCAGCCCGATGCGGTCAATCAAAACCTTGAGACGGGCCATCATCCGGTTTTTGCGCAGCATATCGGCGTTGTTGAACACCGTCCACACCGCCAGGGCCACGCGCAGGTAGTCATCCTCCGAAACCCATTCGTACAGTGGCTTCGCCAACCGGGGCATGATGGAAGTGCCGCCGCCGCAATAGACCTTGAAGCCCTTCCGCTGCTCCCCGTCAATTTCTTGGTATTGGGAAACAAAGGTGAGGTCCTGGATCGCGGCCGCCACCTCGTCGCGTTGGTCGTTGCCGGTGAAGGCTGACTTGAACTTGCGCGGGAAGCTCTGGGTGATCGGATGGCGAACGCCAAAGCGCACGTAGGCAGTGAGGTAGGGCGTCGGATCGAAGACTTCTTCCCGGCTGACGCCGGCCGTCGGCGGTCCCACCACGTTTCGCACGGTATTCCCGCACGCCTCGCGCGTGGACAGACCCACCGAGCCCAATAGCCGCAGCACTTCGGAGGTCTGTTCCAGCGGGATATGATGCAGCTGGATGTTCTCCCGCGTGGTGATGTGCCCCTTTTGCAACGGGGCATAGCGTTCCGCTATGTCGCCAAAACAGTCCAGCATTTCCGCCGTGATGATGCCGCCGGGAAGCTTGACCCGGATCATCTGGACATCGGCTTGGCGCTGCCCGTACACTCCCTGGCGGAGCCGGAAAGGCGTGAACACGGTGTTGTCCAGTTCCCCGGTGCGGAAGCGGTCAACCTCAGCGTCGAAGCGCTGGATCTCGTCCTCCATGAACGGGATAATCGCCGGCGCGTCGGGCGCCAGCCGCATACTGGACTGGTGGATATCTTCCAGGCTGGGATGTTGCGCTTGGCTGGTCAAGGTGTCCTCCTCGGATGCTGAAAAAACAAAAACCCACCGTTGCCGCAAGGCGAAATCGGTGGGCGCAGGCGCGAACCTGAAAAGTCAGGCCGGGGTCATCCTGCCCCCGATTTCGGGGGACAGGAACAGGAGCAAACGCAGTTCGTTTTGCAATTACTTTGCATTTGCGAAAACTATACTGCCGAGGTCGGGAATTGTCAACGGCAGTATTTTCGGTTTACGCCGAATCATTCGCGCCGTCATGGGCGCGCGACGCCGCCCCGGCGTTAGCGCAACGAGCGGTCACTCTTCAAATCACCGGTACCCACGGTGCGCCCCAGGATCAGCCACAGCACGCGCTCGGAGATATTGGTGGCCCGGTCGGCGATACGCTCCAGGTCATGGGCAACCCACAGGAGATACGTGGCGCGTTCGATGTTACGCGGGTCTTGCAGCATATAGGTCAACAGTTCACGATAAATCTGGTCGTAAAAATCATCAACGGCGTCGTCGTCACGGCAGATTTTGCGGGCGAGCCATTCGTCCCGGTTGACGTAGGCTTGCAGGCTTTCACTCAGCATCTTGAGGGCGAGATCCGCCATTCTGGGAATGTCGATCAACGGTTTCAACAGAGGTTGGTCGCCGATGCGCAGGCAGATCTTGGCGATGCCCTCCGCGTAGTCTCCCATCCTTTCCAGTTCCACCGCGATATGCACGGCCGACATTACCATTCGCAAATCGATGGCGGTGGGCTGCTGGGTCGCCAACAAGCCAATGCACTTGCTTTCCAGGGCGTCCTGCAGGCTGTCGAGTTCGTCATCGTCCTCAATGACCCTTTGTGCCAGGCCCAAATCCTGATGCTCCAGCGCGGTCAGCGCGGATCGGGTCGCCGCGTCCACTCGCTGGCCCATAACGGCCAGGTCATCTTGCAGGCTGTACAGGTCGCGTTCGTAGTCGGACCTCAGCATTTGCGACACCTCCGTGTCTTCGCAGTGGACCGGCCCGGCTTTCCCGGGGCTAACCGAACCGGCCGGTGATGTACGCTTCCGTACGTTCGTCGCTGGGGTTGGTGAACATCGTCCGGGTGTCACCGAATTCGACCAAGTGAGCCACCCGGTTCTCATCGGGCATCAAGAACGCCGTCTTGTCCGAAACGCGTCCGGCCTGCTGCATATTGTGTGTGACTATCATGATGCTGTAGCGTTTTTTGAGTTCCTGCATCAGCTCTTCTATGGCAAGGGTGGCGATGGGGTCCAGTGAGGAGCAGGGTTCGTCCATCAGGATTACGCTGGGTTCCACCGCCAAGGCCCGGGCGATGCAGAGCCGTTGCTGCTGCCCGCCGGATAGCGACAGAGCCGATTCCTTCAACCGGTCTTTCACTTCATCCCACAGCGCGGCGTCCTGCAAAGACTGCTCCACGATATCGTCCATACTGCCTTGGAACCCGTTGATGCGCGGCCCGAAAGCAATGTTGTCGTAGATGGACTTGGGGAACGGGTTGGGTCGCTGGAAAACCATCCCGATCCGGTAGCGGATCTGAGTCGGGTCGGATCCGGGCGCGTACAGGTTGAAGTCCCCGAACCACATCTCGCCTTCCATGCGGAAGACTTCGATTAAATCGTTCATGCGGTTGATGCAGCGCAAAAGTGTACTCTTACCGGCGCCGCTGGGCCCGATGATGGCGGTGATTTCATTCTCCGGGATATCCATGGTCACGCCTTCGATCACCTTGTTGGAGCCGTAATAGACTCCGACGTCGATGGCGCGGACCGCCGGCCGGGTTGCAACTGTTGCAGCAGCCATATCACACTACCCCTGTTGGTTCTTTTGCAGGCGGTTTCGGAGCAGGATCGCGAATGCGTTCATCCCCAGCAGCATCACCAACAACACGATGATGCCGGCGGCCGCCAGGTGGTGAAACTCTTCCTGAGGCTTGGAGATCCAGACGTAAATCTGGATGGGCAGTACGGTGAAACGGTCCAGCGGATGCGCCGGAGCGAACGGCACGAATGACAAGGCTCCCATGATGACCAGCGGCGCCGCTTCGCCCATGGCTCGGCTGACCGCCAGGATGATCCCGGTGAGCACCCCCGGCATCGCCTGGGGTAGCACGAGCCTCCAGACCACCTGCCACTTGGTTGCGCCTAAGGCAAAGCCGCCTTCCCGTATCGACGATGGCACTGCGCGAATTGCCTCCTGGGACGACACGATCACCACCGGCATGATCAGCAGCGCCAAAGTCAAACCGGCGGCGGTCACGTTTTTCCCGTCGGTCCCCGGGGCCAGCCATACGAAGAAAGTCACGAATATGGACAGGCCCAGGATGCCGTAAACGATGGATGGAACCGCCGCTAGGTTTTGAATGTTGATCTGGATCAGTTCGGCTAACCGGCTGCCGCTGGAGTACTCCTCCAGATAAATTGCCGCCGATACGCCCACCGTAAAAGATACGAAAATGCAAATTACCATCACCCAGAGCGTGCCCACAATGGCCGGCAACAGGCCGGAGTTGACCGCCTTGCTGGATGGAATGTCTGTCAGCAGCGTGATGATGGAGGTCCCATCCAGGTTGAACCAGGCGATGGCCTCCGAGATCACGCTGTACAGGAGCGCCACCAGCATCACCAGGGCCAGGATTACCGCCCCCACGCACACGGCGTAGAAGATGGACGCGGTGCGTTTGCGGTTCGCCAGTCTGTGACGATAGTTGTTCTCTGTTTCGGTCGCCATTATTCGTACACCTCGCGGAACTTCGCGACGACGAACTGACTTGCCAGGTTCATCACCAACGTGATGATGAACAGGGTGATGCCCACCGCGAACAGGGCTTGGAATTGTGCCGTTCCCGGTATGGCGTTGTCGCTGAAATTGGTGGTTGCCATGAATCCGGTCATCGTGTTCACCGGATCCAGGGGATTGAATGTAAGCTTTTCGTTCTGGCCGGCAGCGATGAACACGATCATCGTTTCGCCGATGGCCCGCGACATCGCCAGGATGCAGGCCGCGACAATCCCTGACAGCGCCGCCGGAACCACCACTTTAATCGCCACCTCAACCTTGGTGGCGCCCAGGGCGTAGGCACCCTCCCGGAGCGCGATGGGCACGGCGCGCATGGCGTCCTCGCTGAGGCTGGAAACCATTGGTATGATCATGACGCCCATCACTATGGCCGCAGACAGGGCGTTGAAGATACCCACATCGTCGTTGATACCCCGCAGGATCGGCGTGATGAAGAACAGCGCGAAGAACCCATAAACCACGGTGGGGACGCCAGCCAGGACCTCCAGGATGGGCTTGGTGATGGCTCGCACCCGGGGGTGGGCGTATTCGCTAAGGAAAATCGCGCTCAGCAACCCCAAGGGCACTGCCACAAACATGGCCAGCACTGCGATCATTGTGGTGCCCACCAATAGGGGCCAAATGCCGTAGGAACGTGGCACCAACAGGGTTCGCCACTTGCTGTCGGTCAGAAACCGGTGCCATTTGACCGACTCCGGTACACTGAAGGAGCCGGTTTGAAGGCCCACTCCCGTGCCTCCTCCCGAAACAGCAGCGACCGTGACCTTGTGTGAACGTCCGGGCGCCGCATCCGCGATTACGCAGGACGTCCGATCCGGCCCGAGGTTACGGCAGTCTGACAGATCTGCTTCGAGGCTCGGCAGCACCGAAACCTCATAGCCCGTAGGCGTTTGCCCCACCGTGGGCTTGTCCCAATCGACGTATATCAGCGAATCGGTGGTGGCCCGCACTCTGATTTCAGGGATGATGCCGGGCGCCAGTGGATCCGGGGATACTCCGGCCAGACCTTCCGCTCCGCTGGTGGCCACCCGTTCCACCGGGTTGTTTTCGTAGAAGTCCGCAGTGAAAAAGCGCACGCCCTCGAAAAGCAGCACCGACACGATGCCCACCGTGGTCAGAACTGACACCGCGGCCAAAAGAAAAAGTACCCACTTGACAATGCGTTCAAGTAGGTACTTGTTGCCGCTTCCGGTAAGCGGTTTCCCGACCGTCGGAGCATCCGGGGCGGTCGGTTTGGCGCCTATCGATTTATTGAAAAGCAAAGCGGTTCACCTGTTATTGGACGATCCGGATCCCATGGTTGGGGACGCCGCCGCGAGTTCTTCATGCGCTAATTATGCTTCTTCACGAAATATGATAATGCCCGCCGTCCTGTTCCCGCAACTCGGATTCTGATGATAAATTAAATGCCGTCGCTAAATGGGGCAAAGTGTAAAATCGGGACGATCTTGCCAGCAGGGGGAGGAATTGAACCAAAAATTGCAACTAAGCGTGGTTGACCAGTCGCCGATGCGGGAGGGGAGCAACGCCGGCGTGGCCCTCCATGAGACCATCCAATTGGCGGTAGCCACCGAGCGCCTCGGCTATCAGCGTTATTGGGTGGCGGAGCACCACAACCTGCCCAACTTCGCGGGTACGGCCCCGGAGGTGATGGTGGGCCAGATCGCCGCCCACACCACCAGCATCAGAGTTGGATCCGGTGGCGTCATGCTGCCTCATTACAGCTCTTTGAAGGTGGCTGAAACCTTCCGCATCCTGGACTCCCTGTACCCCGGAAGGATCGATCTCGGCATCGGTCGCGCTCCCGGCAGCGACCAGATCACGGCGGCGGCGTTGGCTTACCCGAGTATGCCCAAGGACGTCCGCCATTTCCCCCAACAGGTCAGGGACGTCATCAACTATCTGAGCGATACGCAACCCGACGATCACCCCTTCCATGAAGTGTTGGCTGCGCCGGAGATTTCGGAAACCAAGCCTGACGTATGGCTGTTGGGGTCCCGTTACGAATCCGCGTTTATGGCCGCCAAAATGGGCCTGCCCTTCGCCTACGCCCACTTCTTTGGCCTGGGCGCCGCCGACGGGCCGCAGATTGTCGAATCCTACCGGCAGAACTTCGAGCCGTCGGAACACCTGGCGGAGCCCCTCGTCAACGTGGGTGTGCAGGTGCTGTGCGCCGATACCGAGGTAGAGGCCCAACGCATCGCGTCAAGCCGCAACCTGGGACGGCTCCGTTCCGTTACCGGTCGCGCCAAGGGCATCCCGTCCCCAGAAGTCGCGGCCGATTACAAATACCTGGTCAACGAATGGCAGTTCATCCAGCAGTACCTGAGGAATTGCGTGGACGGTGACCCGGAACAGGTGAAGGAAGGCCTCGAAAAGGTAGCGGAAGACTATCAAACCCCGGATCTCAGCGTGGTCACCATTTGCTACCACTACGAAGATCGCGTCCGTTCCTACGAACTGGTGGCGGCGGCCTGCGGCCTGGAACCGCTAGAAACGTAGGGGCGAATATTCATTCGCCCCCACCTGCTATGGACAACGCGAGGTTAGGATTTACGCCCCCAACTTGGCCGCCAAATCCACGAAACTGTCCGCCACCACGTTGAAAGACGGATCCGGCGTTGGATCGGGAGTCCGGTCCGGCCCATGTTCGCGGGGACGCGGCACGAACCCGGTGCGCAACCCCACCTTGGCCGAGGCCAACAGGTCGCCCTGGTGCGCCGCCACCATCATCACTTGCTCCGGCTGCAAACCCAGCAGCTTGACCGCCGTGCCGTAGCTCTCCGGATCGGGCTTGTAGTGTTGGGCCACTTCGGCGCCCAGGATGCAGTCCCAGGGCATCCCGCCGTTCTTCGCCATGTTGGTCATCAGGGCGATGTTGCCGTTGGACATCGGCGCAATGACAAACCGATCCTTCAGGCGGTAAAGTCCGGGCACGCTGTCCGCCCAGGGACGGAGGTTATGCCAGAAATAGGTAACCTCCATCTTCTCTTCGTCGCTCAGGCCGCTGATTTCAAATTCGTCCAGCACCTCGTCCAGGGACATCCGGTGCAGCGCGTCCAGATTGGTCCATGGCAACTCCCCGTTACGCACCTTGTCCATATACGGACGATATTTGCCGCGCCAGGTATCGGCAAATGCGCCCCAGTCCCGGTCAATGCCCTTGATCCGGCCCATGTTGGCGCACTGCTCGGTGATGCTGGAACGCCAATCTACCACGGTGCCGAACACGTCAAAAATGCAGGCCCTGATATCAAGACCCAGCGGAGTAATCGCCATAACCCATTGCTCCTTTCAATTCAACGGCAGCTCCGCGCTGCCTGGTCCGTCGCTATGCTAGCACATTGCGGGTTTCTCAGTGGCTGCCACCGATGCTGAGCAGTATCTCCGCCAGCTCAGCCGACGCGGTAACCATCGGGTCATGTCCGGTGTCGATGTGGTGAACTCCCCACCCGGACGCCGCAGCGCGTTCCGCCACCGGCTCGAACCCCGACTCACTGCACAGCACAAATTCTCGCCCTAGCGATAGCGCCGCTGGGTTCCCCGTTCTAACGGGCTGAGAGAAGGTCAGGGTAGGTTGGGGAGACAACCGCGGCAGCATGAACGCCTGGTCGTCGGGGTCGGTGATGGACCACCGTTGCGCAATTTCCGCGAAGGTAGTTGGCGCCGGCAAAAAGGGCTCGCCGTCAATGATGTGCCGGCGTACGTTGGCAACAAATTCCGGGCCTCGCACCGCCTCCAGTTGATCGACCATCGCCTCACCGTCTGACGGCGCGACGCCATTGATATAAACCAACTTCGCAATACGCTCCGGCGCAAGCTCAGCCGCTCCGGTGATCACCATGCCGGCGTAGGCGTGACCCACCAAAATGACGTCCCGCAGGTCGTTGGCGGCTAACAGTTCGGTGATGTCCCGAATGTGCAAATCCAGATTCAACACCGCCGGCGGCATCAGGCGCGCCAGATGCTCCCGGTCGCCCAGTCCGGTCAGGCTCGGCGTCAACACCAAATGTCCGGTCTTGCGCAATAGCGGCGCGGTCTTCCACCAGCACCAACCGCCGTGCCAGGCTCCGTGAATAAGCACGAACGTTGCCATAGCGCTACTCCGACATCACCACAACCGACCGTAGAACCTCTCCGCGCTCCATGCTGGCGAAGGCAGCCTCCACATCGCCGATGCCGATGCGCTCGCTGACGAACGTGTCCAGATCCAAGCGGCCCTGGAGATACAGGTCAATAAACATCGGAAAATCCCGGGTCGGCAAGCAGTCCCCGTACCAGGAGGATTTCAGGGAACCTCCGCGCCCGAAGACCTCAATCAGGGGCAACTCAATCTTCATCGTCGGGTCCGGCACCCCAACCAATACCACCGTGCCGGCCAGGTCCCGCGCGTAGAAAGCCTGCTCGTAGGTGGCCGGATTGCCCACCGCTTCAATCGCAACGTTGACGCCATTGCCATCGGTCAGGCCGCGGATCGCATCAACCGCATCGGTCTGTGTTGAGTTGACGGTATGCGTTGCCCCGAAACCCTTCGCCCACTCCAATTTGCGGTCGTCAATGTCCACGGCGATGATAGTGCGGGCGCCAGCCAGCCGCGACCCCGCGACCGCTGCGTTGCCCACGCCACCGCAACCGATCACCGCCACCGAATCGCCACGGCTGACGCCACCGGTGTTAATGGCGGCGCCCAACCCGGCCATCACGCCGCAGCCGATCAATCCGGCCGCCTGGGGGTTCGCCGCCGGGTCCACCTTGACGGCTTGCAGCGCGTCCACCAGCGTCAGCTCGCAAAAAGCCCCGATCCCAAGGGCCGGCGACAGCGGCGTCCCGTCGGTCAGCGTCATTTTCTGCTGCGCGTTTCGGCTGGCGAAGCAGTACCAGGGCCGACCTCGCCGGCAGGAACGGCAGTTGCCACAGGGAGCGCGCCAGGCCAGGATTACGAAGTCGCCCGGTTGCACGTTGGTCACGTCGGGTCCAACCTTTTCGACAATGCCGGCCGCCTCGTGTCCCAACAAAAACGGAAACTCGTCGTTGATGGCGCCCTCGCGGTAGTGCAGGTCGGTGTGGCACACGCCGCACGCCTGCACTCGAACCAATGCTTCGCCTTCGCCCGGGTCGGGTACCAGGATGGGAATCAACTCTACGGGCGCTCCTTTGGCCCGGGACACGACCCCCTGAACTTCGTTCACCGGCATTAATCTCCCTCCGTCATGACCCGCCTCAGGCGGGTCCGCAATGCAACCGGTATAATGCCTCAACCCATGCCAGCCGTCAAAGTCCCAACCCGTCATTCCGGCTTTCGCCGGGATCCAGAAGATGTCGGTAGATGTAATGCCCAAGCGAGTGATAATCGACACCGACCCCGGCGTGGACGACTGCGCCGCCATCTTGCTTGCATTGGCCAGCCCGGAGTTGCAGGTCGAGGCCCTCACCGCAATCTACGGAAACGGCTCCATGCCTCAGTGCGCCGCCAACGCCCTCCGCATCCTTGCCGCGGCCGGACGGGCTGACATACCGGTTTATCCCGGCGCAACAAGGCCGATCTTGCGCTCGCCAAACGAAGGGTGGGCGGCCCACATCCACGGTGACGACGCCCTCGGTGGCGCCAACGAAACCGATTCAGACGGCCCGAACAGGGCCGATGTCGACAACAATTGGGCGGCGGTCGAAATCGCTCGTCGTGCGCTCGCGTCCCCGGGCGAAATTACGGTCCTCGCGCTGGGTCGAATGACTAACGTAGCTTTGGCGCTCCGCATTGCCCCTGAGATCGCGGACGCGCTGGCCGGAGTGGTTGTCATGGGCGGCGCAGTACGGGTGCCGGGCAACGTATCGCCGGTGGCGACGGCCAATCTATACGAGGACCCGGAAGCCGCGGCGATTCTGTACGACTCCGGCGCGCCCATCGTGCAAGTCGGATTGGACGTTTGCGACCATTGCGGCCTGTCGGATGAGCAGTTCGGGCGACTTCGGGATTGCCCTGCGCCTGCAGTCCGGCTTCTGGTATCGGCTTCCACGTACACCAGGGCAGCGTATCGTCGCCTGGGCCGGCTGGCGGAGGGTGAGGCGGTACGCTACAACGACGTGCCCGCCGTGGCTGCCGCCATCGATCCCGCATTGATGACCATGCAGCGGTTGCCGGTGGCGATTGATACGGGAAGTGATCTGACCCGAGGCCAGACGGTGGTGGACTGGTACGGAATGACCGGCCGGGACGCCAACGTTGACGTGTGCCTTGGGGTGGACGCCGCACGGCTCACGGAGATGGTGGTAGATCGGCTCACCGAATTTCCCTGGCCCGTCGCTTAACCCCGTAGGGGCGAATAATCATTCGCCCCTACGACACCATGATCTGCTTCGTTCGGAACTTCGCACGCCGCTAACCCAGAGCGGCCACGGCGGAGCGAACCTCTTCGTAGTCGGGTTCCACGCCGGGGGAATCGGACACCCAGTGGTATCGTACGACACCCTCGCCGTCCACGATAGTGACGGCCCGCTTGGCAGCGACGTATCCCTGCATACCCGCCAACCCGGGTAACGCCACGTCGTAGGCGTTCACAACCTCCCGGTTGTAGTCGCTGAGGAACGTGTACTCCACGTTGTTGGCCGCTTTCCACGCTGCCTGCGCAAAGGGCGGGTCAACGGTAATCCCGATCACCTCGGCGTTCATCGAACTGAACTGGTCGATGCGATCCCGCAAAGCGCACATTTCAGTCGTACACACGCCGGTGAACGCTCCGGGGAAGAAAGCGATGACGACGTTTTTGCCGCGATAATCGCTCAGGCTCCGCTGTTGCTGCGGCGTTTCATGGAGGGTGAAGTCGGGCGCGGGTTGCCCTACGGTGATGGCCATCGAGGAACCTCCTGGCTGCTGACGTATTGCGATTTTCAGCGCGGCGTCGGGCCGTGCCGACGCTGCTGTTGTTGGTTTACGACGTTGCATCTTACCATAACGATCCCCGGTGCGCCGAAATCGGACGGCGTGCTAAACTCACCGATACACTGACCCACATTGGAGCCGTTCCCATGTTTTTCAACTCCCGCCGTTCCACCGTCCATGCCACTCATGGCATGGTTGCCACCAGCCAACCGCTGGCGGCCATGGCCGGCCTGCGCGTCCTGATGGACGGGGGCAACGCCGTGGACGCCGCGGTGGCGACTGCGGCTACGCTCAACGTCGTCGAACCCATGTCCACCGGGGTGGGCGGCGACGTGTTCGCCCTCATCTGGAAAGCAGCGGATAAAGAGGTTTTGGCCCTCAACGGCAGCGGAAGGGCTCCCATGGCCGCCACCATCGAAGACCTGCAAGCGAAAGGTCACCGCCGAATGCCGGCCTTTGGCCCCTTGTCAGTCTCAGTCCCCGGCACCGTCCACGGTTGGGAAGTCCTGCTCAAAAGTGAAGGAACCATGACCCTGGCCGACGCTTTGGCGCCCGCGATTGACTACGCCGAGAATGGATTCCCCGTCAGCGACATCATCGGTTTCCAATGGAAGCAACAGGAGGACAAACTCGCCGCGCTGCCGTCGGGCCAGGAGATGCTGGTCAACGGGAGGGCCCCCCGGGAAGGCGATCTGATGCGGCTGCCCACGCTGGCGCGCACGCTCCGCGCCGTGGCCGAAGGAGGCAGCGAAGCGTTCTACACCGGCCCAATCGCCGCCGCCATGGCGGACTTCGTGCAGGAACAGGGCGGCTGGCTGTCCGAACAGGATCTTGCGGCTCATCGTTCCGATTGGGATGAACCTATCAGCACCGACTATCGGGGCGTGACGTGCTGGGAGTGTCCGCCCAACGGCCAGGGCATCATTGCGCTGGAAGCGCTGAACATCGTAGAGGGTTTCGACGTCGCCGGCATGGGGCCGCAGAGCGTTGACCGCTACCACCATCTTATCGAGGCGACGCGGCTGGGGTTCGCCGACGCCTTCGAGTACCTGGCCGATCCTCGTTGCGCTGAGGTGCCTATCGATGGTTGGATTTCCAAAGAGTACGCCAGGTGGCGACGCACTTTGATCGACCCGGAACGCGCCATGGATTCCGCCCCCTACGGGAGAATGGTGCCGGGGAGCGATACGGTCTATATCAGCGTGATCGATGGCGCCGGCAATGCCTGCTCCCTGATCAACAGCGTCTTCGCCAATTTCGGGTCTGGCCTGGTGGCGCCGGGCACGGGCATCGTGCTGCACAACCGGGCGTCTCTTTTCAGCGCAGTGCCGGGACACCCCAACGCGTTGACGGGAGGCAAACGTCCCTTCCACACCATTATTCCGGCCATGGCCACACGGGACGGTGAGTTGTGGCTCAGTTACGGTGTCATGGGCGGGTTCATGCAGCCGCAGGGTCATCTGCAGGTCATCACCAACATGGTGGACTTCGGAATGGACGCCCAGGACGCGCTGAATGCCCTGCGCTTCCAGATTGCCGGTGACGGCGTCTGGCTCGAGGGCGATGTTGACCAGGATGTCGTAACCGGATTGCACCGCCGCGGCCACCACGTCAACGTAATGCACGGCCCCCAGAGGGGCGGAGCCGGTGGCATGGGCGGCGGCCAGATAATCAGCCGTGACCCGGACAGCGGTGTGCTGAGCGGCGGCAGCGAGCCCCGCAAGGATGGCGCCGCCGTCGGTTGGTGATTACTTCGACAGCCAGCGGCGGAAACGCTGCCACGTTCCCTGCGGCTCAGCCTCCACCGGCCGGCCGCGCCAGTACTTCTGCCGCTGGGAACCCATCCGCTGGAAGAACATCCACGCCACGGCCCCCACCATGATCGCCATGCCAGCCATCGACAGCCAAACGAATTTGGCCACCAAGAGGCCGATCAACGCCACCGCGGCGCCGACCACCGCCAGTTTGGTCGGGGAAATCAACCTGGTCCTTTGCTTTGGACGCGGTGTGAAAGGCGAAGGTTGGTCGTCCAAAGGCGGCGTGTTGTTAGCAGGCGGCGTGTCCGGAACGTCGGTTTCAGATTCCAGTTCGCCCAGCAGTTGCTCGATTTCCTGTTCGTAGCGTTCTTTCATCGTCGCCCTACCTGTGAGAAAAAGCCTCTATAGTTTTGCGGCGATTATAACCTGATGTCGCACTGAGCGTAACCGCCAAATCGGATTTTCAGCACCAACTGCTCGCCGAATTAGCAGGCCCTGCTGGATCTCCTTACTCTGTTTGTTCTCCTGATAACAATCGATCGGTTCGCGACACCCAAGAATTTTAATGCCCCGTCTTGCCTGATCTGGTCGGTTCGGGGATATCAAGATTTCTTGACGCACATTGGGTTTGGCAGTACCATAAATCTTCATCGGAGTTACACAATGCCGAAACGCACTTATCAGCCCAAAAAGCGCCGCCGTGCCCGGGTGCATGGCTTTCGCTCTCGTTCCCGCACCTCCGATGGTCGCGCGGTTCTGCGCCGGCGCCGGTTCAAGGGCCGGCACCGGCTGGCCGTCTAATCCTTTGGCGCGTTTCAATTCGCAAGGCGCCATAGACGGCTACGTGTGTGCGATGCAGAAACGTCACCGCCTCGGCAGTCAAAAGCGAATTTCCCAAATCCATCGCCAGGGGCAAAGCGCGGCCAATGGCCTGCTGGTGGTTCGCCTGTTGCCAAACGATCTCGATCACAACCGATATTGTTTCGTTGTGGGTAAACGGGTCGGCAAAGCAGTGGTGCGGAACAAAGTCAAGCGTCGACTGCGCGACGCGGTCCGAAACGCCGATACGGCTCCAGGATGGGATACGATATTCATCGCCCGACGTGGCGCCGGCGAGGCCGACTTCAATCGATTGCGAATGGCCACGCAAAACCTGATGCGGCGGACGCCGTTGGGCGGACCTGGCGACGTCTCTTCTCAGAAACCTGCCCACCTGGACGGTACTGCATGAGACGTGTAGCCATCGGCTCAATCCGTCTGTACCAGTTGGTATTGTCCCCTTATTGGCCGGGACTGTGCCGCTACCAGCCCAGTTGCTCGCAGTACACGGTCGATGCCATAACCCGCTACGGATTCGTCAGAGGAAGTTGGCTCGGGTTCCGCCGGATCTTGCGCTGCCGGCCCTTGGGCGGCACGGGATACGACCCGGTTACCTGACCTTTGAACATGTCATACATCTTCCCGCCCTCCCGCAACCCCGCGGTCAACCCGCGCAATCGCAATATCTCCCCCCTTCTGCGATTTTTGGCGCTTCTGGCGTTGGCTGGCCTTTTGTGTCTGGCCGCCACCGGATGCGCTCGAGATTTGGGCGCATCGACCCGCGGTTGGGGTTCGGTGGCCGCCGCCAACGACGTGGTGTATGCGACGACGCTGCAAGGCCAGGTGTACGCCCTCAACGACCTGGGTGCAGATGGCGTCAGCACCCGCTGGATCTCAACTCTCGGCGCGGACCGGGGATTCCACGGAGCCTACAACCCTCCCACAGTCGGTCGTTATCTATACATCGCCGGCATTGACGGTTTCCTGTACGCTTTCCAACCGCCCGCAGCGGGAGGCCCTGTGGAAGTCGTCTGGCGCAAGCCAAACATCGAGGCCGAAGAAATGACGCCATTGGTGGGAAGTCCGGGGTTGGACGAAGCCGGTGGTATCGTCGCTGTGGGTTCTGAAGACGGCGGCCTCTACGCTTACAACGCGCTGACCGGAGAAGAATTGCGCTGGTCGCCTTTCCGGACCGAGCCGAGCGGCGAGATCTGGTCCACCCCGGTTCTCCGCAATGGAGTGGCCTACTTCGGGTCGCAAAACGGAACCGTTTACGCGGTGGACCTGACCACCGGCGCGGAAAAATGGCGGTTTGAAACCGGCGGCGCCATCGTTGCCAGGCCTCTGATCTTCAACAATTTGTTGATCGTAGGTTCTTTCGACCGCCAGCTTTACGCCCTGGGCCTCAATGACGGCCAACCCCGCTGGCAACACCAAGCCGCCAACTGGTGGTGGGCCACCCCGGTCGCTTCCGAGCGCACCATCTTTGCCCCGTCCATGGACGGAAAGGTGTATGCCCTCGATGCCAACGGGACGCTGCTCTGGGCTTACGATGTGGGCGCGCCCATTGTTGCCAACCCAATACTCCTCGAACGGGGTTTGGTGGTGGGCACGGTGGAGGGGAAGTTGGCGGTGCTCCGCGCCTCAGTATCGGACCACGGCCCGGCGCAGGAGATCGCGTCCCTAACCGTGGGCGACGCCGAAATCAAAGCGCCTCTGGTCATCGCCCGCAACATGTCCGCCGGGATCGCCGATCCGCCCGATTCGGTGTACATCGGGTCTGACGACGGCAAAGTCCGTCGGATTCAAGTGCGGTCCGGCATCAATATCATGTGGTGCTACGACACCAGCGAAAACACCAGGTGTAACTGACGCTTCCGTCCTCCCGGTCCCGACGTTCTAAACCGACGAATCGATCTCTAGTGCGTGAAACCCGGTCAACCTGCTAACCGCGCAATGACAACATAGGTCAAAACCAGTGGAATTTCTCTCCATATTCGTTCTGCTGTGGAACGAGATAATCATTCGGCCCATGCTCAACACCCTGCTGGTGTTGTACGTGATCTGCTTCTCGCAGATGGGCGTGGCTATCATCGTCTTCACAGCGCTGGTTCGGGTGGTCACCATCCCGTTGACGGTGCGCCAACTGCGCCAGATGCGCGCCATGACCGCGTTGCAACCCCGGGTGCGCGAGATCCAACAACGCTACGCCGGCGACCGGCAGCGCACCTCCCAGGAAACCATGCGGCTTTATCGGGAAAGCGGGGTCAACCCGATCGGGTGCCTGGGGCCGTTGATCGTCCAAATGCCCATCTTGATCGGCCTGTTCCGCGTCCTGATCCTGACCTTGTTCAACAATCCCGAAGACCTGGTGAGACTGTCGGACAAGCTGTATTCATGGATCACTTTCGTACCCATCCATGCGGCCGTACCGGTCAACAACGGCTTTTTGTGGCTGGACTTGAGCCAGCCCGATCCGTCTCCCATCGTGATGCCCATCCTGGTAGCGGTCACCACCTGGGTCCAGCAGAAGATGACCCAGATGCCGTCACCCGATCCGCGCCAGCAATCAAGTCAAACGATGATGCTGTGGATGATGCCCATTTTCCTGGGGGCATTCTCCCTGGGTTGGCCCAGCGGACTGCCCCTCTACTGGGTGGTGTCCAATCTCATCGGCATCAGTATCCAGTACTTTATCACCGGTTGGGGGCCGCTTTTCCCGCTGTTCCCGCGTCGTGGCGACGACATCGAAGAAGTCGCGCCGGTGACGCCGGCTCCCGAATCGCAGGAGAATAGACCTGATGAATCAGATAGTGCAAACCGGGAGAACCGTAGAAGAGGCCGAAGAACTGGCGCTCGCAGCTCTAGGCGCCGACCGCAGCGAGGTAGAGGTCGAAATACTAAATAGGGGCCGGCAGGGTTTCCTCGGCATTGGCGGAGAACTGGCTGAGGTTCGGGTTACCCGGCTTGCCGGCGACTCACCCGAAGACGACGCTGAACACGACTACGATGCCTATGATGCCGAGGACGAGCCCGAAGACGCTCCCGGAGTCGGCGGCGCCCCACCTGAATCCCTGCCTCGCCCGACTGCGGATACACCGGCAGGTCTCGCGATCCAGTCGGTCGAACGGATCCTGAACATCGTTGGGGCTGAAGTTGACATTAACCTCCGTTCTGAACACGATGAACTGGCTGGTGGGCCGATCATCGACATCCAGGGGCCCGATTCCGGGCTGCTCATCGGGCGTAGAGGCAACACCCTGCAGTCGTTGCAGTTTATCGTGCAGAGCATCGTGCGCCAGCAGTTCGATCAGGAC
This sequence comes from Dehalococcoidia bacterium, assembly GCA_021295965.1. Classification (GTDB taxonomy): domain Bacteria; phylum Chloroflexota; class Dehalococcoidia; order Lucifugimonadales; family UBA3495; genus Bin87. The sequence continues at coordinate 8,452 of JAGWBI010000009.1, read as the reverse complement.
ATCCGGGTCGCGCTTGATGTTGAACAATACCGGAGCCGCCGGGAGGACTCCCTTCGGGAGATGGCTGATCGGGTGGCCAACCGCGTCGCCCAAACGGGCCGCAGCATCACTCTGGAGCCCATGACGCCATCGGACCGCCGGGTGATACATCTCTATCTGGGCGAACGAGACGGCATCCGCACCGAAAGTGTCGGCTACGGCGAAGGCCGCAAGGTCCAGATCATCCCCGAACGCGACTGAAAGCCTGGTGTGCCAGGCCACCGTGCGCCAAAGGCCGCAAATCACTGCTTTTGCCGTTGACCTGGTTAGGGCCGCCACATAGAATGCGACTATGACTTGGTGCATTGTTAATGGGCGGCAGTCTGATGCCTTCGACCACCCGCGCGAGGAGTGCGGGATAGTCGGTATATACCGGGAACAAAGTCACAGCGCATCCTTGGCGGCAGTGGGCTTGTTTGCCTTGCAGCATCGCGGCCAGGAATCGGCCGGTGTGGCGACGGTTGACGCGGGAAAAATACAGGTCCATACCGGAATGGGCTTGGTGTCAGAAGCTTTTAACGATGGAGACATTGACCGACTGACCGGGCAAATGGCCATCGGACACACCCGCTACTCCACTACCGGAACCAGCCGATACTCCAACGCGCAGCCGCTTCTGGTTAGCGGACTTAACGGTCAGTTGGCCGTGGGCCACAATGGGAACATCATCAACTCGCTGCAGTTGCGCGAACTGCTTGAGACGCGGTGGGGATGTCATTTCGAGACGAGCACCGACAGCGAGGCGATAGCCCATCTCCTCGTCAATGCGCCCGGCGCCACTTGGACTGATCGCATTTTCCACAGTATGCGCCTCATGCAGGGAGCGTTTTCCCTCGCGTTGTTGACGCCCGAGGCCGTCATCGCTGCCCGCGACCCCTTGGGGATTCGTCCCTTGTGCCTGGGCCGGCTGCCGGACGGTTGGGTCGCCGCCTCTGAAACCTGCGCCTTGGATCATATGCAGGCCGAGTTCGTGCGCGAACTGGAACCCGGTGAGGTGGTGGTGATGGATCGGGACGGCGTTCACTCCCAGATTTACGAAGGCGCGTCCGGCCGTAGTCGCGCTCTGTGCGTTTTCGAGTGGATCTACTTCGCCCGCCCGGACAGTGTGATGGACGATAGGTTGATGCACCAGGTTCGCGAGGATATGGGCGCGCAACTCGCTCGCGAGCATCCCGCCGACGCCGACCTGGTGATCGGCATTCCGGATTCCTCCACGTCCGCGGCCGTGGGTTATTCCAGAGAATCCGGCATCCCTTTCGCCAACGGATTGGTGCGAAACCGTTACGTCGGGCGCACCTTCATCGAACCGGAGCAGCAGCGTCGCGACCGTGGTGTGCGACAAAAATTCAATCCCATGCCAGCGGTGCTCCGCGGCAAACGCCTGGTGGTGGTCGATGACAGCATCGTGCGCGGCACAACGACGCCTCACGTGGTGGAACTGTTGCGTCGGGCCGGAGCAGCCGAAATCCATCTCCGCGTGTGCGCCCCTCCTATCAAGCATCCTTGCTACCTGGGCGTGGACATGGCGACGCGCCAGGAGTTGATCGCCGCCAACAAGACCATTCCCGAAATTCGCGAGGTGACCGGAGCGGATACGTTGGGCTATCTCAGTGTGGGCGGATTGATGGGATTGGTGCGAGGCCCGCAGGGCGGGTTCTGCGACGCTTGCTTCACGGGCAACTATCCGGTCCCGGTGCAGTTGGAATTGACCAAGCAGGCGTTGGAACCGGTTACGCCCTGACGACGGCAGGAGAGCCACGCTTGCCTGACCCCAAACCGTCCTCCTACGAAACCGCCGGCGTTTCCCTGGACGCCATGGACGGTCTGAAGGATCGCATCAAAGCCTTCGCCGCCATGACCCACGGACCGGAGGTCCTGGACGGCAGCGGCGGCTTCGCCGGGCTGTTCGCGCTATCCGGCTACAACGATCCGGTGCTGGTGGCCAGCGCCGACGGTGTCGGCACTAAGCTCAAGATCGCCGCTCAGCTGGGCCATTTCGAGGGCGTCGGCCAGGATCTCGTCACGCTCAACGTCAACGACATACTGACCAAGGGCGCTCGTCCCCTGTTCTTTCTCGACTATGTTTCCTTTAGCGCCCTTGACGAGCACCGGCTGGAAATGCTGATACGTGGGATCACTTGGGGTTGCCGGGAGTCCGGGTGCGCGCTCATCGGCGGCGAAACGGCCCAACTACCGGGAGTGTACTCTGATACTGACTTCGACCTGGCCGGTTTCGTCGTCGGGGTGGCCGAGCGCAGCCTCCTGTTGGGCTCCGGCGATATCATCCCCGGCGATCGTCTGATTGGAATACCATCCAGCGGCGTGCATACCAATGGGTTTTCGTTGGTTCGAAAGGTATTCAACCTCGACGACGACCCTGCGGCGTTGTTCCGCCCCTGGCCCGGTTTGACGCGCAACCTGGGCGACGAGTTGATGGTCCGCCACCGGGCATATCACCCACTTCTCACCCCGTATCTCACTCACGTCAAGGCGCTCAGTCACATCACCGGCGGCGGGCTGCCCGGCAAGATGCCGGCGTCTTTGCCGGATGACGCCACCGCCGAGTTCCGCGTGGGTTCATGGCCCGTCCCGCCAGTATTTAACGCTATCCAGAAAGCGGGTGACATCGACGACACTGAGATGTATCGTGTGTTCAACATGGGCCTGGGTATGGTCGCCGTGTGCGATGATGCCGGCGCGCGGGCGGTGCTGGCCGGTATTCCTGATGCCGTGGAAGTCGGCTGCATTGTGGAACGCGAAGGCCATTCACAAACTAAGCTCACCGCCATTTAGCGCTACCACAGGGAGGAACCGCATCATGGGTATGAAGAAACTGTTCCGTCGCCGCGGGGCCGGCTCACACTCTGACATTGCTGACGTTCCCGCCGGAATGAGACCCTGGTGGGCCTGGGGCCCGCTGGGACTCGTGTGGTTCGGCGGCCACCACACCGGTTCGAACATCGATGCCGGACACCTGCCCCACCACGGCGACGCGGGCAACTTCCATCATCCCGGGGATCATGGCGGTGGGTCTGGCGGGTTTGACGGCGGCGGTGGCGGCGGCTTTTAGGGGCCCGGCGCAAACTCTAAAGGAGAGATCCAGCGATTTTGAAAGCGTTACTGAGCGTATTCGACAAGACCGGTATTGAGGATCTGGGATCGCGACTGGCGAGTACCGGCTATGAACTAATCAGTACCGGAGGCACGCACCGGAGCCTGACCGATGCCGGCGTGGCAGTGCGGCAGGTCTCGGACGTCACTGGCTCACCGGAAATCCTGGAGGGACGGGTAAAGACGCTGCATCCGGTCATCCATGGTGGACTGCTGGCGAGACGGGACTCTTCGGAGCACATGGCCGAACTGGAGCGAAACGGCATTGACGCCATAGATGTGGTGGTCGTGAACCTCTATCCATTCATCGAGACCATCAGCAAAGCCGGCGTTACGCTGGATGACGCGCTGGAAAACATCGACATCGGCGGCCCGACCATGCTGCGGGCGGCGGCGAAGAACTTCCCCGCGGTGGCAGTCGTGGTTGACCCGGCTGACTATGGGTGGGTGGCTGATGCGTTGGCGGGTGACGGTCTGGATCTGCAACAGCGACGCAGCCTGGCCGCCAAAGCCTTCCAACACGTGGCGGTCTATGACGCGGCCGTGGCCGAGTATCTGGCCGCCGACCCGGTTTCCGAAGAGGAAATGCCCGGGCAGGTCACCATCGGCCTCACCCGAGTCTCAAGTCTGCGCTACGGAGAAAATCCCCACCAGCGGGGCGCTTTGTACGTCCCCGCTGCCGGCGGCGCCGGAGGGCTGGCTCGCGCCCAACAATTGCACGGGCGTGAACTTTCCTTCAACAACCTCATGGATGCCGACGCCGCTTGGCGCACGGTGAGCGATTACGCCGACGCGTCGGTATGCGTAATCAAGCATGCCAACCCCTGCGGCCTCGCCTCCCGAGACGACGTCGCCCAGGCGTATCAGCTGGCCTACGAAGGCGACCCGGTTTCCGCCTTCGGTGGCATCGTCGGCTTCAACCGGACCGTGACCGCCGCCGCCGCAGAAGCCATGGATCCCGTGTTCTACGAAGTGGTGGTTGCACCGGCATATGATGACGATGCGCTGGAAATCTTGCAGCGCAAACGGAACCTGCGCATCCTGGCGGTCGGTCCAGCGGTGGATGCGCCAGGCACCGCCACTTACGACGTGCGCCCGCTGAGCGGCGGCGTTCTGGTTCAAACCCCGGACACCATCGAAGAAGACCCCCAGGCGTGGACCACGGCAACCGAACGCGCTCCTACCGCCTCAGAATTGGCCGACCTCGCGTTCGCGTGGAAGGCGGTCAAGCACATCAAATCCAACGCCATCGCCTTCGTGAAGGATCGGACTTTGATGGGCATGGGCGCAGGCCAGCCCAACCGGGTGGTCAGCGTACACCTGTCGCAGCGGGCGGCAGGGGAGAAATCGGCCGGCTGCGTGCTGGCTTCCGACGCCTTCTTCCCGTTCCCGGACAACATCGATCTGGCTGCTGAAGCCGGCATCACCGCCATAGTTCAACCTGGCGGTTCGATCCGCGATGAAGAAGTAATCGCCGCCGCCAACCAGGCCGGCATCGCCATGGTGTTCACGGGGGTGCGACACTTCCGCCACTGATCACTCCGTTGGACGCCTATCTGGACATCGAAACCACCGGGTTCCTCGGTGGTAGTTCCTATCCCACCGTGGTCGGCATCGCCGTGGATTTCCCCGGCGACTGGTCAGTTCGGCAACTGGTTGGCGACGAAATCACCGTCGACTCCGTCCTCCACGTCCTGGAGGGCGTCACCACCATTCACACTTTCAATGGAGCCAGTTTCGATCTCCCCTTCTTAGCGTGGAAGCCCGGCGTTGATCTGCGCCGTCGCTTTGAGCATCACGATTTGATGCATTCCTCCCGCCGCTCCGGATTCAAGGGCGGCCTCAAGGCCATCGAAAAAGCGCTGAACATTCCCCGCAACCTGCCCGATATGGGCGGCCACGACGCAATAGCGCTGTGGCAAAAATACCGCCAGGAAAATAACCGGGCGGCGCTGGATATGCTGCTCGAGTATAACCGAGAGGACGTAGAAAATCTGCGCGTCCTCCGAGCCATATTGGAGGAAGAAAATTGGAACTTGGATTGAAGGGCAAAAACGTCGTTGTAACCGGCGGTGGCAACAACATCGGCCGGGCTATCGTGCTGGCTTTCGCCGCTGAAGGCAGCAACGTCGCCATCGCCGAACTCAATCATAGTGCCGGCAAGCGTGTGGTCGGCGAAGTGGAGGCCCTGGGCGCCGGCGCTTCGGCCTTCGTCGTTGACGCCGACGTAACCGACCAGGCCAAGACACAACAAATGATCTCCAAAACCATCGACCGCCTGGGCAGCGTGGACGTGCTCGTCAACAACGTCGGTTGGACCATCGACCGGCTGTTCATGGAAAAATCGCGCGACGAGCACGTCAAGGAAGTGGACGTAAATCTTTGGGGAGCAATCAACTGCCTCCACGCCACCCTGCCCCATATGATAGAGAGGCAACAGGGCGCAATCGTCAGCATCAGTAGCGATGCCGGACGAATGGGCGAGTATCGAGAGGCGGTCTATTCCGCCTGCAAAGCCGGGGTGATCGCCCTCAGCAAGTCGCTGGCCCGCGAAAATGGCCGCTACGGTATCCGGTTCAACATGGTCTGCCCCGGCTTGGTGGTCCCGGAACAGTCGGAAATCGCCGGCACAGAGAGTATGTGGGCGCAGGGGATGGGCGATCTGTTCACCGACGAGATCGTGGAACGGGTGAAACGCGCCTACCCGTTGCGTAGAATTGCCACTGCCCAGGAAATCGCCAACGCGGTGGTGTTCCTGGCGTCAGACGCAGCCAGTTTCATCACCGGACAAACCCTCAGCGTATCCGGCGGCTACACTATGATGTAACCGAAGTCGAGGTTGGTTAAACGCGTAGGGGCGACACATGCGTCGCCCCTACCATTTGGGTCCGTGGATGAACGATTACTGCTGGTTCGTCCCGACCAACGCCCAAGCCTTCTCCTCCATCGAGGGGAGGACGGCCTGCACCAGGTCGTTGTCCACGTTGGCGGCTACGGTGGGGTAGCCGGCGCGGTCGATCATGCTGGCCAGGTTGCCGGACTTGAACTGCTCCAGGGTCCAGGCCAGCGTGTTGCCGCTGGTGGTGGTGTCCCAATAGATCCGGACGTCCTGGTTCCGGGGGCCATAGTGGTAGTGCGGCGCGATCTCGAAGCAGTCGAAAGCCAGCAGCTCGAATTCCTGCCCCAGGTGATCGGTCAGCACGTGGATGGCCACGCCCCGGTCGTTGGCGGCGCCGATGTTCGAGCGGAACTCAACGCCGAAGCGGATGTTGCCAGCCTCGTAGATGTGGTCGCCGCGGAAGTGGGTGACCGTGCGGCGTTCGTCGCGGGACTTGCCCAGCGCGCACGCTTCCACCTCGTCCATCTTGTTCTCGTCGATGCCCTGGGCCTCGACGGCCATCGCCAGGTCATCGTAACCGGAGCGCCGGACCATGGCGGGCAGGTTGGTGCGAATATTCTTCAGCGTCCAGCCCAGCGGGGTGCCGACGGTGGTCTTGTCCATGTGCAGCCGGATGTTCATGTTCTCCGGCCCGTAGTGGTAGTGGGGATCCTGGTCGAAGCAGTCGAACCGAAGAATCTCGGTATCGTGACCGTCGATGTCGCCAAAGACCTGGACCATCAGGCCCTGGTCAGGCATGATCTCCTTTCGGTACGACAGAGCTACGTCCACCGGCCCGATGTTGATAATGGTGTCTCCCTTTTCCATGAGCTCGCCTCCCCGTGGAATTCGGATTGAATTTGGCAGCAATTGCGTTGCCACCTTTCCTTTTGTGCGGATTATAGCATCGCAGCAGATAATGGCAAGAACGCTTTTCAAAAGTTCGCCCAAACTCCGGGCCACCGCCGAATTCGTACGATATGATTGTTGCCGGCGGAGTGCCCTATGACCCAGCGCAAGAACGGCCCCATAACTACCGATTTCCCCGGGGCGGCCAATCCGGTCGGCAGCGTCGTGAGGTTTCGCGGCGCTGGTCGGCGAGAGTTAAGCGGCAGTGTCACGTGCCTCCGCCTTCGACACGCGGACGTAGTTGGGGAGGATGGAAACGAGTGGACCGTGCCTTACGCCGCCATTCTCAAGGTGGAACGCCGACCGAACGTGCAGTGTCCCTTGGAAAAAGTGGAGCGCATCGGCAACTGCCTATTGGACCAACATCGCCACCACGCCCAACTGCGTCCGCAGTGGACCTTCGGGTTCGACTTGGCCACGACACGGGCCGGCGTCTGTCGCTACCGTTGAGCTATTGCCTGGCCGCCTCTCGCGCCGAGATTGAGGACACCATTCTCCACGAAATAGCCCACGCTATCGTGGGCCCTCGACACAACCACGACGCGGTCTGGAAAGCCAAAGCCCGTGAAATCGGCTGCAAAGGGGAAAGATGCCACCGGGTGCAGCAATCCGTTCCCAAATGGGTGGGTGAGTGCGGCTGCGGTCAACAGTGGTTCCGCCAGGTCTTGCAACGGCGGATGATCGGCAACCGGATCTGCGCCAAATGCCGTGGCGCCATAACCTGGCGCCGGAACACGGTCGCGGCGCTTTAGAGTCCGATACGCCGGCTCCAAGGGAACAGACGCGACTGAGGCGCTGGGGACGAGCGTCCGGATGGGATCGTCCCAATCACGGGTGCGCGTTCAGCCCGCCGTCGATATACACCAGTGCGGCGAGCAGAGATAGACCAGCATGGCGGCCAGGTCGCGGGGGTGGCCCTTGCGACGCATGGGGGTGTAGCGAACCAGGAGTTCTTCGCGCTGGGTTTCCAGGGGGATGTCTTCGGCGGTTGACCAGCCGGACCCAAGTGCGTTGACGCGGATCTCGCTGCGGCCCCACTCCACCGCCAGCGACCGGGTCAGGGACAGGACGGCGGCTTGTGTCGCGCTGAACGCTGAACAATTAACGTTGCCGCGCTCGGCCAGGTTTGAGATCACGTTGACGATCCGGCCGTACTGCTCCCTCAGCATCCGTTGTCCCACCGCCTGGCTCAGCATGAAGGTGGCGCGGACGTTGCGGGCGTGGAGTTCGTCCCATTCCGCCAACTCGATCTCCGCAGCAGGTTTGGCAAAAAAGCTGCGAGTGTCGTTCACCAGTATGTCGGCGCGCGAGTGAGCGGCGGCGAAGGCTTCCAGCACCGCGGCGGCGCCTGCCGGCGTGTCCCATCTCCCGGCGTAGCAACGGGCGTCATGGCCCGTCACGGCGGAAACGGCCTCGCGGATGGCTTCGGCGGCGGCGCCGTGTCGCGCTACGGCAAATACGGTGGCGCCGGCCTCGGCAAGGGCCGCGGCCAGATGTGGCGCCTCTTCGCCGCCG
>JAGWBI010000041.1 GCA_021295965.1 Dehalococcoidia bacterium | reverse complement strand
AACTGGCCAGCCGATACCTTGGCTTTCTGCAATTCGCCTCCGCTCTCATCTGGCTACGATGAAATGTCAACACTACCTAATACCACGGCCCACGCTTGGGCCGTTTTGTGTTGGGAGATAAGGGACGGCTCCAATCGGTTCGATGCACGCAGCCGGGGCGTTGGCCATACTCGCGGCGGATACGGCCATCAACGTGTCACGAGCGCTATAACCCCGGAACCGTTCCCCGTTGCGGCGGTTGCGTTCCCTCATCTGGCAGCCCACACCTTGGTCCGCTTTGCCAACCGCCGTGCGGATGGCAAAGCCTCCGGGTCCCAAAAACGCGCGAAATGCTCCAATTGGTATTTCCAATCTCTTGAGCGCTGCGCTATCCCGTCGTCAGAATCCGCCCACGCGTCGGAACCCGGATGGAGCGCCGCCACTCGGCGCGTCCCGGATGACTGTGGGACGCACACCCAAAATACCAAGGATTTCATCATGGCTTTCGGAAGTCGTCGTGAAGACGCCACGTGGGTCATCCAGACCGAGAGGCGTCTGGATAGCGGCAACGCCCAGGCGCTCTGCGACCTGCTTGACGCCGCTAACGAACCACCGGGACTGTCTGTGGTTATTGACATGGAAGATCTGGTGTACATCAGCAGCGCCGGACTGAGGGCCATTTTGCAGGCGGTTCGGAAGGCCGAGCGTCAGAACTCCAAACTGGCCCTGTGCTCGCTGTCGGAAGACGTGCGGGGCGTATTTCAGACCAGCGGCTTCGACCAGTTGATCGACATCCACCCGTCCTGCCCGGAAGCCATCGCAGCCGTCGGTCGTTGAGCCGGTGGTCAGGAGATGGGCCCGACCGTATTTATCGTCCCGTCATCCCATCGCCAGAAGGTCTGGCGTCCGATGGCCGGGACGGGCTCGGGCAGTGGTCTCACATCGGTGAGAAACCACAACCAGCGTCCGGGGCCGAAATCCCCCCACGGATCGATGCGGGTTTCTCCCTTGCCGACCGCGCAGCCCGCCTCCGTGCCGGGTTCGTGCGTCGCGTAATTGTGTACGAGGTTGACCCGCTCCACCCTCGCCATGCCGGCGAGAGTTGCGGTTGCCACAACCATACCGGCGGGAATCACGCTGCGCCAATCCTCTCCCATGCGCCCGACCATCGCAGCGTCAATAGCGGGGCCGGGTTCTCGCATCACCAGTCTGGCGGCGTGGATGGCAATGTTCTGCTCGAGCAGCCGGACCGGCGCCGGCCAGGATCGGGTTTCCACCGTCTTGATTCCCAAGGCGATCAGCGATGCCCAAGGCTGGTGCAGCGTAATGGCGTACATCACGCACCCATTTTCGGCAATTGTCAGAAAAACCGCTAGTCAGCGGCCGACGGAGCCAAACCGGCCCGGTCGGCCAGCGCGAGGTCGATTGCCTGCCGCTCCGCCCGCTCGGTTTCCGGCGAGAAGCGCACCGCCAGCACCAGGGTCGAGGCCAGGATCACCGCGACGCCCACGATGAGCAGCGCGTCGGCGTAACCCAGGCTCTCGGAGCGGAAGAGGAACCCGAAGGCCACCGCTCCGGCGTTTCCGCCCGCGCCCACGATGCCGGCCACCGAACCCAGCGCCTTGCGGTTGATGAACGGCACCACCGAGAAGGTCGCCCCTTCCGACATCTGCACGAACAGGCTGAACACGATCATCGCGCCCACGGCCAGGAACAGCGTCGCCATCTGCGAGAACAGGATCAGGGCCAACCCTTCCACGAGGAGCACGCCGCCCAGGAACATCACCCGGCCCTTCAGACCGAACCGGATGCCCATCTTGTCGCCAAACATCCCGCCCAGGGTGCGGGCGAAGATGTTCATCAGCCCAAAGGTTCCGGCGATGATGCCCGCCGTCGCCAGGTTCAGCTCAAAGCGGTCGTAATAGTACAGGGCCGCGATGTTATTGATGGTCAGCTCCACGCCGAAGCAGGCCCCGTAGATTACGAACAATGCCCACACGCGCGGGTCCTTCGCCGCCTCCAGGAACGAACCTTTGGCGGCGGCAGAGGATGGCATGAGCCCCTTGGCACGGAGTTCACGGTAGTTCCCCTGCGGACAGTCCTGCGTGAAGAAGTAGTAGGCCACCCCCACCAGCATCAGGGCCGCGCCCGGGATCACCATCGCGATCCGCCATCCCAACAGTTCCCCGACGCCGAACATCAGCACGCCGGCGAAGACCAGCGGCATTGCCATCTGGGTGACGCCGCCGCCCATGTTGCCCCAGCCGGCGGTGGTGGCGTTGGCCGTCCCCACCACGTTGGGCGCGAACATCACCGAGGTGTGGTACTGGGTGATCACGAAGGACGCGCCAATCACGCCAATCGCCAGGCGGAACAGCAGAAACGTCTCGTAGTTCTGGGCCAGCCCAATGCACATCACCGGGATCGAGCCGAGCGCCAGCAGGCCGCTGTAGGCCAGCCGGGGGCCGATGCGGTCGCAGAGCCACCCGAAGACCAGGCGGGCCACGATGGTGATGGCCACCGACGCGATGATGGTATTGCCGATCTGTTCCTTGGACAGCAGCAGGTCCTCCCGGACCACGGCCATCAGCGGCGCGATGCCGAACCATCCGAAAAAGCACAGAAAGAACGCGAACCAGGTCAGGTGGAACGTCCGCATCTGCGGCGCGGCCAGGCTGAACAGGCGGATCCGGGTCGCTTTGCCACCGTCCACAGCGGCGTTTAGGATGCTCATTTTCTAATCTCCAACCATCGCTCTGAGCGTGAACGTCACGCCGATGTCCCGATGACGATATTCCCGTCTTCATCCACCCAAACCGGGTGGGTGCTCAGGGATGGGCAGTCGTTGCCCAGCGGCTCGCCCGTCTCCAGGTTGAACTTGAAGTTGTGCAGCGGGCAGATCAGCGCGTCGCCGCCGATCAGTCCGTCCGCCAGCGGCCCCGCTCGGTGTGGGCACTCCGCCTGCGTCGCATACACTCGCCCCTGTCGGCTTCGGAATACCGCGATGGCTGCGCCGCCGATCTTGAAGCTGCGGCCCTCGCCCAGCGGTATCTGCGCTGCGCTCCCCAGGTTGTACGTCGTTCCTGCGCTCATGTTGGCCACGGCAAAAACTTCCGGTGTCTTCGTGCTGAGTACCATGACACTACCTCAATGCGGCCACCGGCTCGGTCGGTCCCGCCGGCGCGGTGACAAACTGGTTGGGATGCACCGGCTCGCCGGCTTCCAGCCACGGGTCCTGGTAGGCGTCCACCGCGGCCTGCATCTCCTGGTCCAGGCGGTCGCAGATGCCCTCGCTGTCGTCCACCAGGATCTGCCGCAGTCGTTCTATTCCCATCCGCTCCACGAAGTCGTAGGTGCGCTCCAGGTAGCGGGCGTTTTCCCGGTAGTACTGCATGAACCGGCCCATCATCAGCACGGTCTCGTCGTGGGAGTCGGTGACGCACAGCACGTCGCCCTTGCGCACCCGCGACCCCGCCGCGCCGCCGATGTACACCTCCCACTTGCCGCCCTCGATGGCCGTCGCCCCCACGTCCTTGGTGGTGGACTCGGCGCAGTTGCGGGGACATCCCGAAACGGCCAGCTTCATCTTGTGCGGGCTCTCGATGCCCTGGAACCGCTTTTCGATCTTGACGCCCAGGCCGGTGCTGTCGCCCACGCCAAACCGGCAGAACTCGGTGCCCACGCAGGTCTTGCAGGTCCGGAACGCTTTGGTGTAGGCGTGACCGGACGGCATCCCGACCTCCTGCCATACCTCCGGCAGGTATTCCTTGGGTATGCCCAGCAGGTCGATGCGCTGGCCGCCGGTGATCTTCACCATCCTCGCCTCGTACTTCTCGGCGGCGTCGGCGATGCGGCGCAGTTGGTCGGGCGTGGTGATGCCGCCGTAGATGCGAGGCACCACGCTGAAGGTGCCGTCGTTCTGGATGTTGGCGTGGACCCGGTCGTTGATGAACCGGGCGTCCCGCTCGTCCTCGTACTCGGCCCCCCAGATCGTCCGCAGCAGCGAGGCCAGGCCCAGCTTGCTGCCGGCGTCCTCTTTGCCGCCGGCCAGGGCCTCAAAGACCCGGGACACGCTCTTCAACTCCGTGGCCTTGATTGCGCCCACCAGCTCCGGCTTGGTCAAGGGGATGCCCGGCACGTAGTAGTGGGCCGACGGGTCGTCGGCCACCAGGCCGTCGGCGGCCAGTTCCAGCACCGCTTGCACCTGCATCTTGCAGGAGCCGCACCCGGTGCCGGCGCGGGTGGCGTCGCATACGGCCTTCAGGCTACGGCATCCGCTGTCCACGGCGGCGATGATCTTGCCCTTGGTGACGCCGTTGCAGTTGCAGATCTGGGCGTCGTTGGGCATGTCCTCCACGTTGAAGGCCGGCGCTCCGTCCGCCGCCAGGGGGAACAGCAGCTCCGAGCGGTTTTCCGGCAGGGCCTCTCCCCGGTCGAATGCTTGGAGGATCCGGGGCATGGTCAGCCCGTCGCCCAGCAGGATGGCGCCCTTGACCTTGCCGTCCCGCACGATGACCTTCTTGTACACGTTGCGGTTGGGCTCCACGTAGGTCACCACCTCGTCGTCCTCGTCCAGGGGGTCCTTGTCGCCGGCCACCGCCAGCTCCACGCCCATTACCTTGAGCTTGGTGGAGACCTGGGAGCCGCCGTATGCGGAGTCCTCATTGCGTCCGGTGAGCCGCTCGGCCAGCACGCGGGCCTGTTCCCACAGGGGCGCCACCAGGCCGTACACCTGGCTCCGGTGCTCGGCGCACTCGCCGATGGCGTAAACGTCCTGGTCATTGCGGCAGGTGAGGCCGTCGTTGACCAGGATGCCGCGCCGCACGTGCAGCCCAGCCATCCGCGCTAAATCGACGTTGGGGCGGATGCCCGCCGAGATGACAACCATGTCGCAGTCCAGCGTCTCGCCGTCCTTGAACTGGAGCCCCGTAACATGGCCGTTGCCCAGCACGGCGGTGGTCAGCTTTTCCAGGTGGAACCGAACGCCCAGCTCCTCCAGGCTCTGCTGCAGCAGCCGGCCCGACAGCGAGTCCAGCTGCGTGTCCATGAGCCAGCCCATCAGGTGCACCACGTCAACTTCCAGCCCCCGGTTCATCAGGCCCCGGGCCGCTTCCAGGCCCAGCAGGCCGCCGCCGATGACCGCCGCCTTTCGCGCTCCCTGGGCGTGTTCGATGATGTCCGCGCAGTCGTCCAGCGTGCGGAACACAAAGGAGCCGCTCTTGAAAGCCCCGTCCTCGTCGTACAGTCCGTCCATGGGAGGCACGAAGGCGCTGCTCCCAGTGGCGATGACCAGCTTGTCGTAGGGCAGCAGCAGCCCGCCGGCGCCATAGGCCATCTTGCCCTTGCGGTCGATGCCGATGGCCCGGACGCCCGCGTGCAGCGTCACGCCGTTCTCAGCGTACCAATCCAGCGGGTTGATGAAGATGTCGTCGGCGTCGTGGGAACCCGACAGCACGCCGGAAAGCAGGATGCGGTTGTAGTTCCCACAGGACTCCTCGCCGATGACGCTGATGTCATATCCCCCGCCGGCGGACTGTCCGCCCAGGCTCACCATTTCCTCCACGAACCGGGCGCCGGCCATGCCGTTGCCGATAACCACCAATTTCTGCTTTTCCGTCATCGTTACACTTCCTTGTTCATGGTAGGGGCGAATAATTATTCGCCCCTACGCTTGGCAATGAACGTCCGTCACGCTTTCAATCCGGGCCGCGCACACCTTGAACTCCGGCATCCGGCTGGTCGGGTCCAGCGCCGGGTTGGTCAGCCGGTTGGCGGCTTGCCGTCCTCCCCAGTGGAAGGGGACAAACACGGTGTCCTCCCGTATCCCACGAGTAACCTTCAGCCGGAAGTCGGCCTGGCCTCGGCGGGTGGCCAACCGCACAGCGTCGCCGTCGCGCAGGCTGTAGCGCCGGGCGGTGGAGGGATGCACCTCCGCCAGCGGCTCCCGGCTGATCTCCGTCAACTCGGTGATGCGGCGGGTCTGCGTTCCCGATTGGTACTGCGAGAGGTTGCGTCCGGTAGTGAGGAACAGGGGGTAGTTTTCGTCGGGCGTCTCGGCGGGTTCCCCGTGGCGCACCGGGAACATCCGCGCCCGCCCGCTGGCGGTGGGGAAACCATCCGTGAACAGGCGCGGCGTGCCAGGATGTCCCGCGTCCGGGCAGGGCCAGAACACGCCGTCGTTGGCGTCGATCTTGGAGTAACTGATCCCGGAGTAATCGGCCGGTCCGCCGGCCGACGCGCGCCCCAGTTCCTCGAATATCTCTTCGACGCTGCCGTATTCAAAATGGCGTCCCTTGCCCAGCCTCCGGGCCAGTTCGCAGATGACGGCCACGTCGTCCCGGACACCCGCCGGCGGGTCACAGGCTTTGCGCCGGCGGATGACCCGTCCCTCCAGGTTGGTCATGGTGCCCGCCTCCTCCGCCCACTGCGCCGACGGCAGCACCACGTCGGCCAGCGCCGCCGTTTCGGACAGGAAGAAGTCGCATACCACCAGAAAATCCAGGGCGCCCAGCCGTTCCGCCACGTTGTTGAGATGGGGCGCGGACACCGCCACGTTGGAACCCATCACCAGCAGCGCCCGTACGCCCTTTGATTCGTCGGTGTCCGGCCGTCCCAGGCAGTCCAGCAGTTCGTAGGCCGATTTGCCCGGCCCGGGCAGCGAAGCCTCGTCCACACCCCAAACGGCGGCCACGTGCCGGCGCGCCGCCGGGTCGTCGATGCGCCGGTAGCCGGGCAGTTGGTCGGCCTTCTGTCCGTGTTCGCGCCCGCCCTGGCCGTTGCCCTGTCCCGTGAGGCAGCCGTATCCACTGTTGGCCTTGCCCACCAGCCCCAACGCCAGCGCAAGATTGATGCAGGCCGATACGTTGTTGACGCCCTGGGACTGCTGCTCCGCGCCCCGTCCGGTCAGGATCATGGCGGATTTTGCCGTGCCCAGCAGATGGGCGGCCCGCGTCAACTCCGCCTCGGGCACTCCGGTGATGCGCTCCACCCGCTCCGGCCAGTAGGTCGTCACCTCCGCCTTCACCCGGTCAAACCCTTCCGTGCGCTCCGCCAGGTATTCGACGTCAACCATGCCGTCCCGGATGAGGATGTGCAGCAGTCCGTTCACCAGGGCGGCGTCCGTCCCCGGTATCAGGCGCAGGTGCAGGTCCGCCCGCTGCGCCGTCGGCGTGAGCCTGGGGTCCGCCACCACCAGCCGGCCGCCGTGGGCGCGCTGCTCGTCGAAGTACTGCATCAGCGGGGGCATGGTCTCCGCCGGGTTGTCGCCCATGAGGAAAACCACCTCGGCGCGGGCGATGTCCGCCACCGGAAAGGGCAGGCCCCGGTCGATGCCGAAAGACCGGATGCCGGCCGCCGCCGCCGATGACATGCAGAATCGGCCGTTGTAATCGATGTTGGCCGTCCGCAGCGCCACCCGCGCGAACTTGCCCAGCAGGTAGCTTTTCTCGTTGGTCAGCGACCCGCCGCCGAATATGCCCACCGCGTCGTTGCCGTGGCGTTCCTGCACGCTCCGGAAGGCGCTCACCACCCGGTCCAGAGCCTCATCCCACGAGCCTTCGCGTAAGGCACCGTCGTTATCCCGTACCAGCGGGGTCGTCAGGCGTTCCGGATGGCCCAGGGTCGCCGCCGCCGTCCAGCCCTTCACGCACAGCGCGCCCCGGTTCACTGGAAATGCCGCGTTGCCGGCGATTGCCACGTCTCCGTCGCCGTCCCCGGACAACGTCATACCGCACTGGAACGCGCAGTAGGGACAGTGCGTCGCGGTCGCTTCGGGCGACAGGATTAGCGGCTTTAGGGTAGCGCTGGTCAACTTTCAGGGCCTCAACAACTATCTTGCCGATAATCGTAGAGGCCCTTTATTGCGCTTGGTTTTCGCAGACGTAAAAGGAAGGTTTCACCAGCATTAAATTTCGATGAACCGGATGTAAATCGGCGGTAACATGCCGACCGCTGGAATCAATAGCCTGCGGGAAGTGGCCCGACAGCATCCGCCACACATTGCTCTTCGTGACAGCCCGTCGGACGTTGCCGACCTACTGATCCTGCTCCGTCTCGTACTCACGGAGACAGTTGACGATTACCTCCAATATGCTCTGGAACTCGTTACTGGCGAACTGGTTCACTCTATGACGGACGATACCGGCGTCCCAATCTGTGCCAAGGTCCGCATCCTTGATGAGCCAGTCCTGTGCCTCCCAGCGCATCCCACTGTCATCGTATTCTGTTTCACGTTGAAATAAATCACTGCGCCGGCGGAACGTCTCGATAATTTTCTCCCGTACCACTTTGCCCTTGTCTAGGGCTGGTGCGAGCTCTATTTGAAACCATGCTTTCCCTACGTCGTCGCCCTTTTCGATGCACCCGAACTCGAACCACAACAGATGGTTAGGCATCCACTTGCCGGCCTTGAGAACCTCAAATTCTTCAAGGACATCAGGTTGAAAGTAAATTAGATCGGGGGTGTCATCCTGAGTTTCCAAGGTCCAACCTTCTTGCTGTTCGATGGCTTTCTTCAAGCGCCTTTTCACATCATCAAAATATTTGGGTTTGTACTTGAGAACTCGCTCAACAGCGTCTTTGTGTTCCAGGTATATCTTGCGGGCCAGCTGCTGGATCTCGGTGGATTCGGGTATCACGATCTTCCTCAGGGTGTTCGTGTAGTGCTGCAGGAAAACTCGCACGTCGTCGCGCATCTCACTAGCGCACTCGTTGATGCTGCGTTCGACTATCTCCAGTATGTCAGTGTAGCTGGCGCATATCCAGTGCGCCCGCTCGTCCTCTGATCGAGGAGAAATGCCGGCAAGGGTCAGGAATACATAATGCCTGGTGAAATTCTGATAGCTCTCTTCTAGCGCCCGGCGATAGCGATTCAATTGTCCAGCACTTTCATCATGGAAAACTTTGTTCTCTATGGCGCAAAGGAATTGCTTGCTGGCGTCAACTACCAGGATATCTAACGATCCTCTGGTCCCATCTACTTCGTGCCCCCACTCCCGTTGAGATGTTCCCTGGCTCCAGTCGGAGTTGTCGGCAACTTCAAGGGGACAGCCAGTGGTGAGCAGGAATGTTTTGAGGAAATAATCTCCAACGCCGTGATTACCGTTAGGGTCCAACAGCCACGTCAACACTCGGGAATGGGTCTCCTCCCGGCGGTGCCGCTCGAGCAATTCGAAAAGATTGAACTCCGCCGATGCTTGCCGTTCTTCGGCTAGAAGTTGCTTCAGTGGTTCCAAAGCGGACCGTAGCCACTCCAACGCCGGGACCATCTTTGCCGTATCCGTGTCGCTCATTTGCACCATGGCTGCCAACCCTGTAAAAATATCTGCAAGCAAAATCGGCGGGCAATGCTACTATACCAAAACAAAACACGGCGCATGCCGGAGGGACAACCGCCATGGCCACGATCACCAAGGACACCACCGACCGGGTTGCCGCCCTCATCGGCGACACCCTCAACGGCTGGTTCCAGCCCCATCTCCACTTCGACCCCATCGTCGTCCGGCAGCGCTACGACGACTGGTACGGCGAGGACTACCTCGAAGCGTGGATTGTGTGGGAGGGCGACTACGCTTATATGGACCACTATCGCACCGGTGGCCTACCCTTAGACATTGAGCCGGAGTTGGATGAGCTGGGCGTCAATCTGAGCATCCACCAGCATTACGTCGCCAAATGGGACTGGGAACTCAACAAGGAACGTCTTCTCAGATGAACCCCACCGAGCTTATCGCCTTGGCCCGCGCCTTGGTCAACGGCATCATCGCAGGTGGTGCTGCTCCGGTTAGCCAAACTGAATTACGTCGCGCCGTTAGTTGTGCCTACTATGCCATGTTCCATACACTGGCGCTGAGCAACGCCAACACCTTGATTGGAGCATCAACGGCCGATCAACAGCGTTGGGCTTGGCAGCAAACGTACCGCGCCGCCGACCATCGCCCTACCCGTAATAAACTAAGCAGCGTCAGCCTAGGCGGCAGGTTTCCCGGAGCGGTTCTCCGATTCGGCGTAGTTTTTGCCGACATCCAGCGTGCGCGCCATTCCGCCGATTACGATCCCCATAGCGAATTCTCCGCCACAGACGTGAGCGAATTAATCGACCGGGCTGAAACCGTGATTGCAAACTTCAACCAAACCCCCGACGATACCCGCCGCGACCTCGCCATCCACATCCTCACCAACGTCCGCAGCGACTGACATCCCAACTATCACGCCACGCTCACGGAGGTCCCGCCATGCCCGCCGACTATGCCTATCTCGTCCAGATGGACATTCCCGCCGAACACGAGGCCGACTTCAACCGCGTTTACGACACCGAGCACGCCAAGTACATCTGCAACGCTCCGGGCGTCCATTCGTGCGACCGTTACATCCTGGAGTCCACCAACGCGGACAGATTTGCCCGCTATGCCGCTCTGTACGGCGTGGACGACCCGGGCGTTCCCAGTTCGCAAGGGTGGCAGGTTGAGAGCGAAAAGGGCGACTGGGCCACCAAGATCCGGCCCCATGCCACCAACCGCACCCACACCATGCTCCAGCGCATCGCCGACGCCGGCGACGAAACCGCCTACGCCCCGTACATATTCGTGGTGCGGACCGACATCCCCGGCGATGTTGAAGACGAATTCAACCACCTGTACAACACGGTGCACCTGCCCGGCCTCTGCCAGGTGGACGGCGTGCTGGGCGCCCGACGTTATCGCGTGGAGACCACCAACGCCGACGGCTTCCCCAAGTATGTCGCGGTGTACCAGATCGCCAGCCCCTCGGTCATGGATTCAGAGCCCTGGAAAGCCGCCGCGCAGGACGAATGGGCGGCAAAAATCGGCCCCAAGTGCGTCGGCCTCAACCGCGCCGTCATGCGACAGGTCGCCCGGCATCCCAGCGCCTAGCCATCAGCGGAGCAGCATATGACAACCAACGCAACGCCACAGGTTGACCAGCAGCGGTTGATCGCCAAAAGGGTAGCCGACTTCATCCGGAGCGGTCTGGACCGGCCCCTCTCGGAGGACGACCCGGATATTTTCTACCCCAGTTCAGACGGTGAACCATTGGCTGAATCCAAATTGCAGTTTGTTCCGCTGACCGAAACGGTTCACGTTTTGGAGCGGCGTTATCGTGGCCGAGGCGATGTGTTCGTAGCCGGCAATATGTTGATATATTACCGGATGAACGACAACGAGGTTCGAGTGGCCCCGGACGTGTTCGTAGTGTTCGGCGTGGAGGATTACCCGCGTGATTCTTACGTCGTCTGGCGCGAGGACGGCAAGACACCCGATTTTGTGATGGAAATTGCCTCGCCGAGCACCTACTCGCGAGACGTAACCGAAAAACGCGCCATTTATGCGGCGTTGAACGTGACGGAATACTGGCGCTTTGACCCCACCGGCAATCTCTTTACACCCGGACTGGAGGGCGAGCAGTTGGTGGACGGAGAGTACCGGCCCATTCCAATCGCTCCGGACGATGACGGCATACTGCGCGGCCACAGCGTGGTCCTGGAGCTGGACATCTGTGTCCGGCCGGAGCGGGAGCTGAAGCTGTACGACCCGGCAGCCGGCTTCTGGCTGCGCAACTTGGACGAGGCCGAGGACGCGCTGGCCGAGTCCAACCGCCAAAACGAGGCCCAGGCCGCCCGTATCCGCGAACTGGAAGCCCAACTCCAGCAGCAGGGCATCGCGCCGCCGGACCCCTCCGCATGAACGCCGAACCAACCGTTACCATCCACACCGACGGCGCCTGCATCGGCAACCCCGGCCCCGGCGGATATGGGGTCATCCTTGACTACAACGGCAAGCGCAAGGAGATTTCGGGAGGCTACGCGCTCACCACCAACAACCGTATGGAATTGTTGGCCGTGATTCTAGGACTGGAAGCTCTGAATCGTCCCTGTCGCGTTACGCTCTACTCCGACTCGCGTTACGTGGTCGACGCCGTCAGCAAGGGCTGGGCGGTCAAGTGGCGCAAAAACGGCTGGATGCGAAACAAACGGGAGGCCGCCGTCAACCCCGACCTCTGGGCGCGCCTGCTTGACCTGCTCGAACAACACCGCGCCGACTTCCGCTGGGTACGCGGCCACGCCGGTAATCCCGACAACGAACGATGCGACGAACTCGCCACCTCCGCCGCCCGACAATCCGGCCTGCCCGCCGACCCCGGCTACCCGCCGGCTAATCGGCACCGTCTGCCCGTATAGCCGCCGGCTCTTGCCATTGCGAGCGAAGCGTGGCAATCTCGCCATCGGATGAACCGTTTCTGTCAGGTGAGGTCGTATGGCCGAAAAAATCTACATACGCAACGCCAGCGGCGGACTCGAGCCTTTGACCGAAAGAAGATTCGATACCGAGGAGTTGCTCCAGAAACTGATCGGTGAGCATCCTGAGTTATTGGCCGGCGATCAAATGAGCCCGTCCGACCCTCGCCGCTGGATTCTTATCAGGCGAGAAATGCCAATAGAAGGTTGGGCGGTTGACCACCTGTTGCTGGACCAGGACGCGCGTCCCCCGCTGGTTGAGGTAAAGCGGGGCTCTAATCGGGAGATTCGGCGCAATATCGTTGGGCAGATGCTTGATTATGCAGCTACCGCTGCCGGAGTATGGTCGGGGGGCGGTATTCGTAGCGCATTTGAACAGGATGCCGCTAGCCGGGACGCGGGTCCGCTCGCCGAATTGAGAAAACTGTTGAAGCCGGCATATGAGACCGAACCAGATGACGAAGCCGACTTCGAGGATTTGGTTGATGAGTTTTGGGACAGAGCCACCACAAATCTAGAGGCTAATCGCTTGCGCCTGTTGTTTGTGGCCGACGAAATCCCTATTGAATTGGAGCGAGTGGTCAAGTTCCTGAACGAGCAGACGCGAGACAATCTTGAGGTGCTGGCCGTAGAAGTAAAACAGTATCCGGGCCGGTTTGGCGACGCTCTGGTGTCACGGGTTATCGGGCAAGTTAGTGAAGAACACCAACGACCATCTTCCGTCGCCGGTCGTAAGGAAGCGATCTTGGAGCGTTGCACCCCGTCAGCGCGTAAAGCTCTCCTGTCACTGACTGACGCGGCGGAGGCGGCAGGTGCTAGGGTGCGTTGGGCCAGGATAGGGGTTTCTATAAGTAAGCGTTGTTCTTTGTGGGATACCCGTGTTTTTGTCGCCCGCTTTCGATGGTGGTCCGAGAACGACTATTTGCCACTGGAACTGTTTGTGCACCGGCAGGAATACCGTCCATTTCCTCAAGACCTGCGGGACGTGCTCCAAAGGTGGATCGACAAATTTAACCATGATGATTTCGCGGTAGAGCACACAAAATCCCCAAACGCGGATGAAGGTTGGGCGGTAACCGAGAGCGATTTCGCCGCCAACGAAAAAACTATCACACAACGGTTGGTGGAAACTCTGAAAGAGATCGATACCTTGTAGGTGCCCATCTGATGGACCCACTTATCGCGACAGCGCTCGACACCGCCCGCCAGCAGGGGGCGGAATATGCTGACGTCCGCCTGGTGTCCAACCGGGAGCAGCGCATCACCGTCCGCAACGGCGTGGTGGAGACGATGACCGCCGACGAGTCGGTTGGCCTGGGCATCCGCGCGCTGTACGATGGCGCGTGGGGGTTCGCGTCCACGCGGGAGTTGACCACTGCTG
>JAGWBI010000008.1:114226-128806 GCA_021295965.1 Dehalococcoidia bacterium | reverse complement strand
GCGGAAGCGCGGATAAGCGAACTGGAAACGGAACTGGGTCGCCTCCAGTCGGAAAATCAATCAGGCTGAAAACAGGGCGAGCGGCAGTGCCACTCGCCCCCTCGGATACCCTTCGGACGCCAGCCGGTTACAGTTCGCCGGCGAACATGGCCGTCTGCTTGCTGAAGACCTGCACCCGGTGACGCGGAGCCTCCAGCACGAAGACCCGGCCGTCGTCGTCAACTTCGACGGCGATGGGACCCTGGAAAGCGCCTTCCCTCTCGGACAGGTCCAGGGCGCGCTCGCGTGCCCGGACGATGGTGGGATCGAGATACACGCGCTCTGCGCCCCACTTGGAGAGGCCGGCCTGGCCGCGCATGGTGGTGATGTAATCGCCGTTTTCGCGGAACACCTGGACACGGTCGTTCTTGTAGTCGGTGACGAAGATGTGGCCATCCTTGTCCACCGCCACGCCGGTGGGCCGGTTGAACTGACCCTCGCCGTCGCCGGAGGTCCCGAACTTCATCAGGAACGTTCCGTCGGGAGCGAACTTCTGGATGCGGTCATTGCGCCAGTCGGCCACGTACACGTCGCCGTTGTGGTCAATCTCGATGCCCCAGGGATGGTCGAACTCGCCGTCGCCGGCGCCCTGGCCACCCCAGTTGAACTTGAACTGCCCGTCCTTGGTGAACACCGAGACCCGATGGTTCCGGCTCTCCACCATGTACAGGTTGTCGTCCTTGTCAAAGGCCAGCCCGGCGGGCCGGTCAATCTCACCGTCACCGGAACCGGGGATGCCCCACATCCCGATCCAGTTGCCGCGTTCCTGGTCGTAAATGGAGATCCGGTTCAGCCATTCGTCGGAAACGTAGGCGATACCCTGGCTGTCCAGGGCCACGGAGGTCGGCCACATGAACGAGCCGTTGGGGGTCATTTCGTCGGCGTCTTCCGGCGGGATCTTCTGGCCGAACTCGGCGACCACTTCCTCCTCGTCGGGATGGAAGACGGTGACGCGCTTGCAGGGGAAGAAAGCCGGCGTCTCGGTGCCCCGGCTCAGCACGTACAACATGCCATTGGGGTCGCGAGTGATCGCCACCGGGTTGAAGAACCCGTTGCCGCTGCGGACCTCCTGCCGGCCTATGACATGACTGTATTGAAACGTTACCGGCGCGATCTCAGTCGCAGTAACCATGATTCACCTTCCAAATTTCACGCCGCCAATTTGCGGACATCTGATAATCACAATGTAGGGGCAGGTTTCAAACCTGCCCCTACCCGATTTGCGCCAGTGTCTGGATGACGGGGCTCGCAGCCTTCGGTTACTTGATGAAGTCGAACTGCTCGTAGGATCCCTTCAGGATTTCCTTGTCGTCCAGGTGCAGCCACTTATCCAGGATGGTGGCATAGGTGTTGCGGAAATCGTTGTTCCACTTCAGGTCACCCTCGTCCAGCTTGTCCGGCTCCAGGGACGGATACTCGCCGTAGAGGCCACCCTTGACGCCGTCGCCGAGGACGAAGGCCACGCTGCCCGACCCGTGGTCGGTGCCGGAACCATTTTCCTGCACGCGGCGACCGAACTCGGTGAAGAGGAGCATAACCACTTCTTCGTTGGCGTCGTGCTCTTTCAGGTCCTGGTACAGGTCATTGACCGCGCGGGACACCTCGCCCCACAGCTTGGCGAAGGATGTGGGCTGATTGGCGTGGGTGTCAAAGGCGCCGGGGTTCAGGCCGGTATAGAGAACACGGGTGCCGAAGCCCGCCGTATGCACCTGGGCGACGTTCTTCACCCACTGGGAGAACATGTCTCCGCCGTACTCGACGCTGGACGAGTAGATCTCCGGGGCGGTGCGCAGAATATCCGCGCCCTTCAGGGCGTCCAAGCCGGTCTGGGACAGGTACTCATTGATGGGGCCGGAGCCGACCATGGGCGAGTACATCCGGGAGAAGATGTCCAACGCCTCGGCCCGCTGGCTCTCGCCGTCGATGCCGGTGAGCACGCCGTAGGTCTCAAGGTTGCCCACGGAGGCGACGGACACGCCCGGCGCGGCCAGCGCCCGGGGAAGGCCGCGACCGAAGTTCACCGCGGTCAGCACGTTTCCCTTGTCGGGGTCCAGATCCTGAATGGCGCGGCCCAGCCAGCCCTCGGTGGACATCTTGGTGGGTTCGGCGGTGTGCCAGATATCCATGGAGCGGAAGTGCGAGCGGATCGGGTTGGGATAGCCGATGCCCTGGATGACCGCGACCTTGCCCTCGTCGTACAAGTCCTTGATGGGGGCCATGGACGGGTGGAAGCCCACGTTGTCGTCGATGGCCAGGACTTCCTCAACCTCGACCTTCAAGTGGGGGCGATAGTCCTTATACAGGGGGTCGTTGTAAGGAATGATGGTATTCAGGGCGTCAAAGGCGCCGGACATCTGCAGGACTACCAGCACCGGGTCTTTCTTCGTAGCGGTCACGATTGTTTCCTCCCGTGGGGTTGGTTGCGCGGTTGGGGTCCGAATTCACGCAAGCCGAGCAGTGTCAGGCTAGGCGTAGATATATTCCTTGGTGGCGACGATCATCTGCAGGAGCTCGCCCACACGGTCGCCGAACTCGGCGGTGTCCGTGTGGATGGTGCCGCCCTTGGCGACGCCGGCGGCCAGCATTTCCCGCGTTTCGTCGGCCAGTTCGTAGTGGCCCATCAGGCGGGTGCAGGTGTCCACCATTTCCTCCGGCGAGATCACCGGGCCGATGTCCGCCAGCTGGTCGATGATGCTCTTCACGCCGGGCTGTTTCACGTCGCCCACGAAGTCGGCGGTGAAGTTGATCCGGTGCACCAACGTGCCGCCGTCAATCCATTCGTGGCCGGTGTGCCAGCCTTCCACGGACGGCGGATTGAAGATCTCCTGGCCCATGTGCTTCATCTCGTCGAAGATGAACTCGAAGCCGGGCTTGGGTTCCGTCCAGTCGCCCACCAGCCGCAGGGTGCCGATGACGGTTTCGATGGGGCTCTTGACCCGCTGGAACCGGGCGTTCTTGAAGGCGTCGGAGTGGAAGATCAACCGCAGCATGGATTTGATGTTGTAGCCGGAGCGGTAGTACTCGTCCTCCAGCATCTTGATCATGTCCATGTCTTTCGGCGGAGTTTCCATCCACGCCGGCACCTGGGCCTCGTCGGATACGAAGTAGCTGTAAAGGTGGCGGGAGATGAAGCGGGCGGTGGCCGGCTGCTTCGCGATGATGTCGATGACGTCCTCGCCGTTGAAATTGCCGGTCTCTCCGAGGAAGGTCTTCTGGCCTTCGTCGTGGTCGTCCGGGTTGTACACGAACTTGGCGGAGTAGCGTCCGTAGGGCTGTCCGGGGATGTTGTTGGCGATGGTCCAGCCGGTGAAGGCGCGGGCGCATTCCTTCACGTCGTCCTCGGTGTAGTTGAACTCGCCGTCCATGCCCACGCCCATGGAGAACAGCTCGAGCAGTTCCCGGCCGTAGTTCTCGTTGATGGCGCCCTTGTGGCTGAGGCAGTTGTCCAGGAAGAAGATCATCGCGGGATCTTTGGAGATCTGCATCAGCAGATCCCGGAAGCTGCCCATGCCATACTCCCGGAACATCTCGATTTCGTCGTACGAGGTGGGATAGCTCTGGGTCTTGCTGTCGGCGGTACACAGGATCCCGTGCCAGAAGAGGCACATCTTCTCTTCCAGCTGGTTCCTCGAATTGATGAAGCGGAACGCAACGTACTCGGGCAGTCCCCGCGTGTGGTGGCTCCATTCTATGAAGCACCGTTCCGCCACGTCCAGGTCCATACCGTGGTCATGTTCCTGTGGGTTGAGCAACTCATCAACGGTTGCGTCATAGCCCTTGGCCGCGCGTGCCTCCAGCTCGGCGTATTGAGCGCCGAATCCGGCCCGTCGCATCAGATGGGCCATCAAAGCAATGTCATGGTTTTGGTCTGCCATCGATTCAAGCCTCCTCGATCTGAACTAACAAATCGTCACCGTCATCCTATCATTAAGTGTTGCGAGTCTCAACCTCAATCCGACGAAACCCGTGCAGGCTAAATGGCCCGGTGTCCGCCGCCCTCCGACGAAACCCGCCCCGGCATTCCCGCATCCACCCGGTCATTCCCTCGTATGCGGGAATCCAGGAACGCGGCGCATCAGTCAACGTGAATAGGGCAAGGATTTCCTGGAAATATGAGCCATTCCTAAATTGGGTTGAGGTGAGGGAAGGACGGTGGATGGGTTAGCCAGAGGGTACTGAGTGGGGAGCGAAGCCTGGGGAGCGGTGATCTGGCTTGTCGGTATCGCTCCCCCGTTTGGTGGCGCCAGTTTCTGATCAGGCTATCGACCGGAGGTTGCCGGCTTGGCGTGAGCAGGTGGAGGAAGAAGGCATGGACCAGGGAGGCCATGAGCAGGAGTTTGAGCCGGTTTTCCCGGAACCGGAGGGCGGGGACGTACTCGCCTGCCCAGGGCGCGCCACGACGGGCCACTGCGTTCAGTTGCAACAGGAGCTCGCGCGTCACCGCCACCAGCGCCGCTTTCTTGCCTTGGCCGCGCTGACACAAGACTTGACAAAAGAGCGCCAGGCCGGGGTGATATCGTGCCGCCGACTGGGCAGCCATGCACAGTACCCGCCGCACTGAGCCGCGTCCCCCTGGGTGCTCCGGCGGCCCGGCTACCGGCCACCGTCCCTGGTTCAGCCGATTACGTTCCTGCACTCGCTGGCGTACCAGTTGCTCCCGTCGCCGCGGCAGGGCCTGCAACTCAGCCCGCGCCGGTTCGTCCTCCGGTTGGAGCGGTTCCGGGAACGGCGGTAGTGTTGCGGATCAGGTGGTCTAATTCCGCAAACATCGCTACTAACGGAGGCAGGGACGAATGATTATCCTCGCCTACGGGGAAAATCACCTGAGTTGCTACGCTGCCTTCGGGGAGATGCGGACTTTCTTTTGATCTATACCCTTGTTATCATTGTCATTATTGCCTCACTCAGAAACACTCCATCGCAGGAAAGGGAGGAAATTATGGGTTACACACCGAGAAAACTGGGGCACGTGAACATATTCGTCCGAAATGCGGAGAAGGCCCGGGACTGGTACGCGGACCTGCTGGGTCTGCACTGTTACGGGTTCAGGCCGGGGGGCGCCGCTTTCATGTCAGCGGATCTGGGCAACTCCCATGAGATCGCCCTTACCGAGGTTGGGGAGAACGCCATGGGTCCCCAGGGGGGCCAGGTGGGGTTGAACCACATGGCCTGGTACATGGACACGCTTGAGGACCTGGAGGAGCTCTACTACCGGGTCAAGGAGAAGAACATCCCCATCGACCGGGTGTCCGACCATGGTCACGCCATCGGCATCTACATCCGCGACCCCGACGGCAACGGCATCGAACTGTCCTACGAGATGCCACGCGACCAGTGGGGGCACGACGAGAGCGGGTACATGATCGGCAACACTGCCAAGGGCCGGCTCTCCGGGCCGTGGGACGAGGAACTGGCCGCCCAGGCGGCGCTGGTCGCGCATTAGGCGGGACCGTCAAACCACGGCATATCTTTTGGGGGCGTCAACTGACGCCCCCGTTTTCATTGCCGGTTCCCGCTGTGCCAGGTGAGCCGGCAACCTTCCGGCACGGAGCCACGCTGCGGATCTAGTGCATCACCAGCCCGCCATCCACGTTGATGGTCTGTCCGGTGATGTTCCGCGCGCCCGGGCTGGCCAGAAATGCGGCCATTGCGGCGATGTCCTCCGGCTCGTTGGCCCGGCCGATGGGAATGTTCGTTGCGCGCTGCGCCTGCAACTCGTCCACCGAAATGCCCATCTCGGCCGCCCGCTGTTCCATGGTGCTGGTGGACATGGCGGTGATCGTTGAACCGGGACAGATGGCGTTGACGTTGATGTCGTAGCGCGCCAACTGGTGCGCCGCGATGAGCGTCATCGAGATCACCGCTCCCTTGCTGGCGGCATAGGCAGCGTTGGAGGTGCCCCGGTAGCCTTTGCCGGCGATGGACGCGATGTTGACGATGCGGCCGCCACTACCCTGCTCGATCATCTGCCGGGCAGTGCGCTGCATGACGAAGAACGCGCCCCGGGCGTTGACCCGGTGGATGCGATCCCAATCGTCCTCGGTGATGTCCATGATGTCCAGGTAGCGGGTCACGCCGGCGTTGTTCACCAGGATGTCCACCTGACCCAGGGTCTGCACCGTCTGGGCGATCACCCGGTCAATATCGGAGCCATCCCCGATGTCGGCGGCGACGGCGACGCTCTGACGACCGGTCGCCCGAACGTCCGTCGCCGTTTCCTCGACGTTGTCGGCCAGGATGTCGGTTACCGCGACGTTGGCTCCGTCGTTGGCCAGCGCCAACGCAGTGGCGCGGCCCATGCCGCGACCCGCGCCGGTGACCAATGCAACTTTTCCTTCCAGAGACATAGCCATTTTCCTCCGAGCGTTTTCCACCGCACTATACCCGTGGGGAATGTGTCGTGGCGCAATTTGGGCACAGTGGTTGGTTCAGTAGGGCGGAGTAGTTTGACCCACAATTGTGGCAGTGTTGGTGGACGCTGTTGCGTCCGTAGCGCGAGTAGCAAGGCGGGCACAGAGGTTTGCCAGGGTCAAAGGTGAGGGGGTCACGGCATTCGATGCAAAAACCAGTCTCATTAACGATGTCTATGATGTCGGACGCTGTTTCGACGTGATGCAATCGTGCGGAACCGTTTCGGTTCGTGCCTGCCATACGCGGCGAAGCGCCAGTAGCCGCATTTTCCGACAATGAGCTTATGTAATCACTGATTTCCTGGCGCAACCTGGCATCACGCACCAAAAACCCAATCTCACGGGAATGATTTGCGGAAGTCTCCACCAAATTCATGGACGTAACCAACGCCGCTTGCTCGTTGGCGTAGATCTTGGCGTGCAACATCGGGATGGGAACGCCGGTAAGTCCGTCGTATTCGGCCACTGGGCTAGGTTCGTCGGCGCGATAGTAGATCGAAACCGCAACGCCTCTGCTGTAAGCCGACACGACTTCGCGTTTCAAATGTCCCCAATGTTTGTTGTAAGGAGAGACCAGGACGAGCTGTCGTCGGGCCTGTGTCACGATCCGCAGAAGAGCGTCGCCAATTTGCCAATCAGCCAGGAATTCAACAGATTTGCCGGAACGTCCAAACATATTGCTACCTGCTGCCTTTAGCTTGAAACCGCCGACCGCGATTTCATCACAACGCCCGCAGCAACTCCTGGTAGTTCTCCCGACCGGTGCGCCGGAGGCGATGGTCGTCCGTGATTTCCATGTCGCCAGAATCTTCCAGCAGCTCGACGTGGGCGACCACCTCGGTCAGGGCGGCGAAGAAGTTGCCGCCCTCAAGCTTGCGCCGCTCGAAGGTGCGGCGGGTTACGTCTTCCAGTGGCTGCGGTTCCGGGCCGGCGGTTACCAGGATGCGCCCCAACCTGCGGTTGTGGAAACGGATCAGATCGGCGGCCCGCTGGGCCGTCTGGAAGTTGAACTTGTGGTTGTTGTACAGGCGATGGGCCGGCAGGATGGCGACCGCCATGCCCAGATCGGCCACCCGCTGCAACGAACGTAGGTAGGTGAGCAGGCCATAGGAATCGTCGGGGTCCTGGTAGTGGACGGGCAGGCTTTGGCGCATCTCCCTGGTGTAGTCGGTCTTCATGGTGGGGTGGGGGCTGATTTCCGGCAGCACATGGTCGCCGGTGAAGACGATATCGCTACCCGTGCCGTTGCCGATCACCGCGCAGATCTCGTCCGGCGAGTGGCCCGGAGCGTGCATGTATCGGAGGATGCCCTGTTGCTCGCCGTGGATGATGTGGTGCCCGACCTGGTGGGAGCGGCGGGACTCCATGTAGCGATTGCGCTCGTCCGAATCGGAGGGACTGAAACCGTTGGCCCGGGCCGTTTCCCACATGGCTTCCTTGATGGGAGAGTTGGCCGACATTTGCAGGTCTCGTGGATCGAAGGGCAGCAACGGCTGGTAAATGTCGTGGGCCCACAACTCGGCGCCGGATTGATCGATGACCCGCGCCACGCCACCGTCGTGGTCGGCGTGTCCGTGGGTGATGATCACCCGCTCGATGTCCGACGCCTGCAGCCCGCACAGCGCCATGCCCGACCGCAGCACCTCGAAGGACGCCTCGGCGCCTGGATCAATCAGCGTCAGTCCCTGGTTCTCGAAGATGTACGCCCAGGTCGGTCCCGTATGGGAGTGGCCCTCCTGCGGGACTGCCACCGTGTGAATGCGGCGTCCGTGGCCGTCAGTCAGTTGCAGGGTCATTCCATTCCCGGCGGAATCGCCGTTGCGGAGTACATCCACCTCCGCGAAGTAGTCGGGCATCCGTATTCCTCCTCTGGCCGGAGCCGGCGTGATTTGGTCAAAGACACCGGGCCGGCGCGCTCCGAGACGGCATTATACCCGGTGTGGCAACCGCGGGGGTGGCGTCCAGGCTCTCACGTCGTCTTTCAGTTTTTGTCTTCGGCATCCCGAGCCAAGCGCCGCGCTCTGGGGGACGAGGTGAACGCCGGCAGCGTATGAATTCGCGTCGCGAGAACGCTACATCGGTATGCCCTCGCCATGAAGACGGAAAAACCCTGCGTGAGGAAAGAAGTTCGGTTGACTGCGGATAGGCGCGTCGGTAAAATAGGGCAACACTGAGCGGCCGTTGAGTGCGAGGTCTCGCATTAACGGCTCAGGAAATTGTAAGGAGGTGGCGCCATAGCCAGGCAGTACAGGGTCAACGAACAGATACGCGTTCCACGAGTAAGAGTAATTGGGGAAGATGGCGAGCAGCTTGGCGTTATGACGGTGTCCGACGCTCTCTCCCGAGCGCGGATGAATGACCTTGACCTGGTGGAAGTGGCACCCAACGCCGACCCGCCGGTTGCCCGGCTGCTGGACTACGGCAAGCTCCGTTACCTGTCGTCCAAGAAGGAACGCGAGACCCGCAAATCCCAGAAGAGCAACGAACTGAAGGAAGTCCGGTTCCGCCCCAACATCGGGACCCACGACTTCGATGCCAAGCTGCGCAAGGTGCGTCAGTTCATCACCAACGGCGACAAGGTCAAACTCACCGTGCGGTTCCGCGGGCGCGAGGCGGTGCATCAGGACCACGGCCTGTCCCTGCTAAAGCGCGTCGCCGAAGAGTTGAAGGACGACATCCGGCTGGAGCAGCAGCCTTCCATGGAAGGCCGCGCCATGTCCATGGTGCTCATCCCCAGCGCCACGGTCGCGGCGCGCAACGAGCGCAAGGAAGCAGTAACAACGGAATAACGGTAATATGCCCAAACTCAAAACCCACAAGGGCGCCAAGGCGCGCATCCACGTAACCGGCTCGGGCAAACTGCTGCGCCGCAAGCGGATGAGCAGCCACCTGCGCCGCAAGAAGCCCAAGAAGGTAACCCGCAAGTACGCGCAGAAGATCGGCTTCGACCATGCCGACGTCAAGCGTTTGAGCCGGCTGGTGCCCTACGACCTCTAAACCAACGGAGAACCCGCAACCGTGCCGAGAGTGAAAAGGGGCGTCACCAAGCGCGCCCGCCACAAGAAAATCCTAAAAGCCGCCAAGGGCTACCAGGCGTCCTCGGGGCGCAACTACAAGTGGGCCAAAGAGGCGGTGATGCACGCGTGGAGCCACGCTTACCGTCACCGGCGCCAGCGCAAGGGTGACTTCCGCCGCCTGTGGATCATCCGCATTGGCGCCGCCTGCCGTCAGCACGGCACGACCTACAGCCAATTCATGCACGGCCTCAACGTCGCGGGAATCGAGATCGACCGCAAGATGCTGGCCGATATGGCGGTGCGCGACCCCGATGCGTTCGAGCGGTTGATCGCCATCGCCAACGGAGCAACCGTAGGCTGACCTGAATCCAAAAGGTTATTTCGTGGCGGGGGCGACCGACCGGTCGCCCCTACGGATTCACCATCTCCCAGGTTATCAACACAGGGTGAGTGTGATCACAATCGTACAGCGCCAGATCGCGGCGCAGGTGGTTACGACCGCCGGCCGGCTCCCCTGAACCTGGAGCGACGCCGAGGCACAATGTGGGGCCGTACTCCCGATCCAAATACACCCGGCCTTCTTTGTTAATAAGGAACGGTTGCCCGACCATTCCGGAGTCACACGCGGCAACAATTACCTCCGCGTTAGGCTCCTCCATAGCTGCGGCAAGGCAAAGGTGGTGCTCCACCAGACGGAAGCCGCGACCGTCGTTGTCGCCTGTAGTAAACAGTTGGTCGTCAGAGCCAGGCTTGCAGGTATGCGCCTGCAACGGCGCGTCCAGCCGGATGTTGGCGCCGAACCCGACTACATCAACGCAATAACCCTGGGGATCGTCCAGATTGTCGGCGAGACTCAGCAAGCCGGCTGATCCCGTCGCCGCGGTTGGTGTCTGGACGTCGGTGGCGATTGGCGACGGAGTGGGCGACGGGGCTGGGATATCGGTTGGCGTCAGTGTCGGAAACGCCGTTGGTACCGACGTTGGCGCAGCAACCGCGGGCTTGGCGGTTGCCGTGGGTTCGATTGTGGCGGACGGTGCAGAGTTCAGCGCGCGGGGAGCGCAGGCCAGCAGCCCCGCCGCCGTCAGCACAAGCAGAGCCGTCGCCAGCAATCGCCCCGTCATTCGTGAAAACGCAGCAGCAGCCGGTACAGCGCTTCGGCGCCGAACTCCAACGCCGACACCGGCACCCGCTCGTTAGCGGCGTGAATCGTCTTCAGGAAGTCGAAATCGGCGGGCAGGTTCATCGGCATCCAACCGTAGGTCTGGATACCCAGCGTCGCGAAGTGCCGGCCGTCGGTGCCGGCGGGCATTAGCATGGGCACTGAGACACTCTCCGGGTCCTGCTCGCTAATGATGCTGGCCAGGGTATCGAACAAGCCCAGGTTTAAGATCCAAGGTTTGGGCTGGAAATTGACTGCTTCCAGCTCGATGTTGGGACCGGCGATGTCCTGCAATTCGCCCAGCAGGTCCTCGGCGTCGTAGCCGGGCAGCATACGGCAGTCCAGGTTGACGGCAACCTCGCTGGGTATGACGTTGGCCTTTTCGCCGCCGTTGATGATGGTGGCGTTGGCGGTGTGCCGGAACAACGGTTCCAGCTCGCGGCCGGCCGGCCCCATGCGCCGCAGTATCCGTCCGGTCCAGCGCGGGTTGAGCAGCAACTGGAGGAAGGCGCCTTCCAGCCGGGGCAGGCGGGCGCCGATGGCTTCAATCATCATCCGGGTGACGGGATGGACGTGGAACGGCAGGGGCTTTTTGTCCAGTTTGACCAGGAACTGGGCCATGCGGGTTGGCGCGGTGTCGTGATGTACCAGGGAGCCGTGTCCGCCGGGACCGCGAGCGGTGGCCTGAACCCGGCAACCCTGCTTCTCGGCCACCTGCGCCATGTAGAACTTGCGGCCCCGATAGGTTTTGCTGAAGCCGCCGAATTCGCCCATGGCGTAACGCACGCCGTCGAACAATTCCGGGCGTTCACGCACCAGCCACGCCGCGCCGGTGTTGCCGCCGGCTTCTTCGTCGCTGACCAACGCGAGTATCACGTCACCCGGTAGGTCGGCGCCGTCGAGATGGGCGCGCATGAAGGCGTCCATCATCATGGCGACGCCGCCTTTCATGTCCAGCGCGCCCCGACCCCAAATGTAACCATCCTGGAGGCGGCCTTCAAAGGGCGGCACATCCCAGGCCTGCGCCGCCGTCGGCACCACATCCAGATGGCCGTACAGCAGCAGGGGCGGAGCGTCGCCGCGACCGCTCAGGCGACTGACCACGTTGACCCGGTTGGGGTCGTCGCCCACCAATTCGGCGGCAATGCCGGCGTCAGTCAATACATCGCGGCAGTAGGCGGCGCACTCACGCTCGTTGCCGGGCGGGTTGGTGGTGTCGTAGCGGACGAGACGCTGTAGCAGTTCGGCGACGTGGGGTTTGGCGCTGCGTGCGAGGCTTGGAGCGACCATCGTTTCGCCCGGGCGCCGAGGCCCGAAATCTATTGGGGGGTCTCGTTTTCGTCTTCCAGGTCCACGTTCAGACCCTGCAAGAACTCTTCGATGCTGGTCGGCAGAGGCGTCACGGGAGGTTGGCGCCAGTTATCGGCGCCGTACTCGTTGTCGTACATCTCTTCGATACGGCCCAGCACGTCTCCTTCAGGCAACTGCCCATCCTTCGAGGTCAATTCGTCGTACTGCTTTTGGCCGCGTTCCGTCTGGGCGATGTAATCCGGCAGGTCGTAGAGGCGGCAGAGCAGTCCCACCATTCGGGCGGCGCCCTGGTAGTCGTCGTCCAAGTTGAGATATTGGGGAAGATGCACTACGAAGGCACGGGTTTCCAGCCCCATCTTCGTTGCCGTCTCCGTGACGGTGTAGGTGATGGTGGTGGGTCCTTCATAGCTACTGGGACGGGCGCCGGCTATGTTGTAGTCATGCTCCACGTTCTCCCCGGTACCCAATCCCGAAACCACCAAGGGCCGCGTATGCGGGACCATGTCGTACATCCCGCCAATCAGAGCGTACTGCTTGACGCCGAAATGCTGAATGATCTCCAGCAGGGAGTCCGCATAGTCCTCGCCGTATAGGTGGGGTTCCAGCAGGTGGGCGGTTAGTATGTGCTGCCCGCTTTCCGGATTGGCGTAGCGGATGATGGTGTTGGGGATGGTGACTTCACGCTGGCCGTTAACCAGGTATGAACGAGGACGATAGCGGGTGAAGTCGTAGTAACGGCCGGGCCGGTGGAGACGGCCCAACTCGCGGCTGCGCAGGTGCCGTTCAATGCGACCCAACGCGAGGCTGCCCACGTTACCGACGTCGATCCAGGGCCGCAACACCGCCAGCAGATGCGGCTCGTGCAACTCAGGAACGGGTTCGGCGATGTCAAATTCTCCGATTCTCATAACAGTTCTCACGGTAGCATTACGCCCCAACAGCGTCAAGGCAACTTCTTGCGGGGTCAGGGCAATCGTATTTGGACAGGAAGGCATCCGTCATTCCCGCGAAAGCGGGAATCGTTTGCTTGCTTTTCGGCTTCTGGACTCCTGCTTCCGCAGGAGTGACGGGTGAGCCGGTTTGAAATGCGATTGCCCTGCTTGCGGGGTAGCGGTCTGTTCCAGGTGATGAAATTCCGTCAGGCGTTTCAGGTCGCGTAGGGGCAGGTTTCAAACCTGCCCCTACGGATATATCAAACCACCTGATCCCCAACGCCACCCGCTTGCGGGTGACTGTCAGGCATCACGGTGGGCCGTTACGGGGATCACCCGATCCCCAGCTCTGTCTGCATGTCGGCCACCGCCTGGTTGCGGGTTTTGCGCTGCCACTGGGGCCGGGCGTTGATGGGTTCGTTGATGACTTCGGGGTCGATTTTGAGCGCGACGAAGACGGGGCCGGGCTGCCCGAGGATTTCCTCGATCTGGCCGGCGAAGTCCTCAATGTTGTCGATGGAGTAGGTGGCGGGATAGCCGCAGCCCTGGGCCACCACGTCGTACTCCATCTGCTCGGCGTTGGGCACGGGCTGGCCGCCGGTGGTGGCGTACACGCCGTTGTCCAGCATGAAGTGGTACAGGTTGGCCGGCGCCTTCTCTGCGATGGTGGGCAGCGCGCCCATACCCATCAGCACGTCGCCCTCGGAGTCGAACAGCACCACCCGCTGATCGGGAATGGCCAGGGCCAGTCCCAGCGCGAAGGAGGCGTGTCCGCCCATGGCCGGGTCGCCCAGGGGCAGGTCCCGGTCGGGCTGGTCGCTCATCTCTACCCAATGCCGGCCGCCGCGTCCCGGTATCACCACCGCGTCGCCGCGATGCCTGTTGAAAATCTCCAGCATTTCCGCCGTTTTCATCATGATCAAATGACCCCTTGTATGGTCGGTCTCGCGTTCAATTTGTCATTGCGAGTCCGCCTGCGCCGGACTCCGTTCCTCGCAATGACCGGGCCGGTTCTATCGGCTCACGTTGAAGCCGTGGTATTCGTCGCCCACCAGCACGGCCACCGGGCGCTTGTTCCGCTCGGCCTCGGCGAAGGCGATGGAGATGCGGTCGGCATCCTCGTCCGATTCAACCAGGTAGTAGTTGATGTTGAAGGCGTGGAGGAACCGCTCGGTATAGAAGGCGGCGGTGTCGTTGATGACGCCGTGGCGAGTCCAGCCCCGGTAGCCCACCATCATCACCACCGGCACGTTCATCCCAATGCCCCAGCCGCGCAGGGAGTCGCCCGACTCCATCATGCCGGTGTTCTGGATGAGGATGACCGGCTTCTTGCCGCCGGCGGCCAGGCCGGCGGCGGTGGAAAAGGCGTGGCCCTCCCGGCTGACGGGCACCAGGTCGATGGTGGGTTCTTCGCTCATCAACACGTAGAGGAAGTTGGTCTCGCTGTCGGGCAGCCAGACCACGTGGGTTGCGCCGTTCTTCTTCAACTCCGCCAGTACGGTGGCGGGACTCAACTCGGCCATGGAGGACACCTGCCTGATAATCAATGTTTGGGGGCAACCGGCCAGGCCGGAATGCCGCCCACAGATATACCCGGCAGGCGGGCCGGCGTCAACCGGGGAACGGATTTAGGCAGGGCTTGTGCAAAGTAATCGGCCGCTTTGGTTTCCGCTCATCCTGAGCCTGTCGAAGGATGCCACCGTTTCGGAGTC
>JAGWBI010000008.1:13325-114131 GCA_021295965.1 Dehalococcoidia bacterium | reverse complement strand
TGCCACCGTTTCGGAGTCATGGTTCGACTGGCTCACCATGAGCGGCTAAAGGGACTTTGCACAAGCCCTGGGATTTAGGTACGCGAGAGCACAAATCCGCTAGAACAGGCTGCGCACAGCGGCCAAAATCTCCGCAAGCCTGGTGTCGGTGATGCGGGCGATGGTATTGCCGAAGATTCGTTCATTCATGGTCATTATCCGGTCGGGGCGCACCCAACTGGCCTGGGCCAATCGGCCGACCTCCAGGTCGTCCGCCGCCAGCGCTATCTGCCCACTGCCCGGGAGCGCTTGCGTGGTTATCCGGCATACCATCCAGTCCAACTGATTGCCATAGCGAACATCCGCGACCAGCAGTCCTGGCCGCAGTCCCGCGTTCGTCAGGTCGGTGTAGGGGAAACGCACAATGACTATGTTGCCCACCATTGACCGCTACCTGGTGTCCCGTATATCCGGTAGTGATGCCAACCAAGCCTGATACTCAGGGTCATCGTCCGGCCCGCCGCGTTCGCCGAACCATTCGGAAAGCGCCATGGTCTCCCACTCATTTTTGTCGCGGTCGCCGAACACTATCAGGTGACCGTCCTCCCAATATGCCATCCCGTCCACCACCTCCATCGTCTTCACGCTCACCGTGCAGACGCGCCGGAGCAGATCGATCACTCGTTCCTTATGGTCAACAAAGCGGTAGGTGTTGAACCGCTCCCGTATCGTCGGGTCTCGCGGTTTCTTTTCCTTGTACTGGTCCAGCACCCATTCCAGGGCGGAGCGGCTGCCCAGCCGGTAGCGCCAGGCTTTTTCGGGGACGCCGGCCAGCGTGGTCTGCTCGTCCAGCCGTATCACCCCACGCTCCTTGTCGGCCCGCAACAAGACCTTTATCGCTCGTCCTGAGCCTGTCGAAGGACCCGCCTCCACCCGTTCCAGCGGGTACGGTTCCGCCGTCTCAAAACCCAGGTGCAGGTCCAGCAGCGCCCGACCCATCCTGGCCCACAGGTCAAAGTCGTGGTACAGGGGCAACCGTGGGAACTCCCGCAGCAGGTCAACCCGGTAGTCGTGGCGATACACCGGGTCGTGCAGCACGGCATAGGTGTAGGCGAAGATGTCCTCGGCGGTGATGCCGTCGGGATACCGGCCGTCAAAGTGTTCGCCCCACTCCCTGCGGTAATGCTCGTTGATGCGGCGCAGGCCCCATTCGGTGATGTTGCTGACCCGCTCGCCGTCCGCCGTGTAGCGGTAGAGAGGGAGGCATTGCGTGTCGCCTGTAAAGTGCAAATCGGTGAGCCTATCTGCTACCAAAGCATAAAAGTACCGACCGTTCACACACAAATTGATGACTTGGTTTGGCAGGCGTAAGTCAATGCCGAACATTTCATAATGGTTTCTGGTAAGAACATCATTCATCGTGAAGTCAGCGAAATGATGCTTCACAACGAACGGACGGTACAGCGACTGCACGCGATTCGCCTCGCTGTAAACGATACGCCGCCCACGTCCGAACTCATTTCGTAGGTCGCGGCTCCATTTGATAGCTGGGTTATTCGGTTCCCGATTTCCGTCGATAAGTCCGTTATACGTATCGGCAAAGAAAAGTGCTTTATCTCGCAGAGTGGCAACATCAAAGTCATACACCCAAGCATCCCTATTAGTTGCAACAGCCATAGAGTGTATCCCGAACACCGACTGCCCGTCAGCCACAGTTTCGGACCGCTTGGTCTCTCGGTTCGCTAGAGGCATCAGCCGCTCAAAGTCGCTGTTGGATTGGTTGAGCCAGTAGGATTTAGCGTCGGGTGTAATGCTGCCAAACTCTATGGTGTCAAGTGCAGTGCTGCGGAGATAGGCCAGTTTGTCCGTCGCCAACTCTGCGTCCTCACGTCTTACGTAGTGAATGCCGCACTCTCCAAGTTTGGCCGTTTCTCGCACGAAGAAACCGATGGCAACTCCGGTTTGTATGCCGAAAACGTTGTGCGTCGTTCCCGATATTTTGGGGTTGCGGCGCACGTCAGAACCCAGATCAAGAATGTATATGTCGGTGAACTCCTGCGCCGCTATCTGCCGGAAACCGTCGTCTTGCCTGGTGTCAAGATAGGCCCGGTTGCTGACAAACCCGATAATCCCGTCGTCGGCCAACCGGTCCGACGCCCAGCGTATGAACCGTTTGTACATATCGTACTGTTTGGTCTTCTGCGCCATGCTGGCGGCGATGTAGGTGTCGCGGATGCGGCGGTCGATCTCGGGATATTCCCGATTTTTGTTGTTGTCGTTTTCGTTCTGCTGGTTGGCGTTGTAGGGCGGGTTGCCGATGATCACGCTGATGGTCTGTTCGTTCTGCTCCTGCACCCGGATCCAGTTCTCTTCCGACAGGCCACCCAGATTGAACGCCGCCTGCCGCTGCACCGCGCCGCCGCTGGCTCCGGCGCCCTGCCAGTCCATGTTGTCCAGGGTGTCCACGAAGGACAGGTTGGGGAACTCCAGGTAACGGCCCGTCCGCTCCTGGTAGGTGTACTCGATGTTCAGGTTGGCGATGTAGTAGGGCAGTATAGCCACCTCGTTGGCGTAGATCTCGTGGCGATACTTGTGCTCCAGGCGGTCGGCGGGGAGGTAGTTGATCAGGTTGGTGATGAAGGTGCCGGTCCCGGTGGCCGGGTCGAGAATGCGGACGTTGTCGTCGGCCAGGGTTTTGCCGAAGTGCTTTTGGAGCAGGTGGTCCGCGCCCCGGATGATGAAGTCCACCACCTCGTTGGGGGTATATACCACGCCCAGGCGGTCGGCGGCGGCGGGGTTGTAGGCCTGGTAGAAGTCCTCGTAGATGGCCTTGAGAAACTGCTGCTTTTCGGCGTAGTCGGTAATATCCCAGGCCGCGCTTCCGATAGCGCCATAGTAGCGGCGCAGACGGTCTATGGCCTGGCGCTGTACGTCGCCGGTAAAGAAAGTCCCTTCCAGGTCATCCAGCTGACGGGCGATGTTGTTATAGCGATGGAACTGAGTTTCGCGGAAAATGGCTAAAAAGATGTCCTTGGTCAGGATATGCTGCAACAGCATCTCCCTAACGTCGGCATCTGAAACCTCCGGGCTGATGGTCCGGTGGCAGACGTCCAGAAAGGCCGCGGCCGCGTCGCGGTAGCCGGCATTGCCGGCGGCGGCCGCGTCAACGGCGGCGCGGAGGTCCTCCAGCACGGAGGGCAGGTCGGTCTTGAACTGCTGGCGGGCCTGGCGGAACTCCTCGATTTCGGGCAGCTCGTAGTCCAGGAAGCGCTGGATCAGGCGGTGGAGATCGGCAGGGCGGGTCATGCTCACCCGCATAGCCTCGCCGCCGTTCTGGAACAGTACCGCCGTCGCCGAGTCCTCAAATACGATGTTGTCCCGAGGATAGCCTCGGTTGAACTTGGCCTGGATTTCCGCGTCCAGGTCGTCGTGGGTGTCCTTGGCCTCCCAGTACCCCCGGGCCATACGCAGCGAGTCTTTTACGGTGCCATCCGGCCGGATCTCCTGACCGATCGCGCGGGAACCGGCGTCCAGTTCGTCCACCAGGGCCAGTTTTTCCCGGTGGTCGCGGCAGTAGGAATCGAGGCAGACGGCAAAGGTCATTGTCGGAGCCGCCGAACTCGACGAACCGCTGGAGGTCGGCGTGGTAACGCTCGATGTGGGGGTAGGCGGGCATGGTGGGGCGTTACATTGAAGGCAGGTCGTCAGCTGCGTAAGATTTGATTGAACGCACTCGGAACGCACTTGGAACGTACTTGGAACGTACTCGGAACGCGAATTGCGCGCGGATTGGACCGTTCATTGGCTCACAGGCGTCGCCATCGTGCGGTCCATCCTTGTCCCCAGATCTCGACTAAATTTAGGGTCCTCAACGTTGACAAGTCTAACTGCACTTGTCGCCGGCTGGCGTCCGGTTCAAGGTGAGCAAGTATCTCCCGTAACGCCAGTCCAGCGCTAGACTCGTCCAGCAGGGCAAGGATGACTCTCTGCCGCTCGGTCAGGTCGTGCCCTACTCGCTGCGGCGGCACGTATCGGCTGGGCCGGAAGCGAATGGTAACGAAATCGGCGTTGTCTTCAATTTCGGGACGCGGCAGGCCGGCGGCAGCGGTCAGCTCTGCCATTTTAATCGTGCCCCGACCCCACTGTTCGATGATGCCGCGCCGGTAGAACGCATTGGCAATCAGTGGGTTCCAGGGCCGCGGCTCGTGGGGCAGGAAAAGCAGTTCCGGCGTCAGTCCGAAGTGCAGCGGGCCGATTGAGGTGATTTCCAGGCGGTCGTCGTAAATGCCGACGGCGACCGACCCGCCGCCGCTGGTGTAATCGCGGTGGCAAAGGGCATTGG
Source organism: Dehalococcoidia bacterium (assembly GCA_021295965.1). Taxonomy (GTDB): domain Bacteria; phylum Chloroflexota; class Dehalococcoidia; order Lucifugimonadales; family UBA3495; genus Bin87. The sequence goes on along the minus strand of JAGWBI010000008.1, from coordinate 109,810 downwards.
CCAAGGCTTCCCGCAGCGCCAGCGGCGGGTACAAGGGTTCGTCCACCCGCACGAAAGAATCCATCGTAATGCGCCCGGCGATGGGCAGGTGCTCCTGGATAAAGCGCTCCGCCTGGGTCAGCAGGGTAAAAGCGTTGCCGCGGAATTGCCGGTTGTCCAGAAACTCGGTACGGTCAATGCCTTGGAAACGGGCCACCCTCAATAGACACTGTGTCCACTCGGATGCGATGCGTTGGTTGTTTCCGAATAACGCGACGGCGGCGCGCTGCTGCGCGCCGTCTTTGATCAGGCCCATACCCAACAGCACTTCTTCAGTGTTGAAAGTTCCGGGGTCGCCCCTGCTCATCCTGATCGATTCGACAACAGTGCGACGGAGTTCGGCGAGGTCGAGATCGTCTATGGAACAGTCAACCGCAGGCTGGTTTTCCCACCGCTGTTCGTTGTGCATACGCTCCAGGAGGGTTTGACTATATTCCTCCTGTGTCATACGCCGGGTGGTATTGCCGACTTTCTGATACGGGATGTTCCTGTGGGCGTATGGCCGCATTGCGCCCCGGCCGACTTGTATCATCAGCACAGTCTTGCCATTCCCGATGGGAACCCGGTCTATGGCAGGAAAAACCGGAGGGTCTATATTGCGCAACTCCTCCGCGACCCGCTCGATGGTGCCGTCGCCTACCTCCTGCCCGGTAATGGTGCCCGCCTTGGTAACTCCAATCAGGACGACGCCTCCACGGCGGTTCAACATGGCACAGGCGGTTTTGGCAGCTTCGGCCCGTTCGCCGGTGGTTTTTTTAAACTCTAGCGTTTCGGATTCGCCCTCTGCTACGAGGTTGGCGATTTCATCTCGTGTCATTGGTGAATCTCCCTGACGATCGCATACACGAACACACGGTAATTATAGCCATACTCGCCGGCCGTAGGCCAAGTGCCCTGTGCTATACTCGGCCCAAACCGGCAAGCCTGTCTATCCGGTCCGCAATGGGCCGTGCCGAGGTGTCTATCATGCAGTGGGCTTCTGCACTTTCTCAACAGAGTAGTCTGCGCGCCGCGCTGTCCGAGTGCGCCGCGTCCGTCCGCGCCAATCTGGGGGACACCGCCCCCGATCTGGCTGTGGTTTTCGCATCATCCGAGTACGCTTCCGACTACGCCAACCTGCCCGACCTGGCGGCTGAGCTGCTGGGCCAGCAAGTCCTGCTCCTGGGCTGCTCGGGTGGCGGCATCATCGGTGGCGGGAGCGAGGTGGAGCAGGAACCGGCGGTGTCCCTCACCGTGGCCAGCCTGCCCGGCGTGAACATCCATCCGCTCCGGCTGGAGGGCGACAGCCTGCCCAGCCTGGACGCGGGACCCGACGAGTGGCACGCGGCTTTTGAGGTGAATCCCGCCGACGAGCCGCAGTTCGTCCTGCTGGCGGATCCGATGTCCTTCCCGGCGCAGAACCTGCTGCTGGGCATGGACTACGCGTATCCCGCCGCCGCCAAGATCGGCGGCCTGGCCAGCGCGGCTCAAGGTGCGCGGCAAAATGGCCTCTTTCTGGGGAAGGACTATCACGACTCCGGCGCGGTGGGCGTGGCATTGTCCGGCAACATCGTCGTGGAGACGGTGGTGGCCCAGGGCTGCCGGCCCATCGGCTCGCCCATGCGCATCACTCGAAGCGACCGCAACTTCCTGGTGGAGCTGGACGGCGAGCAACCCATCAACGTGCTGCGCGGCCTCTTTCAGCAGGCCGGCCAGCGCGACCGCGACCTGATGCAGCACTCGCTGTTCCTCGGCGTGGTCATGGACGCCCTCATCGACCAGCCCCAGCAGGGCGACTTCCTCATCCGCAACGTGATGGGCATGGACCAGCGCAGCGGTGTCCTGGCCATCGGCGAGATGCTCAAAGAGGGCCAGCTGGTGCAGTTCCACCTGCGGGACGCCGAGACCTCCGCCGACGACCTCTCGGCAGTCCTGGAACGCTACGCCGTTGACAACCGCGAAAACCCGGCTCACGGCGCGCTGCTGTTCTCCTGCCTGGGCCGTGGCAAGTACCTGTACGGTCGTTCCAACCACGACACCGAGGTCTTCCACGAGAAGGTGGGCGCGGCAGTTCCGCTGGGTGGCTTCTTCTGCAACGGCGAAATCGGCCCGGTCAGCGGAACCACTTTCCTGCACGGCTACACCAGCAGCTTCGGCATCTTCCGTCCTCGTCTCTAACCGGACGCGCCCTCTCCCATCCCGGGCGAGGGCCATAGCTTGCCCCGTACTCGACGCGGGGTTCAGGGTACTTGCGACATGACTACATCTACCCCAATTAAGGCCGGCATATCGGCATCGTTGACCGGCCAGTTCGAAACCCAGGGATCCCAGGCGTTGGCCGGCCTGACGGCGTGGGCCGATCACGTCAACGAGAGCGGCGGCCTGCCGGTGGACGGCAGCCAACGCCCGGTTTCGCTGATCCACTACGACGATGGGAGTATGGCCGACAATTGCCGGCAGAACACCGAGCGCCTCATCCGGCAGGATCGGGTTGACCTGCTCTTCGGCCCTTACTCCGCAGGTCTCACCACCGCCGCCGCCGACGTGGCCAATGAACACGACCGGCTGCTGTGGAACCACGGCGGCGCCGGCGACGCCCTCTATGCCCGAGGCCATCGCAACGTGGTTGGCGTGCTGACCCCTGCCGACCGCTACCTGGAGGGGGTGCTGCCGCTGATCAGGCAGGTCAATCCCGACGCCAACAGGGCGGTGATCCTGCGCATCGACACCGGCGCGTTCGCCCGCATCGCCGCCCGGACGGTGGAGATCGCCGCCGAAGAAATGGGTTTCACCATCGACCTGGACCTGCGCTATCGACCCAGCCAATTCCAGTTCCGGGAGATCGCCCGACACGTCGGCGAATTGGGTCCCGACGTGGTGGTGGCGGTGGGCCGGATCCGGCACGACATCGCCGCTGCCAGAGCGTTGGCCGGACTGCCCAACCGCGACCGCATTGGCATGGCCGTGGTCGTTGCTACTCCCATATCAGAGTTTGCCATAGCCCTGGGCCGTTCCATTGACGGTTTTGTCGGCCCTAGCCAATGGGAGCCGCAAGTATCCGTGTCAGCGCCCGACGTCGGGCCTCCTCCGGAAACGGTGATGCAACTCATGGAACGCGCCGGTCAAGCGCATTCAGTCCCGGTGGATTACCCCATGGCCCAGGCGTTCGCGTCCGGCCTGGTGGTTCAGCGGAGCCTTGAAGAGGCCGGGTCACTGGGCGACGAGGCGTTGAGGACGGCAGCAGGAGACCTGGATTTCACGACCTTCTACGGCCGCTTCCGCATCGACGAGAATGGCCGGCAGATCGGTCGGTCGGTCGCGCTGGTGCAACGGCAGGAAGGCCGCAAGGTCGTGGTGTGGCCGCCGGAGCAGGCGGAGGCGTCGTTGCGCTACCCGTTCTGAAACGGCACGCGGTGCGTAATCCAACCAAAACAGCGTAGGGGCGAATAATCATTCGCCCCTATAGAGTTTTGGGAGGTTTCGGGCCAGCGTTTACGACTCCAGTTCCACCGGGTTGCGGAGTACGCCGATGCCGCTGATGTCGATTTCGCAGATGGCGCCGTCGCCCATATCCTGCGTCGTGCCGGGGGTGCCGGTGAAGATGCAGTCCCCCGGCTCCAGGGTCACGTAGCGGGTGATGAACTCGATCATGGTCGGGACGTCAAAGAGCAGGTGGTCGGTGGTCTCGTTCTGCTCTTCATTGCCGTTGACGCGGGTGCGCAGGTGCTGGGCGGCCGGGTCGGCTGGGGGAGAAGGTGTCGGCGGACTTGGCGCGCCACCAGTCGGAGTTGTTCTCCCGGCGGTCCTTCTGCTGCCAGTCGCGGGCTGATACGTCGTTGCCGCAGGTGTAGCCCAGAATGTGGTTCAGCGCGTCGGCCTTGGAGACGTTGCGGCACTTGTCCTTGATGACGATCACCATCTCGCCTTCGGCGTCGAAGCGCTGGATCTCCTTGGGCCGAACGATGGCGTCGTCGGGGCCGATGACGCTGGTTGGTGTCTTGTGGAAGATCATCGGGTACTCGGGGGCGGGGCGGTCGCCGACGTGGCTGGTGTAGTTGAGGCCCATGGCCAGGATCTTCCCCGGCACTACCGGAGCCAGCAACTTCACGTCTGACAGCTTGTGGACGTGGTCGGTGAGCTTGATGTTGTCATCAAAAATGCTGCCGTCGATGGCGGTGACGTTGTCGCCGTCAACGACGCCGTAGTGCTCGGAGCCGTGGGCGATGTAGCGGGCGATTCTCATAGCGGGATTGCCTCCGTTGGGGTGTTTTAACCGTGTTGGCGTGGGTTATTGTACCATCAGCCGGCGGCCGGTCAGTGTTCGATAACGAGCTTGCCGTAGAAGTCACGGTCGTGCATCACCTGGTGGGCCTCGGCCACGCCGTCCAGCGGGAAAGTACGCCCTACGATGCCGCGCAGGACGCCCTGTTGCACCATTTTCATGGCGTCGGCCATGGTGCGCCTGCTGCGTCCGCCGCTGCCCATCAGATGCAGAGGTTTCCCGTGGAGGATGGAGAGGTCCATGGGGGTCTGGCTACCTGAAGTGACGCCGGTGATGACCAGCCGTCCCTCCTGCTTCAGGCACAGCATGTTCTCGTGCCACACGTCGGCGCCCACGCAGTCGTACACCACGTCAACGCCCTGTCCGTCGGTGAGTTCCTTCACCCGCTCGCTGACGCTGTCCACCTCGCGGTAGTTGATGACCTCGTCCGCGCCCCACTTCTTGGCCTCTTCCAGTTTCCAGTCGTTGCCGGCGGTGGTGATGACGCGGCAGCCCATCATCTTGGCAATCTGGATGCCCATGCTGCCCACGCCGGATCCGGCGGCCTGCACCAGCACGTCGTCCCAAGGCTGCAGCTTGGCCTGGGTGATGAGGCAGTGCCACGAGGTATGCAGGGCGATGGGGAGCGCCGCCGCCTCGGCGAAGGACATATCATCGGGTATGGTGTAGGCGTTGACGGCCGGCGCGACGACGTACTCGGCATGGCCGCCGTCGAGGTCAACACCGATGCGCTGCTGGCGGGTACACCACTGGTCGTGTCCGGAGGAGCAGTGCTCGCACAGGTTGATGCCGCCACACTTCACCCGGTTGTCCACCAGCACTCGGTCGCCGACCTTCAGATCGGTGCCGGCGTCGGGGCTGATCTGGGCCACCTCGCCGGCCAGGTCGCAACCCAGGATATGGGGAAAGCGCCGGCAGTTGCCGGCCCGCAGGTTCAGGTCAAGGTGGTTCAGCGCGCTGCCGCCTACTCGGATCAAAATTTCGCCCGGCGAAATCTCCGGCTCCGGCCGTTCGCCATGGAGCAGCACATCGGTGCCGCCCGTCTCGTTGATATAGATGGCTTTCATCAGGGTTCCCTCCGCATGACAATGGTAACGACGGCAGTGTAAAGGCGCGGCGGCGGGCCGGCAAATCGGTGCTATATTCGGTCTTGGCCCACCCACCGGCAGTCACAGGGTCCGCATGGACTGTCTTGAGGTGGCGCCCCCAAGGCCATCCTGATGGAGGTGTTGACACCCGACATGGAGTTTCTCGCAGACCCTACTGGAGAGCAGATAGCCGAAGTTGAACGCGGCCTGGACGAACACAACGCCGTGCTGGCGTCCGCCCGCTCCGCCACCCGTGTTCGAGGCGTGTTTGTCGAATCGGGGCGCGTTGTGGCCGGCTTGGACGCAGCGGCGTACTGGGGCAAGCTCCACTTAAGGCTGTTGTGGGTAGATCCCGATTACCGGGCGAAGGGTCTGGGGAGGCGACTGATGGAGTGGGCCGAGGAGCGTGGGAGAGAAACGGGCTGCGTGTCGGTCATGGTCGATACGATGTCCTTCCAGGCTCCGGACTTTTACGCCAAGCTGGGGTACCGCTGTTTCGGACAGTCCGACGGTTACCAAGGAGGAGCGAGCCGCTACTACTTCGAGAAGGACCTGTAGCGAGGATCATCGTACCGTCCGCCAACTTGTCCCGGTACATCCCTTCGTCGTCTCGCGCCCCGGACGAATGACCGGCTTGCGGAAACCCCGCGCCATTTCCTGCTACAATCCCTGCCATCCTGATTGTCCATGCCAAAAAATCCCGCACGGAGGCCCTCGTATGCCCGTCTTCACCCCTGAATATCTGGAAAAGGCTGCCTACCACATCTACGTGGCCAAGGGTACGCCGCCCGAAGAGGCTGAAATTGTCGCCGCCCACCAGGTCAAGGCCAACCTGGTCGGCCACGACTCGCACGGCGTGATCCACATCCCCGAGTACTGCGAGCGCATCGACCGGGGGCATATCGTGCCCGGCGCGCCATTTGAGGTGCTCAGTGAGACGCCGACCACCGCGGTGGTCGATGGGCATTGGGGATTCGGCTTCGTCGTCACCGAGAAGGCCACGCGCATGGCTATCGACAAAGCCAAGGAGACCGGCGTCGCGGCCTTCACCATCCGCCGCCAGAGCCACATAGGACGCCTGGGCGACTATCCCACTATTTGCGCCCAGGAGGGCATGATCGCCATTCTCACCGCCGACTCCGGCGCCGGCCCCAAGGCCGTGGCTCCCTTCGGCGGGCGCGCCCGTCGCCTGGGTACCAATCCCATCTGTATCGGCGTTCCCAGCAACCTGCCCGGCCAGGTGCTGCTGGACATGGCGACTTCCGCCGTTGCCGCCGGCAAGATCAGCCTGGCCCGTAACCGGGGGGAGCAGGTTCCCACCGGTTGGATCATCGATAAGGACGGCAATCCCACCAACGATCCCAACGACTACCCCGCCGGCGGGGCCATCCTGCCCGTGGGCGCCGACCAGGGGCACAAGGGATTCGGCCTGTCCTTCATGGTAGAGATGTTCTCCGGCCTGCTGACCGGCCTCGGATTCGGCATCGACCCACACGCCCGTCACAACGACGGCTGCTTCCTGGCCGTGTTCGACGTGTCCAAGTTCCGTCCGTTGGAGGACTTCAAGCAGGAGATGACCGAGTTCGCGGAGTTCGTCAAGACCTCTCCGCCGGCCGCCGGTTTCACCGAGGTCTATTACCCCGGCGAAATCGAGTACCGCACCGAGCTGCAACGGCGGGAGAACGGCGTCTTCGTCGAGGATGAGACCTGGCGACAAATCACCGAGTTGATGCAGGAGGTTGGGGTCGCCGAGGCAGTGGGCCAGCCCTGACGCGCAATCTGTCCGGCGTAAATCTGGGTCGGATAGGGAGGTGCGTCGATGCTTCTCTCTGACTTCGGATTGCCCTCAAATCTGGCGGTCTGGCTGGCCATATTGCTGGTGGCGCTGTCGCTTGTCATCGGTCTGCTGGGCGGGCTGATAGGTTTGTCTCTGGGCACTGTGCGGTTGCCTGCAATGCTGATGCTTGGCGTACCCCTGCCCGTTGCTGCCAGCGCCAATATATTTGTCAGCAGCGTGGTTGGTATTACTGGAAGTTATCGCCACTTCCGAGATGGACGGGTCAAGCTGCTATTGGTTGTCATAATTGGTGTGCCCGCATTTTTCGCCGGGTTCTTGGGCGGTTATTTCAGCAATCAGGCTCCCACCAACCTCCTGATTGCGCTGGCCGGCGGCCTGATCCTATGGCAAGGGATCGAATTGGGCCTGTTGGCGTACCGACGCCGCCGCAATAGCAACTCGCAAAAGCCGCGAGACGATCAATTGGAAGGTTCCTCAGGGCGCTTCACGGCGGCGCGTACCATCAGCGGAGCCGGAGCCAGTTTTGGAATCGGATTGCTGGCCGGCGCCATCGGCCTGGTGTTGGGTTCCGTAAGGCTCCCGCTTATCATCAGAATACTGCGGGTTGATCCACGAATTGCCGCCGGCAGCAACCTTTTCATCGGTATGACAATGGGAGCGCTGGGATGGTTGGGTCACGTGTTGCACACTCGTCCGGACTTGCCACTCTTAATAATATTGTTGGCGCCGGCAGTAGTGGGCAGCTATATTGGCGCCAAATTTACGGGTAGGATCAGCGTCAACCTGTTGCTGCTGGTTATGGGCTCCCTGCTCACCGCATCCGGCTGCATGATGCTCGGGAGAGCGGTGAGCGTGCTGTTCTAAGGCGTAAGATGGAAGAACCAGCCGCAAACCCTGACCTTGAGCTCACTCCCTCGCTATCCCACCGGCTGGCCGAGGTGGCCTGGGCCTTCCTGCCATTGGGTTGGATAGCCTTTGGCGGACCTCAGGCCCATATCGCCCTGCTGCAGGAGCGTTTCGTGGCCCGGCGCCGCTGGCTGGACGAACAGCGCTTCGTGGAACTGCTGGGTTTGGGTCAGGGACTGCCCGGCCCTACCTCAACCCAAATGGTGGTGGCCGTGGGTACGGCCCGGGCCGGGCCGCTGGGCGGCTTGCTGGCCTTTCTGCTCTTCCTGTATCCGGCGGCGACGATAATGGCCCTGGCCGGCCTGGGCGTGGCGACTTTTCTGGACGAAGGAGGACGCCCGCAGTGGCTGGACGGGGTACAGCCGGCCACGGTAGCCCTGGTGGCGGTGGCAGCCTGGCGGCTGGGGGTGGCAGTGGTCAACACGCGGCTGACCATGGGGCTGATGCTGTTGGGGGCAGTGGTAACTATACTGGTGCGCCAACCCTGGGCCTTTCCGGCCGCCCTGGCGCTGGGAGGGATGGTAACAGCGGTGGCCCTGCGAACCCGAAGACACGATACGAATGACCAGTCGGAAAGCATTCCTCTGGACAACCTGGGAATTTCGCGGGCGGCGGGCGTCCTGCTGCTGCTGCTGTTCTTTGGACTGCTGGGTGGGCTGATACTGGCGCGGCTGGCGTTGGACGACTGGTCAGGGCTGCAAATCCTGGAGTCCTTTTACCGAACCGGGTCGCTGATTTTTGGCGGCGGGCAGGTGGTATTGCCGATGCTCAGCGCCGAGGTGGTGGAACCCGGCTGGGTAACGGAACAGCAGTTCCTGGATGGTTTGGCGTTGATGCTGGCCCTGCCCGGCCCGCTGTTCAGCTTCAGCGCTTACCTGGGGGCAGTAGCCGGCGGCGTTCCCGGACTGCTGCTGGCCTTCGTGGGCCTCTTCCTGCCGGGAGTGCTCATGATCTTCGGGGTGCTGCCCTTCTGGGAGCAGGTGCGGCGCTATCCCTGGGTAAGGATAGCCCTGACGGGAGTCAATGCCACCGCCATTGGGTTAGTGGTGGGCGTGGTGTTCCTGCTGTGGGAGCGGGCCGACCCCAGCGCCGCCGGGGCGGTGATTGCCCTGCTGGCCTTCGGGTCGGTGATGTTCTTCCGGGTCCCGGCGCCGCTGGTGATTGTCGGCGCCGGCGTTTTGGGCTGGATTTTCGGTTCGGCGGGACTGTTGTAAAACCCATTTTTCACAAAGAGAACCAGAGACGTAGAGAAAATCTCTAGGGGTCTCGTTTTCTCCGTTGCTCCTGAGCGCCAACCGCACCGGCAGGGTCAACCTAAACCTGCTGATACTGGCCATGGGTCTGACGCTGCTGTTGGTGGGTGTGCCGCTGGTGTGGCAGGCGTACGCGGTTTGCTGTGAAACGGCGAGGCAATCGTGGCTGTCTCGGAGGTATAATCGGAATGAGCAGATTGACCAGGGCCGGCATTATCTACCTGTCCCTCGCCTTGACCGCAGCCGTCAGCGTGCTGGGTGCGACCCTGGGGCTGTACATAGCGTGGAGCGTGAGTGTTCCGGTAACGTTCTCGGCGGCGGTGGTCAATACGGCGGCGACGCTGGCGGCGGCCACGTTCGTGGGGGTGTTTGACATGTTTTTTACGATCCAGCAGATGCGCCAAAACGAAGAAAATCAGCGGCGATGGCGTGAAGAATTGGAGAAAGAGCGCGCCGAAGCACAGAAAGAGCGTGCGGAAGCACAGAAAGCGCGTGCCGAGGCCAACGCCCGGTTAGAGGAGCTACTGGTGGATGCCCAAGCCGAACGGGAGCAAGCCCGGGTGGAACGGGAGCAAGCCCGGGTGGAACGGGAGCAGAGCCAACAAGTGATTGCCGATTTGTTGGCACGGAATCTGGAACTCAACGCGCGGCTGATCGAATTGTTGGAGCGCAGGAACGGCAACGGACAGTCCTGAACGCCGTTCAGGAAACTGTTAAGGGGCTCGGCATATCGTGTGCCGAGCCCCTTTGGTTCTCTGACCGGTTCGTGTTCAGTCCGAGACGCTATCCCCGGTTGTGCGTCTTGGTCTCGGCCCAGGCTACGATGTGGGGCAGGGCCGCCTCGACATCACGCTGGTCAACGGAGCGGGCAGTGGATTCGGCTTCGCACCGGAGCAGCATTATCGGCAGACGGTTCTGGATTTTGTCCAGGGTCCAGGCCAGCGGGTCGCCCTCGGCAGTGAAGTCCAGCTCCAGCCGCTCGTTCTTGGAAACGGACTTGTTCCGGTAGTGGTAGTGGGGGCCGATGCGGAAGCAGTCGAACCGCAGCAACTCCTTGTCTTCGTCCTCCAGGTCGTTGCCGTACACGTGGATGCAGATGCCTTCGTCGTCCATCGCGCCCACGTTGGTGCGGTATTCCAGCCCGAAGGTTACCACTCCCGCGGCGACCAGTTCCTCGCCGCCGCCGGTCTCGCCGCCCATCTGCGCATGCATTGCCTGTTGCGTCATTTCTCAATTCCTCCCTTGTGGCGGGCCAGCCCGCGTGTGTTGGCCTGATTATACAACTTTACGATCTGCATCTGTCATTGCGAGCGAAGCGTGGCAATCTCGTCGCGTCAAGCCGGCGTGTTGATCTCCTGCCGTAGCTTCACCAGCAGGGGAATGGAGCAAATCTTCCGTTCGTTCAGGTCTTCCCAGTAAATACCCTGTGGGCGCGGTATGTCCTCTCCGGCATCGCACCGTATCACGCCCTCGGTGGTGACCACGATGTCCAGCGGCGCGTCGTGCTGGGTCCAGGGCAAGTCCTCGTCCAGCACCTGCATCGGGTGCACGGTGCTGACTACCGGAGTGCCCGGCTGCACCACCCCCGCCGCCACCGCCAGGCCGTATTCCAGGTCGGCAAACCCGCCGCCCTTGCCGATGCGTATGCCCTTCCGGTTCACGGCCACCGAGCCGGAAATCACCAGATCGATGGGCTGCATCTCCGCCACATACACGGGACGTCCCACCTTGAACGCCCCCGAAATGGTGGATGCCTGGGCCGGTTCCACCTCGGGACGGGACGGGTCCAGCTCGATGAACACCCGCTCGTCCTTGAGGCGGGGCACCGCCATATAGAGCAGCTTGCCCTGCTCCAACGCCAGCCGACGCAGGGGGCGCTGGGCCTGGTCCGGGTTGCTCTTGACGGCGCGGGCGGCCTGCCACTCGGGGAGTTCCGCGGCCAACGCCGCCGCGTCCTCGCAGCCGAGGAAATGAGGGATCTTGTCGTGTACCGATTTACCCCGCACCACACGCGCCGTTTCCAGCGCGGTCCACACCTCTTCCCGAATTGCCCACTTGTCTCGCATAGCGTTTCCTGCCGTGTGGTTACGATGAGTCAAGCCAATGGGATTGCCGATAGCCGCTGTCACCAAGCATAGCCCAATGCGCTCTGCAATATCCAGATGCCGACCACCAACACCGATGCTCGCCGGGTCGACTCCGAGTCGAAGGCGTGCCTGACGGTGTGGACCTTCACCGCGATACCCCACACGAGGGTTGCCAACAACAGCGCCAAAGTCGCCATTCCTGCGCCGCGTCCCAGAGGGATGACAAACGCTGCCCAGAGGAGGCCCGTCCACAGCAGCCCACCCACAATCCAAGGCGCCTGGGCAATGCTCCACAGGCTGATGAAACCCCTCCAACCGGGGGTTTCGTCGGCCTGCATCATCCAACGGCCCAGCGTCATTATAATCGCTATTTCGGCAGCGAACAGAGCAACGGTGATGAGGAAAGGAAACAACGCATACCCGATGGACAACGTGTCCGGCGTTATCTCCGCATCATCGGGAAGTGGCGACGGACCACGGTCAAGAGCCACTGCCGGCAAATCCCACGCCGTCGTCCCGGACAGGAAAAACAGGGCGAGGACAGGCAGGGCCTGGTAAATCGCCCGCGGGTCGTAGAGGATCTCCCGGCACGTCGTCCGGTCGAACCGGGCGACGCCTACGACCCGCCGCAGCGCATTCACCGGCTTGGGTAAAGTCGGGCCAACACCTTGCCGCCAGGAGACAACCCGGCTAGACCAGACCAATCAACGACAGCGCGCCGCTAGTGGCCTCTCCACCACCGCCCAACAAAGCCCACTCAACTCCCTTGACGATCAACCATGGGATGAACGCAATCACTGCGGAAATCAACACTACGGCGATAGCGCGCCCGGTGCTTTCGAAATCCAATGCTTGTCGCACCGCCAACGTCACTGCCGCCGCGGTCCAGACGAACGCCACGATCGGAAACAGGTTGCCGATAAATGGAACGAAAGCGAATACGGACAACACGCCGGGTGTATAAGCGAACCCGACCACACGACCGATTTCGGCCCAGCTGGTTTGAGTGTTGCTGGTGCGCAGCATCATGCCGCCGACCAGGCTGATCACGGAAACCCATATCGCCCAGCGTAGGATGCCGAATACCAGACCGGCGACCAGGCCCAACACGATCGCCATCAGGCCGGCGCCTCCCAAGAGGCCACCAATCAGTCCGCCCACCATCCCGCACAGGGTAACCAGGATCACGACCAGTATGGCCTGCCCAATCGCCCCCGGGTCGGCTTCGATCTCTTCGTAAGTATCGGCATTGAACATCGCCGCGCCCATCATTCTCTGTATCATTATTCACCTCACTGCGCTGCTTCCGGTCAATGTTTGACTCTACTGCTGACATTCTAATCATTGGCATTTTGCCTGCGCTATCGTCGGCCCTTGCAAGGTTATGTCAGATTCGGACACACATATAATGAGAAGATAAAACTGATGAACCCTGTGGAGCAAAAACTGGTCTTTCAGTTCTTATCTTTGCCATTGCCATCCCGAATTTGATGCGGGGTGGCAATCCGGTTAGAGTCGCAAGGACGCCCGCAACAAACAACTGAGCGTAACCAGTTTGCCGGTCGTTGCCCTCCTCGTTATGACAACCGAGAGGCGCAGTTTGGTGACAGCGGTCGGTTGCTATACGAACTGGTGTTCGTATAGCATTATCGTCATGCTGAACCGTTTGGAGGCCCGTCTGACGGGCTGCCTGCTGGTTACCCACCTGCCGGTGAAGGTCGAGTTGCGGCGGCGTCCGGAACTGTCCGGCGTACCGTTGGTGGTCACCATCGGCGGCCCCGGGCGTCCCTCGGTTCTGGACGCTTCCCGCGAGGCCGTGGGTGTGATGGCCGGGCAGTCCGTTTCCCAGGCGCTATCCCGCTGCGCAGCCGCCGCGACGCTGGCGGCTGACCCCATCCATCTGGGCCAAATCAATGACGGACTGTTGGCGTCGCTATGGGACGTGGTACCTCGGGTGGAGCCGGCCGACCTGGGCGTTTTCTACCTGGACCTGACCGGCATGGCCGATATGTACGGCGGCATAGGGTGGCTGGCCGAGGCGGTCCTGTCAGCAGGAGATGAGTGGCTGCGTCCCCGCCTGGGCATCGGGGCCGGCAAGTTTCCGGCCTACTGCGCGGCGGCCCGCGCCGAGGCGGGAGTATGGCGACGGGTTCCCGCCGAGGTATCCCGTTGGCTGGCTCCGCTGCCAGTGTCATGGCTGCCGCTGGAGCGGGGCGCTACGGCCCGGCTGGAGAGCTTCGGCATCCGCACGCTGGGGGGCGTGGCGGCGCTGCCTCCGGCGTCCCTGTCCGAGTTCCTGGGGCCGGAGGGTACGCGGGCCTGGCAACTGGCCAACGGCGTTGACCCGGAGCCGGTCATCCCGGCGGCGCTGCCGGAGCGTCTTGCCGAGGAATTGGAGTTCCCCTTCCCGGTGGACACCACCGCCGGCATCGAAGCCGGGCTGCGCGCGCTTGCCGAGCGCGTCTGGCGTTCCGGTTTGCTGCGTGGGCGCGGCGTGGGCCGGGCCATGCTGGAGGGCCGGCTGCTGTCCGGCGATGTGTGGCAGTTCGACCGCGTCCTGCGCCAGCCGGCGGCGTCGGCCGAGGCGTTGGTCAAATCGCTGCTGGCCGGGCTGGGAGCGCAGGACACGCTGGGTTCCGGGCGCTGGCCCGACGGCGCGTTGCTGGATCTGACTTTCACGGTCTCCGATCTGGCGGCGGAAACGGGTCGGCAGTCTGCGTTGTGGACGCGGCCCCCGCAACGGACGGCGCCGGAGATCGCCGGCGTTGATCGGCTGGCGCGGCTGGTCCCGGGCTCGGCTCTGCCGGAGCGCCGCTGGGCTTTCGCGTCGTCGCTGGCGCCCCTGTCCGCTCCGTCACCGGTGCGGGTGAAGTGTATCGGCGAGACACCCCGGCGCGTGAACACCGGCCGGGTGGACTGGCGAACCGTGGCTCGGGTGGTGGACCTGTGGGAGGTGGACACCGAGTGGTGGACGCCGGAGCCGGTGCGCCGGCGCTACTGGCGTCTGGCCCTGACCGACGGCGGACTGCTGACGGTGTACCGAGATCTGACCACCGGCCACTGGTTCCGACAGGATTACTGAGTTGAGCATGAACGGAGATTACATCGAGCTGCGCGCTCATTCCTGGTATTCATTCGGGGCCGGCGCTTCCTCCACCGCCGAGCTGGTGGATCGGGCTGCCGTGCTGGATTATCCGGCCCTGGGGCTGACGGACGTGTCCAACCTGTGCGGGGCGCTGGAGTTCAGCCAGCAGTGCCGGACCGCCGGTGTTCATCCCATCATCGGTGTGGACCTGGTGGTTCGGGAGCCGCAGGGCGACGGCATGGTCACCTTCATCGCCGAAACGGGCGACGGCTACGCCAACCTGTGCCGCCTGGTGTCGCTGGCCCACATGACCGGCGGACGCACCGAGCCGGTCCTGGACGCGCGTTTCCTGGAAACCCACGCCAAGGGGCTGATCGCGCTGCTGGGCGGTCCCGGCGGAACGCTGGCCGGGTTGATCCGGGATGGTGAGTGGACGATTGCGCAGACGCTGGTGGAGCGTTATCGCGGCTGGTTCGGGGCGGCCCACGTTTTCCTGGAACTGCAGCAGCACCTGGCCTACGGTGATACCACGCGGAACAAAAGGCTGCACGAGCTTGCCCAGCGTTGCGGCGTCGGCGTATTGGCCACCAACGAGGCCTGGTATCACAGCCGGGAGCGGTCCAGACTGCACGACGCGCTGACCGCGATACGGCTGAACGCCTCCCTGTCGGAGGTGAGGGAGCGGCTGAAGGTCAACGGCCAGTACCGGCTGAAATCCCCGGAGGCTATGGGACGCTTATTCCGTTCGTACCCCGACGCGCTGCGCAGCACCCGGGCCATTGCCGAGCGTTGCTCCGATTTCAACCTGCCGGGCTACGTGGCCGGCCGCTACCGGTTCCCGGACGTGCCCACGCCGCCGGGCTACGATGCCCAGTCCTGGCTGCGGAGGCTGTGCGAGGAGTCGGCGACCCGACGCTACGGACGCATCGAGCCGAAGGTGCGGGGGCGGCTGGACGAGGAGTTCGAGCTGATCAGACGGCATGGACTGGACGGGTTCTTCCTCGTCTATCATCGCATCGTGGAGCTGGCGCGCGAGTGCATGCTGGAACTGGGCTGGGGACACCTGGAAACGCCCCTGGAATGGCTGCCACCGGGCCGGGGCCGGGGTTCCTCTGTCTCCATGCTGGTGGGCTATCTCATTGGCCTGTCCCACGTTGACCCGGTGGAATACGGCCTCACATTGGACCGTTTCCTGTCCTCCGAGACCGCCACGCTGCCCGATATTGACCTGGACTTTCCCCGGGACATCCGGGAGCGGCTGATCCTGCGTATCATCGAGGAATGGGGCTGGGACCACGCCGCCCTGGCTGGCATGATCCCCACCTACAAAGCGCGGGGCATCGTGCGGGCCCTGGGCAAGGCGCTGGGGCTGCCGCCTGACGAGGTGGCCGCCCTGGCCCGAGGGCTGGAAACGGACTCGGTCGCGGAGTTGGCGCACTCGCCGGCCGTCATCGCCCGGGCCGACCGCCCCGGGTGGCGTGACCTTTTTGACCTGTCGGAACAGCTGGCCCGCTTTCCCAAGGGGCTGGCCCAGCATCCCGGCGGTATGCTGGTGTCGTCAACACCGCTTACCGACCTGGCCCCGGTGCAGCCGTCGGCCATCGAGGGCCGCTACGTGGCCCAGTGGGACAAGGACAGCGTTGACGACGCCGGCGTGCTGAAAATCGACCTGCTGGCCCTGGGCGCGTTGTCCCAGATGCAGCAGGCGGTGCGGCTGGTGCGGGACCGCACCGGCACCGAGCCGGACCTGAGCCGCATCAACTACCGGGATCCCGGCGTCTTTGCCGATTTGGGCCGGGGCGACACCGTGGGCGTGTTCCAGGTGGAATCCGCCGCCCAGATGCAGACCATCGTGCGGATGCGCCCCAGGGATATCTACGATCTGGCGCTGGAGGTAGCGGCAGTGCGGCCCGGCGTAGGAGCCAACGACGGCGTGGCCGAGTTCCTGCGCCGGCGGGAGGGCATGGCCTGGCACTACGACCATCCCCTGGAACGGCACGCGCTGGAGCGTTCCATGGGGGTGATTATGTTCCAGGACCAGGTGGTGCAGCTGGGCATGGACGTGGGCGGCTTCACCGCCGCCGATGCCGACCGGATGCGCCGGGCCTTTGGACGCCGCAACGGCGAGGCTCTGGTGCAGTCCTACCGCCGGCAGTTCCTGGCCGGCGCTCTGGAGCGCGGCGTCCCCGAGGCGGTGGCCGAGACCATCTTCAGCAAGTTCAACCCCCACTATATGTTTCCCGAGGGCCACGCTGTCGCCTTTGCCTTCACCGCCTACCAGATGGCGTGGCTGCGCCGATATCACCCGCTGGAGTTCTTCGTGGCCCTGTTCAACGAACAGCCCATGGGGTTCTGGGACCTGGACACCCTCAAGCAGGACGCCCGCCGGCTGCGGCTGCGCGTGGCCCGCCCCGACGTGAACCGGTCCCAATTGCTCTGCACCGCCGAGGGCGGTGATACCCTGCGTCTGGGGCTGACTTTCGTGAAGGGCGTGGACGCCCGGCTGGGCGAAACGCTGCTGCGGGCGCGGGAGGCCGGGCCATTCGGCAGCCTGTCCGAGCTGCTGGCCCGGTCGGGCTTGCCTCGGGAGGCGTTGGAAAACCTGGCCCGGGCCGGCGCCATGGACGGGCTGGCCGACGTCGCGGACCGCCGCAGCGCGCTGTGGCAAGTGGGAGCCGGCTACCTCGCCGGCGTGCGCCGGGGTCAGCTGGCGTTGCCCGTGGCGGTGGCTGATGCGCCCACGCTGCTGCGGGGGGAGGAACGGGTGGAGCGGATGCTGGACGAGTACGCCATGATGGGCCTCTGCCCCGACGGGCACGTGATGGAACTGGTGCGGCCTCAGCTGGGCCCGGAGGTGCTGACCAGCGACGAACTGCTGGGATGCGCCAACGGCGAGGTGGCGCGCGTGGCCGGCCGGGTGGTGCGACGACAGCGGCCCCTGGCCGCCGCCGTGTTCCTCACCCTGGAGGACGAATACGGCCTGATTCCCCTGGCGGTGTGGCCCGCTCAGTGGGAACGGCTCAAGGGCACGCTGCGCCACCCCATGGTGGTGGTGGAAGGCGAGGTATCCCGCCGGGATGATACGCTGAACGTGTCGGTGCAACGAGCCTGGCCGCTGCCCATCGACGTTGACGACAGGCGAACGCGCCGGGATTGGCGGTAGAAACGCGAACTGCCACTTCGTCAGCGTTGCAACGTCCCCATTCGTAGGGGCGACGCATGCGTCGCCCCATAGGCATCAAGTTAAGCGTCATCGGCCAAGGCAAGCAGCAGTTGATAGGTGCTGGGGCGTTGCTGACGCCGGTCAATCCTACACCCAGCGCGCAGGCGTAAGCCAATCCGTTCGATGACGGTAACGACGGCGATGCTTCCGGTCACGGCGTTGGCCAGCATTGCGACATAGCGGCGGACGGTATGCGGGGCCTTGACTGGGCTGCGGTCTGGGTACATCCAGACCGCAGTCAGCAAAATCCAATGCAGGATGATCATGGCCACCAGTTTGGCATAGACTGCGCAGAGTATCCGCCGGGGGTTTTCCGAGCGCCCGCGGTCAATGCGGCCCTGCTGCCCTTTCTTGCGGGATTGGTCTTGCAGTCGCCGCCGCTGTGCCCGCGCCTCTGGGGGCGCTTTGGCGGCCAGCAGGCGCACCGGCAAGCGGTGGCGGCGCGCCCCAGCAATACCGGCTGGTCGATGGCGGCTGCGGCCGGGTCCGAAAGCAGCTTCTCCAAGTCCAGCGCCACGCCGTCGTGCCGGTGCAGTTTGGCGCCGGCTTGGTAGCGGGAGAGGAAATACCCGCCCTGCGCCGCCAGTTTCCAGAAGGTGTCCAGGCGATAATACCCCAAATCGGCGATGCGCAACCCTCCGGGCGGTATCGGCGCCGTCTGCACTGGGGAATTGCTGTCTGGGGTCCGCCCCGGGGTCAGGAAAGGCCCCAGCATCAGCCCAGTGGTCAAATCCAGCCGGACTGGCAACTGCAACGCCGACGGTGCGTAAGAACCGCTGCTGCTGCCGCCCGGCCATACTTCCTTCAGCCCAGCGGGCAGCACAATGGTGGAACCGTCTTGCGCCAGCACGGCGCTGAACCGCTGTAAAAAGGGGTATCGCCACCGGCTCAGCAGCAATCGCCTCGGCTACCGAGGCCGCCAGGACCTGCCGCAGACACTCCGCCGCCCGGGGCGTGAACCGCTGGAACAGCGTCTGGGGACTGATTTGCACCCCCAGGGTGGCTGCCATCCGGGTCAGCGAGCTAAGGCTGGCGTCGGGGTCCGCCGGCCACCCGAAAACCAGGGTTTGCGTAAAACCGGGGCCGGTGAGTTTGGAACGCTGTTGGACCAGTCCCGTCTCGGACGCAGCCTGCTGGGCGACAACGGTGACAACCCAGCTCATGGCTTGGGAAACTTCTGCTACACTGCTCATGGGAAGCTCCGGCGGCGATTGATTGGAATGCAGTCACCATCTTGACGGCAGCTACCCCTCCCATCATTCGGTATCAACTCCCTTAACTTAATGCCTATGGGGCGAATAAATATTCGCCCCTACGAGTAACATTGTCCATCACAAGAAGGGGCAAACATCATGGCTGATTGGGACTTTACCCACCGCACGGCGCGGGTCAACGGCGTCAACATCCACTATGTCATCGAGGGCGACGGGTATCCGGTGGTCCTGCTGCACGGGTGGCCGGAAATGTGGTTCTCGTGGCGCAAACAGATCCCCGTGCTGTCGCAGCAATACCAGGTGATCGTGCCCGATATGCGGGGGTTCGGCGCGTCGGAGAAACCCTTGCAGGACTACCGCACGCGCACGGCGGCCACCGATATCTACGAACTGGTGCGCCACCTGGGGCACGACAAGGTTGCCGTCGTCGGCCACGACATCGGCGTTCGCGTGTCCTTCCGCTACTGCCTGGATCATGAAGCGGAGGTGGACCGGCTGGCGGTGCTGGACGGCGGGCATCCGCTGGAGCAACTGGGGCCGCAGACACCCGAGGGCGTCCGGGAGCGTTGGCACTCCTTTTTCCACCAGATACCCGACCTGGCCGAGCATCTGGTGCGCGGCAACGAGGAAGCCTACCTGCGCCATTTCTACCGCAACTGGTCGGTGAATCAGGCGATGATGTCGGATGAGGAGGTGGCCGTGTACGCTCGGGCCTACTCCCAGCCGGGCGCGCTGCGCGGCGGCTTCTCCTACTACCGCGCCGCCGCCTACGAGGACCCCGCCGACTGGCGCGCCGACGCAGAACGGCAGCTCAGCATCCCGATGCTCTACCTGTGGGGCGAGCGGCGCAAGCGCACCGCCGAGGCCGGCGGGTTGGACCCGGAGGCGTCCTGGCAGCGCACGGCCACCAACCTACGGTCCCAGTTTGTTCCTGGCGGCGGGCACTTCCTCCATGAGGAAAAGCCCGACGAGGTGAACGCAGCGTTGCTGGCGTTCCTGGGAGAGATGGGAAGCTAATTGCAGCGGAGCAAGACCATGACAGATCCCAAATCCAAACCTCTACTAACCCGCGACGATCTGCCGCTGGACGCTATCGCCGAAATTTGCCGCCGCTGGGGCGTGGTGGAGCTGGCGATTGACCCCAGCCAGAGCCGCCCGCCGCCGGGTCCGGCATTCCTGCCTCAGGACAACCCATTCTTGTTGGTTGACCTCTACCTGATCGCTGACTTCGGCCCCGGGGAATACCACTGGGGATGCAAGAAACATCACATGGACGTGGTTGAAGATTTGTACAGACTGCTGGGCTGCCACGTGTGGATAGAAGACAAGGGCATCATGGAAATGAACATGGCCGATGGCTCGGAATGGGCTCAAAAGGAACTGGATGGCCGTGACGTTGTCTTTACCGCCGAGTGAACGTGGGCCCAACGCGTCCAACCGGCTACGTCAGATAGATCACTGGTGCGAAGTTGTAGCCTGGCTATGTGCTCAATAGGAAGCAGAATACCAAGCCGGGGATCTCAGGACCCGTCTGGCTGTATATCACTCAATCGCTCTGATTGTCGACTCGGCCAAGGGGCTTCCGGATGGAACTCGCGCTGCGATTCAAAACATTGACTGGCGCTGGCTATCCAGAACACGAGCCATCGTAGTTCATCAGCCCTGGCGAGCAAACTCCCGAATTGTTTGGTCAACGGCTACGAGGGATATTCCCATGCTGTTGGCGGAAGTGCGCCGCATCAGGGCCGAGCAGACGCTTTAGCGATAGCCCTGCTCAAAGAAACAGGCCCCGCCCACCGGCGGGGCCTTGAGTATTTCAGATCGGCGGGTCGTCACTCACGCACCGCCGGACCCACTTCCTCGGCGTAGAGCCTGATGGAGTTCTGCACCCGCTCGGCCGGCACCGTTCCGCCCACGTTGGGTTCCATGATGAAGCCGGTTACGTTCAGTTCGTCGCGGATGGAGATGAGTCGCTCGGCCACCTGTTCCGGCGTGCCGTAGGCGACACGGTCAACGAGCAGGTCGTCGTAGGTGGTATTGAGCAGTTGTTCGGCCCGCTGTCGACGTTCCTCGGTGGCGTTGGCGCCCTCCGCTTCCACCGTGCGGATGTAGGTGTCCGCGGTGCGCCGGAAGGCCCGCATGGTGCTTTCCTCGGTGTCGGCCCGGACCTGCTCCATGGTCTCGCCGACGTAGATGGGCATTCGCACGTAGGCGTCGTCCACGTCGTGACCGTTTTCGGCGGCCGTGGCGCGATACAGCCCAAGGTTGTCGGCCACCTGCTTGAGACCCTGTCCACGCACGCCGGTCACCAGTGGGAAGCCCAATTCCCCGATGATCCGGAAGGTGTCCACGGAGTTGGCGGCGATACGCATGGGAGGATGAGGCTGCTGGTAGGGCCGTGGCGTCACCACCACGTCGTCCATATCGTAGTAGCGGCCGTGGTGGGAAAAACGGTAGTTGTTCCACGCCTTGAGGATGATCTCCAGCGCCTCGGCGAACCGCACCCGGCTTTCCTCAAAGGGCACGCCGTAGCCCTGGTAAGAGCGGGGGAAACTGCTTCGCCCGATGCCGAAGTCCAGCCGCCCCTTGGAGATGTTGTCCACGGTGGCGGCTTCCTCGGCCAGGCGTATCGGATGCGCCAGGGGCAGCACGCTGACGCCGGTGCCCACACGTACCCGCTCGGTGCGAGCCGCGACGATGCCGGCCATCATCAGGGGCACCGATGACACCGATGGGATGCCGGCGCCACCCGGGTCCGTGGGCGTGCGCGGCGCGGCGAAGTGGCGCTCCGCCAGCCAGACGCCGTCAATGCCCGATTCGTCAGCCAGCTGGGCGACGGTAAAGGCTTCGTCGAAGGCCTCGTCCTGGGTGCGGCCTTCGCGATAATCGCATTCCATTACCAGACCGACGTGCATAATTTTCCTCCTGCCGGTGAATCTTGGGGCAAGCGCCAAGCGCCAGCAACGGGATCGCCGCGTTGCGCTCGCAATGACATAATTCGCTAACTCTCGATGTAGGTATTCGGCGCCGCGAGGAACCTGGTGCGGCACTGCAGGGTGCAGAAATAGTACCACTCGCCGTTGTAGAAGCTGCGAGTGCCGGCGTTGGGGTCAACCTCGTTGGCCCCGTGCATGGTCTGGCCGGTGGTGGCGCGGGCGCTGTCCTCGTTGATTTCGGTCTTGCAGACGGGGCAGACGGGATCGGCGGGCATTGTCGGTCTCCTGTTTACTATGATTTACGGTCGGGTTAGGCTCAGGCGACGGCTTCGATGTTCATGCCGAGACGAACTTGGCCGGGCTGGTCCAGCAGGGCCCGGGCGACGCGAGCTCGGTGCTCGAAGCTGGTGCCCAGCCGCATGGTCCATGCGGTCACACGGCGATACCACAGATGCAGATCAAACTCCATCATGAAGCCGATGCCGCCGTGGATTTGCTGGGATGAGCGCACCGTCGCCTGGCACTTGTCGTTGGTAAAGGCTTTGGCCTGGGATACCTCAACGCTGTAGGGCAGCCCGGCGTCCAGCTTCCAAAGGGCCTCATAGGTCAGCAGTTGCGCGCCGTCCACCCACACGATCATGTCGGCGCAAAGGTGCTGGATGGACTGAAAACCAGCGAGCGGACGGCCAAAGGCGACGCGGTTTTTGGCGTATTCAATGGCCATCTCGGCGTCCTTGCGGGCCGCCCCGATGATCTGGGCACACAGCAAACCCGTGCCCGTGTCCAGCATGTCCGACGTGGCCGGCCAGCCGCCGTTGACCTCTCCGATGACGTTGCTCAGAGGGACGCGGACACCGTCCAGGGTGAGCTTGCTCTGGGAATCCTTGGCCAGCGTCGTGAGGCGCGTTTCGGTGATGCCCCCAGCGTTGGTCGGCACGATGACCAGGGTGATGCCGGCGCTATCGTCAGTTGGCGGGGCTGTGCGCACTGCCGTGACCATCAGCTCGGCGGCGGAGAAGTTGTCCACGAAGTGCTTGACGCCGCTGATGGTCAGACCGTCGCCATCAACCTCGCCTCGGCATTGGACGGCGTCCGAGCGCATTCGGGGGTCCTGCTCCTGCACCGCCCAGGTCATTATCAGATCGCCGCGAGCGACCCGGGGCAGAATGGCCTGCTTCTGTTCATCGGAGCCATGCCGGGCCACGGCCAGAGCGGCGGTGGCGGTGCTGTGGAAGGGAACCGGAGCAATGGCCCGCCCGCACTCTTCCAAAATGAGCGCCAGGTAGGATACCGGCAGGCCGCCGCCGCCGTAGGATTCGGGCAGAGAAATGCCGAACCAGCCGAGGGACGCCATCTGTTCCCACAGTTCCACGGAGTAGCCTCGCTCGTCCTGCTCGATGGCACGGGCCAGGTTGGGCGGACATTCCGCTTCGAGGAACTCCCGGGCGGCGTTTTTGACCATCAACTCTTCTTCGTTGGGTAATACGTTCATCGTGCCTCGGCTTGGGGATAATTTGACAAAGGTCAGGTTTAGGAAGATGGAAACAGATAGCCGCTAATCGTCAACAGGCGGGAGATTGATCTGATGTCTAATTAGGTTAATGAGGTTTGTGACGTCGTCCAGATACGCGGCGATTTGAGGTGCCTCCCGGTTGTCATTGTAAAAATTGCTGTGCGATTCGTTTGCACTTCGCTCCCACAAGCGTATCTGTTCGTTGCGCGTTTCTATCCTCAACTCTGTGGCGATGTCGTGGAAGTCGCTATGGCTGTCGTACGGTAATTGGCGAGCAGCGGCGTAAAGTTTAACAGCATGAACTGCCGCCCCCCAGCCTTTTTCCGAGGCTTGCAGCAATTCTCCGTCAGACAAATACACCTGACTACGGTGTAGGAATTCAGCACTGATTTGGGCGTGGTCGCCTCCAAATTCAGACATTTTAGACAGCTCGTCGATTCTCCGAACTAACAGCCCCTAGAACGAAGTCAGCCAATTTTGCGATAGCGCCTATGTCATCGGCGACAACCTCGGCATACCGACTATCGCCTTGCATAGCGCAATATTTGGCAGTCTGGCGTACATTTTCAGCGGCATATATCAATCCGCTGATTTCTCTCTGGCCGGATTCCGCTTTTTCCAGCAATTGCATCACCCGGCTAAATTGGCTCTCGCCGCGGTAATCGTATCCGATGGCGTCAGCATAGGTTTTGGCAATCAGCAAAGCCGCTTCCCATCCCTTATCAGACGCAGGAATTAAATATCCATTGTTCAGGCACTCCCGGGCGCGGCGCAAGATGTCGGCGGCAGTTTGCGGCGGGTCTGCCAGATCCGCAACCAGGATAGTCAGCCGCTGCACATCATCCAATCTCCGGCCAACGCCGTCCTTATCCAGCCAATCGTACTCGACGTTATCTGACAAGGCCATAGCGCTGACCACCCATTCCGCCGCGTTGCCGTTCCCCCGGTGCTCATTGACCAGCTTGCGGGCATCATCTAGAAAATCGGCATCTGGTCCGGCGTAGGCTCCCACAGTAAATACGGCTGCCTGCCAACCCGCAGCGGAGGCCGAAACCAACTCGCCCTGCGCCAGAGCTTCCCGGCCCTGGCGCAGGAAATGATCGCAGGATGCGGCGAGAACGGGTTGCGGCTGCGTCATCGTAGCGGCTTCGGCTACACCCGCGGCATACCCAGCCCACGCCGCGCCACCTGGTCGCGCATCACCTGAACGCTGCCGTGGTTGATGCCGCTTTGGAACGCGCCCATCAGGTTGTGGGCGAACACGCCGCTCTCGATGGCGTCTTCGGAGCCGTTCAGCAGCTGCCCGTAGGGGCCGAGCATCTGGGCGATGGTTTCGGTGGTACGGACGCCGTGTTCCGGGGCGAAGACCTTCTCGGCGGAACCCTCGTAGGTGAAGTTGCCGTCACTCTCCACGATGGACATGCTCCGCATGGTCATCAGACGGCAGACCTGCCCCTCAATCCACATATCGGCCAGCCGGTCGCGCACCGTGGGATCCTCGCGCATGGCGTAGCCTTCGATCTCGTTCTCCTTCACCCAATTGACGATGTCCTCGTCCCGCTGGATGGAGATGAGGTAGCGGGACGCGCCCACCCGGTCCAGGTTGAGGCCCATTGCGCCGACGTACCAGCCCTGATTTTCTTCGCCGAGCATACAGGAGGCGGGAACACGCACATTTTCGAAAAAGGTCTCGTTGGTGCGGTTGTCGCCGTAGGTGGTGCCCAGGGGAGCCGGTGGGTCGTTCTGGATGGTCCACAGGGGACGCACCGTGATGCCGGGGGTGTCCATGGGGATCAGGAAGATGCTGATGCCCCGGTGCCGGGGAGCGTCAGGATCGGTTCGCGCCATCAGGTAGATGTGCGTAGCGTAGTGGGCAGCGGTGGTGTACATCTTCTGGCCGTTGATGACGTACTCGTCGCCGTCACGGACGGCGCGGCACTGCAAGCCGGCCAGGTCGGCTCCGGCCTGGGGTTCGGTGAAACCCAGTGCGAAGGAGATTTCGCCCCGGATGATGCCGGGCAGGAACTCCTGTTTCTGCTCCTCGGTGCCGGCGGCGAGGATCGCCGGCGCGCCGGAGCCGGCTCCTCCCACGGTGATGCCGGCCCGGGCGAATTCCTCTTCCACGATGTACTGGTCGATACGACTGCCGGCCTGCCCACCGTATTCCCTGGGCCAGGAGATCCCGATCCAGCCTCGTTCGGCGATCTGTTGATACATCTCCCTGGTCTTGGGTCCCCGCCGGCGGATGCCGGTGCTCTCCAGCTCCTCGACTATTTCGGCGGTGACGTTTTCCGCAATAAATTGCTGTACTTCAGCGCGGAGGGCTTCCTGTTCCGGAGTGAATGCGAATTCCATAATGACGCTGCCTCACGCAAAGGGTGGGTATCCTGTTACGACAAGCAATTATATCCCTTTGGGGCTATGGTGTCATTCCGCAAGTCACCAACGCAGGGTGATACAATTCCCGCACGGAGGCTCGCGATGACTACCGCCAAATCCGGGTTCAAGATGCTGCCCTACCGCCGTCAAGGCGAGATTGACTATGCCAGCCTGGAGTTTAACCCCGACCGGAGGGATGGGCCGCCCGACCATATGGACCAGCTCAATGAGATCGACGAGATAATGGGGCTCTTCCGCGCCCGTTTCACCGGCTTCGGGGTGCGTCCTGACGTTTTTCTGAACCGTGAGACGTTCATCTGCTATGACCCCAACAACCTCAACGTGCGAGTGTCGCCGGACATCTACCTGGCCTTCGGCGTTGATGCCCGGGCGATTACGCCGCGACGGCTGTACTTGCCCTGGGAAGTGGGCAAGCCGCCGGACTTCGCCCTGGAAGTGGCGTCGGAAAGCACGGGCGCGGAGGACGTCAACCGGAAGCCGGCCATCTACGCCGCCATCGGCATACCGGAATACTGGCGCTTTGACCCGTCGGGGGGCGCGTATCACGGCGCGCCGCTGAGTGGGGGCCTGCTGGTTGATGGAGCATATCGGGCCGTTGAGTTGACTACCGAACCCGACGGCATTTTGAAAGGGTACAGCCCCGTGCTGGAAATCAGCCTGGCCTGGGACGAGGGCTGGCCGCGCATCTATGACCCGGCAACCGGAACCTATCTGGAAGGCTGGCGGGAGGTATGGCACGCCCGCCAAGCCGCCGAAACCCGCGCTCTTACCGCCGAGGCGGAAGTTGCGCTGCTCCGGGAGCAGTTGGGGCAGTTGCAATCCGAAAGCTGACGGACGGTAATGCGCGACGGTTATTCAAAAGGTATCAGGGCAATCGTGTTTCAGACTCTTTAGCAAGCGGGCGTCCGCTACGCGTGTGATAAACTAGCCGCCGATTTTGAGGTGAGTCGCTCGCCGCTGCAGCGGGGCCGACCAAGGTAAAGGCAAGCTATGGTTCCCCCCGATTCCCTTTTCGGCGTCATACCCGTTTGGGTTGGCGTGTACGTCTTGACGGCGTTGACCTTTGGCCTGGCGGGGTACGTGGCATATCGCCGCGTGTTTCGGTTGGTGTTGCAGGGACTGCCCGTGGCGCGTTTCGACCGTCCCCTGACCCGACTGGCCGGCGCAACCGGCATTGTGTTGGGACAACGGAAGGTGCTGCAACGGGTGGGCCGCACCGACCCGCGTTCCCGTAGTATCGACCTGGCCGGACTCGGCCACGCTGCAATATTCTGGGGCTTTCTGTCTTTCAGCCTTTCCTACCTGATCTTCATTTTTGGCGGGGCAATCTGGCACCCGCTGGGAGAGACCATCCTCACCAAGACCGGCGTGCTGGTGTACAGCATCTACCTGGACATCCTGGCCGTGGTGATTCTGGCCGCGCTGGTCTGGGCGCTGTTCCGACGCTGGGTGGCTCAACCCCATCGTCTGACCTTTGACCTCACCCGCAAGGGCGAGTCTGTGGTGATCGTCGGACTAACCGCCGGCCTGATGATTGCCACGCTGCTCGTGCATTCCTTCTACGTCGCCACCGGACACGGCGGGCCGGAGGCCGGCGTATTCGTGGGCGGCGCCATCGGCAACTGGTTCAACGCGGTGGGCATGTCGGCGGCCGCAGCCGGCGTGTTGCAGGCGATCTTCTGGTGGATCCACCTGCTGATAGTCCTGGGGTTTGCGCTTTACATACCCTTCTCCAAGCATATTCACATGTTGGCCGCGCCTCTCAACGCATTTTTCCGCAACCTGGAACCCAGGGGCGCGTTGCAGATTGACATTATCGACATGGACAGCATGGACGAGAACACGCGGTTCGGCGCCTCCCGGGTGCAGGACTTCACGTGGAAGCAACTGCTGGACGGTTACGCCTGCGCCGTTTGCGGACGCTGCACCGACGCCTGCCCGGCCCACACCACGGGCAAGGTTCTCTCTCCCATGCACATTGTCGAGAACCTGAAAGAACACATGATAACCATCGGGCACCAGGGGGAGCGGGACGCAACCCACGTTGAACCGATGCCACTGATCGACGGGGCAATACCCGAGCAGGCCGTGTGGGACTGCGTGTCCTGCGGCGCTTGCATGGAGGAATGTCCGGTGGTGGTGGAGCACGTGCCGACCATCATGGATATGCGCCGCAGCCTGGTGCTGGAGGAATCCCGCATCCCCGAGACCGGCATGAACGCATTGCTCAGCATGGAACAGCGGGGACACCCCTGGCGCGGCACCACCTTCGGACGAACCGACTGGGCCGAGGGCCTGGGCGTGCCGACCATCGCCGAAAAACCGGATGCCGAAGTGCTGTTCTGGGTGGGTTGCACCGCCGCTTTGGAGCAACGCAGCCAGGGCGTCGCCCGTTCCATGGTGAAGGTGCTCAAGTCGGCCGGTGTGGACTTCGCCATCCTGGGCGACGAGGAATCCTGCACCGGCGATCCGGCCCGGCGCATGGGCAACGAGTACCTGTACCAGATGATGGCCCAGCAGAATGTCGAAGTCCTGAACACCTACAACATCAAGACCATCGTCACCATCTGCCCGCATTGCTTCAACACCATCCGCAACGAGTATCCGCAGTTCGGCGGCAACTACGAGGTGCTGCACTACAGCCAGTTCGTGGACGGCCTCATCCAGGCCGGCCGCATCAAGCCGGTGAAGGTGATGGACGTGTCGGTGGCCTATCACGACTCCTGCTTCCTGGGCCGGCACAACGGGGTGTACGACGAACCGCGCAACGTGGCCAAGGCGATTCCGGGACTGAAGTTGGTGGAGATGGAGCCCCGATGCCGGGAACGCGGCTTCTGCTGCGGCGCCGGCGGCGGCCACATGTGGATCGAGGAAAGCCAGGGCGAACGCATCAACCACGCCCGCACCGACCACTTCCTGGAAACCAACGCGGACACCGTGGGAGTCTCCTGCCCGTTCTGCCTGCAGATGATGACCGAGGGCATCCAGTCCAAGGGACAAGCCGAAACCAAGGACGCGCGGGACGTCCTGGAGATTTTGGCCGACAGTCTGGGGGATGACTGACGGGAACCCAACTTTCGCGCCATGCTGGACGTGCCGCCGGGCTTTGTCCCTGATTTCCTTCGGCTCATCGGCTTCATGGCGGCGGTAGGCGTCGTTGCGGTGGCCGCCCGCCAGGCGCTGGCGCGTTGGGCCCGGCGATGCAGGTCGGACGGCCTGGCGGGCTTTGTGTCATCCGCTCCGGGGACATTCCTGCTGGTGATATTATCTTTCGTGGTCTGCCTGATGATATTTCTCGCCGCCTTTTGAACACTGGTCAATGCTGTTTGAAGTCCTGGAACGACGGTTGCTTTTCCAACCCAGGCCGGTGTGCGATGCGCTGCCCGCCGATCTGGGCATGGACTACGAGGAAACCTGGGCTGACACAGCCGATGGACGGCGGCTGCAATGCTGGCATATCCCCGGAGACCGACGGCCCGAATTAACCTGGCTATGGTTCGGCGGAACCGGTGGCAACCTGAGCCTGCGCGTCGGCGAGTTCGCGGCGGTGCGCCAGCACACCGGGGCCAACATATTCGGGTTCGACTACGGCGGTTTCGGCAACAGCCCCGGCAAAGCATCGGTCCAGAGGACTGCTGTTGACGCAAAAGCCGCCCGGGATCACTTGCAAAAACGCTATGGAGTTGCGCCGGAGCGCACGTTGTACCTGGGAGTATCGATGGGATCGGCGGTGGCAATACGGCTGGCGGCGGAAACTACCGCGCCGGCCGGGATTGCCCTTATCGCGCCTTTCGCGTCACTGCGCGACATAGCGCAACTATTCTACCCACGGCTGACCTGCGGCGGGCGGTTAGTAGGGGACCGGTACAACTCGCTGAAATGGGTGGACCGCATCGGGTGTCCGTTGCTCGTGCTTCATGGGTCCGACGATAAGCTCGTGCCGGTCGGCCAGGGACGCAAGTTGTGCCAAGCGGCGCGCGAACCGAAAACTTTCGCAGAAATTACCGGAGCGGGCCACGACGACATCGGCGACTACATTGAGTTTTGGGACACGCTCGGCTCATGGATGGATCCCATTGCAAATCTCGCGGCCTGAACCGCACTGCTACTCTCACTGCTGACCCGTTTCTCCCCTCGCGCATACCCACTTTGTCATTGGGAGGAGAGAAACGACGTGGCAACCTCACTCGCTTGGCCATGCACCACCGGCAACGAGATTGCCGCGTTGCGCTCGCAATGACAGGTTGTGGAAAGTGTGTACGCGTGAGGTTTCCCCAAGTTGCATTGCCCACCCGATTGGCCTATCATCCGGCCAATCATGCGCGACGTAACGCGCACCGAGACGGGAGGGAACAAATGGCACAGCGACCTGACGTCAAGCGAATGGAGATCGAAATCGTTTACTGCTGGGATTGAGGGCATGCCGGACGCGCGGCCTGGATGGCCAGCGAAGCACTGACCCGCACCGGCGACCACATCGCAACCTTCAAGCTCACCCCGGGGGAGCACGGCAAGTTCGACATCACCATCGACGGCGACTTGGTCGGCGAGCACAAGCACACGCCGGACGCACATCTGTTCCCGGACCTGCAGGACCTGATGGCTGCCATCCACGAGCGGATCTAGCGGCCGAAAACGGTCGGTCATCAGGGGCGGCCAACCCGGTCGCCCCTCCGCATTCCTGTGCCAGCTCAAACGCCGCGAATGATTTCGGAGCCGTAGTCCAGCAGTTCCAGGTCCGGGCGGGACCTTTCCACGTACTTAACCAGATCTTCGAGCATGGCGTCGATGTATGCGGTGTCATTGCTGACGCAGGAAACCAGCAGGGTTAGGCTCTGCCACGCATTGCCGTCCGACTCGACGTCCTGAGCCACCGAGACGTTGAACCTGGCGCGGATCCGTTGCGTCAGGCTGCGGGCGGACTGCCGGCGGGTTTTGAGACTGCGGCTGTCGGGTATCCGCAGGGTTATGCGCGCTATCCCCACGTGCATGGGTCGGTTGTCTCCAAAGTGGAACGAATCACCCTCCAGCCACTCCCCGGTCGGTGCAACCGTACTTGGTAAACGGGAGGGTTGCGCCAGTAGCGTTTTGCTATTGACGGCAGATAGACTGCGGGATAGATTATAATTCGTTATGTTCGTTTGCATACATTGGCGAAATTCGGTGGCGTAGCTACCATACGCCGGCTTCAGATACTCTGCTTCACCGTCAATAGTATTGGCGTAATCGTTCTCACTATGGCGACTTATCCTGGCGACCCTGGGCAGCTTCCCGGGACCTCGGGTCCAAACGCTGAGGTACCCGAGGTCGTGATTTCCCGTTTGCCACAATACGTGCGCACGCTGACTCAGTTGCTGGAGGCGGGAGTTGAGGTCACTAACTCGCAGCAGTTAGGCGCGCAGTTGCAGGTTACGCCGGCGCAGATTCGCAAAGACCTGTCCTATTTCGGCAGGTTTGGCAAGCAGGGCCGCGGTTACAGGGTTCGACATCTCCTGACCGAGCTCAAGCAAATCCTCGGGCTGGATGGAGAGTGGAATGTCGCCGTAATTGGAGTCGGCCGACTGGGTAACGCCATCCTGAATTATCCCGGTTTCGACCCCGACGGGTTTCACCTGGTGGCCGCTTTCGACAGCAATCCGAACAATGTGGGCCGGGATGTGGGCGGTGTTGGGGTACAGCCCATGAGCGCGTTGGCCGAAACTGTGGCCACCAGAAATATCAATATCGCCATCGTGGCCGTTCCCAGCGCGCACACTCAGACGGTGATCGACCAGTTGGTTGAGTGCGGCGTCAGGGCGATACTGAACTACGCCCCCATCAATGCCCAAGTGCCGCCAGGGGTGCGGGTTCGAAGCATCGACCCGGTCCTGGCATTGCAGTCCATGACTTACTACCTGACCGAATCGTATCACTCGGTCAACGGGGCGCAGCCTCTGGACTAGGGCGCTGCTTGTGGCCGCTGCGCCATGGAGCGGTGCGGAGCCGACCGGCGTCGGCGGGCCACGGTCACGCGCACCTGCGCCCGGCGCAGCGACTGCACAGCCTGCTCCAGTTCGATGTCGGACGTCCGGTTCGCGATTCGTTGCTGCGCGCGCTCCATGGCTTCCTGGGCGCGCGCTTCGTCGATCTCATCGACGTCTTCGGCGGCGTCCGCCAGTATGATCACCTGATTTCCCAGCACTTCAATGTAACCGCCGGAGAGAGCGAGGTATGACTCTTCCCCGGCGGCGCGCACCATCAGCTCACCGGGTTGCAGCACCGTCATCAACGGCGCATGGTTGGGGAGGATCCCCAACTGTCCCGCGATGCCCGGCGCAACCATGGCATCGACTTCACCCGAGAAAACCTCGCGCTCAGCGGTGATGATTTGCAACTGCATGGGCATCGGGAAACGCTCCTGTTGGTTCCATTCGCTGGGTGCTGGTTATGGGGTCGCCTGCATCTGTTCCGCCTTCTCCACCGCCTCTTCGATGGTACCGACCATGTAGAAAGCCTGTTCCGGCAGGTCGTCGTGCTGGCCGTCCAGGATCTCGGCGAAACCGCGCACCGTGTCGCGCACCGCGACGTATTTGCCAGGCTGGTTGGTGAAGGTCTCCGCGACGAAGAAGGGCTGGGTGAGGAACCGCTGGATTTTGCGGGCGCGGAACACGGTCTGCCGGTCTTCGTCCGACAACTCTTCGATACCCAGAATGGCGATAATGTCCTGCAGGTCCCGGTAACGTTGCAGCACCTGCTGGACACCGCGGGCGACCCGGTAGTGCTCGTCACCCACGATGCGAGGTTCGAGAATGCGCGCGAATGACGCCAGGGGGTCCACAGCCGGATAGAGGCCCTGGGCCGCCAGCGCGCGCTCGAGGGATACCACGGCGTCCAGGTGTCCGAAAGTCGTGACGATGCCAGGGTCCGTGTAGTCGTCGGCGGGTACGTAGATGGCCTGGAAAGAGGTGATGCTCCCGCTCTTGGTGGAAGTGATCCGCTCCTGCAGCGCGCCCATCTCAGTGCTCAGTGTCGGCTGGTAACCGACCGCAGATGGCATACGGCCCAGCAGCGCGGACACTTCCATACCGGCCAAAATGTATCGGTAGATGTTGTCGATGAACAGCAGAACGTCCTGGTTTTGTTCTTCGCGGAAGTACTCGGCCATGGTGAGGCCCGTGAGACCGATGCGAGCGCGAACGCCCGGCGTCTCATTCATCTGGCCGAACACCAGCACGGTGCTGCCCAACACGCCCGAATCCTGCATTTCATGCCAGAGGTCGTTGCCCTCGCGGGACCGCTCGCCCACGCCGGCAAACACCGATACGCCGCTGTGGACGGCGCCGATGTTGCGGATCAGTTCTTGAATGATTACCGTTTTGCCCACGCCAGCGCCGCCGTATGCGCCAACCTTGCCGCCTTTCGGGAAGGGGGTGATCAGGTCGAACACCTTGATGCCCGTTTCCAGGATCTCGACGGTCGGGTTCTGGTCGTCGAAGGCCGGCGGGTCGCGGTGGATAGGCCAGAACTGCCCCGCCTCGACAGCGCCCAGGTTGTCCAGAGGCGTGCCGGTGACGTCGAAGAGGCGTCCCAGCGTTTCAGGGCCAACCGGGACGGCGACCTTGTTGCCGGTGTCGTTGACCTCGGTGCCGCGGGCCAGGCCGTCAGTGGAGCCCAGCGCGAGACAGCGCGCCCAGTGGTTGCCGATGTGCTGCTGGACTTCCAGTACGAGACGCTCACCCGAGTTGTCCACTTCAAGGGCGTCAAACAAGTTGGGGAGTTGGTCCGGGGGGAACTCCACGTCCACCACCGTACCGATAACTTGGGCAATCTGTCCGGGCATTTTGGTTTATCCTCCGGATGGGCTTACCATTGCAGATGGGTTAAAAAGTGAATTGCAACTTCAGGCTAACGCTTGGTTTTCGTGGGTTGTTCGTCCGGGCTTGGTTCGTCAAACGGCTCGCCGTTCCTTTCCGCCTCGGCTTTGCGGCGCAGCCATTCCCGCCAGGCCCGGTTCGCTTCGTCCCTCGCCTCCTGACGAATTTTCTGCTTGTAAAGCGCTCCGAAAACCATGTTGAATACCTCCGCGATGGAGAATGACAGCAAGGCGTGCTGGATGAAACCCTGCTCCAAAACTGCGAACGCAGCCGTGGGAACATCATACCAAGCGGTATCTAGAATGGCTATCTGCTTATAGGCTTCCAAGGCCATACGCCCGAGGGCAGATGCGCCATATGCAACTAGAAACCATCTGTACAGGTCGGCGACAACTTCGCGCGGAGCGTCTGGGATTTCAATGGCAGTCATCGAGTTGGCCAACGTCGTCCGGCGCGCTATCCCTCCAGCGCAATCTGGCCGCCGATCAGGTCCAGCAGTTCGTTGGTGATGCTGTCCTGGCGGAGCTTGTTCATTACCAAAGTGAGGTCCGAGGCAAGTTGGTTGGCGTTGTCGGTGGCGTTGCGCATGGCGACCATGCGGGCCGACTGTTCGCTGGCGATGCTTTCGAGGATCGCGTGGTACACCTGCATTTCCACGAATTGGGGGAGCAGGGCGCTCAGCACCGTCGCCGGGTCCGGCTCGTATATGTAGCCGACCCGCTGCGCCGATTCCAGCTCGGCCGGCTCTACCGGCAAGATGCGGCGGACCACCGGCGCCTGTTGTACGGTGGACACGAACCGCATATAGGCCAGGTACACCTCGTCAAATGTGCCCTCGGTGTACCCGTCAATAACGAGGCGTGAGATGGCCGTCGTGTCCGCCAGGGCGACACGGTCGCTGAGGTCCGTAAAGACCGCCTGCACGGTGTCCGTGTAGCGAACCATAAAGTCGCGACCCTTGCGTCCGACCACGATGCTGCGCACTGTTGCGGAGCTGTCCAGGATGAACCGGGCCACCTGTCGGTTGATGCTGGCGTGCATCCCGCCGGCTAACCCCCGGTCGGGGGTGATGACCACCATGCCCACGTTGTTCACCGGCCGCACCTGCAGCAAGGGATGAACCACGTCATACTCACCGGTGGGTTGAGCCGCCAGTTCCGCGATCACATCCAGGATTTTTTCGGCGTAGGGCCGGCCATCGGTGACGGCCAGCTGCGCCCGGCGCATCTTGGATGCCGCGATGAGGGACATCGCGTTGGTTACCTTGCCGGTGTTCTCGACGCTGCGGATACGCCGACGTATGTCTCTAACGCTGGGCATTACTCAACCCTGCTGTTGCCTTTTGTGTTGCGCCAATGACGACGCGTTCCTACTGGAAGGTGGGTTTGAAGTCGTTGATGGCCGCGGTCAACTGTCCTTCCAACTCGTCGCCGAGGCTGCCGGTCTCCCGGATGGCCTGGCTGAGTTCGGGACGGGAGGCGTTGACGTGACGGAGCATCTGCTCTTCAAACGCGCCCAACCGCTCCAGCGGTATGTCTTCCATCAGCCCGGCGTTGACCGCGTAGAGAATGATTACCTCGTCGCCCAGGTTGAGCGGTTGGTATTGGCCCTGTTTGAGAACCTCGGTGGCCAGCTGCCCTCGGGCCAGTTGAGCGCGTGTGGCGGCGTCCAGGTCGGCGGTTCCAAACTGGGCGAAGGTCGCCAACTCCCGATATTGGGCCAGGTCCAGCCGCAGGCGTCCCGCCACCTGCCGCACGGCGCGAGTTTGAGCAGCGCCGCCCACGCGGGAAACCGACAGTCCCACGTTCACCGCCGGCCGGATGCCGACGTTGAACAACTCCGGCTCCAGGTAAATCTGGCCGTCGGTGATGGAGATGACGTTGGTGGGAATATAGGCGGAAACGTCGCCGGCCTGGGTCTCGATGATGGGCAGCGCCGTGAGAGATCCGCCTCCGAATTCGTCGTCCATGCGGGCCGCTCGTTCCAGCAACCGACTGTGGAGGTAGAAAACGTCGCCGGGATAAGCCTCGCGTCCGGCCGGACGGCGCAGCAGCAGCGACATCTGGCGATAGGCCCAGGCGTGCTTGGTCAGGTCGTCATAGACGATGAGGACGTCCTTGCCCTCTTCCATGAAGGCTTCGCCCATGGCGCAGCCTGCGTAGGGCGCGATGAACTGCAACGGGGCGGAGTCTGCGGAGCCGGCGTTGACCACAATGGTGTGGTCCATCGCGCCATACTCTTCCAGGATACCCACCACCTGGGCCACCTTGCCCTGCTTCTGGCCGATGGCGACGTAAATGCAGATCAGATCGGTGTCCCGCTGGTTGATGATGGTGTCGATCGCGATGGCGGATTTGCCGGTGGAACGGTCGCCGATGATCAACTCTCGTTGGCCGCGACCGATCGGGATCATGGCGTCGATGGCCTTGATGCCGGTTTGAACCGGGGTGTCCACAGACTTGCGGACCACCACGTTGGGAGCGGTGCGCTCCACGGGCATGGTGCGCTCGGTAATGACGGGGCCCTTGCCGTCCAGCGGGCGACCCAACGGGTCAACCACTCGACCGATCAGAGCATCGCCCACCGGCACCACGATAATCTGGCCGGTAGCGCGGACGCGGTCACCTTCCTTGACGGCGGTGGGGTCGCCGAGGATGGCTGCGCCGACGATGTCGGATTCCAGGTTCAGGGCCAGGCCCAGAACGTCGTTGCCGAAGTCCAGCAGCTCATTGGAGCGAACACTCTGCAGGCCCTGGATGCTGGCGATCCCGTCGCCAACCTGCACGACGGTGCCCACGTCCACGAGGGTCAAGTCGCCGCCAAACTCCTCGATTTGCCGCTTGATGAGAGATACTATCTCCTGTCCTCTGACTGCCATCGGCGAGTCTCCTTATGTCGTTTGATCAGGCAGCTTGCGCCCGTACCGTCTGGCGCATCCGATCCAGCGCGGAGCTGGTGCTGCCGTCGAGCAGCCGGTCGCCAATCTGGATGATGAGGCCGCCCAGAATTGAGTCGTCAACCTGTGTGCTAAGCACCACCTCACGACCCACGAGATGCGCCACGAAATTGGTGATCCGTTCCAGTTCGGCGTCTTCCAGAGGAACCGCCGTCGTGACCTCAACCCGTTGACGCCCCAATCGCTCGTCCAGGAGGTGCGAATAGCCCTCCTGCACGTCGCGCATTGCATCCACGCCGCCTCGGTTGACGAGCAAGGAAACCAAATTGCGCACCAACGGATGTACCTCCGAGAGGACATCCGCAATAGCCGAGGTCTTGCGCTCCACGGGGACTTCGGCGTGTTTTAAGAACACCGCGAATTCCTCATCACCCAATACGTCGGCGGCCAGGCGCAGGTCCTGATCCCATTGCTCCAGTTGTTCTTGTTCCTCGGCCAACTCGAAGATGGCCTGAGCGTAGCGTCGCCCCGACAAACGGTTTGCCACGGCTTGCTGCCTCCCTGTTTAGCGTAACGTCCCCGAGGCGCTCAACTTGAGCGCGACGGGTGCCGGGGTCGGTGTCTCGCCGCCGGAGCAGCGAGACCTATTGTGTACCTTGACGGATCAGTTGCGGCGCAACGCCTGCTCCCCTTCCGCCAGAACCTGATCGATGAGTTCCTGATGAGCCTGCCGATCGACGCTGCGGCGGATGATCCGCTCCGCGGCCGAAATGGCCAGGTCGCCAAACGCGGAACGCACTTCGTTGATGGCAGCGTCCCGTTCCCGGGCGATGTCCGCCCTGGCGCGCTCGGAGAACTCCTCGGCGGCCTGTCGCGCCCGGCCCATCTCCTCTTCTCGGAAACGGTCCGCAGCTTCGCGAGCCTGATCCAACAACCGTTGGCCCTCGCGCCGGGCCTCGTTGAGTTCTTCCTCGATGGCGGCGCGGGACGTGGCTGCTTCCTCGCGGGCGCGGTCAGCCGCAGTGAGGCTTTCCCGAATGCTATCGACCCGATTGTCGAGAGCGTTCAGCAATGGCCGGTAGGCCAGTGTCCCCAGCAAGATCAGCAGGATGACGTAGTTGATCAGATAGCTGATCAACGAGGGGACGTTTAATCCCAGTTCAACCATGTTGTTACACCACGAAGAGCAGGATCACTGCGACGATGAGTGAATAGATACCCAGCGCCTCGGCGAATGCGATGGCCAGGATCATGTTGGTGGTGATGGCGCCGGCCGCGTCGGGGTTGCGCCCGATGGCGTTCATCGCGCCGGAGCCCAGGATGCCGATGCCGATGCCGGGGCCGACCACGCCGAGGCCGATGGCCAAGCCGGCAGCCAATAGCTTGGCGCCTTCTTCGGTGATGCCCTGGGCGCCCACCGACAGCAACATCGCAAACATTGAGAGGTCAAGTGCCATTGTTGAAAATCCTCCGGTTCAAGGTTGGCCTTGTGTTTCAGCTAGCCCCGGCTCCAATGCTGCCGGAGGCGAATGCCCAATTTTTGATCGCCGGCCGTCGCTTCCCTAATGCTCCTCGTGGCTCACCGCCACCGACAGGAACACCAGTGTCAAACCGGCGAAGATTACCGCCTGTACCAAACCCACGAGGAGTTCCAGGCCGAAAACGAATTGTGTCGCCACGAATGGCACCAGGAAGGTAAACATCACGACCAGTATTTCACCAGCGGTCATGTTCCCAAAGAGGCGGAAGGTGAACGAGACGACGCGCACCAATTCGGAGAGCAGTTCAAGGATGCCGACGAAGACGCCGATGAGTCCGGCCGGGCCTTTGCGGAGCTCACCGAACGCGAAGAATTTCTTGAGGTATCCGAAGCTATGCGCGCGAAAGCCCCAATATTCCACGAACACGAAGGAGATCAGGGCTAATGCCAGGGGCATATTCACGTCGGTGCCGGCCGGCCGGATCAGGTGGGTGGCCAGCTTGAACTGGCCGAGGGTTTCATCGTAGGCGCCGTAGCCGACGGCCTGGTAGATGGGGATCAGGAAGATGGCGATCCAGGCGTTGAACAGGACAAAGAAGAAAATGGTCGCCACCACGGGAAAAACCCGGCGGCCCATTTCGGGGCCGAGGACGGACGCTGAAAAGTTGAGAACCGCTTCGAACATGATCTCAACCAGAGCCTGCAACCGGGTTGGGATCGCCTTGGGTTTGCGACCGGCGCTGATGAACAGGACCAGCATCACAATGCTGGTGAGCCACGCGGACAGCAGGGTGTTGGTTACGGCGAACTGCATCAGGCCCAAGCCGTGATGCTCTTCTTCCTTGCCGTGGTCTCCTTCCGCCGAATCCGTCGTTTGGGCTTCGCCATGATCATCGGTTTTCTTATCGGCGACGCGGTAGCCGACCACGCTGTCGCGGACGGAAGCCGGAAATACTGGATCAGGAGCCAGGTGGATTCCCGGTTCGGGGAGGAAGGAGCTTCCCAGTCCGAACATTTTGGAGCCGATGGCCCCGACCACGAAGCCGACGATGAGGAGCACCGCCATGCCAATGCCGAACAGGAGGAATGCCCGTTTGCGCGTCACGACTACCAGTTGCCTCCGTGGTCACTTTGGTCGCGGTCCGGCGTCTGTGCGGACCGTGGGCCTCGTTTGGAGCCGTAAATGGCGGGAAGCACCATTCGGTACACCCCATAAAAGGCGATTACGCTGCCTAGCACCGTTCCGATAAGCACCATCAGGGCTACCTGTCCGGTGAGGTTACCCAGCCACACGCCCCCGACTATACCCAGCACGATACACAATGCAACGTACCAGCCCAGACCCGTCAGCCGCAGGGCTACAATCAACCATTGCGGCATTTCCGATCCCAAACGGCAGGCATGGTAGCATCCGTTATCTGACGTGTCAATCGGCGGGACGGCGAAAATCGTAACGACAGTTACGAAAAAGCCCCGCCATCATCAGGGCAGGGCGTGGCGCATCAACGGTCCAACTGCGGGCATTGGCCGGACCTATCTTCGCTCGAAATCCTCCATGTCGAGTTCGTTGATGAGATCCGTAAAGGCCGACAAACCCTGCAATTCCTCTTCGGTAACCTCAGCGGGTGCATCCTCACCGTCCCTATTCTGTGAAGAAACCGGTTGGCCGGTTTCCTGATCCATTGAAATGGCGGCTTTTTCCATAACCTGGTCCGCAACGTAAATTGGCACCTCGGCGCGCACCGCCACGGCCATCGCGTCGCTGGGACGAGAGTCGATTTCGTGGGTCTGGTCACCGACCTTGATTACGATCTTGGCATAGAAGGTTTCGTTTTGCAGGTCATTGACCAGGATATGCTCAAAAGAACCGCCCACCGACTTGACGAGATCAACGAGCAGGTCATGGGTCAGCGGACGTGGGACCGTCATCCCCTGCATCCTGACGGCGATGGCTTCAGCTTCGGTGGGTCCGATCCAGATGAGCAGGAACAGGTTGGTCTCCAGTTCTTTGAGCACAACCACCCGCTGGTAGTTCATCTGGCTGATCCGGATGCTGTCGATTACCAGTTCACGCATCTCGCTGCATCACTCCGCTGACTACACCCGGAAAGGGCTACCAGTTTCTCTAGCCACGGCCCGCCCCGTTTGCGCGCCTGATTTTACACCCGATTGGAGCGTTAATGTCAAGCAAAGTAGGCGTCGTCGCGCCCGCTGTTATGAGGGACGACACCTACTGAACCGGTTTGACCGGTCAGCCTTTTCGGCGCGGTTTTCGGCGCCCGCGGTCGATTATCGGTATTCGGTCCGTTCTCGCAGGTCTTCGGGCGCAAAGTCCTGGGGAGAGGGCACCGGCGGATTCGCGCTGGCGGCCAGAGTAGCGCCCGCGAGCATGTCGATCCCCTTGCGGATGGAGCCGGAGGCGGCGTTGAGTTCCCGCTCCAGGTCTCTCAGGGTGCGCAGGGCGTAGGCGTCGGCCTGG
Organism: Dehalococcoidia bacterium; assembly: GCA_021295965.1. GTDB lineage: Bacteria > Chloroflexota > Dehalococcoidia > Lucifugimonadales > UBA3495 > Bin87. The sequence continues at coordinate 69,299 of JAGWBI010000008.1, read as the reverse complement.
TTGCGCCGGTTTTCGGCTTCCTGCTCAGCCTGGTTGATGATGCGCTGGGACCTCATTTCGGCATCGCGGAGCGTTTCCTCGGCCTTGCGACCGAGTTCATGGTCGCTGAGTCGGGTTCGAAAATCCTGTTCCAGGTGTTGACGGGTCTGGTGCGCTTCAGCGACCGCTGAGGACATTATGTCGTCCTTGCGGGACAGCATCTCCTCTGCCCGGTGTATTTCCTGCGGAATGGACATCCGCAACTGTGCCACCAGTTCGCCCAGCTTGTTCCGGTCAACCATCACGTTGTTGCTGAGCGGAACCGACTTGCTGGAGTCAACCAGCAGCTCGATACGGTCGATGATGTTGTTGATGTCGATGATATCCCCCTCGTGCCAGCGGCATGACTTGCCTGAAACGGCTGCCGCTACGGCAACTGGTATTTATCAGCCAGGGCGTCCGCCACGTGGAGCGGCACCATGCCGGAGATGTCGCCCCCCAACTGCGCGACCTCCTTCAGCAAGCTGGAACTGATGAACATATGCTCCTGGTCACTCATCAGGGACACCATGTCCACGTCCGGTTCCAGCCGCCGATTCATAAAGAACATTTGGGATTCGTACTCAAAGTCGGGTCCGCTGCGCAGCCCGCGAATGATGGCAGCCGCACCGGCTTCCCGGGCGGTCTGCACCACCAGTCCGTTGAACGGACGGACCGTCACGTTGCTCAAGTCGGCCACTGCTTCCCGCATCAGCCCCACCCGTTCCTCAGTGTTGAACAACAGACTCTTGGACGGCGTGTCATATACGGCGATGATCAGGGAACCGAAAAGCCGCGCCGCGCGTTGCGCCACGTTGAGGTGTCCCATGGTTACCGGGTCGAAAGTCCCCGGATAAAGAGCGGTTACCATTCGGCAATTCTCCAAACTTGTTTTGTCTCCAGTCAGGTCGTATCTCCACATCATGCGTGGTAGAACGCCACTGCGTTATCGCCGTACCGGCGCGCGTCGTACCGACGCAAACCGCCCACCCGGAGCGGGACTTCCTGCCGACTGCTGTGCCCCAACACCACAGTCGCGTTGGGTACGAGCAGGCCCGAGTCCCAGAGCGCGGCCAGAGTGGGGGTTGGGTCGTCCATCCGGTACGGAGGGTCCAACAGCGCCAGGCCGTAACGCTCACTTCCGACTGCTTCGGTTCCGGCGCGTCCCAGCCATCCCAAGACGTCGGCGCGGTGTACGCTGCCCGCGTCGGCATAGCCGGTGCGCTCCAGGTTGTCCTGCAGGACGAGGCACTGCCGGCGGTTGCGTTCGACGAAGTCGGCCCAGGCTGCGCCACGGCTCAAGGCTTCAATGCCCAGGCTACCGGAGCCGGCGAACAGGTCAACGGCGCGGTGGTCGATAACCTGACTGGTTTCCAATATGTTAAAGATGGCGGCGCGCACCCGTTCCGTGGTTGGCCGAATGCCGGCCACCGCAGCGCCTTTCAGCCGGATGCCGCGTGCCTCGCCACTGGCAACACGCATCGAATTGGAATTGCGTGGAGACATTTTAGAACTGACCGGATTTGAACCGACGTTTGCAGCGTCTGCGGGTTTTGGCCGATTTTCGCGCGGTGGGCCACGCCGATGTCAGTATAACCCGTTCGTGTGGCTTCCGTTCATGCTTGCCCGGTTGCCGGGGGTGTGCTACCATCGTTGCCGCTATACTGCGCCGCAGTGGATATTAGCCCGTACTCTTGACCAACCACGCGCGGAGCGCACCGCGCCAACTGCGGCTCCTGTGACGTTTGCCCATTCGGTTCGCTGGTCAACCACGCAGCAATGTCCACTCCGCAACACGCCCAACCACGGACGCCCGGCGGCGAGGCGTTCCGCCGCGCATTGGCCGAAGCCGCGCCGCCTCTTGGCGTTGGCACCGTCATCACCATTGGGGTCTTCGACGGCGTGCATCGCGGGCACCGGCACCTCCTACAACGGATGTTTGAGTTGGCGGAGCCCCCGCTGGTTCCCACCGTTATCACATTCACCAACCATCCTGCCGAGGTGGTCAATCCGGAACGCAGCGTCACCAAAATCATCACTCCTGAGGAGAAGGTGGACCTTCTCTACGACGCCGGCGTGGGCTGTGTCATATGTGTCGAGTTCACCAACGACCTGGCTAACCTTGACGCCAACGAATTTACGCATTTGCTGGTGGACTGCCTGCACATGCGCGGCATCGTGACGGGACCGGATTTTGCCCTGGGCCGCAACCGTAGCGGCAATCTGGAATATCTGCGACGGCGCGGTCAAGCCATGGGTTTTTGGGTGGAAACCGTCGCGCCGTTGGAAGTGGAAGGCTCGGCTATTCGCAGTCGGCGAGTGCGGAACGCCCTGGCTGACGGCAACGTGGATGGCGCGGAATACCTCCTGGGACGCCCGTACGCCACCGATGGCGTGGTGGTGCACGGGGCGAAGATGGGGCGGCAACTAGGCTTCCCTACCGCCAACATAATCCCGACGCAGAACTTTGTGATCCCGGCCGACGGCGTGTATGCCACCTATGCGACGGTGAACGGCGTACGCCACATGGCGGCCACCAGCATCGGCGTAAGGCCCACTTTCGGCCTCAGCCAACGACTCATCGAGGCGCACCTGCTGGACTTCTCCGACGACATTTACGATGAAAACCTGCGCCTGGAGTTCGTTTCACGGTTGCGCGGACAGGAAACTTTTGACGGTATCGAGGCGCTGATCACGCAGATGAACCTGGACGTGTCCAACGCCCGATCAGTTCTCGAGGAACACGACCGGCTGGACCACGCCTAATCCGCCGGTCAGATGATGACCCGGCATACGAGGTGTGTGTTGACCAGCCAAGTCCAGATTCCCGAAAACCTTTCTACCATCACCCGGCGGGGGGTGAGCCGTATCATCTCCGAAGAGGAGTTCACGGCCATGCTGCAACGTGGCCGACCCCTGCGTCTGAAGATGGGGTTCGACCCCAGTCGGCCCGACATCCACCTGGGCCACGTGGTGGGCCTCCGCAAGCTCCGTCAGCTGCAGGATCTGGGCCACCAGGTGATCCTGATTGTCGGCGACTGGACGGCCCAGATCGGGGATCCGTCGGGCCGCTCGGCGACCCGCACCATGCTCACCCACGCCGAGGTGCTGGAAAACGCTGAATCCTACATGCGCCAGTTCTTCAAAGTGGTGGACCGGGAACGTACGCAGGTTGAGTGGCAAAGCCAGTGGTTCGGCGAGTTCACCCTGGCCGACGTCATCGAGCTGACCAGCCGCTTCACCATCAACCAGTTCCTGCACCGGGAGGACTTCGCCAACCGCTACTCCCAGAACCAGCCCATCGCCATCACCGAGATGCTTTATCCCCTGATGCAAGCCTACGACTCGGTGGTCATCGAGTCGGATGTGGAGTTCGGCGGGACTGACCAGATGTTCAACCTGCTGGTGGGCCGGGAATTGCAGGGAATGATGGGCCAAACGCCACAGCAATGTTTCATGATGCCCATTCTCGTCGGCACCGACGGCGTTCAGAAGATGAGCAAGAGCCTGGACAACTACGTGGCCTTGGAAGAGCCGCCGCAGGATATGTACGGCAAGCTCATGTCCCTGCCGGACAGCCTGATCACCTCATACTACGAATACCTGACCGACGTGCCTGACGCCGACATTTCCGAGATGCAGCAGGCCATTGAAACGGAAACGGCCAACCCGATGGATTTCAAGAAAGGACTGGCCCGCCGCATCACCGCCATCTTCCACGACTCCGACGCCGCCAACGCCGCCGAAGCAAATTTTGAGCAGGTGGTACAGCGACGCGACCTGCCCGACGACATACCGGAGATCAGTCGTGCGGATATTGGCGAAGATTTGATCGGCCGGGTACTGGTTCGGACGGGTCTGGCGGCGAGCAACGGAGAGGCACGTCGGCTGGTAAGTCAGGGGGCGGTGGAAATCATACACGCGGACGGCCGGCGGGAAAGCGTAACGGCCCCCAACACCCCGGCGCCGGAAGCCGGCGCCGTGGTCCGCGCCGGTCGGCGGCGGTTTGTGCGGATAGCTGACTGACCATTGCCTGCTGCCGACCCACCCGCACCCGCCCCCCAGGTCCCGGCAACGCGGGTTGCGACAGCGCACAGCGTCGCTGGGATATACTGTGCGTAACCCAAACGGTCTGCCCCGACCCGGAGGCTAGAGCATGACCACCGCCAAAAAATCGCTAACCGCCGACGACTTGCTGGCAATACTCGACAACGGTATGCGGCGCGAACTGATCCAGGGAGAACTGATTGAGACGCCGCCGGCCAGCGATGACCACGGATTTGTCGGTTCACAATCCTCCTGGCAAATCGGCTCCTTCGTCAGACAGCACCGACTTGGTCGCGACCGCATGGCCGAAACCGGCTTTCAACTCACGCCAGATACCGTCCTGGCGCCCGACTACGCTTTTATCTCTTACGAGCGCATGGCAAGCCGGCCGGAGTCCCGGGGCTACGCTCAGGTTATTCCCGACCTGGTAGTGGAAGTCGTTTCGCCCAACGACCGGCAGTCGCTTGTTGACCGCAAAATACGGCTGTGGCTGGACGCCGGCGTTCGCCTGGCTCTGGTCGTCTATCCCATATCGCAAGAAATCCACGCTCACCACGACGACAGCATGGGGCAACGGTTCGGCATCAACGATACCCTCACCTGCGAACCTGTCCTTCCCGGCTTTGCTTGCCCCGTCGCCGATATTTTCACCTACTGAACATTGCCTCCGACCACCAGCAGGAGTTCTCCGTGGTTATTTCCAACGACAACGATGCCGTCCGGCAGCGCACCGATGCTTGGCAGAAGAAGGCCGACGCCGCGCCCCGGCGCAAAGCGGCTTATAAAACCCTTAGCCAGTTGCCCATCCAGACTGCGTACGGCCCTACTGATGTTGCCGATAGCGACTATCTGCGCGACGTGGGCCCGCCCGGCGAATACCCCTATCTGCGGGGCGTGCATCCCGCCGGCTATCGCTCGCGCCTTTGGACCATGCGGATGTTCGCTGGATTCGGCGAGCCGGCGGAGACCAACGAGCGGTTCCGCTTCCTGATGAATCAGGGCGAGACGGGCCTCAGCGTGGCTTTTGACATGCCCACCCTCTACGGCTACGACCATGACGACGAGCGGGCCCGGGGCGAGTTCGGCAAGTGCGGCGTTGCGGTGTCCTGCCTGGAGGACATGCAGACCGTATTCGACAGCATCCCGCTGGACCAGGTAACCACGTCCATGACCATCAACAGCCCGGCGGCCATCATCTGGGCCATGTACATCGCCGCCGCCGAGCGGCAGGGCGCAAGCATCGAATCCCTGGGCGGCACCATCCAGAACGACATCCTCAAGGAGTACATCGCCCAGAACGAGTACATCTTCCCGCCGCACCCGTCCATGCGGCTGGTGGTGGATACCGTCGAGTTCGCCACCAAGCATATGCCCCGGTTCAACCCCATCAGCATCAGCGGCTACCACATCCGCGAGGCGGGCAGCAACGCGGTGCAGGAATTGGCCTTCACGTTGGCCGACGGCTTCGAGTACGTGCGGCACTGCGTGGAGCGTGGCATGGCGGTGGACGATTTCGCGCCCCGTCTCAGTTTCTTCTTCAACGTCCACAACGACTTCTTCGAGGAGATTGCCAAGTTCCGCTCGGCCCGGCGCATCTGGGCGCGGGAGATGCGGGAGACCTTCGGCGCGGAAAGCGAACGCTCCGCCTGGATGCGGTTCCACGCTCAGACTTCCGGCGCGTCGCTGACGGCCCAACAGCCGGAGAACAACGTGGTACGCGTGTCCCTCCAAGCACTGGCCGCCGTGCTGGGCGGTTGCCAGTCCCTGCACACCAACAGCAAGGACGAGGCGTGGGCGCTGCCCTCCGCCGAAGCCGCGCTACAGGCTCTCCGCACGCAGCAGATCATCGCCCATGAAACGGGCGTTACCGACACCGTTGACCCCCTGGGCGGCAGCTACTTCCTGGAAGCGCTCACCAACCAGGTAGAGTCCGGCGCCTACAACTACTTCGAGCAGATTGACCGGCACGGCGGGGTGATACCTTCCCTCGAATCCGGCTTCTTCCAGCGGGAGATTGCGGACGCCGCCTACATTTATCAGCAGGAAGAGGACCGCAAAGAGCGCATCACCGTGGGCGTCAACGATTACGTCAAGGAGGACGAGAGCCTGTCCATCCCCATTCTCCGCGTGGATGAGGCCGGCGAGCAGCGGCACATCGCCCACCTCAATGAAGTGCGCCGTCGCCGCGACAACCGAGAGGTCGCCGTCCGCCTGCGCAACTTGGAATCCGCCGCCCGCGAGTCCGGCAGCGCCGCCAACCTGATGTACCCGCTGGTCGAGGCGGTGAAGGCCGAGGCCACCCTGGGCGAGATGATGGGGGTATTCCGAGATGTGTTCGGGGAATACCAGCCCACTTGGGGTTTTTAGGCCCAGGCTTCCCGACGCGCCTAGTTGGTCAATTCGGAGGTTGCCATGGTAACTGCCAAACCAAAGGGCAAGTACACCTATGCCGATTACGCCGCCAAACCCGACGACGAAAAATGGGAACTGATTGACGGAGTCTTGTATCAGATGGCGGCGGGAGCGAGCGCAAGGCATCAAGAGGCGGGTGAAAACCTTGGGAGTTGGGTTGACCATCATATCCGGCCGCGCCAATTGGGGAGGATATACCGCCCGCGTTTCGACCTGATATTGCCGGGAGAAACGGCGGTGGAGCCGGATCTGTTGTTCGTCCGTGCGGAACGGCTGCATATCATCACCCAGCGCGCCTGCGAAGGACCACCCGATTTAGTGGTAGAAATCCTATCGCCGTCGAATCCACGCCACGATCTAGAGCGTAAACGAGAACTTTACGCCCGACACGGCATCCCCGAATATCTCATTCTTGATGCATACCAAGAAACCGTACTTGCGCTAGCGGAGCCGACAATTTCAGGTGAAGTGGGCTTGTACACCGGGGAAACCGAATATCGCTCTGGTGACATCCTTATCCTGGCGTCATTGACTGGTTTGGAGATCGCCGTCGCCGACATTTTCGAGTGAGATTGACGGCCGTGATGGGTTGCGTCTGAAACCCGCCCCTGAATCATGCCGGTCAATCGGCCGGCGCTGCCTACGCCGTCGCCCCCTCCTTGGCCTGCTTGGCCGTGTCGATGACACGCAGTTCGATGTCCTACGGCACCTGTTCGTAGTGGTCGAACTCGAACCGGTATGAGCCGTACCCGGCGGGGATCGAATGCAAGTCCCGGGAGTTGTGTTGCTTGCGCATAGGCAAAAATATCTTCAGCCAAGCACTCTGAGGATGATACCACCAACGATGATGGTGCCCATTAGCCCGATAATAGTGAGGTAAATCCGGGTGAGGTTGGTTTCTACTCGGCCCAGGCGGGCGTTGTTCTCCTGCCGGAACTCACGCTGTTCGGCACGCAGTTCCTCGCGGTACTGGCGCTGTTCCTCCCGGAGCTGTTGCAGTTCCTCGCGCTGTTCCGCCCGGTACTGTCGCAGTTCGGCGCGTAGTTCCTCCCGGTATTGTCGCTGTTCCTCCCGATACTGTCGCTGTTCCTCGATGAACAACGCCATCGTGGCCTCCAGAGCGGCCAGACGGGATTCTATGGCCGCTAGACGCTGTTCTACGCCTGGCAGTGGAGTTGCCGCTTGCGTCGTCATACGATGCCCTGAATTACGCCGTCGCCCCCTCCTTGGCCTGCTTGGCAGTGTCGATAACCCGTTGTTCGATATTCTGCGGCACCTGTTCGTAGTGGTCGAACTCGAAGCGGTAGGAGCCGCGGCCGCCCGTCATGGAGCGCAGGTCCTGGGAGTAACGCTGTACCTCGGCATGGGGAACCTCGGCCTCGATGACGGTGTAGCGGTTTTCGGGGATCATGCCCAGGATGCGGCCCCGCTTGCCGTTGAGGTCGCTGATGATGTCGCCGGTGTAGTTCTCCGGAACGGTAACGTACAGCCGGACGATGGGCTCCAGCAGCACGGGCGACGCCTTCTGCATACCCTGGCGCAGGGCCTGGCTGCCGGCAATCTCGAAGGCGATGGGCTTGCCGTCCACCGGGTGGGTGCTGCCGTCGTAGATGACAGCCTTGAGGTCCACCACCGGGAAGCCGGCCAGCACGCCCTCTCTCAGCATGTTGACAACGCCCTTTTCCACTGCGGGTATCAGCTCCCGCGGCACGCGCCCGCCGACCACCTCGTTGCCGAACTCGAAGCCTTCGTCCCGGGTCTTCGGCTCGATCCGGAGCAGGACGTGACCGTACTGGCCGCTACCGCCGGTCTGCTTCTTGTGCCGGTATTCGGAATTGGTGATCTGGGTGATGGTCTCGCGGTAGGGGACCACGGGCAGCTTGACGTTGAGGCTGGCGCCGAACTTCCGCTTGATGCGGTCCAGGGCCACCTCGATCTGCACCTCGCCCAGGCCGGTGAGCAGGCTCTCGCTGGTCTCCGGGTTGCGAGTGAACTGGAGGCTGGGGTCGTCCTCGACGATGCGGGCCAGGGAGGTGCTCATCTTGTCCAGGTCAGCCTGGGTCGCCGGCACGACGGCCAGCGAGTAGAAACCCTTGGGAAAATCAATGCCGGTCAGCGTAACGCGATTGTCGCTGGCGGCCAACGTGTCCCCGGTGAGGGTGGCGTTCAGTTTGCCCACAGCGCCGATGTCACCGGCGACCACCTCGGCCACGTTGTCCTGGTTCTTGCCCTGGGGCAGGTACAACTGGCCCAACCGCTCGGACTCGCCCTTGTTGACGTTATAGGCCTCGCCGTTGGAATGGGCCGTGCCGCGATAGACCCGGAACATTGACAGTTTGCCCACGAAGGGGTCGGATGTGGTCTTGAACACCAGCGCGGCGACCGGGCCCGAGGCGTCGGGCGCCATGTCGTCTTCGCCGGAGGTGGCGGGCAGGTCGGCCGGCGACGGGAGGAAATCGTATATCACCTGGACCAGTTCTTCGACGCCGATGTTCTGCGTCGCGGAGGACACCAGGATGGGAACCAGGTCGCCGTTGCGGATGGCTTCCCGGGCGCCGGCGGTTACCTCGGCGGCGGTGATTTCCTCGCCTTCCAAATACTTGTCGGCCAGGGCGTCGTCGGACTCGGCCACGGCCTCGATAAGACGCTCGCGGGCTGAATCAAAGTCGCCCACGACACCGGCGGGTATGTCGGCCGGCGGGTCGATGACGCTCACCAAGCCAGTGAAGTCTTGGGCTTCGCCGATGGGCAACTGGAAGGGTACGCAACGGTTGCCGAAGATATTCACCAGTTCCTGGACGTTGCGCTCGAAATTGGCGTTTTCCCGGTCCATCTTGTTGAGGACGATGGCGATGGGGATCCCTCGTTCCTGGGCCATGTCCCAGGCGCGCTCGGTGCCAACGTCAACGCCGGTGGGCGCGGCCACCAGGATCATTGCCGATTCCACCACCCTGACGGCGGCGACGGCCTCGCCCAGAAACTCGTCGTAGCCCGGCGTGTCCAGCAGGTTGATCTTGTTGTCTCCCTCCGAGAACCGCAGCAGGCTGGTCTGCACGCTGGCGGAGCGCTTGGCTTCCTCCGGTTCGTAGTCGGAAACGGTGTTGCCGTCCTCGACGCGGCCGATCCGGTTAATCACCTTGGCGTTGAACAGCATGGTCTCGGCAAGGGTGGTCTTGCCCGCGCCGCTATGGGACAGCAGCGCGACGTTGCGAATGGTACTGGCGGATACGGCCATCGTGTTACCCCTCTTTGGTTCGTCAATCAGATGCCAATGGCTGATTGTAGCGAAACCGCGCTGCCTGTTGCAACCGGCTCGCGACAGCGGTACAATCATAGCCCAGCGACCGGCAGCGAGCCGCTCCTTCAGCGACTCCCCCTCGGGACCGGCCGCTCCTTCTTTTTAATCGCCGGAGTGAGGCTGGGGCGGCTGCCGATGTTGCCACACCGCAGCCGCGCTCACACCGATGTCTGGGTTATCACCCGCGGTGCTACCTTACGGGGTAGCCAGCGGCCGTCGTCCGAGCTGCCGAGCAACTGCCCGTCCCGCACGATGACCTTCCCTCGCAGCATGGTCATGATCGGGTAGCCCTCGCACTGAAAGCCGTCCCAAATTGAATAGTCCGAGTTGGCGTGCAGCTCGTCCACCGTGATCGTTTTCTTCAGGTTGGGGTCGAAGATGACGATGTCGGCGTCGCTGCCCACGGCGACGGCGCCCTTTTGCGGGTACATGCCCAAGATTTTCGCGGCGTTGGTTGAGGTGATGGCGGCGAACCGTTCCAGATCGATGCGCCCGTTGGCTGCCAGCTTGGTGTAAGTCACCGGCATACGGGTCTCGATACCGTTGTGGCCGCCGCAGAGAGTGCGGATGGTATCTCCTGCCAGCTTGATGTTCTTGTAGGTGGTCCATTCGTCGGTGGCAGTGGTGCAGATGGGGCCGTCCACCAGTCCCTGTTGCAGCGCGTCCCGGTCGTCGGAGAACTTGATGGCCGGATAGGTGTGGATGGCCAGGCCGTCGGGTTTCAGGTAGTCGTCGCAGGTGAACTCGAGATAGTTGTGCAATGCCTCGCCGTACACCGGCAGCTGGGCGGCGCGGGCTTCGGCGATGGCGGCCACACCCTCCTTAGCCGTGGTGTGGACGAAATAGATGCCCGTTTCCGTCTTCTGGGCCAGCCGAACCACCTTGCGGAAGGAGATGTCCTCGGAGATGTTGTTGTGGGCCAGGTGCAGGTTGGAGGCGTGGTCGCGGCCCTCCCGCTCCAGTTTCTCCTCCATGTAGGTGACGATGTCATCTTCCTCGGCGTGAACGGCCATGATCCCGCCGTGCTTGCCGACTTCCTGGAAAATCTCCCACAGGTGTCCCATGGGTACGCGGGCGTGGAAGGTGGTGAAAATCTTGAAGCTGGCCACGCCCGACTGGATGGCTTCGCCGATTTCGCCCATGGTGCTGGGCGGGATGGCTCCGGCCAGGATGTAGTGGAAGGTGTGGTCGATGTAGGAATGACCTCGGAAAATGTCCCGGCGGGTTTCGATCTGGGCCATGATGGGATCCGATGGCGGGACCGCTCCCGGCGTCAACGGCAACGCTCCCGCGAAGTCCACGAAGGTCGTCACTCCGCCGAAGGCAGCGGCCCGGCTGGCGGCTTCCGGCGGTTGGGTGAACACGCCATCGTCGCCGCCGGCCCAGTAATCAGGCACCGGCACGTTGATGTGAGCGTGGGGTTCGATGCCACCGGGCAGGACAATCATTCCGGTCGCGTCAATCACCTCCCCCGCGCCCAAATCGTCCAGGATGCCCGGGGCCACCACGGCGGCAATCTGTTCTCCCTGTATGCCGACGTCCTTGAGGCCAACTCCTGCCGGCGTGACCACAGTCCCGCCCTTGATAATCAAATCCAGCATTATCCCCTCCTGCTTCGACGATTCCAGAACGTCGCTATGGCGCTTGCGATCGACAGCATCTGGCTGAGCCGATTATAGCGCAGTAAACGGGACGCTGCCCCAGCGCCCCTGAGTTTTCCGATACGAGGAGACCGTCCCGGGTGGTCAGTTACCGTTGCCAATCCAGCCGGCGGCGCGCTCTGCAATCATAATCGCCGTGGCGTTGGTGTTGGCCCGCACCACATTGGGGCAGATGGAAATATCCACCACCCGCAGGTTGCTGACGCCATGCACGCGGCAATACTGGTCCACCACCGCCAAAGAATCGCCGGCTGGCCCCATGCGGCACGACCCGGAGGTGTGGAACGTGGTGAACACATTGCGGAGCAGCCAGTCGTCCAGGGCATCATCCGACTCCAGCTCCGCGGCGGTGGGAGAAAGCGGCCCTGCGGAGATGCCGGCGAAGGAAGGCTGATCGAGGATGCGACGGCACAGGCGGACACTCTCTCGCAGCCTCTCCCGGTCCCACTCGCTTCGTAAATAGCGGTAGTCGATCAGGGGCTTGTCATGAGGGTCAACCGAGGCAAGGCGCAACTCACCGGCGCTGTCAGCGTTCTGCAGGATGCACGTCATCCGCAGCATCGGCTGCTCTGCCCCCGGCCCGCTGCCCAGCGGACTCGGCCCGGAAGCCACGTTGTTGACGTACACGTGCATATCGTTGCGCGTCGTGGAGCCGCCGGTGGTGTAGCGCAACAGGGTCTGTATGCGGGAGCCGGAAAAATCGACAGGAAGGTAGTCATGATGCAATGCGCTGTCAACGTAAACGAGCGGGTGATCACGCAAATTCTGGCCTACACCCTGCAGATCCCGCACCACCGGAATGCCGAGGTCGCTCAGATGATCGGCCGGGCCGATGCCGGAGAGCATCAGCAGTTGCGGCGATGCTATGCCGCTGGCGCAAACGACAATCTCACCACCTTCCACCGTGAACACCTCACCGCCGCTTTCCGCTTCCACGTCCACCGCTCGTGGTGAGCTTGTCGAACCATCGTCAAACAGTATTCGCCGCGCCACCACGTTGCCGCGAATCGTCAGGTTGAGCCGATGACGGGCCGACGACAGGTAGGCCAAGGCACTACTCATGCGTATGCCGGCCGGATTGTTCATGGGCGCCGGCCCGAAACCCTCGGAAGACGGGTGGTTCATGTCCGGGTCTTCCGGGTATCCGAGATCAGCGCAGGCCCGGGCGAAGGAGTGCTGGAAGGGATGCCAGGCGTCGCGCGGGGCGCGCACCACCGGTATGGGGCCGTCACTGCCGTGAAAGTCGTCGTGCATGTCGGCGTCGATTTCCAGTTTGCGGAAGAAGGGCAGAACGTGCTGGTAGGCCCATTGGTCGTTGCCCTGTTCCGCCCAGGAGTCGTAGTCCTCGGGAAGGCCACGCAGGAAAACCTGCCCGTTGACGGCGACGGAGCCACCCATGACGCGGCCTCGGGCAATGTGCATCGGTTCGGGCTGGCGGTCAGTGCCAATAGCTTGATACGACCAGTTGAACGGCCCGCCGGGCGTGGACGCGTCCTGGCTGGTTCCTTCGCGCAGCTCCGCCGGCCACTGCTCGAACTCGGAATAGTCGGGGCCAGCCTCCAACAGCAGCACCGAGCGCCCTGGGTCTTCGGACAACCGAGTGGCCAACACGCAGCCTGCGGAACCGCCGCCGATGATGATTACGTCGTACTGCATACTACGCTTTCCAACGCGACACCGTATATCACACCGGACCGCCCCAACCCAGCCGTGACGTTTGCACTGGCCTCAGCCGGTTGTTAACCGGGTCCACGGTCAGTTTAAAAACTTCCAGCGTAGTTGCTCCCAACAGATACGTTTCCAAGTCATCGGGTCCGAAGATTACCGGACAGGGCCACTGACGGCCATCAATACGGAACATGGCGCTCCCGTATCCCCAATCCACTATGCTACCGTCGGCGAGGGTGCAGGAAATCTCCTCGTTCGGGAATATACCCAACTCCGCCAGTACCCCCGACGGCAACACCGAGTCCGCGGCTCCAGTATCCACCACAGTCTCAAGCTCAACCATCGCCCCGCCCTGGAGATGGCCCACTTCAATTGTTTGGTACACGGTGCCCAATCTGTCACCCCCAATTGATGTTTACTACCGAAACTATTATCCCAAACCGTATGTTAGCGCAATGCCGGCGAGCAGCCCCACGCCAGTCGCAGCGACAAGGCATCGCAAAATTGAAAGACTACTGCATCGGCCATGTCGTCAATGGATTGCGGCGCACCCAGCTCTGCGGTCATGCTGGTGACCCCCCGGTCCGCAATCCCGCAGGGCACAATACCGTCGAACATCGTCAAGTCGGGGTCCACGTTGATGGCGAAACCGTGGCGTGACACACCGCCGGCGATCTTGACGCCGATGGCCGCCAGCTTCCGCCGGCCGTCGGCGGTCCAGACGCCGGTCAGTCCGTCAACGGTGGTGGCGGCCAAATCGAACTCGGCCAGGCTTCGGATGATGACCTGTTCTAAAGTACGGACATACCAGTGCGGCCCGCCGCGTCCACGCAGTCTGATAATTGGGTACGCAACCAGTTGGCCGGGGCCGTGATAGGTAATCAGGCCGCCCCGGTCGGTTTCCACAACTTCAATCCCGCGGGCGGCCAGCGTCGCTGGGTCAAGCAACAGGTCGCTGTCTGGAGCCAGCCGGCCCCGGGTGTAGGTATGAGGATGTTGCAGTAACAGAAGGGTTTCCGGCGCTGAGCCGTCGCTGACACGTGCGGCAGTCTCTACTTGCCAACCCCACGCCTCCTGGTACGGCACCAGGCCGGCGTTGATGACGCGGAGGGTTTCCGTCCGGTGCGCACCCGCCGCCGGGGCAGTAGATGGGAGTGTCGTCATCCATCGCCTCAAGGCGATCCTTGACGGCCTGCAAAAACGCTCCTGATTCTGCCCCGTCGTTGATGCGATGGTCGAAGGAGAGGCACAGGTTCATCATCCAGCGAATGGCGATGGCGTCGTTTATCACCACGGGCCGCTGCTGCACCGCCTCGGTGGTCAATATGCCGGCCTGGGGGTGGTTGATAATGGGCCCGCCCAGGACGCTGCCCAACGCGCCGGTGTTGTTCACGGTGAACGTGCCACCCTGTACGTCTTCCAGACGCAGAGAACCGGCCCGGGCGCGCGCCGACCGGTCGGCGACGGCGTGGGCCAGCCCGGCGATGCTGAGCCGGTCGGCGTCGTGGATAACCGGCACCACCAACCCAGCGGGCGCGGCAACGGCGATGCCCAGGTTGATGCGCTTTTTCAGCACGATATGGTCGTCGCCCCAGCTGGCGTTTAGCGTTGGGTTGTCTTTCAACGCCGACGCCACGGCTTTGAGAGCGAACGGAAGATAGGTCAGGTTGACGCCCTCGCGCTGTTGGAACTTTTCGCGTTCCCGGTTGCGCAGGCTGACCAGCTTGGTGATGTCCACTTCCACCATGCTCCAGGCGTGGGGTATCTGGGTAGTGGAGCGCACCATGGCGTCAGCGATCATGCGGCGGACGGGCGTCAGCGGGATGCGTTCTTCGTCGGCGCCGGCCGGCAGTGGCTGGGGCGTTGCTGCTGGCGCCGGGGCGCTGGGCGTTGGGATTGCGGGTGGCGAGATGCTGGCCGGCTGCGTTTCCAGGTGGCGCAACACGTCGTTGCGAGTGACTCGTCCCCCCATGCCGGTGCCGGCGATTCGGCTGACGTCCAGGTTGTGTTCGCGGGCCAGGCGGCGCACCGCCGGGGACAGTCGGTTGGGCGCGCGCTCAACAGCAGGTTCTCTATCGGCGGCGACTATCACCGGAGGAGCGGGTTGGGTTGACGCCGAGGGGACGGGTTCGGCCGGGACGGCGTCCTCTTCCTGGCTCTGCGCCTCAACCGCTGATCCTCCCGTTGGACCCACCGGACGGGCGTCCATGATGAGATACGAAGTCGGCGCGGGAGAAGCCGGCGGCGCCGACGCGGCGATGGCCGGCTGTGCCGGGGTGTCGGCAGTGGTTGGTCCGCTGCCGTCTTCAACCTCAGCGATGGGCGCTCCCATGGGAACGGTCTCGCCCTCCTGGGCTATGATCCGCACCAGCTCCCCGGATACCGGCGAGGGGACTTCCATGGTCACCTTGTCGGTGACCACCTCCACCAGCGGGTCATACCGCTCGACGCGGTCGCCCGGCTGCTTGAGCCATTTGCCGATGGTTCCCTCGACGACGCTTTCGCCGACGTGGGGCAGTTCAATAAGTTGAGCCACTGGTCAGTCCTTAGATGGAGGTCTTCACCCTCGCCGCCACCAACTCCCGACCGGGAGCGGGGAGTCTCACAATTTTCTTCTAGTAGGACGCCAGGCGCCGCAGTTCCGCCGCGATGGCTTCCGGGCTGGGCATATAGGCGTCTTCCAGCGTTTGGGCGAAGGGCATGGTGGGCACGTCCGGTCCGCAGAGGCGGGCAATTGGCGCGTCCAGGTACTCAAAGGCTTCGTCCGCTGCTAACGCCGCGATCTCCGCGCCGATGCCGCCGCTGATGTTGTCTTCATGCACCACGAGCAACTTGCCAGTTTTGCGGACTGACTCCAGGATGGTTTCCGTATCCAACGGCTTCAGCGTGCGCAGGTCCACCACCTCAACGCTGATGCCGTCGGCGGCAACCGCTTCCGCAGCCGCGAGGCAGTAGTGCATCGCCAACCCGTAGCTGACCACCGTTACGTCGGAACCGGCGCGCTTGACGTCTGCCGGGCCGATGGGCAGGGTGTATTCCCCATCCGGCACCTCGCCGCGCACCAGGCGGTAGGTCTTCTTATGCTCCAGAAAGATCACCGGGTTGTCGTCGCGAATGGCCGATTTGAGCAGACCCTTGGCCTCGTAGGGGGTCGAAGGGGTGACCACGACCAGGCCGGGAGTATGGAAAAACAGGGCTTCCACGTTCTGCGAGTGAAACAGGCCGCCGCGGATGCCGCCGCCGTAGGGGATGCGGACGGTCATAGGAACCTTCAGCGCACCGTTGGTGCCGTAGTGGGCGCGGGCCGCCTCGCCGATGAGCTGGTTGACGCTGGGCCAGACGAAATCGGAGAACTGCACTTCGGGAATGGGCCTCATGCCGCGAAACGCCGCGCCCAGGGCGATGCCCATGATGGACGCTTCGGCCAGCGGCGTGTCGATAACCCGCTGCGGGCCGAAATCCTCGATGAATCCCTGCGTCGCCAGGAAAACGCCACCGCGCTGGCCCACGTCCTCGCCCATGACGAAAACGCGCTCGTCCTGCTCCATCTCTTCGTGGAGGGCAGAGCGCACCGCTTCGATTAACGTCATTTCTGCCATGATGCTGCCGCCTGTTTTGCTGGTGCTCGTCCTAAAGGGTTCCCCGATTGGTAGTCAGGAGCGGTCGATATCGTCCGATTCTTCATCCGGAATGATGCGGCCCGGGTCGATACCCTCCTGCAACAAGCGCGAACGTATGTCGACGATTGTTTCGGCCCGCCCTTCTTTGCGCCCCTGGTCGATGAGCCTTCGTTTTTGGGGCTCCAGCAGATGCCGGTTGAGAAATTCCGCGAGTACCAGACGGCTCCTTTGGTTTTTTCGCGACTTCAATCAGGATGCGGTAGATGCTGCCGGTTATGCCCAGTGCAATGAGGGCGACCGCAATTTTAGTCAAGATTGGTGGAGTGTTGAGGTGGGCCGTAGTGACCGTGCCATACCATATTACCAAAGCGTAGATGGCGATTATCCAAAGCAGCCGAACGAACCGGCCCAGGTAGCGCAGGACGCGGTTCCGGAGCCTGGCGTCCGTTTCGCCCGTCACACGTACAGGTGGTCGTAGATGGTGGATGCGTCGGGCGGCTCAGCAGCGTCGGCAAAGTCGGTGGCGTCGTTGACCTGATGCAGTGCGTCCGCGCGGAATTCGTCCAACTGTTCCTGCGTTACGATGCCGCGTTCCAGCATCTGCGACGGAAACATCGTCACCGGGTCGAATTGCCGGGCCGCGTCCAAGGCGTCCCGGTCTCGGTAGCGGCGGTCGTCGTCGTCAGTGGTGTGTGGCATGAACCGCTCCACCTTCATCTCAACTAATGCCGGCCCCACACGACGGGCGTGGTCGATTCCCTGCCGGGTCGCCTCATAGCACGCAATCAGGTCCAATCCGTCTATAACGAAGCCGGGGAATCCGTAGCCTTCGGCCCGGGCGGCCACATCGCTGATCACCATCTGGGACTCCAGCGGCGTGGAGATGGCGTACTTGTTGTTCTCGCAGATGAAGAGAACGGGCAGTCGGTGAATGGAAGCGAAGTTCATCGCTTCGTGGGTCTCGCCCTGGCTGCTTGCGCCGTCTCCGAAGTAACAGATGGTGACGGTCGGCTCGCCCATCATCTTGCTGCCCAGGGCGTATCCAACGCTCTGGGTGAGGCCCGCCGCGACCACGTTGGAGATTTGGATGATGTTCCGGGGCAAGTCGGCGCCCTGCAGCGGGAACTGCCGCGCGCCGGAATATGGTTCTCCCTCCTTGCCCATAAACGACAGCATAACCTGGCGCGGCGTCAGCCCGGCGGCCATCTTCAAGGCCAGATCCCGGTAGTAGGGGAACAGGAAACAGTCGCCGTCCTTCTGCGCGGCCAGCAGCGAGCCGATTTCGGCGGCCTCGTGGCCCTGGGACGATGCGGCGATTGGCACCTTGCCTTGCCGATTCATCATCCAGATACGCTCGTCCATGGTGCGGACGAGGATCATTTGGCGGCAGACCTCAACCAGATCGTCCGCGGTAAGACCTGCGGGAAGGTCATCCTGGCGTCCGCTCGCTTGGGTAATGGCAATGTCGCTCTCGGCATCGGTTACGTTGGCCTGGGTCATCGGGCTGGTCATCTCCTGGCGCCGTAAGCGTAAGTGGGCGGCCGGGGCCGCCGAAGCAATGATAGACCAACCGGGTGAGTGGTGGCAAACGGGATTTTGACGGATATACCGAATTGGGCATAATATGAAACCGTGATTGGGGGTGGTTACGGTCGGCGAACTTGGCCGCGGCTTGACCGTGAGCAATCAAGAACGTTGAAGGTGGGCCATTGCCTGCCGGTGATCGGCCAGGAGCAGTACAGGCCTTTTGCTGAGGGCCAGGGTAACCCTCAATCTGCGTAAAAAGCCCCAGACTGTTCTGGGGCTTTTCCCTATTTTGACAAGATCGTCAGGCCCCACCTGTTCACATCCCCTTGCGAGGAACGCAGCAGCTTAGGCTCAGTGTTGGGACTCCGCTTTCATCCGCGTAGATGACGTAGTCGCTGTACTTCACGTTGCCGTCTGCCGGGCGAAGCGCCATTACCCCACGTAGGTATTCCGGAAGCGGTACAGTGTGAACTCCGGCTCCACCGGGGCGACGGGCATGTACTGTTCCGCCTCCTCGATCTTGGCGACGATGAACCACGGCCCCGGTTCGGCCATGGCCCGGCCGAATGCTTCCTCCAGCGTCTCCAGGTCGCTGACCGTGACGGTCTTGGTGATGCCGCAGGAATTCGCCACTTCCTCCAGGTTGGTGTTGGTGGAAGTGTGGCTGGGCTGGCCGCCGGTCTGCGCCCACGCTTCGTTGTCCCATACCACCACGACCAGGTTCGTCGGCTTCTCCCGCCCGATGGTGGCGATCGTACCCAAGTTCATCAATAGAGACCCGTCGCCGTCCAGCGAGATCACCTTGTCGTCGGTGGACAGGGCCATGCCAAGGGCGATGGAGGAACAGAGACCCATGTTGCCGTAGGTATAGAAATTCCGGTCCCGGTGGCCGGCGTGGTACAGCTCGTCGCTGGTGGGGCCGAGGTTGCCCACGATGGGCGATTCCCCGGCGTGGCGCAGGACCATTTGGGTGGCGTCGAACCTAAGCAATTTTGCCTCCGTGGAGCATGGGGGTCATGCAGATGGCCACCGGATTGCGGTGGGCGTGGCACAGCTTCATCACTCCATCCAGCAGCGTATCCATGCGGTCTTCGCTTTCTATTGTGTAGTGGGCGATGCCGAACAGGTCAAGGATGGGCTTGGTGTTCCGGCCCATTGCCACCTGCGCTATGTTGAACTCGCCAACCTGTCCCCGCAGGTTCATGAATATCGGGATCGGCGTGCGGGATGGCAGGCACAGGCTGGCGATGCCGTTGAGGCTGTTGCCGAACCCGCTGGACTGCATGAACACGGCGGCATTGCGGCCCACGGCGTAACTGCCCACCGCCACGCCGACGGCCTCCTCCTCACGGGTGCAGGACACCAGGTGGAAGTACGGATCGGCCTCGATGATACTGGTCACCCGGTCGATGGAGATGTCGGGCACGTACGCGATCAGCGACGTGTCCCACTTCTTCAGGGTGTCAACAATGATGTCGTTCCAGGGCATGGACAGGCTCCTCTCTACTCAAATCGGAGGCTAGTATAGCGTATGCGGAACAGCCCGTAGGGGCCCCTGGTGGTCGCCCGCGCTAGCCTCCTATCATCGGGCAACCACAAGGGTTGCCCCTACAACCACGCGGTGACCTCATCCGCCGGTGCCCGCACCGAGGCGGAGGGCCGGGAAGGGTAGCCGATGAACAGCGCGCCCACCATCGTCCAGTCCGGCTCGCCGCCCATCGCCTCGGCCAGGTTCGGATGCCGCGTCGTGTTGCCGGTGCTCCAGTCGCCCGCCAGCCCCTCGGCGACGGCGGCCAACAGCAGGTTCTGGACGGCGCAGCAGGCGGCGGCGTAGTTCTCCTGGGTCATTTCCTCGTTGTCGGCGGGGATGCTGTACACGTAGATCAGGGCTGGCGCATCCAGCACCCGTTGGCGGCTGCCGTCCGCGTTCTCGTGGTTGCCGCTGCGGGCGAACAGGTTGTCGTAGGCCAGTTGCGCCACCTCGGCGCGTTTGGCTCCGCCCTTCTCCAACACGAAGAACCGCCACGGATTGGTGAGCCGGTGGTTGGGCGCCCACACCGCTGCATCGAGCATACGCTGTAGCGCCTCGCGGGGTGGAACCTCCTCAGAAAATTCGTTGTTCATCCGCCGATCATGGATGGCCTGGTACACGGAAACTCCGGTGTCGGGCGCGGAAACGTTGCCGCTCCGCAATCTGCTGGCCTGCGTCATATTGTCTTCCCCTTCTGTAGATAGATGCGATCCGATCAATCTCCGGTCCCCTTGCCTGATCACGGCCATACCACTGGAGGTAAGTCCGAGAATCGGCAAGCTCACGCCAGACCGTGCTCCGCCAGCACCGGCCCGATGGCCTCGACAAGCGGCGGCAGGTATTCGTTCCAGTCGCCGACTATCCCGTAGTCGGCGGCCCGGAAGATGGCCGCCCGGTGGTTGCGGTTGATGGCGAGGATGACGCCGGCTTTCTGTATGCCGACGGTGTGGTTGAACGCGCCACGGATGCCCACCGCCAGATAGACCTGTGGCGCGATGGTGCGCCCGCTGATGCCCACCTGGATGTGATGGGGCAGCCAGCCGGAATGCACCACGTTGCGGGTGGTGGCGATGGACGCGCCGATGGCGGCTGCCATTTGCTGCGCGGCGGGCACTCCCTCCTCCGTTACGCCCATGCCAAGACCGACCACCACCTCGGCGGCAGTCAGTTCCAACGCGCCGTGTTCCTCGGACAGATGCTCACTGACCATAGTTGCGTCGGAGCCGGCGGCGGGGGATGGCGCGATGGTCTCCACGGGCGCGGTCGCCCCCGGCTCGGGCGCCGCCGGCGTCAATACGCCCGGCCGCAGCGTGACCAAGTTCGGCAGGGTTTTGGACAGAATGGGCGCGACCACGTTGCCGCCCAGGGCCGGTTTCAACTGCACCAGCTGGCCGGCGTCATTGATCTCCAGGTCGATGGCGTCTCCGGTGAGGCCGAGTCGCTGCCGTGCCGCGATGCGGGCCGCCAGATCCCGGCCGTCGGCGGTGGCCGCGAACAGTACGGCGTAGGGAGGCTGCTGCGCGATGGCATCGGACAGCGTGTCCGCCACGCCGCGACCGCAGAGCATACCCAGCCCGGTGGTATCCAGCGTCAGAATGCGGTCGGCGCCGTATTCCGCCAATTGCTCGGTGATGCTCTGGTCGGGCGCTCCTTCGCCGATGACCACCGCCACCACTTCGCTCTGGGTAATCGGCGCCAGGGCCCGGGCCTTGCCCAGCATCTCCAGTGTGACCTGCCGCACGCCGCCGCCGGCCAACTCCGCCACGACCCAGATGCTGCGGTCACCGCCCGCATAGCGGGATGCCGCCGCGTCGCCGGAACCCTGATCTCCGCCGGCGGTAGCATATCGGCGATTTGCCGAGCCGCGTCCTCCGGCGTCTCATCCCGGATCACCACGCCCAGCCGGTCGGGTTCCACCAGGCGGATGTCCTCAACCCAGGTGGGCGACCCTTCCAGCCCGAACAAGTCCGCCTGTGGCGGATCGGTCAAATCGGCGCAGGTCAGTTGCTCGATGGCCTTGCCTTCCGCCTCGGCCATTTCCTCCCGGCCCGGGTAGCGTTCCTGGCCGGCCCCTTCCGTGACGCACACCACGGCCGGCAGCGCACATTCCAACACTTGGTAACCCTCGTCGGTAACCCGCTCCACGGTGATGCGGTTGGCGGCCCGGTCCACCTCCAGATTGCGGACGTTGCTGATGTGGGGCAGTCCCATCAACTCGGCGACCTCCGGCCCCACCTGGCCGGTTTCGGCGTCGCTGCTGTTGCGTCCGCAGACTATCAGGTCGGGAGCCTCGCGCTGCAGGGCCAAGGCCAACGCCTGTGCCGTCGCCAGGGTGTCGCTGCCGGCCAGCGCCCGGTCGGACAGCAACACGCCGCGGTCGGCGCCCAACGCATAGCACTGGGTTAGACCCTCGGCGGCGTTGGGCGGGCCCATTGACAACGCAATAACCGAGTCTGCATCGCCGTCTTTCAGGTCAACCGCCATATTTATGCCCAGCAGGTCGAAGGGATTAATCTCCGATGGCACCCCCTCCCGTTGTATCACCTTGTTTTCATAATCGAACTCAATGCGCGAAACTACGGGGACAAATTTGACGCAAACGGCGATCTTCATTGCATCAGGCTCCTTGAAGCAACATTGTCATTGCGAGCGTAACGTGGCAATCTCGTTGCGGATTTGCCGATCCAGCCGTGCCAGTCCGGCGCTGATGGATACCGGATAACGTGCCGGACTACGGAGGCTTTTGTATTCCTCGGGCAACGATGCCAACCCTTGGACTACCCGCTGGCGGGCATCGGAAATGCTTTCCAGTGGTCTAGTATGGTCGCCGTCAATCATCACGGTGTCCAGCAACGGTTCACACCCGGCGACTTCCTCTCCGTCAAGGCCGATAATGTCTCCTGCCATCGCACCCTCGCCGTCGTGCCGGCGAAACACCTGCTTGGCACCCGGCAGCGACGCCTTGCCGGCGCTGAGTTTCATCACCGGCCGTCCGTTGTAGCCCACCATCTTGTACACCATGTCGCACGATGGAGCGTCCGCAGACACGCCCACGCGGGTGCCCACGCCGAACATATCTATGGGCGCGCCGTCCTGAACGAGCCGTTCCAGAGCGTATTCGTCCAGCCCTCCGCTGGCGACGATGCGGACGTAATCAAGGCCGGCGTCGTCCAGGATCCGGCGTACCTGGCGGCTCAGCGCGTCGAAATCGCCGGAGTCCAAGCGTACGCCAGTGAGTCGTTTGCCCTCGGCTTCCATCTCGCGGGCGATTACGGTGGCCTTGTGCGCCGCATTGACGGTGTCGTAGGTATCCAGCAGCAGGATGCTGCGGTCGGGGAACATACGGGAATAGGCGCGGAACGCTTCGGCTTCGTCGTCGAAACTGGTGATGTAGGAATGGGCCATGGTGCCGGTGGGCGGGATGCCATACCGCCGGGCGGCCAGCACGTTGCTCGTCGCGCCAAAGCCCGCGATGTACGAGACGCGGGACATGCGCAACGCCGCCTCACCCCCGTGGGTTCGCCGGGCGGCGAAATCAGCGATGGGCCGGCCCTCGGCCGCTTGAACGCACCGGGCCGACTTGGTTGCCAGCAGCGTCTGGTACTGGATCTGGTTGATGACGATGGTTTCCGCCAGCTGGGCGGCGATGATTGGCCCCGTCACCTCCAGCACCGGCTCGTCGGTGAAGAAGAGACTGCCCTCCGGCATGGCGCGCACGCAGCCGGTGAAGCGGAAATCCCCCAGGTATTCGAGGAAATCCTCGGTGAAGATGCCGGTGTCGCGCAGGTAGGCCACGCTCTCTGCATTGAAGGACAATGCCGCGAGGCAATCAAGTGCATCGTCAACGCCCGCGGCTACCAGGTAACCCCGATCCGGCGGATACTCGCGGATGTACAGGCTGAACGTGGCTTCGCCGTCCATCCCCTCGGCGAAGTACGACTGCGCCATGGTCAGCTCGTAAAGGTCCGTGAGCAGGCCCATCTCGCCGGCCGGAGCCGGCAGGTACGCGGGTGTGCTTTGAGTGCTCATGCAGGGGGCCTATCGGGACAGCAGGAATTGAGGGCGAAGGGCCGGAGAATAACCGCATTATCCGGTGGGCCGGCGGCAGTGTCAAACTAGCGGCCTCCTCAATCGCAACCGTTGCAAAGCCCCTGTGAATGACGGAGCAACATTGGCAAAGCGTCAAAAATTCCACCGACCAATTGAAGGGCAAGCGGCGTCTGTGGGGCGGTTAGCTCAGTTGGTTAGAGTACTTGCTCGACACGCAAGAGGTCAGTGGTTCGAGTCCACTACCGCCCACCACCCCCACCTGGCTGACGATCAAGTCGGGCTGCACCATGCGCCAACGCATGGTTTTTTGTTGGGTGGCGCCATGCTGTGGGTCGTCACGCGACCATGCGGTCTAACGGCTGGCCTTCCCCGGGACCGTTCCGGCCAACCCCGATATATTCAAAGCCCAATCGTTGCATCTCCCCCGCGTCCAGGGCATTTCGCCCGTCGAACACGAAACGGGGCGGACGCATGGATCGGGCGATGTCTCGCCAGTCGGCGTTGACGAACTGCTGCCATTCCGTGATCAGGACGACGGCTTGCGCCTGGTTGGCCGCTTCCAGGGCGTTTTCGGTCAGGCTGACCACGGGCGGCAGATGGGGTTGAGCGGCTGCCATTGCCTCCGGGTCGTAGGCGCTCACGATTGAGCCTTCGTCCACCAGCGCACGGATGAGGTCCAGGGATGGAGCGTCACGGATGTCGTCCGTGTTGGGTTTGAAGGCCAGTCCGAGCACGGCAACGCGCAGACCGGCCATGTTGGCGTCGAAACGCTCGCGGAGAGCGTAAAGGGGCAGCAGCCGCTGCCGGTTGTTGATGTTGATCACCGAGCGCAGTAGCTCCACGTTGGCTCCGCTGGTCAGACCCAGGTGGTCCAGCGCGCGCACGTCCTTGGGGAAGCACGAGCCACCATATCCGACGCCGGCAAAAATGCGTCCGCCGGTACGGGGATCCATTGCCATGCCGTCGCTCACGGCGTCGATGGACGCTCCCACCCGGTCGCATAGAGACGCGATCTCGTTGATGAAGGAGATGCGCGTGGCCAGGAAGGCGTTGCTGGCGTATTTGATCATCTCGGCGCTGGTGATGTCGGTGACGATGTAGGGGGCGGAGACGCCGGCGTGCATGGCCTGGATGACGGCGACGGACTCGGTGTCGCCTGGATTGGCGCCGACGACGATCCGGTCCGGGTTGCGCCAGTCCATCACCGCCTGCCCTTCCCGAAGGAACTCCGGGTTGGAAACGTACCGCAGGCCGGCGCCGGCCAACTCGTGATCGATGATGCGCTGGCCCGTGCCCGGCGGGACGGTGCTCTTCATCACCACCACCGGGTTGCCGGACGGTTGTGACTTTATCCAGGACACCGCCGAACGCACCTGGTTCAAGTCGGCGGCTCCGCCTTCCGTCTGAGGTGTACCGGTGGCGATGAGCGCGACGTCTCCCAATGGGCCTTCCACGGCATCACGGTGCGCGAAGCGGAGGCAGCCGGTGGCAACGGCGGATTGGATAATCTCTCCCAAACCCGGCTCGTAGAAAGGTATCGCCCCCGACCGCATCAAGGTTGTTCGATCCTGGTCAATGTCGATGCCGAGCACATGGTGCCCGGCGGTGGCCAGGCTGGCGGCGGCCACCGTGCCCACGTAACCCAGGCCGATTACGGTTATATCCACGTCGGTTTGGCCTCCTGCCGGAATGTCAAAAATCGGGCGTCGCGCCCTTTCAAATGCAACAATTGTCGGCCCGGCAACACGCAACGTCAAGGCAACGAATATGCGCCGCAGGGCCTGTGCAAAGTCCTTTCTCATCCGCTCATGTCTCATCCGCTAATGGTGAGCCTGTAGAACCATCCGCCGATTGCAAAGGGTATCCTTAGACAAACCCCGGATGAACGGAAAAAGGCTAACGGGTGACTTTGCACAGGCCCGGTACGCGCCGGAAATCACTTCGCTCCATGTCTCTACGCCTTGGCGCTAATTGCACGCCCCTCCATAGTCGTTCCGAAATATTGGCGTCCATGAAATCTACATTGCACACTTTTGCATATGCCATTATCATTGAATGACGTTATCAGCCGCTTATCGTAGCGACAAACATCCACCATAACCACGCACCGAGGAGAATTGAATTGGCTGAACAGCCCAGCGAAAAATCCATCCAGCGGATGCGCCTGTTTGTTGAACGCTATTGTCAGAAATCCGGCACATTCACGCACCCGGAAGAGGGTATCGCCGAATCGGTAATCCTGGGCCTCGCTCAGAACGTCGATGACATCGGCCGGCCGCTCTGCCCCTGTCGCTTCTACCCCGACAAGACGGAGGAGATCAAGCACCGCACCTGGATCTGCGCCTGCGACGATATGCAGATCTACAAATACTGCCATTGACTGCTCTTCGTGACTGAGGGCGGTCTGCCCATCACCGAATATCTTCCTGAAGACCATGAAGGCCGCGCGATTTACGGCGAGGTCAAAGACCCAACCCCGGACAAGGGGCGCCCCCTGCGCGACAAGGCGGAGGAGCGAGAGCAGGAGCGCCGGGAAAGGCCTTCCTGAACGACCGATTTTGGCTGGCGCTCAATCTGCTCAGCCCGAAAGCGCCGCTCCCGCGAAAAGGAGCGGCGCTTTTCTATTGTCCCCTCGAATCGATCGCCGACGGCGCGGCAATTCCGACGCCGCGACGCGGGACGGTCGGAACCGGCAAAGCTGAGGTGAGAACGTGCTTGGAAAATATCGTCTGGCCCTGGTCACCGACGCCTGGTCGCCCCAGGTGAACGGCGTCGTCAACACCTACAACAACGTCATCCCGCTATTGGAAAAACGGGACGTTGACGTGACGGTGGTGGAGCCGTCCCTGTTTCGCACCGTGCGGCTGCCCCGCTACTCGGAAGTGCGGCTGGCGATAGATCCCGTCCGCACCCACCGTACCCTGGACCATATCGGCCCCGACTACGTCCACATTGCCACCGAGGGGCCGTTGGGGACGGTGGCCCGATTCTGGTGTGGTCGCCGGGGTTTTCGCTTCACCACCAGCTACCACACCCGATTCCCGGAGTACGTGAAGGAGATGTACGGGTTTCCGTCGGGGCCGGTGACCGCGTATATGCGCTGGTTCCACGGCGGGGGCGAGCATACCCTGGTGCCGACGCCCAGCGTGAGGGACGACCTGGAAGAGTCGGGCTTCAGAAACCTGGTGGTGTGGCCCCGGGGCGTTGACTCGACGCTGTTCCATCCCCTGCAGCGGACCGAGGGCTGGTACGAACGGGAGGACCCGTACGAAACCGCCCTGGTGTACGTGGGCCGGGTGAGCCGGGAAAAGAGCGTGGACGAATTTTGCGAACTGGCGTCGCTGCCCGGCTACCGTTGCTGGGTGGTGGGAGACGGCCCCTACCGCGAAGAGCTGGAGCAACGCTACGGAGAGCGGGTGACCTTCGTCGGGTTCAAGCGCGGCCGAGAGCTGGCGCAGTTCTACGCATCCGCCGACGTGATGGTGTTCCCCAGCCGCACGGATACCTTCGGCAACGTGATAACCGAAAGCATGGCCTGCGGCACCCCGGTGGCGGCCTATCCGGTCGCCGGTCCTCGCGACGTTATCGCCGATGGCGTATCGGGCGCGCTGGACGACGATCTCGCGGCGGCGGTGACGCGGGCGCTGGCGTGCGACCGGGAACAGGTGCGGGAGTATTCCCTGAAGTTTTCGTGGGAGACGTGCGCGGGTATTCTCCGGGACGCGCTGACGCCGGTTCGGTGAAGGGGCCGGCGCCTAGCGGTGCCAGCCCATGCCCTTGTACATACCACGTAGGTAGGCGATCTGGCCGCCGTGGGATACGCAGTCCCAGGTCATCTGGCCCAGCGCCGCCGCCACGCTGCGGGGTT
The DNA here is from genome assembly GCA_021295965.1 of Dehalococcoidia bacterium. Lineage (GTDB taxonomy): Bacteria > Chloroflexota > Dehalococcoidia > Lucifugimonadales > UBA3495 > Bin87. Next base: position 41,599 of record JAGWBI010000008.1, on the reverse strand, counting down.
CCGACACCGGGGGTATGACCTTGGTCTGCTGCATCTGGGCTTCGGTTAGGGACGGCAGGTATTCACGCAGAGCCCCGCGCACCTGCTCAAAATAGTCCATCTGCAGGCTGCGGGCCGGGGGCTGCCAGTCACAGACCATCTGGTGGGTCCAACCCAGTCCGCGGTTTTCGCCGTCGGCCGGCATGGCGAAGTGCTGCTCCCAGTTGTTGGTGTCCCAGAGTTGAGGCAGGTCGCGGAGCCGGGTGTGAATGAAGGAGTCGAGCACCCGGGACAGGTGCCAGAGGATCCAGGCCACGGAGTTGCAGTCGTCCGCCGGGATGCGGTTGAATTCCTCGTCGGTAAGGTCCCTGAGGGCCAGGTCAATGGTGTTGAAGTTGTTTTCCAGGGCGGAGATGAGGCCATCGGCGGCAGTGGGCATGGTGGAAGCCTCCTGGTTGGTTCGCTGATAGGGTCTAAAGTTGTTTCTATTATAAAGTCCTGTCACCTGAACGTGGTGCAACGAGTTTCGTGCCGGGAATATACTATTGGCCAACACCAGCTTCGACACGAGGAAGATGCAGATGACCACTTCATCCTCTGGGAATGACCAGGCCGGCGGTCCGGCTGAACGCGCCAAACAGTTGCGCGACGAGCTGTGGTTCCACAATGAGCGGTACTACAACGACGACGCCCCGGTCATCAGCGACGGGCAATACGATGCCCTGATGCAAGAACTGCGTGAGTTGGAGGCCGAGTACCCGGAGCTCCGCTCCGCCAGCTCGCCCACCCAGCTCATCGGCGGCAGCGCATCGGACCGTTTCCCCCAGGTGCAGCATCCCATTCCGATGTTCAGCCTGGCCAACGCCTTTAGCCGGGACGGCCTGGAGGCCTGGCACCGCCGGGTCACCGACCTGCTGGATGGGCAGCCCTTCCGCATGGTGGCTGAGCTGAAGATCGACGGTTTAGCGGTGCGCCTCGTGTATCGCGGTGGGGAGTTGGTGTTGGGCGCGACCCGAGGCAACGGGCAGACGGGTGAAGACGTAACCCCCAACCTGCGCGAAGTCCGAAGCATCCCGCACCAACTGGTTGGTGATTTCCCGTCTGAATTGGAAGTACGCGGCGAGGTGTATCTGCCCCTGGACAGCTTCCGCCGGATGAACGAGGAGAAAGAACGCAACGGCGAGCAACCCTACGCCAACCCGCGCAACACCGGGGCCGGTACCATCCGCCAGCTCGACCCGGAAGTAGTCCGCGACCGGAATATGGAAATTTGGGTGTACAGCCTCAACGACACCGGCAACGCGCCCATGCCGGACGGACACTGGGAAGCCTTGCAACGGCTGGAGTCCTACGGCCTTCGGGTGAACCACCTTAACCGCATTTTTGACACCATAGATGAGGTCTGCGACTTCTACGACGAGATGCTGCACCGCCGGCACGACTGGAACTACGAAGCTGATGGCCTGGTGCTCAAAGTGGACAGCATTGCCTGGCAGAACGCCCTGGGCGTGGCCGGCCGGGAACCCCGCTGGGCTATCGCCTACAAGTTCCCTGCCGAGCGCGCCAACACTCGGCTGCTGGACATCGTAATCAACGTGGGCCGCACCGGCAGCCTGAACCCCCAGGCTATCCTGGATCCCGTGGTGGTCAGCGGCGCCACCGTGCAGCACGCCTCACTGCACAACGAGGAAGACATCCACCGCAAGGACATCCGCATCGGCGACATGGTGGAGATCGAGCGGGCTGGAGACGTTATTCCCCACGTCATCGCGCCGGTGGATATGCCGGGCGAAGAGCGTGGCCCAATATTCCGGATGCCGGAACGCTGTCCGGAATGCGATACCGTCGTAGTGAAAGTGGAAGAGGACGCCATGCACCGCTGTCCCAACGAGGGGTGTCCGGCGCAGTTCTTCGAGTTGCTGAAGCACTTCGTCAGCCGTAGCGCTATGGATATTGACGGGCTGGGCGAGCGATGGTGTCGCATCCTCATCGACCGGGGCCTGGTGTCGGATGTCTCCCACATCTACAACCTGACCCGGGAGCAGCTCACGGAGCTGGACCGGATGGGCGACAAGCTGGCCACCCGTATCCTGGAAAACGTAGAAGCCAGCAAAAAGCGGCCCTTGGCCCGCGTACTGTTCGCCCTGGGCATACTGCACGTCGGCGCGGAGGTCGCCGAGTTGCTGGCCGGCCGTTACGCCAGCATCGACGAAATCGCCGCCGCCGGGGTGGACGAGCTCACCGAGATCGACGGCATCGGCCCCCGCATCGCCGAGAGCATCGTCAACTACTTCGCCACGGAAAGGAACCAGGAGACCATCGCCGGCCTGCGCGAAGCCGGTGTCCAGATGTGGCAGCAGTTGGCGCCGATTGACGATGCGGCTCAACCGTGGAAGGGCCAGACTTTCGTGATCACCGGCACCCTATCGTCGATGACGCGGAAGCCCTGGGCGGAACCACCACGTCATCGGTGAGCCGCAAGACCAACTGGCTGGTGGCCGGCGCATCGGCCGGCAGCAAACTGGCGAGCGCGGAGCGGCTGGGCGTGCCAGTCCTTGACGAAGACCAGTTGGTGACCCTGCTCGCCAACCCCGCTTCGCTGGGCGCGGACACCAATGGATCGTCGGGCGACGACGGTGTCGGTTCGCCCTCGATCCAACCGGAGCTGTTAGCGTAGGCGGCGGGCTGATCGTCCGGGTCCTGTCGCGCGCCGCGCTCCCTAGCGGATGAGGCCGTACACCCGCACCGGGGCCAGCCGCACTATCACCGCGTCCTGCTCCACCATGGCGCGGTCGTATTCCTCCCAATCGGGATGCTCGTGGTCGCCGCAGGCCATGAAGGCGGTGCGCAGCATCTGGCGCATCTCCTCAGCGTCGGTGTTCTGGTAGTCGTTCAGGGTTACCGTGCCTTCGACCACCGCGAACTGCCGCCAGTCGTCGGCGACGGCCATGACGTTGCACCGGTTGTCCCGGCGCAGGTTGCGTACCTTGTAAGATGTGCCCCGGACGGTGACGAAGATGGGCCCGTCGTCGCCCTCGAAGGGGGAAACGCCGCAGACCACGATGCTGGTCTGCGACGAGCCGTCCCGGCGGAAGGTGTTGATCACCCCCCGGTGGTTGCTGGCAAAAAAGTTTTTCACGTCGCTGAATTCCATGTTCGCCTCCCGGTTTGCCGGTGTTGCCGGTCTCATTGATTCCTGACTTCGTAGATGGCTATATCACCGGACGAGAATGCCGACGTCAGCCATCCTTCCTCGACCCATTTCTCCATTCTTTGATCGACTTCGCCGCCGTAGGTTTCCCGCTCGCGGGGACCGATCACCAACCAGCGCACGTCGTAGAGCCGGAGTAATCGTAACACCTCGACGCCGTCCTCATCCTGATAGATGGCTGCCACGTCATGCCTGCGCCCGGCCAAAAGGTTTTTTGCGTCGTCCCCGCGCCATTGTTGCTGGTGGCCTTCCCAGCCCAACACCGTAGCCCGGCCGGTGGCGGCGGAGATGCGCCCATAATCGCTGTACCCGTCGCCGACCGCTTCAATGATGCGGCCGGGTTCCGTCTCCTCATTCAGCCAAACGATAGCGTTGTATTCGTCCGGCTGGCCGCGTCGCAAGTAATCCAGTCCCGCGAGAGTATTGTCCGACCAACTTTCGCTATTCTGAAACCATCCGGTACGTTCCAGCGCGGCCGCGGCAGGATAGTAGGCGGACGCCAGCACCAACAACGCAGCCACCGCAGCCCACGCGATGCCAATGGCCCGCAGCAGCCCCGCCCGGTAGTCGGCCCATCGCCGTCGGATCGGGGCGGCCACAATGTAGTAGAACCCCACCGCCCCGGCAATCCCCAGGAGTATCCACGCCTGGTAATAGACCTTGAACACAGTGTTCATCCGGTTGCCGAAAAGGTCGGAAATGCGAAATAGCTCGGCTCCCGCCAACAGATAGAACCCGGCTGCCGCCAGTATCAGGGCAAACACCAGCCATTGCATCGGCCGACGTCCGGCGGACAACACCAGTGCGCAATACGTCGCCAGCCCTCCGGCCAGCAGCAGGGGCGCCGCCAGCGTGAGACGCCGCCACACCAACCCTTCCGCCAAGTCCACGTCGCTTGCGGAAACCGATACCAACACGGCAACGCCCACGAGCCAGACGAAAAAAGGCGCGAGGCTCACTGCCAATACAGGCCAGCCCAGTTTCCGCAACTCGGCTGTTGGCCAACCCATTTCCAGCACCGACCGGGCCACCAGACCCGCCGACAGCGCCGCCGGCACTCCCATCACCACCAGGAACAGGAAATGACGCGTCGCCGGTCCCGTTACCGGCAGGATACCCCCGGCCTGGCTGTCGAAGGATACGTAAAAGGGCAGGTAAAGCACTACCCCGGCTGCGGCCAATGCGATGGCCAATAACGCCGCGCGACCCAGCCCTCGCGTTAATGTGCGAGCGATTGATAAGTCTTCCTCAGTTGAGAGGTCAAAGGTAGCCAGATCTCTAGGTCTCCGACCAAAAGACAGCCAATGCGCGGTGGCGACCATGGCTACAATCGCTATATAGAGCGGGAAGTCCCAGGCGTTGATGAACGCCAGAGCGCCAAGGGTCAGCGCCAACACGGCGGCTTCGCCCGGACGTCGGCGCAACCAATCCAACCCCGGCGGTTCCGCCGCCACCAACATGGCCAGGGCCAGGGTCAGAGCCAGCGCCGTGAAAGGCAAAGACGCAACGTGGGCGTGTAGATCTCCCAGCAGGAAGCTGAAGAAAGGAACTTCAGTTATGGTGTAATCCAGCGACACCCCGCTTTCTGCCAGCGTATCGATCACCCGTGTGCCGCGCCACCACCACCAAAAACCGTCCGGCAGCCAACCGTCTCCGCCGGCCGGCGGTTCCAGTCCCTTGATGCCCACCCACTGCCAGAACCAATCACCGCCCACGCCGCGCGCGTAGGCCAGTTCCAGTACGCCGGACAGGTTGCCCAGCATCACCACGCCCAGGGCCGCCAGCGAGCCGACCGCCAGCGAGGGAGCCACCCGCGCGCCGGAAAAGCGCAGCAGGTTATACACCAGGCCCAACAGCCCGGCGGCGAGCATCGCTGGCACGGTCGCCACCGCCAGGTTGTATGCCTTGTCGGTGGCGACTCCCGTCAGCGTCGCCAGGGTCGCTGCCATGTGATGCCCGCCATAGTAGTAGGCGATGCTGTGGCCGGACAGCCATTGGTCCTCCGGCGGGAAGCCGTCCGCATTGGCGACGGCGTTCAGTATGCCGAAATCCATGGGCTTTTCGGTGTGGTTGATGGCCGGAACTTCGCTGATCACCAGCGCCCAGAACGCGAACATCGCCAGGAACAACAACTCGGTCGTCGCCACTACCTTCCAGCGCCGGCGGAAGAAATCGGCCAGTTCTACCCGCTGACGATGGGCCAACCACACCGCCGCGACGCCCAGCAGGATCAGCGCGCCGGCGAAACCACCTGCCGAATTGGGTATGACGCCCAACGTACCGCCAATCCACGTGAGCCAACCCAGGAGGAGAAGGCCGAGCACTCGCGAGACTGCCCACCCCCGGTCGGCCAACCTTCCCAATCCGCATACGCCGGACGCGAAAGGGAAACCCACCAACGATAGCGCCCACAGGACGGCGATCCAGGCGATGATGTCCTGCACGGTTTAAGGTACGGAAACCCGGATCTTTTGACCAGGCTCAGGACGCCGGCGCAAGCATGGCATCGACGAATTCACGTGCGTCAAAGGGCGCGATGTCGTCCAAACCCTCGCCGGTGCCGATGAACAGTATCGGCACTCCCAGCTCTCTTCGGATGGACAGCACGATCCCGCCCCGGGCGGTGCCGTCCAGCTTGGCCAGGAAGATGCCGGTGCAGCCCACGGCGTCGGTGAAGGCCTGGGCCTGGGTCAGTCCGTTGTGGCCGGTGGTGGCGTCCAGCGTCAAAAGCACCTGGTGAGGCGCGGCGTCGTCCAGTCCATTGATGACCCGCCGCACCTTGCGCAGTTCGTCCATCAGGTTGTTGCGGGTATGCAGGCGGCCGGCGGTGTCCACGATGAGGATGTCGGCGCCCCGGGCGCGGGCAGCCTGCCAGGCGTCGTAGGCCACCGCCCCGGGGTCGGCGCCGTGCTGGTGACTGATCACGTCAACGCCGGCGCGTTGGCCCAGGATCTCCAGCTGCTCCTCGGCGGCAGCGCGGAAGGTGTCGGCCGCTCCCAGCATCACCCGCTTGCCCGAGGCGGTGAAGTGGTGGGCCAGCTTGGCGATGCTGGTGGTCTTGCCCACCCCGTTCACGCCGCAAACTAGTATCACGTAGGGCGCGGCGATGGTGTCGTCGTCCAGCCACACATCAGGGTCATCCTGGGCTGACAATTCCGCCGCCAGCAGTTCCTTCAACCGAGCGAAAGCGGTCTCCCCATCGGAAACCCGGCCGGCGCGCACATCGGCACGCAGGTCGTCCAGCACCGCCATCGTGGTATCGACGCTCACGTCGGCGGAGATGAGGATCTCCTCTATTTCATCCCAGACCGAATCATCGAGCTCGCGGGAGGCAAAGAGATTGCGGATGCGTCCAAACCAGTTGTCGCGGCTGCGTTTGACGCCGGCGTCGGTCTGCTGGCGGTTTGTCTCCGCCCGGTTGCGCTTGAAGATGGAAAACATAGTGAAGAAAGGTTATCAGTGGAGTTGGCAGGCGGCAAGTTGTCGGTTCGCGCTGGATCAAGCCGTTCGGGTGCGGAACAGGACGTGGATGGCAAAGGCGCGGCGGCGGTCGGCGGGGGCGCGGTCGAATGCTTGGATGATTGCCTCAGTTTCGCCAATGAGGCGCAAGACTTCCCGGCGGGTGAGGCTGCTTTCGGGGTTATAGTCGGACTGATGACGCAGCCGTTGGGTATCGACAAAGTGTTCGCCAAATCGCTGTATTTCAGGCGGAAATTGCGCGAGCGCTCGGTGATTGCTACATTGCCGCCTGGCGTGACCGTGTTCCAGAGCGCGGTAAATTTGACGCCATTCCGGCCGCCTTCTGGCAACGTAGCTGGTTCCCACTAGAGTATTGGCGCAGCAGCCAGCTAGAGTATGGAACATGGCGTAGTAAGTATCGCTCACCGCTCGTTGCAGATCGGTTTGTCGTGGGCGTCCCAGTCTAGGTTGAGATATTCCACCCGCCCGCTGCCGGGCAGAGTCAATCAGGTCAGGCGGATTCACGGAACTTCTCCGCCAGTACTTCCTCCCACTCCGATTTCTCTACAAAGGACTTGCCAGGCAGCTCAGGTATTCCCATGTCAATCAGTTTAGGCCACAGACGGCCGGGTAGGCCCGCAGTCCACAACGGCTCCATCAACTCGTCGTCGCCGTCATAGACCACGTAAATGTGGGGGTAGGGTTCATCATCCGGGTCGAAGCGGAGGTCGATGACGATGGGGTCGAATACGATGGGGTCGTCGGGTCCGAACTTTTCGGCCAGGTCGGCCCGGACCAGGTCGATTACCTGCTGTTTGACTTCGTTGGTCAACTCTATCATCGGATGTCCCTCGCAGACGCGATCAATGGTTTCCTGTTCAACTATTATATCCCGATGATACGGTATCCAAGCGGCCATCATTCACCCTTCCGAAATGCAACCAGCGCCGCCCTCGCCGCTTCGGTTTCGGCGGCGTTTTTGCTGCGGCCCACGCCGGTGGCCAGCACTTCCGTCTCCGTCGCCACTTCGACGGTGAACTGCGGTTGATGGGCTGGGCCTGACGAGGCCACCACCCGGTAAATCGGCGTCGGTTTGCCGCGTCCCTGCAGCAGTTCCTGCAGTTCCGCCTTGGGGTTATCCGGGCGCCAGTCGGGTCGGCAGGCATCGTCGATCCGGTCAGCCAGGGCGGCGAGTACGAAGCGGCGAGCCCCGTGGTATCCCGCGTCCAGATACACGGCGGCGATCACCGACTCCATCACGTCGCCAAGCACGGCTTCCCCGTATCGACCGCCCGTCGCCTCAAACCCGCGTCCCAGCAGCACATATTCGGCCAGGCCGATGTCAGCGGCAGCGGCGGCCAGCGCCCGTTGGCTCAGCAGCGCCGTCCACCGCCTGGTCAACCCGCCCTCGTCGCAATCGGTCAGGCGGTGATAGAGCTCCTCGCTGACGATCAGGCGCACCACCACGTCGCCCAGGAACTCCAGCCGCTCGTAGGAATCGGTGTCGGTTCCGCCCGTCTCGTTGGTATAGGAGCGGTGGGTCAGCGCCTGAACCAACAAGCCCCGGTCCTGAAAACTCAGGCCCAGGGCTTGTTCCAGTTCGGCGACGGGTCGATGTCCGCCGGGCGAACTCATTGCGTTGGAGACACAGCTATCCGCGCACACCCTCATAGGGCCACGGCGGTGAGGGCCGCTTGACCTCGCCCACGTGCCTGTGATCGGCCATCATCTCGACGAGGTTGTCATAGATGGGTCCGGATTCGTCTTCGGACGGAATGAACATCTTGACGAAGGCGGAGTTGCCGTTGGGGAAGACGTACAGAGGGACGCCGAACGCGCCGTGAACTTCCACGGCCTCGGTGTGGCTCTCACCAATCTCGCGCAGGACATCGGGATCAGCCAGGTCTTCCGCGAACTGGCCCATGTCCACGCCGGAGGCCTCGGCCACCGCGTTGATGGCGTCGGCATCGGTCAGGTCGATGCGATCCTCGTGGCGAGCTTTCAGCAGGTTGATGAAGAACCGGTCGAAGATCTCCTTACCCTGGCGCTGGGCGGCGATACCGGCCCGGAGCTCCAACAGGGTGTTGTCGGAGTCGTCCTGCTCCCAGTACTTGAACCCGTCATCATTGTTGTTGTCGTGATTTACCTGAACCAGCGAGAACGGCTTGAGATCCACGGCGATTTCGTGGTCAGTGTTCTCGCGTACTTTCGCCCACCACATGGCAGCGTTGTACACGAAGGGTCAACGAAAGTCGTAATAAACAGTGAAATCGGATTCGGCCATTGTGGCACCTCCTAAGATTGTTGCCAGCCGAATTGCATTCGTCCGGCGCGGTGGGCGCATTCTAGCACAGACAAATCAGGCGGGGAAACGTCCGCAGGCGTCCTTGAATTTTTGCCCGTCACCAGCCGGGAGGAACGTCGTGGCGTGGCGGTCTCGGCGGGTACCTGCCGGACTTGCTGATTCGGGCCGCGTTTCCGGCGCCCGATTGCCGCGCTTCGCTCGCAATGAGACTTTGCTCAACACGGGTGCGGATGATGACAGCCAACCACTTGCGTTACACCCCTGTTATACGTACACTTGTTCTCAATTGCAAGAGGAGGTTGTAAGGATGTACTCTTACACCGATCAACCGGCAGATGCGGATTGGCGGGTTCCTATGGATGCGCCGCGCATGATCTCCCGTTGGGAAGAATTGGGCCGACCCGCGATTGAACTGGAACCGGGCGTGATCGTCAGCAACCTGGAACGCTGGCTCTACAACAATCTCCCGGCTTCCGGAAGCCATCTGGGACGCATTCGGGAATACCTGTACATCGAGACTTTCAGCATGTTTGCCAGGGTCGCCTGAACCAGCAATGACGCAACGCCTCTACAACGACCTGTCGCGCCTCTGGCCTATTGTCAGTCCGCCGGAGGAATATATCCCCGACGGCGCTCTGTTCCGCGATATCATCCGCAGCAGGTTGGCGCCATCCCGCGTTACCGGTGGCCGACGCCCACGTTTGCTCGAGTTGGGTTGCGGCGGCGGCCATCTACTATCGCACTTGACCCCACACTTCGACGCCGAAGCCGTGGACTTGTCGCCACCGATGCTTGATTTGTCCCGCGCCCTGAACGTAACGACGCCCCATCATCAAGGCGACATGCGTTCCATCCGCCTGGGTCGCCTGTTCGATGTGGTGCTCATTTATGACGCGGTCAACTATATGTTGAGCGAAACGGATCTGCGCGCCGCCATAGCGACGGCCAAGGCCCACCTGACGCAGGGCGGATTGCTCTTGCTGGCTCCGGATCACCTGACTGACAGTTTCTCCGGTCCCCGCGTCATCGATTGGAACCGGCACAGCCCCAACGAGGACGTGACTTTCATCGAGTACGTGGCGGATCCAGATCCCGACGATACCACGATTGAATCGGTGTTCTTCTTTATTACCAACGGTGCGGGACGCCTAGAGGTGCATCAGGACCGGCACACTTTCGGCCTGTTTCCCAAAGCTACGTGGATTGGCCTGTTGGAGGAGGCCGGCTTCACCGTCGAATACCTGGCAACCGAAGGCTACGAAGGCGATATTGGCGGACACGTCTTCGTCGGCGACCTTGGCGATGCGGCTCCGGGAGCGGCTATCGACAATCGTCCTTGAATCTTCTCGCTGGGCGGCATTGCGACAACGCGACGGTTGAATTTGTTCCGCTTTTCCTAATCGTCGTCCAGCCCCGGTACCGGGAATTTGTTGCTCAGGTGGCGTACCTCGTCGCCGATGGCGGACATGGCTGCTTCGTCCCCAATGCTGCCCAAGGTTCGCACGATGAGTTTGGCAACCTCCCGCGTGTCCTGTTCACCCATACCCCGGCTGGTGATGGCTGGAGTGCCCAGACGCAGCCCGGAGGCGGTGCGCGGCGGCAGTTGGTCGTACGGGATAGCGTTTTTGTTGGCGACGATGTTCACTGATTCCAATGCCCGTTCCGCCTGCCGGCCGGTGATGCCCAGGGGCGTCAGGTCCACCAGCATCAGGTGGTTATCGGTGCCGCCGGCCACCAGGCGCACGCCGGACTCAGACAATTCCTGCGCCATCACCTGCGCGTTGGAGACGACCTGGTGGGCGTAGCGCGCGAAATCGGGCTGTAGGGCCTCTCCGAAGCACACCGCTTTGGCGGCGATGACGTGCATGAACGGCCCGCCCTGCATGTAGGGAAACACCGCGAAGTCGATCTTGCGGGCCAAATCGGCTTCCGTCAGGATCATCCCGCCCCGGGGGCCGCGCAGGGTTTTCTGCGTGGTTGACGTGACGATCTGCGCGTGGGGGAAAGGCGACGGATGGGCCCCGCCGGCGATCAGCCCGGAGATGTGGGCCATGTCCACCATCAGCAGGGCATCCACTGAGTCGGCGATGGCGCGGAAACGGGGGAAGTCCAGCACCCGTGAATAGCTGCTGCACCCGGCTACGATCAGCTTGGGGTTGTGCTCCTTCGCCAGTTTCTCGACCTGGTCATAATCGACGGTTTCCGTATCCTTGTCCACGCCGTAGGCGACGAAGTTGTAGAGGTTGCCGGAGAAGTTCACGCCGGCGCCGTGGGTCAGGTGGCCGCCCATGTCGAGCTGCATTCCCAGCACGGTATCGCCCGGCTCCAGCACGGCGAAGTAAGCGGCCATGTTGGCCTGGGCGCCGCTGTGGGCCTGCACATTGGCGTGATCCGCGCCGAAAAGTTCCCTAGCCCGGTCAATGGCCAGCGTCTCAACCACGTCCACGAACTCGCAGCCGCCGTAGTATCGCCGCCCGGGATAGCCCTCGGCGTACTTGTTGTTCATCAACTGGGCCTGGGCGTCCAGCACCGCTTTGCTCGCGTAATTTTCCGAGGCAATGAGCACGATGGAATCGCGCTGGCGCCGGTTTTCATTCTCGATGGCGGCCGCGACGGCGGGGTCAATACGGTTAAGCAAGGTGGTCATGGAAAGGTCGCTCCTGGGATGGGGTGCCTGTGCATTTGCGCAAACAGGCGCATTTACATCATAACAAACCGGAATTCAAGGCCGTAGCTGCCGCCCGGCATCTGTTTGGACTTGCGGCGCCGTAGTAACGCCTAATCCGTCATACGTGAGCCATCCCGAATCTTAGAATGCGGAAACTGTCGCTGTAAGGGACTGAAATGAGAAGCCCTTTTCTGGTGAAGTCGGAGTGAGCAAACTCTAAACCACCGAAGGGGGCTTCTTTATGCTGCAGCGAGGGGCGGGCCATCAGCACGGGTAACAGGTGGCGGATCTGCTGGGATTGTTCATCGGGCCGTTGGAAACTTGGCTGAACCCGCGATTGGTACGCGCCTTTCTGCTGACCCCGGCGGCCCTGGTGCGTATGCGCCACAATCGTTACGGGTTGCTCTTGAGCGAGTTCATTAATCCCTACCCTGGGCCGGTGGGCGCCAAGGGTCTCGGCAATCTGCTGCGCTCACCCAAGTGGTCGCATACTCTTCTGGCAGAGTTTCTTTGGCATGATGCCGACCAGCGGCATACTGAGATGATCGCCGCTGGAGAACGGGCGTTGGCAATCCGGGATGAGAGTGTCCTGGAGCAGCCGGAGAGCAACGCCTTGGAGGGGTTGTGTCCGGTGGGCTCCAACAAGGTGGCCCGCCTCAAGGGGATCAAGCCGGGCTACTACGACGTTCCGGGAGGACCGCCCGTATCCGTGCCGGGCCGGCCGAGGCCCCCTGGCCAGCCGTCGGCCAGCGCAAGCCGCCACGTTGCTGGCCCAATGCGCCCAGCGGTGGCAGCAGCAATGGGTGATCCACCTCTTTGATTGGCCTACGCCGGCGTTCCCTTTTTTGAGGAACTGTCCCAACATCAACTCCGCTGCATTTGCGCTGGCCGACCCGCCATCGTCTGGTGGCTGCCCGGGGCGAGGAGCGCTTTCCAGGCAGATCTCCCGGGGCAAACGCTCCCGGGACCACCGCATAATCTGGGACTACAACCGCCGACGGTACCGCAATACCGGTCTGCGTCGGGCGGACGACCGTACCAGTACCCATCCCCAGTTGGATCATCCCCTATGGGTGGCGGTCTCCAGGCCCCGACCTGCTGACCAGCGGACCATTGCTTCCGTTGATGACGCCTGGCGGGCTGGGCAGTCTGTCAGGGCATCCAAAAAGTCACCCCCTCCCGTCGGGGGGAGAGGGTCGCTTCGACATCGTTTGAGGTCGGCGGACCGATATTACGCCGGGTTGTTTCGTGGTCCGCAAGTCGGACGGGCCAGTCGCCGCACTCGGCGCAAAGGCTCGGAAGGTCTAGTCCTCGGTGATGTCCTCGCCGGAGTCCACCCGGAACCCCACGCCCACCTTCACCTGATACCAGGAGGCTTGACCATCCTCAATTTGCCCGCGGATCTCACGCACCTCGAACCAGTCGAGATTGCGGATGGTTTGAGCGGCCCGGGCTATTGCGCCGTCAATGGCCTGCTGTACGCCGTCGCTGGAGGACCCAACCAGTTCGACTATCTTGTAAGTGCTGCCAACTGCCATGCTTGACTCCGTTGTATGTTGTGTCGGGATGATCGACCTGGTCCGTTGGACCACGGCCTCTATCTATGATATGCGCCTGGACCCGATTGGGCAACAAGCATCCCAGCCGAGTACCGGCTGTTTTTGCCGGGCCTCGGGCCCCGGGCAAGGAAGGCTAAAGCCCCACGGCGACTGGCCCAGAGCGTAAAAGCCTATTGCCGGATAAGCTTGACCAAGCGCCGGCCTTCCTGGTTGTGGCCGATGTACAGGTCGCCGCGGGAGTCGGCCCAGACCGCGTGGCCCCCGGCGCCGCCGATGTCCATTTTTGCCAGCACTTCGCCGTCCATGTTCAGGATGGTCATGAAAGCGTCCAGTTCCACGACATAGACGATGCCTTCGTAGTCAACGTAGATGTCGCAGGGACGGGCCAGGTCAGTCCACATTCCCAGGTACTCGCCGTCGCCGGTGAAGAGCTGGATGCGGTTATTCTCCCGGTCGCACACCATGACCCGGCCGTCCCAATGTACCCAGATGCCGTGGGGGATGTGAAACTCGCCGGGACCGCGCTTGCCGGGCCGGCCCCAGGAATGTAGCAGTTTCCCATCCGGTGAAAACTTGTGCACCCGGCTGTTGGCATAGCCGTCGGAAACGAACAGATCACCGTTGGGGGCCAGGGCGATGTCGGTGCAGCGGTTGAAGGGGCCGGCGGCTTTCCACATGGTGCCGTTGGGCCGCGCGCCGCCGGTATCAGACGGCGTGTCCCACATGCCCATGGTCATCAGTGGTTTGCCGTCCAGCGTGCATTTGACGATGGCGTGGGACTCGCGCACGGGCAGGTAGATCAGGTCTTCGCCGCTGATGTAGATGCCGTGGGCGTCGGTAAGGTATTCCTTGCCCCACTCTTGCAGGAAGTTGCCCTCACGGCCAAAAACCATCAAGGGGTGGTCGCTCCGGTTGAAAATGTACACCCGATCCTGCGAGTCGCAGGCCGGTTCTGCTTGTCCGATGGTCCACCCTTCGGGCAGCTTGGCCCAATCGTCCATCACCTCGTAGGTGAAATCGCCGCTGCCTATCGTCGCCATTTTCAGCCTCCTTTGGTCAAGGGCTCGGGCCTATTCCATAAGCCGGTTGCCGTTTCGGATGCGAACAAATGGCACGTCGTTTGACTCCGCCAGTCCGCTTGCGTCCGCGGTAATGCGCTCACCGGCTACGGCGGGTATGACCGTTTCCCCGGTGATTTTACCCAGGATCCTGGCTTCTTCAATCGCCCTGGTCACGTCGTTGGGATAGATGCTGAACGAGACCTGCGAGACAAGCCAGACTTCCAGCCGGTCGCTCTTGCGTTGCGCTTTCAGGTAGGTGTCGGCGCGGCCTATCTGATCGAGTTCAGCCTCCGTGATGCGTCCGTCATCCAAGGCATCAGCCGCCAGGTTCAGAATTTCCTCGTTGCTGACCGAACGCGGCCGGAGCAGGCCGATCGCTCCAGTGTAGTATTCCGGGTGGCTACGGCTGACCATCTCTGTTCCCCATCCTTTCAGCGTCCCCACGTCGCCTTTGAGGTAGGCTACGTCCTGCTTAACCGTGTCCAGGTCTTGCTTAACCGTCTCCACGTCTTGCTTGACCGTGTCCAGGTCTTGCTTAACCGTCTCCACGTCCTGCTTGACCGTCTCCATATCCTGCTGGAGACGATCTATGTTGGCTTCCATGCGGTCCATCCGCTGTTCGGAAGGGGTTGGTTCCGGTGGTGTGGCGGCAGTCATGAGTAGGCGTTCCTGTGGGGGATGTTCTTCCAGTTTGTGCGCCGGATCATATGATGTCAACCGTCAGCCGCCATTCGCCAGGTTCAAAGCCAGCTGCGCCAGCGTCCGCGTTGGGACGCCGGTTGCTCCCTTCACCAAGTGGCCTTTCGCGCTGGATGCGGTGGAAGTGCCGGCGATGTCGAGATGGACCCACTCGGTGTCCTCGGCGAATTCGCGCAGCAGCATGGCGGCGGTGATGGAACCGGCCTGTCGTCCGCCGCTGTTTTTCATATCGGCCACGTCCGAGCGGATCAGCTCGCGGTAGTCTTCCAGCATGGGCAATTCCCAGAAGCGTTCGCCGCTGCGATCTCCGGCCGTGTTCAACTGTTTCGCGAGCTTTGCGGAGTTGCCCATCATGCCGGTGCAGGCTTTGCCCAACGTTACCACCATCGCGCCGGTGAGCGTTGCCACGTCCACCATCCGGGTGATGCCCAGGCTGCGGGCGTAGCACATGGTGTCGGCCAGGACCAGGCGACCCTCGGCGTCGGTGTTGATGACCTCGATGGTTTTGCCGTTCATGGCGGTCACCACGTCGCCGGGCCGTTGGGCGCGTCCGCCGGGCATATTTTCGGTGGCGGCGATCAGGCCGGTCACGTTGATGCGCGGTTTCAGCGAGCCGATGGCCCGCATCGCTGCGATCACCGAGGCGCCGCCGGCCATGTCGCCTTTCATCGCCTCCATGTTGGCCGCCGGCTTGAGGGAGATGCCGCCGGTGTCAAAGGTAATGCCCTTGCCCACCAGCCCCAGGTTGTTTTCGGGATGCTCGGGATCGCCCCGGTAAGTTAGCACGATGAGCTTGGGCGGCTCCTCGCTGCCCTGGGCCACGCCCAGGAACGCTCCCATGCCGTGCGCTTTCATCCGGTCCCGGTCCATCACGTCCAGCTCCAGCCCCACGGCCTCCGCCACCTCCCGAGCGGTTTCGGCCATGCGCGCCGGCGTCATCACGTTGGCGGGATGGTTCACCAGGTCCCGGGCCAGCATGGTCGATTCGGCCAGTAGCGTGCCGACGGAAACGCCTCCGGTTAGCGCGGCGATGTTGGTGGCATCCCGCTCCACGATGGTGACGTTGCTGATGCCGTCCTTGTCTGCGGATCCCTCGCTGGGATCGGAACCGTTGTCCGCCTGGGGCGGACTGCGGTAGGTATCGAACTTGTAGAGGCCCAGCAGCGTGCCTTCGGCGATGGCTTGGGCCGACTCTCCGGCGTCCAGGCCGCCGATGCCCGCGCCGTGGGCGATGGTGGCGAACTCCGACACACCCTTGCGCCGCAGGAAACGGGCGACGTCGCCGCTGACCCGGCGCACGGCGGCAGTATCAAAATCACCCGATTTGCCCAGGCCGGCAACCACCACTCGCTTGGCGGGGATGCGCCCCATGGTGTGGAGCATGGTGATTTCGCCCAGCTTGCCCTTGATTTCCCCGTCGGCGATGAGGGCCGATATCGCGCCATCCAGGGCCCGGTCAACCGCTCCGGTACCTCCGGCAGGCTGGGTCACACCCTGGAACAGATTGACCACCAACGCCGGCGTGGGGAAGTCGGTTACGTCGCCGGCGGCTACTTTCACTGTGGTTGGCATGGTTCGTCTCCCGTGAGGTTGTTTTGTCGCGTTTTTCGTTGGCGGGATTATCCTGCTTTGCCGGTTGCCACACAACCGGCGGCCATCTTGGACGCGAAAAATGGGACCTTTCCATTCTCCATCGGAAGCAGGATTTGCCGGATTGTTAGGATTTCCGGGATGTGCAATAGTATGCTTGCCACCCTCTCAAACCGGGCGGCAAGGCGGCTGTTGTCAGCCTCAGGCGGACCAAGTCTCCGCGAGACGGAACCATCATGTCCATAGCAAATGCCAACCGCCACACCGACCTCAGCCGTCGTCTTATCGAGCAGGCCAATTACGAGCTGCATACCATGGGCGACCGGGTGCAAGCTTCGGACAAGGCTTCCGGTGCCGTGGCCCAGGCCGTGAAAGCAATCGCCGAGGACCGAAACTGGCGGCACCGCTCGCACAACTTGCGCCGGGACATTGTTGGCCTGTTGGCCGAGGAGTTCCAGCAACCGCAAATGCGGTACTTGCAAGCCATCGCCGACCAGCTGCACGACAACTACTACGAGGACTGGCTAGGCGAGGTGCTGGTAACGGATTTGGTTGCCGACGTTAATTCGCTGATACCCCTGTTGTGGGAAGCGCGGGAACGGGGAGCGAACCGGGATTTTGTACCCACTCCCTTGCAGCAAAGGACTATTGACCGCCTGCTCCTCTCGGAAGAAGAGGCCCTTGCCGACGAAAGCATCGACCTGCCCCCGCCCATGCCACCCTTCAATCCACCGGCCGGCTGAACGGCACCGGCCACGTTACCGCTTGATGCTATGCTGACGGGGCATATCGCTGTACGTAAATGGGGACACTGGGAGGTGACCATGATTGCAAGGATACCGTTGACCCTGGAACCTCAGCCGGAAGGAGGGTACACCGTTACATCTCCCCTGCTCCCGGAACTGATTACCGAGGGCGACACCATCGCAGAGTGCTTGGCCAACGCGGAGGATGCGTTTGCAGCGGTGGTGGAAATCTACGAAGACCGGGGGCGTCCGCTGCCCGACGGCATTTACGCGGACGACGCCCATGGGCCGGTCTCCATCGAGGCCGTCGTCTCAATCTCATGAGATACCGGGAAGCAGTCCGCAAGCTTTCGCGGCTGGGATGTTACGAGGTTACGAGGCGGGGCGGCGGCTCTCACCGGAAATGGTTCAATCCACAGGCGCAAGAGGACGCGATATTGCCAGATTGGGGCGCGCGTGACCTGAAGATCGGAACCCTGCGCTCAGCCATCAGGCAGTTGGGCTTGAACTGGCAAGAGTTTCTGGATGAATAGGTACAGCAGCGGGCGGGCGATCATGGGCAGCAGAAGAACCGGAAACGGCGTAGAAAAAGTGTACGACGCGGCCGAGGCGTGGGTTGACCGCGCACTGCGGGCCGACGATTCACTGTTCACGCCGGGCACAGCGATTTGGTCGGGTGAATGGCTGCGGGAATTACGCGAGCGGTTCCTAGACCGACCGGATTTCTCGAGCGACGACTTCGAGGTAAAGCTGGAACGGCAACTTGCCGACAGCGCGGCGGAAGTGTACCAATTAATGGCCGAGGTGCTGTACGTCCACCTGCTGATTCTTTTGAATATGGGAAACAAGCAGCAACGGGTAGAGCAGATATTGGGATGGTCACCTGAGCGAGTGAACATCCCGCCGGAGTTTGTCGATGGTCTGCAACCTGGGTTCATCAACATAGGGCCTGGCAAAACGCACATCCCATTTCAAATTGGAACGCTGATCGAAGTAGTAGAGCAGTGGAAGGAACTGAAATCAGAGGAGCGTGACCGCTTGCTTTCAGATGGGTGGGCATTTAGGGAATTCCTGTTCACAAGGCGGTTCACCAGCCAACTGCTTATCAACAACCAGAAAAGAGGAGGAATCGAGAAAGAAATTCTACTCCACATCACGTTTCCGGATAGATTTGAGACAATTGGCACAACCCGCAAGAAAGAGATCGCCAATGCGCAGAATTTCGCCCACTTCTTCGTTAAAGAGCCAACTGACAATGTTGACCGCAAGTTGCAACAGATTCGCCAAGGTATAGAGGAAACCTACCGCAGCTTCGAACACTTCTGGGAACCGGACATCAGGGAATCTTGGCAAGAAGGAAAACCGCTGCCCTGTAAGACGGGCAACGGGCCGATTGCCAAACCTCCAATCTACATTGAATTCACTGCCCTTGCCGGCGAACTATACTTGCCTGCCGAGTTCCCCGAGGAAATCAACACACTGCTGGAGGATAAGAAACAGGTCATCTTCCAAGGGCCGCCTGGCACGGGCAAAACCTACGTGGCACGGAAACTGGCGGAGCACATCGCCGGCTCCAAAGGCCGGGTTACGCTGGTGCAATTCCACCCATCTTACGATTACGTGGACTTTGTGCAGGGCTACCGGCCTGCCCTGATGGAAAACGGGGAACCCGGTTTCAAGTTGACGGACGGGCCGCTGCTGAGGGCAGCGAAAGACGCCGAGAAGGATTGCGGTGCCAAGCATTTCCTCATCATCGACGAAATCAATCGGGGTAACCTGGCCAAAGTGTTCGGCGAACTGTACTTCCTTCTGGAATACCGGAATGAGGACGTCCTGCTCCAGTATTCCGATACGACCTTCCGCCTGCCCGACAACCTGTACATCATTGGGACGATGAACACCGCCGACCGCTCCATCGCTCTAGTGGACCTGGCCCTGCGCCGCCGTTTCTACTTTGTGGAGTTCCATCCTAACGAGCCGCCCGTCAAGGATGTGCTCCGCAAGTATCTCGAAAAGAACCCTCCGACCGTAGATTGGGATATTGCCGGCCTGGTTGACCGGGCAAACGCGTTGCTACGCGACGAACCTCACGCCGCCATTGGCCCCAGCCACTTTATGAAGGAGAGTCTTGACGAGGATAGGGTCAGGCGCATTTGGAAGTACGGCGTCCTGCCGTACATCGAGGAGCGGCTTTTCGGGCAGGACGCGGCCCGGCTTGCGGAGTTTGACCTCAACAGGTTATTAGGCAACGACCCCTCACCCCAACCCTCTCCCGCCGAGGGGGAGGGGGATACGGACGCCGCAGCCGATGCGTGACATTACTCTGAAGGAATGGGAGCGGAGCAAACCAGTTGCGCTTTCCGTAGATGAGCGAGATGCCCTGGGCAAGGTGGCGGGCATCTCCATCGGGGCTGTGGATGGATCGGATCACCAGTACACACTAACCCCGGGTTCCACCATCGGCGCCGTTGAGGTCGATGGTCTGTCGGTGCTTATCGAGCCGAAAATTGGCATTCCGCAGGTGCTGTCGCTGGCCTGCTACGCCATCGGCAAGGTGCGTTTCCGGGAGGAGGACTTCGATTTCCGCGAAGAAGAAGCCTTGCCCGATGCGCTGGCGATAGCGCTGTCTCGCCAGGCCCGGCTGGCCTTCGCCCGGGGCCTGCTGCACGGCTACCGCACCAAGGAAGAGGCGCTGCACACAGTGCGGGGGCGCATCCGGTTTGACGAGCAGTTGCGGCGCAGGTTTGGCATCCCTTTGCCGGTGGAGGTGCAGTACGATGAGTTCACCGACGACGTGCTGCCCAATCGACTGGTGAAGGCGGCAGCCTACCGGCTGGGCCTTACCCATTTGCGTTCCGCCCGGGCCCGGCAGGGATTGGGCTCGTTGGCGGCAATGCTGGAGGAAGTGTCGTCGGTTGATTTCCCACCGAGCAACGTTCCTTCGGTGCGATATGACCGGCTGAACGAACATTACCGAGGCGTGGTGGAGCTGTCGCGGCTCATCCTGCGGCACGGCGCGTTTCAGCCCCACCGGGGAGCGGTGAGGGCCAGCGGGTTCCTGATGGACATGAACGTCGTCTTTCAGGAATTCGTGACGGAGGCGCTGCGGGACACGCTCAAAGCCTCGCCGGCCGTATTCGGCGAAAAGTCCATCCCAAGCCTTGACTACAAAGGCCGCATCCATCTCCGGCCCGATTTGACCTGGTGGGATGGCCGCTCGTGCGTATTCGTTGGCGATGCAAAGTACAAGAAAATCACGCATACCAGCATACCCAACGCCGACCTGTACCAACTGCTGGCCTACACCACCGCCCTTGACCTGCCCGGCGGGCTGCTGATTTACGCTAAAGGGGAGGACGAGCCGCGGGAGTACCGTGTCAGGCACGGCGGCGAGCGGCTGGAGGTTGCGGCGCTGGACCTCGAAGGCACACTGGGAGAAGTGCTCAGTCGCGTTAAGGATCTGTCTGAGCAGGTCATGGCGCTGCGTGATGATGCCCGTATAGTCCGGGGCCAATAGTCCGCCGCAACGTCTCTTCCAGAACCCGGTTGGCGTCATCCGGGCCGCGCACGAGCAGATGTGGTCGTGGCACCGGCTGATCGGCTATCGCCATGCGGGTATAGACCTCCCAGCCGGCATCGCTCTGGGTGGCTTCACCTACGCCGGAGGCCCGGTCCTCCATCCGTTTCCACACCAATCCGGCGCTGGCGGTGAAGCGGATGATCAGGGGGGCGACGCCCACCGCTTCGGCGGAGGCGTAAAGCGGCGCCCGGACGCCTTCGTTCAGGTTGGTGGCGTCAAACACCACCGAATGGCCGTCACGCAGGTAGCCGCGGGTCAGGACGTGCATTGCGGCGAAGACCCGACGATGCTCGCGCCGACTGTAGCAGGGGCGCGCGACGAGCAGCTTGCGGGTCCGGTCGCTGTTCAGCCAAACGAAGGGAGCCCGGGCCACCAGTTCACGGGCGAAGTGGCTTTTGCCGGTGCCGGGCAGGCCGCACAGTATCACCAGGCTGGACGGGTGATCGTTTGGGGGCGGCAGCTCGTCGGCCAGCGCCGCTCGCAACAGGGGAAGATCCCGGGGACGCAGGCCGCCGGCGGTCCAGAACTTGCGACGGGACCGCTGTTCTGAACCGGACAATGCCGTCCACCTTCCTGATCGGGTTGGGCAGCGGTGAGCTACGTTAGCAGCGCTCGCAACGCGTACTGGACCACTATCAGCACGACCATCACCACCAGCGGACTGAAATCGATCATTCCCGTCTGCGGCAGCACGCGGCGGATGGGCCCTAAAACCGGTTCCGTAATGGAGAATACTACTTCGTACAACCGGACCAGCACGTCGGGCGCGCCGTTCCCTTGCATTGTCATGTACTGGACGACGAACCCCAAGATGATGCGGGCCAGCAGCAGCAAGTAACAAAGGGTTATGAAGAAACTGATGAGTTGCAGCATGAAACGTTGGCGAAGGCGGGATTGGATCAGCCCTGACCCAACCGGATTGATTTGAGATATGCGGCGTTTACGGCGTCCACCAGGGCCGCCGGCACGCCGGCGCGTTCCAGCGCCTGCAGGCCCTCGGCGGTGGTGCCCCCGGGGGATGTCACCATGTCCTTGAGTTCGCCGGGATGTCGGCCGGTTTCCAGTATCAGTTGCACGCTGCCCTTGACAGTTTGCAGGGCCATCCGTCGGGACACGTCCCTCGGCAACCCAACGTACACGCCGGCGTCGATCAGGGCCTCCACGATGAGAAACACGTAGGCCGGACCGCTGGCGCTCAACGCGGTCGCCATGTCCATGTACTTCTCATCATCAACGTAGATCTCGTCGCCGATGGTGGACAAGATGGCGGCGGTGGTGTCGCGGTGCGCCTGGCCCACCGAGGGCGCGCAGGTCCACATGGTCATGCCCGCGCCGATCTGGGCCGGGGTGTTGGGCATAACACGGATGATGCCGGAATGCTTGAAGCCGTCAGAAAGGGACTTCATGCGGGTTCCGGCGACGATGGACAGCAATGACTGTTCGTCCGTGAACCGGCCGCCGATGTCGTCATAGACCTTGTGCAGATCCTGGGGCTTGACCGCCAGCACGACCAGATCGGACCCGTTGACCACTAGGTCGTTAGCCGGCGAAACGGCGACGCCGTATCGCTCTGCCAGGTAGTCCCGCCGCGCCGGCACCGGCTCGCCTATCATCACGTCGCCGGCCTGGGCAACGCCACCGTCCAGCATTCCGCCGAGGATGGCCTCCGCCATGGTGCCGCCGCCGATGAATCCGATGTTCATTGCGCTAATCCTCGCCTACGCCATCCGTAAAGCCGTGTTCCAGAGAGAATCCCACATCGGACCTATCGCCGATCTCCAGGTCTGCGTTGCCGGTGAGGCGGCGCAACCGTCTCACCTGGACTCTGCTGGCAATCGTGAACGGGCGCGGCGGCATGGCTGTCAGCTCGATCAAGTCCGGCAACACGTCCTCCACCCGGTCCATCATCTCGGCCAGATCTTCCCTGCTGCGGTGATTTTCGTAAAAGTTCTGGTGTCCGATGAAGAATGCTTGCGCCAGGGCATGGGCCTGGTCGCTATCGAAGCCATATTCCAGCACGACTTGACTCATCACCGCGTGAATGTCCTGATGCGACTCGTGCTGCCAGCCTCGTTGTTCAGCGATGGCTTTCACCGGCTGCACCACGGCGCCCCATGCCTTTTCGCCGGCCTGCAAACGGTTGCCATTTATCAGCTCTTCGCGGGCGTGTATAATCATTCGCCGGCAGATCTGGAGACGGTCTGCAGTACTTTGGACGCCAGCTGCCGGCAAATCCGGTGCGGTAGTCATGCCGTCCTCCTACTCCTCGCCCCAGCCACCGGTCAGGCCGTCGCCACGGGCGAAGGCCACCGCCATGCGTATCGATTCCACCATGGAGGTGTGGTCGGCAAGATTCTTGCCGGCGATGTCAAAGGCCGTGCCGTGGTCAACGGAGGTGCGGATGAAGGGCAGCCCCAGGTTGGCGGTGATGCTTTCCTCGAAGCCGTACACCTTGACCGGGATGTGGCCCTGGTCGTGGTACATGCAGAGGGTGACGTCGTATCGGTCCTGGATGGCCTGGTGGAAGATAATGTCCGCCGGCACCGGGCCGATGGCGTTGATGCCTTCGCTCTGGGCCTGTTGCACCGCCGGCGCGATCTCCTCCGCTTCCTCGTTGCCCAGCAGGCCGCCGTCGCTGCCGTGAGGGTTCAGCGCGGCCACGCCGATGCGCGGGTTGGCGAAACCCCACTTGCGGAAATTGTCGTCAGTAAGGCGCAGGTAGTCCAGGATGCGGTCCTTCTTCACATAGTCGCAGGCTACCCGAAGCGAGCGGTGGGTGGTGAGGTGGACCACCCGCAGGTTCTTCGCCATGAGCATGGTGGCGACGGTCTTGGCGCCGGAGAGTTCCTGCAGCAGTTCCATGTGGCCGATAGCTTCGTAGCCGGCCAGCGCCGCCGCTTCCTTGTTCAACGGAGCGGTGGCCAAGCCGTCAACGACGCCGGCCATCGCCAGTTGGCCGGCCTTGCTCACCCACTCCATGGACGCCTTGCCACAGGGGACGCTCAACTGCCCGACGGTGATGTCCTCGGCATTGAGGTTTCCGATGTCCACCACGTCCACCACCGAGGGGTTCTCGCCAGCCGAGGTGGGATCATCGGTGTGGTTGATGCCCAACGACGATCCGGTGAGTTGGACCGCCTGCTCCATGGCGAAGACGTTGCCAACCACCACCGGTCGGCACGATTGATAGATCCTGGGGTCGGACAGGGCCTTCACCACTACCTCCGGGCCGATGCCGCAGGGGTCGCCCATGGTGATGGCGATGGCGGGGCGCTGAACGCCGGAGTCGGTTGAAGATGCCATGATCTGCCTCGCGCTGTGGGGAGCCGACGGTGTTCCAATGCGCGGCTGATTATAGCACGCCGGCTGCGGCCATCTGTCTGAATCAGGATTTTCAAGATTATAGGATTGGCAGGATTGGGGGAGCGTAATCCTGAAAATCTTGAAATCCGGTAAATCCTGATTCTGACGAAATTACCCCAATTTTCACAGCGGAGAGAAACTTGGGAGCAGTTTCGAGACCTGCCCCCAAGCGTTCTATGATATGCCGGGCGGCCGCGTCATGCCGGCTTACGGGCCGACACCTTCACGCTGGCCACGTTCAGGGGCGCTTCATTCTCATCAAACCGCAGGGCTTCATCGGTTGTGGCAATCTCCACGAAACCGGCGGATTCCATGCGGCCCAGGTAAGTCTCCTGGTATTCAGCGCCACCGATGCACGATGCCCAAGCCTCGGAGTCGGTCAAGCGCGGACCGTCCGCAGTCAGGGCCAGCATATCGGAGACGTGCAACCGGCCGCCGGGAGCCAACACACGAAAGGCTTCCCGGAACACCGCGTCCTTGTCCGGAGAGAGGCAGATCACGCAATTGCTGATCACCACGTCCACGCTGGCGTCGGGTAGGGGAATATCCTCAAGGTGGCCTTCGATGAACTCGACGTTGGTGAGGCCCATGCGGTCGCGATTGGCGTTGGCCAGGGCCAGCATCTCGGGTGTCATGTCCAGGCCGAAAACCTTGCCGGACTCGCCCACCTGGTCGGCGGCGATGAAGCAGTCGATGCCACCGCCGGAACCCAGGTCCAGGATCGTTTCGCCCGGGCGGAGGTCAGCCAGGGCGGTTGGGTTTCCGCAGCCGGCCGATGCAGCCATCGCCTCGACCGGCAGGCCCTGGAGCTGCGCATCGTTGTAGAGCCGCATGGCGTGCTCGGTATCCGCCGGGCCGCAGCATGCCGCCGCAGTGGCGCCGCACCCGCAGGCCGCCGCATCGTGGCCGCAATCATCACCGCCGCAGGTGCCGTGGCCGCAGTTTTCCGCGCCGCAACCGGTCCCCTGCGCCGGCGTAACGTCGGTCAACTCGATGACCCGCAACGCTCGCTGGCCGTAGTGTTCCTGCACGGCGTGGCGTATGCCTTCGGTCAAAGATCCATCGGTATTGTTCGGCATAGTCGTCATCAGCGTCTCCCATCAGGGTTGTGCAACGATCATCATTAGGTAAGGGTAATGCTACGCCGCCCGACGACGGGCGTCAAACGCCAAGGATAGTTGCGGAGGATTGTCCGGAGTTGACGGTTTTGGGGTTGGGACGGCGCCGTCGCGCTGAACGGTCGCTGATGCACCGTCGGATTGTCGGTACGGTACTCCCCGTGTATATTGTTAACTACCGCGCTGAACATAGTTCGCGCTGGGTTCGATAGGTTGTTTCGTGCAGCATACCAAAATCAGTCTGGGCGCTTGGGAAATTACCGTTGATGCAGTTGAGCAATATCTTGCTGCGGTTGGCGATAAACTGCCTATATATTTCGCGTCCGGCGCCGCGCCGCCGTTGATGCTGGCTGCCCGGGTTGTGGGCCGACTGCTGGAAAGATTGTCCTTGCCTGACGGCGCGATACACAGTCTTCAGGATGTTGAAACGATAAACGCGCCCAGGATCGGCGCGCTGGTTTCCGCCGATGCGCAGATTGAACCGGCTCGCGAGAGGGGCGGGATGCGATTTCTCACCGTGAACTACACCGTCACCGAAGAAGGTGGCGGCTTGATACTGATGCGGGGGCGCACGACGGTTCTCCTGCCCGCGGATACCGGCCAGACCGGTGAATGACCCGATGGCTGCCGAAGCGGATACCGACAGCTTATCGCCACGCGAGGTCGGCGACGCCCTGCCGAAGGCGCGACGCGCCATCACGCGCCAAACCATCGACGCCTACCGTGCGGCTTCGGGTGACAACAATCCGCTGCACTATGACGACGAATTCGCGGCGACCACCCAGTTCGGCGGCGTAATCGCCCACGGGATGCTGACGCTGGCGCTGGTGGCCGAGATGATGACGCGGTCGTACGGCAGGGACTGGCTGTCCTCCGGCAATCTGCGGGTGCGGTTCCGCGGCGCGGCGTATCCCGGCGACGTACTGGAAGCAACGGGAGCCGTTGCCAAGCGGGAATTCACCGTTACGGGTCTTATCGTAACTTGCAATGTTGAAGTCCGTAGTGCACATAATGATCAACGCATCATCACCGGGTCGGCGAGTGTCACATTAAGCCCGTCCACCCAGGGGGAATCCGGGGAATGAGTACCAACGGAAACAAGGCGAGGGTTCGCGTCGCAGTGGACGCCATGGGCGGAGACTTCGGCCCGCGAGAGACCGTGCCCGGGGTTTTGGCCGCTCTGGACGCCCATCCCGAATTGCACGTGACGCTGGTGGGTGAATGGGACGCCGTGTGCGGAGAGTTGTCAAAATACGACACGGCAGCCCGCCCGATAGCCGTTGCGCCGTCGGAGGGGAAGATAGAGGACGATGAGCAACCGATTGCGGCGTTGCGCCGCAAACCGCGATCCTCAATCGCCACCACGATGGGATTACTCCGGGCCGGCGACGCCGACATGGTAGTTTCCATGGGCTCCACCGGCGCCACCATGGCTACCGCGGTGATGGCGCTGGGTCTGCTGGAAGGGTTGGAACGTCCCTGCATCGGCGGAAATTTCCTGGGCGTTGCGCCCAATACCACCGTCGTTGACCTGGGCAGCAACGTGGACTGCCGACCGGCTTTGCTGCTGAGTTTTGCAGCCCTGGGCGTGGCTTTCTCGCGCCGGATATTGAGGATCGAAAACCCACGAGTAGCCCTGCTCAGCGTCGGCGAAGAAGCATCCAAGGGCAGTCGACAGGTCCAGGAAAGCCATAACCTGTTCCGCGACAGCCATTTGAATTTCGTCGGCAATGTGGAAGGGATGGACTTTTTCACGGACAAGGCGGACGTGATCGTCTGTGACGGATTCATCGGGAACATATTGATTAAGTTTGCCGAGGGTCTGGGGTCGGCCCTGGCGCCTTTGTTGTATCGGCATCTGGCGGAAGTTTTGTCCGCCGAGCAGGTCAAGCAAGTGGCAGAAGCGTTATGGACCACTACCAACCTGCCGCGCACCATGGGAGGGCCGCTGTTCGGAGTGGACGGGTTGGTGATGATTGGACACGGTTCCTCCACCGCGGCCGGGGTTGCCGGCGCCATCGATACGGGCCTGCGTTGCCACCACCTGGAACTGGTGGAGGGGTTCCGTCAGGAACTCGCCGAACTGCATCACACGGCGGTGCGTGAGGCGTGAATGCGAACTCTGTCCCAAGAGGTAGGGTGTTGGTATGTACACGATTGATTTGAGCGGCCAGGTCGCGTTGATCACCGGTTCGTCCCGGGGGATCGGGGCGGTGATCGCGAAAAGGCTGGCCGCGGCCGGGGCCTCGGTGGGCATAAACTACCGGAGTAGCGCCGCTGATGCCGACGTTACGATTGACGAGATACGAGCGGCCGGCGGCGAAGCGCTGCGAGTTCCCGGCGACGTGTCGGACGAGGGCGCCGCCGAAGCCGTCGTGAAGACCACGGCGGACCGGTTGGGCCGGCTGGATATCCTGGTGAACAACGCCGGCATCAATCGTGACCGCCTGGTGATGCGGATGAACGCCGCCGATTGGGACGACGTGCTTGCCGTGAACCTGCGGGGCACTTTCCTGTCCACCCGCTTCGCGATCCCGCTGATGCTGCGCCAGCGATACGGGCGGGTGGTCAACGTATCGTCGGTGGTGGGCTTGTCGGGCAACCCGGGCCAGGCCAACTATGCGGCGTCTAAGGCCGGGCAGATTGGGATGACCAAAGCGGTCGCCCGCGAGGTGGGCAGCCGGAACATCACGGTTAACGCGGTAGCGCCCGGTTTCATCGCGGTGGGTGGCGACGGCGGCATGACCGCAAGCATGACCACTGAGCAGCGGGCCCAGGTGCTTTCCAACATCCCGGTCGGGCGATTTGGCACTGCCGATGACGTTGCATCGGCAGTGTTGTACCTGGCCAGCCCCGACGCCGGTTATATCAACGGGCAGGTGCTGACCATCGACGGCGGCCTCACGGCATGAACCCGTTGCGGCGCTGCGTATCAG
>JAGWBI010000008.1:0-13228 GCA_021295965.1 Dehalococcoidia bacterium | reverse complement strand
GCCCGTTACCGAACGCGTATCCACTTCCGCAACCTGCTGGAATTGGCTCACGCCGGGAGAGAGATTGAGCGCGCCATTGCCGTGGGCTCCGTTCCACCGGAGTTGAGACACGTCTGGAATCGCCTTGAAAACGAGGGCGTTACTGTCCAGCTGCTCGAATGCGGCGCAATGGAAGGTCGGGAGCAAGGTGTGGACCAAGTGATCCAAACGGCAATGCTGCGCGACGGGTTCGATTATAATGGCGACCCAGGCATCATAGTGATGCTCACCGGCGACGGCGCAGGCTTTGACGATGGCGTGGGATTCCACGCCGACATGGAGCGTATGTACCGGCGGGGTTGGCGCATTGAAGCGCTGTCGTGGCGACACAGCTGTAACCGCCGAATGCGAGAGTGGGTAGAAGAGAACGGCAAGTTCATTGCTCTGGATGATTTTTACGACAGCGTTACCTATTTGGAACCGCCGGCGCCGGGCCGCCCAGTTGCCGAGCCCCGGGATGCTGTACCCGTTGATCTCACCCGGCGGCCATAGCTGAACGGCCAGGATGACGCAATCGAAATTAAGGAACCTGTGCCATGAAAGCGACCAAGCGTTTCCGCCAACTGCTGGCCGAGCCAGGCATCATCACCGCGCCGGGCGCCTATGACTGTCTCACCGCCGCCATCATCGAAAAGACCGGTTTTCCCGCCGTGTACATGACCGGCGCCGGGACCTCGGTGGCAAGGATCGGTTATCCGGACCTGGCGTTGGCCACGGCCACCGAGATGATGGACAACGCTGCCGCCATAGCGGCAACCGTTAACGTCCCAGTTATCGCCGACGCCGATACCGGATACGGCGGGACAATGAACGTGCGTCGAACCATCCGCGAATATGAGCGGACGGGTGTGGCCGCAGTTCACATTGAGGACCAACAATCTCCGAAACGGTGTGGGCACCTTGAAGATAAACAGGTCGTATCCATTGCGGAGATGACGCAGAAGATCCGCGCCGCCGTTGACGCCCGGACCGATGACGACTTCACCATCATCGTGCGCACCGACGCGCTGGCCGTCACCGGTTGGGATGACACCATGCGCCGGTGCGACGCTTTCACCGAGGCCGGCGCCGATGCACTGTTCGTTGAGGCCATCCGCTCCGCCGAAGAGGCAGCCGAAGTGGTGGCCCGAACCAGCGTCCCGCTGCTGTACAACTTCGTTGAGACGGGCAAGTCGCCGCTGCTCAACGTGTCCGAACTGGAGCAACTGGGTTTCAAAATGGTCATTTTCCCAGGCAGCGCCTTCATGTCCGTGGCGTACCGAGTGGGGCAAGTGATGGCCGAGTTGAAGGCCACCGGCACCACCGCACATATGGTGAGCGAAATGACGCCCCTGACCGATGCCTTCGAGCTGATGGGCCTTTCAGAGATGCTGGATCGGGACGCGGGGTATGCGGTGGACAACGCCGCCGATTGACCCATGGACGATCGATATGCCGAGGGCGAACGCCAGGATGAGTTCCGGCGACGCCTGCGGGTCGAAGTAACCCACTGGCGGGACGAAAGGCTGATTACCGCGGAGCAGGCGGACAGCATCCTTGGCCGGTACGACCTGCCCCCTGGGGCCGGCGGCAGCGCCATCGGCAACCGCACGGTCAGCGTCATCGCCATTATGGGCGCGGCGTTGATCGGCCTGGGCATCATCGCGTTCATAGCGGCCAATTGGTCCGAGATCCCCACGCTGGCGAAGCTCGCGCTCATGATGGTCGGCACGCCGGTGATATACGTGGCAGGCGGGCTGCTGTCGTACCGGTTCGGGTTCGTGCGTATCGGCACGGCGGTGATACTGCTGGGAGCTATCGCCTTCGGCGCGTCCATACACCTGGTGGCGCAGACCTACCATGTTCCGGTGAACCACCCGAACCTGATGCCAGCGTGGTTCCTGGGGGTGATTCCGCTAGCCTATATCATTCGTTCCCAATCGGTGCTCGGGCTATCCTTGATAATATTGCTGGTGGCAACGGCCTTCCGAGCGCAGGAGTGGGTGCCGGACGTTTTCGACGATGAGACGGTGTGGCTGGCGCCGGCTTATCTGGTGTTGGGGATGCTGCTGTTCTCCGTCGGGCGATTGCAGTCCCGCTTCGATTACACCCGACCCTTCGCAAGGATCTTTGATATCGTCGGCCTGCTCGTGGTCGCGGCGCCCGTTTATCTGCTGGGATACCACACCATCTGGGAAGAGTTGCGCTGGAGCGACCGGTGGAGTCTGGGTGTGCTGTCCGTAGAGTATTGGCTGGTGGTGGGCATCGCTGCGCTGGCCGCTGCGGCCGCGTTGGGAGCGGCCTGGTGGCAAGGTCGAAGTCAGAGGACGGCCTTGATCCTTTGGGAGACGTTGGCGGCCATGGGGATGGGGCTGGTGGCGGGAGCCATGTGGGTCGGACTGCGCCTTGGCGCGGAGTGGCTGTGGTGGGCGTTCAACCTGGTGATGCTGGCCGGCGTGCTGGCGATGATCGCGGCCGGGTACCGCTGGAATCGGGCCTGGCTCATCAACCTGGCGGTCATCATCTTCGCCATAACGCTGTTCAGCCGCTATTTCGAGTTCGGGTTTGGCCTGCTGGGGCAATCGGTGGCGTTCATAGTCGCCGGCGTGATCCTGCTGGCCGGAGGGTTCGGGCTGGAAGTCTTGCGCCGCAGGCTGGTGAGCCGCATCGGGCAGGAAGGAGCCGGGTCGTGAGCCGGCGCATGACACTGATATTTACCGCGTTGGTGGCGGCTCAGGTGGTTGGCCTTGTGGTGTTCGCCGGAGTGCGGCAAAGCGTGCTTTCGCAGGGGCGGGAAGTGGTATTGCAAACCGTGCCCGTGGACCCGCGGTCCTTGCTGCAGGGTGACTACGCGATATTGGACTACGAAATCGCCGCGCCACCCGATTACCTGGGCGACCTGCGAGCGGGCGAAACTGTGTTTGTCGTATTGCGAGAAAGTCCGGATGCCTGGTACGCCGCCGACTATCGGTTGCATGAACCCGGCGGCGGAGACGTGTACATTCGTGGAACGGTGGACGACCGGGGCCGGCTCGATTTCGGCATCGGAACCTACTTTGTTCCCGAAGGCACGGGTCGCATCATTGAGCGAGCGGGGGACGTGAAAGTGGTGGTCGCCATCGGCGAAAGGGGGAACGCCGTGATCAAACGGGTGCTGGTGGACGAGAAGCCGTTTGACCCGGTAAAGCAGTAAGTTACACTGCGACGAACTGCGGAATGGAGGTGAGCGGAAATGGCAAACGTAGTTTTGGTCGTGGATATGGTGCGCGGCTTCCTCGAACCCGGCCACAACCTGTATTGCGGGGATGAAGCCCGCGGCATCATCGACCCGGTGCGTACCCTGCTGCTCCGGGAGGCCAACGCCGGTTCCGCCGTGCTGTTCGTCTCCGACCACCACTTGCCCGACGACCTGGAGTTCCAGATGTTCCCGGTGCATTGCGTCATCGGCACCGAGGAGCCGGAGGTCATACCGGAACTTGCGGAATGGGTGACCGACGACAACGTCATTCCCAAGAACCGCTACAGTGGCTTCTTCAACACCGACCTGGCCGAGCGACTGGCCGCCCTGGAGCCTGACAAGATAATAGTTTGCGGGGTCTGCACCGACATCTGCGTGATGCACACCACCTCCGACGCCCGCAACCGGGACTATGCGGTGGAGGTGCCTACGGACTGCGTAGCTTCCTTCGATGCCGACGCCCATCGCTGGGCCCTGGAGCATATCGGCAAAATCCTTGGCGCGCAGGTGGTTTAGCGGGCCCGACGATACTGACAACTGGTGATGCTACAATAGAACCCATAATCGCAAATGCCAATTAGCCAGGAGGCGGAGCATGGCCCAGCTTGAAAATTGCCGTCCGGTGGAAGTCAGGGGCCAGGTCCGTGGAGTCCAAATGAACCCTCCGGGCGAAGGCGGCGGCGGAACCTTCCAACTGCTCCTTGAAGACGGCACCACCATCGTCAGCCCTTACCCGGAGGAGTGGCACCTTGAGGTCGGGGCCGCGTTCCAAGCCAACGACCTACGCCGGGCCATTGTCTCCGGCATCGGCGAATATTCACCCGACGGAGATCTACGGCGCATCCGGGAAATAGAGTCCTTCAGTGTAGCCTGGGTGGACGATTGGCAATCGGCCTTCCGACGCCACATGAAACTTCGAGGCAGCGCATGAACGACTACTTTGGCGACGCTGGCTATTGGATTGCCTTAAGCGACACTGACGATGCGTTTCATCAGCAAGCCACGGAATACAACACGCTCTTGGAGTTGGAAGGCGCCCGGATAATAACCACACAACTGGTACTCAACGAGTTGCTCAACCCCAGGAGCGGAACCACCAGGCGACAGCGTCAAGCCGCTATCGACCTGGTTGACCAGATTAGAAGAAACCCATTGGTCACTATCGAACCCCAGAGCTCGGAACAATTTGATGAATCTCTGGAACGATTGCGGCGCCGTGTTGATCAGGAATGGAGCATCACTGACTGCGCCAGTTTTCTAGCGATGGAACGGTACGGAATAACGGCAGCACTGACTGGCGACCACCATTTTACGCAGGCCGGCTTTTTTGCGATGCTGAGATAGGAGATATTCATATGAAACGCGGCCCGCGTCGAGTTAGAAACGCTGTTAACGCATTCAATGGCGCCCGCCGTTTAGGGCATAGTCCGTTGACCGCGCTCCGCGCGGCAGCCAAGTCAGCCGGCAAGCCGC
This sequence comes from Dehalococcoidia bacterium, assembly GCA_021295965.1. Taxonomy (GTDB): domain Bacteria; phylum Chloroflexota; class Dehalococcoidia; order Lucifugimonadales; family UBA3495; genus Bin87. The sequence continues at coordinate 8,499 of JAGWBI010000008.1, read as the reverse complement.
CAGACAGACAACGCCGGCGAAGACGTAGATAGCAACCCGTCACGTTAGCAACGCCGCCTCAAACAACCCCTTTGCCGCCGCCCATCCCGCTTCTGCCTGACCACGCAGCTGCCGCGCTGCATCCCGCCGGCATCGGATTTCGACGGCGATGCTTTCCTGCACTTCCGATGACGGTATTGGAATCGTCAGGTTGGCTACGTCATAGTTTGTGAGGCGCGGGTGGGTGTTGCCGGTCATCATGTGGGTGGTTTGCGCCAATACCAGGCGGCTGCGGAGTATGGTGGCCAAGTATTCCGGCAACAGCGTTTCGCGGTCTTTGACGCGCAGCACGTGAAATTCCGTTGAGCAGCAGCCGTTCATTTCTGCGCAATAAACTTTGTTCAGGTAAGGGCGCAAGCGGGCAAAGAGGACATCATCGGTTTGGAAAGTGAAGCAGTTACCCGATGCCGTATCCGCAGCGTTGGTAAGTTCTCCGGTGTGGCTTTGGACGTGGGCCAGGCTCAAGTAGTTGTCGCCGGGAGTTTTGATTTGCTCCCGCTCAAAGGCAACAACTTCCGCCAGCGGCGCAACTGTCAAACCGTCGAGAGCGTTGCCCAACCCGCGCAAGGCTCGAATCCGCTCCGGGTGGTAGTAGTCTGAATTGAGCCGCTCTTGCCCGCTCATCTGCGCGAGACTGACCGCAAATACCCGCCGCGTGTCCTCGACCGGCGGCGCGATGCCCAGCGCGTCCAGCAGAAAATCGTCAATCCCGGCCAGCAGCGTGTCCGCCTCTGCCAATTTTGCCCGACGCTCCGCTCGCGCCCTGTCCATCTCATGGGCTAATTCAATCTGATTGGGGACTTTAGGGACAAGCACTGACGCAACGTCGTCAGTTGTGATTTTCGCATGGACTTGACCGCTCTGGAGACGCGATAATTGCTCTCGACCCAATCTTGAGGCCAAGTACAGTTGAACGAACTGCGCATCAAGCGCAGAAAGCCCGCGAATAGCTATTAAGTTGGCCGATATGTTGTACACTGGATGGCCCACGGTCACGACAGCCGTCATGCCGAACGTCCCGCGCTGAGAAACCACGATGTCCCCTTCCGACACCTGTGTTGACGATAGATTTCCCGACAATTCGGATGTTATGAACACGGCATCTCGAAGATCTAATCCTCCCTCGTCAGTAATATTCCTAATGCGCAAAAGCGGTACACCGCTATCAACGTAATCACTGAGCTTAATCTTGGAACCGAAAGGCCCACAGATGATCTCTGCATACGCCCCTAACGGCTTGATGTTGGGAAAGCGATTGCGGATCTCGCGTGCGAGTTCTACGAATGCAGGTTGGTAATATTCCGCACTGGCTCGGTCTTCAACCTCGCCCCGCTGGATTGCAAATGCTTTTGCGGTGTCAGCGGGGCCTACGCGAAAAAAGGTGTCGGGTCTTTGTTAAACTCCTCCCACTGCCCCACCAGGCCGGTGCCGGGGATGACTTCCCGCCGCCGCTCGCTCCACTCCCCTGCTCCGCCACCGCGAACCCACTCGTAGGTAACACGGTAGTCGAACAGGTCGCAGCGGTGACGCTCCACCTTGCGGACGTCGGGGATTTCTTCCTCCGGTTCCACCGTAAAGGTTTTATGCCCGGTGGCGTCGTAGCCGATGTTTTCGGCCAGGGCCATGAAGATGGCGGTGTCGTCGGGGACCGTCTCGCCGTCGGCCAGGCGGCGCAGAAAGACGATGCTGGCCTTCACGCCGGCGTCATAGTGGCTGAAGGCGAACTGGGGCAGGCTCACCACGGCCAGCAGCTGGAAGCGGTGGAGCAGCCAGTGGCGGACCCCCTGTAACGACGAGTTGGTGAGGATGCCGTCGGGGAGAACGACGGCGGCGCGGCCACTGCCCGGCTTGAGGAACGAGTGTATCCGCTCCAGGAAGGCGATTTTCGTCTTGATGCTGGCGCGTTTGGCCTTGGGGTTGGGGTAGTTCTTGCCCAGGTAACGTTGCAGTTCAAACTGTTCCAGATACCCGTCGCCCTTCTCGGCGCGGCGGATGGTCGCGCCGAAGGGCGGGTTGGTCAAGATGAGGTCAAAGCGGCCGGCGGTCAGGCCGGGATTCTTGTCGCGGATGTTCTCCGGGAAGTCCATCGCGTCGTGGCCGATGATGTTGGTGTGCCCATCGTCGTGGATGATCATGTTCATCTTGGTGACGCGGGCCAGCTCTTCATTGATTTCCAGGCCGTAAAGGTTGTCCTGCGCGAAGTTGTGCCAATATTGAAAATGCTGGATGCTGTCGGAGCCGAAGCGACGGTCGGCCTCGCGGCGCACGTGGTCCAGGGCGTACAGCAGGAAGCCGCCGGAGCCGCAGGCCGGGTCCAGCACCAGGTCGGTGCGTTCGGGTCGAGTACTGCTACGCAGAAAGCGATCAGTTCTCGCGGCGTGAAATACTGGCCGAAGTCGCCCTTGAAGAAGCTGCCCATGAACTCCTCGAAGGCCACGCCCTTGGTGTCCAGCTCGGTGCGGTCCAGGGATATGCCCTCCAGGTGCTCCACGCACTGCGCCAGGATGGGCGGCTCGACGTCGATTCGGTCGGTGAACACGTCCGGCTCCAGCCGCTGTTCCCGGTCGTAAAGCGCATTGACGCGCCCCGCCAGCCGGTCGGCGGTTTCGCCGTCCCGCCGCTGGAAGGCGTAGGGTTCGCCGTTGAGTCGTCCAGGTCTTTCTCGTCCCGGTGCTTGATGAACACCAGCTTGGAGAACTCGCCAAAGGCGGCGATGGGACTGCGCCGGCCACCCTCCCACAGGGTTTGATGGCACTTGCGGATGGCCGCCCGCAGCTCCTCCCGGGCACGGCGGCCAGGTCCTTGCCGTTCTCGTTCTTGTAAAATCGCCATTCCGGTGGGTTGCCGTAGCGGACCGGGATGTCGGTGAGGTGGTTGCGTTCCCGCTCGCCGGGCGGGTATTTCTTGCGGTCGTCAAAGCGTAGCAGCCGACGGGTCAGGCCGGCCACGGCGCCGCAGTACAGCGCGCCCAGGCTGGCCCGGTTGCCGCAAGCCTGTTCGATGGCCTGATTAAAAGCGGCGTCGGATAGATCCGCCCGTTTGCACTCGATGACGAAGTAGGGCATCTTCTTTTCGTCGTCGGAGTAAATCACCAGGTCGGCAAAATCATCGGGTGTGCGCCGGGGCACGTTGACCTCAAAGGCAATCAACTCCGGCGCGTATTCGTACCGGTAAATCAGTTCCGCCCACAGCTCAGCGCGGACTTTCTCCTCGGGGTCGGCCCACCGCTCCGAGTGGTCGGCGGCGAGGTAGTGGATGCGCTCGCTCCGGCCCTCTCCGGCGATTACGGCGTGGCCGTCGGCAAGAGCGCGGGCGAGAAATGTCTGAGGATAGTGCGCGTTGGTCATAGTGGCAATCCTGTCGTTGTGTCGCAGATGCCATATATCGCCGGGTTCCGCGCACTGTGTGTTATTATCGCCCAACCGTTGCCCGCAACCGCTCTAGCGCCGGCCCGATTGGAGGTCGCTCATGCTGTACCAACGCTATCGCTACTCCCAGTGGGATGGCACCCAGGAGATTTTTGATGTCGATGCCAGCGACATCATGGACGCGCTCTCGGATGATCTCCTGCAGCACGGCGACCTGGCGCGGGCGTTGCGCGAACTTTTCCGCAATGGGATGCAGAACCGCGACGGGGCGCAGATGCCCAACCTGCGGCAGCTAATGGACCAGCTGCGGCAGGAGCGCCGCCAGCAGCTCCAGCAGAGCAACCTGGACTCGGTGGTGGATGACCTGAAGGAGCGGATGGAAGAAATCCTCCGCACCGAGCGGGAGGGCATACAGCGTCGGCTGGACGAGGCCGACAACCAGCCGGAACCGTCGGACATGGAGGGCAAGGAGCAGCAGCGCGCCCTGAACCGACTGCTCCGCGAGCGGGCCCAACGCAATCTGGACAAGCTGGACGACCTCCCCGACGGCCTGGGCGGGCAGATCCAGGAGTTGATGGACTACGACTTCATGGACCCGGACGCCCAGCAGATGTTCCAGGAGCTGCTGGATATGCTCAAGAGCCAGATGGCCCAGAACGTATCCCAGCAGATGCAGGAACAGATGCAAAACATGACGCCGGAGCAGATGGAGGCCATGCGTCAGATGATGCAGGACCTCAACCAGATGCTTCGCGACCGCATGGAGGGCCGGGACCCCAACTTTGAAGGGTTCATGCAGAAGTGGGGGCCGATGTTCGGGGACGATCCGCCCCAGAGCCTGGACGAGCTGATGGAGCGCATCCAGCAGCAGATGGCGCAGATGCAGTCCCTGATGGACAGTCTTTCACCTGAAATGCGCCGCGAGCTGGAAGACGCCATGCAGTCGGCCATGGACCCGCGCCTCATGGACGAAATGTCCGAGTTCGCCAGCCTGATGCAGTCGTTGATGCCGCCGGACGACCTGGCCCGGCAGTATCCCTTCCTGGGCGACGACAGCATGACCCTGGAGCAGGCTATGGAGGCCATGCGCCAAATGCAGGACCTGGACCGGCTCGAACAGTCCCTCCAGCAGGCCATGCGCACCGGCAACCTGGATGACGTTGACCCGGAGCAGTTGGCCGAACTGCTGGGCGAAGAGGCTCGGCGAGCATGGGAAGAGTTGGACCGCCTGCGACAACTGCTGAAGGACGCCGGCTACATCACCGACGACGACAATATGAACCTGACCGCCCGGGGCATCCGCCGGATCGGACAGAAAGCCATGCGCGAGGTGTTCCAGCATCTGAAGAAAGACCGCATCGGCAACCACGATCTGGACACCCGGGGCGCCGGCGGCGACCTATTGGGCGACACCAAGATCTACGAGTTCGGCGACCCGCTGCAACTGGATCTGCAGACCACCGTGAAGAACGCCATCGTCCGGGGCGGCCCGCAGGTGCCGGTGAAACTCCGTCCCGACGACTTTGAAATCTATCGCACCGAGCACATGACCCGCGCCGCCACCATCGTACTGCTGGATCAGAGCCGTTCCATGGGCCTGTTCAACAACTGGGCGGCGGCCAAGAAAGTCACGCTCGCTCTGTTCGCTCTCATCCATCAACAGTACCCCCGGGATACCCTGCATGTGGTGGGGTTCTCCGACTACGCCCGGGAAATTGAGGAAGAGGACCTTGCCGGCCTGACCTGGAACAACTGGGTATCCGGCACCAACCTGCACCACGCATTGATGCTGTCGCGGAAGCTGCTCAACAAGGAGAAGGGCGGCACGCGGCAGATCCTGGTCATCACCGACGGCGAACCCACCGCCCACCTGGAAGGAGAACAGGCTTATTTCTCCTACCCTCCCAGCTACCGCACCGAACTGGAAACGTTGAAAGAGGTGCGCCGCTGCACTCAGGAAGGCATCGTGATCAACACCTTCATGCTGGAAAACAGCTACCAGTTGGTGAACTTCGTGGACCGGATGACCCGCATCAACCGAGGCCGGGCCTTCTACAGCAGCAGCGAAAACCTGGGCGAGTACGTGCTGGTGGACTACATCACCAACCGGCGGAAGCGGATTACCGGGTGACGCCGCCGTAACTCGCTTGCCACCGGAGATTCTCCTTATGGACGCCAACACCGTTGCCATAGTCGTTGCCATCGTTGGCGTAGGGGTAACCCTGACTGGCGTAGGGGTAACCGTCCTGATATTGTTGCTGCGGGGCTTTTTCCGCTTGGGTCAGTTGTTTCAAAAGATTGACGCTCAGGATGAAAACATCCAGCAACTGCGTGAGGAAATGCGCCAGTCAAACGCCGAGTTGCGTGAGGAAATGCGCCAGTCAAACGCCGAGTTGCGTGAGGACATTCGGCAGTTGACCGCCGAAATGCGCGAAAACAACCAGCGGCTAACCGCCGAAATGCGTGACAACCATCGGCAGTTAACCGTCGATATACGCCAAACTAACGAGGCGGTGATTGCACTCGCCAACCATCGCCACGACCAGGATGGCAATATCATTTTCATCTTGCCGATCCAGCCGGGAGGCTGACCAAGCGAGCAGTTTACGTAATCCGCAATAATTTGACGAATCCGCTTTATCGCCTATTCCCAAAACTGCCACCCTCATGCTAGAATACTGGCCGTGAAATAGCGACGCCGCTTTTAAGGCAGTCCGGCGAGGCTGGCAAAGCGTATCCGCGAACTGTATCGGAGCAACCGGTCACGTTGCTGCGATAGCGAGCGCAACCCCGCTTGCGACGGATTTCCGGCGCCAGCAGGGGATTTTTTATAGCCACTCCCACCGACATCACCGCTCGGCACGGCCGCGGCGACTCCGCAGACGTCGGACGTCGGATTATGGACACCGACGAAATCCGCCGGGCGCTTACCCGGATGTTCCACGAGATCCTGGAACGCAATCACGGCGCCGACGGGCTGTTGTTGGCCGGCATCCGGACCCGGGGCGTTCCCATCGCCGAGCGGCTGGCCGATCATATTTCTCAGTCGGAAGGAGCAGCCGTTCCGGTGGGCCGCCTGGACATCAATCTCTATCGAGATGATCTGTCCGAGCGTCCCCGGGTGCGCGTGCGCCCCACCACTATGCCCGTGGACGTGGCCGGCCGTACTGTGGTGCTGGTTGACGACGTGATTTACACCGGGCGCACCGTGCGAGCCGCATTGGACGCCATCAGTGACCTGGGCCGCCCCCTGCGCATCCAGGTGGCCGCGCTGGTGGACCGGGGACACCGGGAGCTGCCCATTCGCGCTGATTTCGTGGGTAAGAACATCCCCACGCGGCAATCCGAACTGGTACGGGTGCGCCTGGCCGAAACCGACGGCGTTGACGACGTTTCCATCCTGGAGCATGGAGCAGCCTGATGGCAACCGATACGGCAACCGCCGCCGCCAGGCCGGTCGAGCGTGTACTCGCTGGGACGGACCGGCGTCGTCACGTGCTTGACCTGGACGACTTCACCGCCGACGAGATAACCGCTGTTCTGGACGATGCAGCGGCGATGCGCGAGGTGCTGGGCCGTGACGTAAAAAAGGTGCCCACCCTGCGGGGCCGGGTCATCGTCACGCTGTTCTATGAGGCCAGCACTCGAACCCGTATTTCTTTTGAAGAAGCCGGCAAAATTCTCAGCGCCGACGTGATCAACATGACCGCCACGGCCAGCAGCGTGGAGAAGGGAGAGTCGCTGCTGAATACCGGCCTGACCTTGCAGGCTATGGGCGTGGATGCCATCGTGGTCCGCCACCCTCACTCCGGCGCGCCCAACTTCCTGGCCCGCAGCTTGAGCAACGTCGCCATCATCAACGCGGGGGACGGCGCCCACGCGCACCCTACCCAGGGCCTGCTGGATCTGTACACAGCCCGCGAACATCTGGGTGAAATCGCCGGCCGCAAGGTGGTCATTGTCGGGGACGTGCTGCACAGCCGGGTAGCCCGCTCCGCCGTGTGGGGGTTCGCTCATCTGGGCGCCGAGGTCGTCCTGTCTGGGCCGCCCACGCTGCTGCCTGATCCATTCACGCCGGGGGGTTGGGGGGCCGCCGCCGATAATGGCATCCACAATCCGCTGGCCAACGTGCGTTTGCAGCCAGACCTGGACGCCGCAATAGAAGAGGCCGACCTTGTTATGGCGTTGCGCTTGCAAACCGAACGGCAGCAGCGCGGCTTCTTCCCCAGCATCCGCGAGTACATCCGGCGCTGGCAGGTGAACGACCAGCGGATGGCCCAGGCCAACGCCAACGCGCTGCTCATGCACCCCGGCCCAATGAACGAGGGCATCGAGGTCAGCACCGCGCTGGCCCACGGGGAACGCTCGCTGATTGAAGAACAGGTAACCAACGGCGTAGCCATCCGCATGGCCCTGCTCTATCAACTGGTCGGACACGGCTCGGGCGCGGACTAACGGATGGCGACCAGCAACCAAATACCGCCGCTGCTGATTGCGGGAGGACGGGTGATCGACCCCGCCAACGGGATGGACAGCGTGGCCGATGTGCTTATCAGCGACGGCGTCATACGAGCCGTAACGCCTTCCATGCCCGCTGCCTCCCTCGACCCGAACGCCCGGGTAATCGACGCCAGCGGCCTTGTGGTCGCTCCCGGTTTCATCGACATCCATACGCATCTGCGGGAGCCCGGGTACGAATATAAGGAGACCATCGTCACCGGCGCACAAGCAGCAGCCCGGGGCGGCTTCACCACCATCTGCGCTATGCCCAACACCGACCCGGCCATCGACAACGCTGCCGTGGTGGACTACGTGCGGAACCGCGCCGCCGTTGCCCCGGTCCGGGTTCAGGTCGTCGGATGCGTGACCCGCGACCGCGCCGGTCGGGAGCTGGCCGACATGGAAGAGCTGATCACGGCGGGCGTGGTGGCCTTCAGTGACGACGGCGACCCGGTGCATGACGCCGCCCTGATGCGTCTTGCCCTGACCTACAGCCGGGATCTGAGGGCGCCCATCACCAACCACTGCCAGGACCATGCCCTTTGCCCCAGCGGCGTGATGGCCGAGGGCTGGGTGAGCAGCCGGCTGGGTC
>JAGWBI010000007.1:76631-77126 GCA_021295965.1 Dehalococcoidia bacterium | reverse complement strand
TTGAAGTGCGAACCGAGTTGATCAAGCAGTTGCACTCCCGCCTTGCCGCTGAGGGAATCACCATCAACTACCCGGTGCGAACGTTGCACTTCCCCGATGGGTGGACACCGCAAGACGGTACTCAACCCCCCGCCCGCGTACATACGCAGCGCCCATCGGCCATTGGGCGGAGCCGATCCCCACTGCCCGCCGACACTCCCGGCGGCGGAGACGGGCCGGACGTTTAGTTAATCCGTGCTGGCGCGCCGCGCCGGCAGATGCCCGTCAGAACGGGCGCGGTAATCGCAGCCACCAAGGGGGGAACGGTTCCCACCACCAGGGCAAAGGGAAGAAGATCGATTTGGTTGAACACGACGTTCCCGCTTTGGTAGAAGCTGAATACGACGACAGACCCGGCGACGCTGACCGCTGCAATAGCCAGCAAAGTGGCAATTCGCGGATGATAGCCCACTGCATTGACCTCATCGTTGGCGAAGTAGCCGGCCAACATCCCGC
>JAGWBI010000007.1:72273-76474 GCA_021295965.1 Dehalococcoidia bacterium | reverse complement strand
TAGAGCAAAACATCATTGCTGACCTCGCTGCCGTTCGTGAAGGCCCCGCAACTGCCGGTGACGAAGGCGGCGCAAAATGCGACCAGCCCCACCGGCGACCATGACCGCCGGCGGGACTGGGTTGGTGGCACTGGCGCTGTTTTCAAGCCGCCGACACGGCGACGCTAGCGGGACAACCCGTACGCCGTCGCCTGCAGTTTCGTGTCTCCCGTCGCGTTGAGCCGTTGCGTGATGCTGTCGATCAACGCGCCGACGGCGGTTTCGCCCCAGAACCAGCGGTGGATGTCTTCCTCACCATCGTTGGGGCGCTGGGCCATCCGGGCCTCGTAGCAAAACGCCTTGAGGTCGTCGGCGCAGTAGCGGACGAACTGGGGCACGGATACGTCGGCCGGCCGCTCGTCCATATCAGCGTCGTCGTTCTCGGCGTAGGATTCCAGGAAGCGGATGATGCCACGGAACCGGCGCTGGGGGATGCCCGTGACGCCCACGGCAGTACGCCCCCGCTGTTCCTGCCAGCGTTCGTAGTAACCCCGCAGGGCGGTGATCTCGTCGGCCGCGTCCAGGGGCTTGACGTCGCCGTTCGAGGACGCGGACACCTCCGAGGCCTGAGGCAGACCGATGGGGCCGGCTTCCTCGGGATAGTCGGCCAACACCGGGACGGTTTTGGCATCAAGGGTCGCCAGCGCGGCGGCGAGAACCTGGTGCTGGAAATCAGGGTCGTCGGGTTTGCCCATGGTGTAGCCGAAGTAGAAGGGCACCCACAGGGCGCGCGGCGGACGTACCCGTTCCACGTGTTCGCGCACCAAGGCCACGGCGACGGTGGTCAGGCCGGCTTCCTCGAAGACCCGGGCCAGCACGCTCACGGCGTGCGTGCAGAGGGGTCAAGTGGGGGTCAGCAACACCAGGTCAACGCCCTCGTCCTTGAGCCGCTGCGCTACCTCCGGCCCGGTCTGCTCGGCAACGACGGTGCAGTCGCGCAAGGCTCCCATGAACGAGTAGTGGTTGGGGGCCACCCCGCCAATCACGCCGCGCTCGGCCAACTCGCGCACCCGATCCATGGGGAAGGTGATGTTGATGTCGCGGTAGATGGCGGTGCGGTCGAAGCCGATGCTGAAATGGCTCTGCACGATGTCTGCCGGATCGGAACCGCTAGGGATGACCCGGTAGGTGGACTCGCCGCCGGGATGGTCCCGGTTGAAGGGCTTGTCGTCGCGCAGATGCAGGCCGGCGGTGGTCACGATGGCGGCGGTGCAATCGGACAACGGCTTTGCCAGGGGAGTCCACGGCACGCCATCAGCCTCCATGCAGGGGAAGAACTGCAGCATCTGGCGCTGGACTTCGGACAAAACTGATAGGCGGGGCATATGGGTCTCCTGATGTTAATCGGCAGCGTCCAATTGGGGATGCCTTCTGAAAACTGCCACGCCCTCTTCGTCGTGGGTGTGCTCCAGAATGGCGTCCTCAAGGCGGGTGCCGAGGTTCTGTATTGCCGACAGCACCGATTCGTTGTTGTCGTCGATTTTCTTTTGAAGACCCGCAATTTCATCATCGATTTTCTTTTCCAGCTTGTCGCTGGTTCTATCGAGGTCATCGCGGGTAACGAACTTGCCGATTCTGATTCCCGATGCAATCAACAGGCTGATTATTGTGGTAATCCCTACCACCGCAGCAATCACGATACCGGTTAGTTGCCAGGGAGTAAGGGTGACTTCCATAGTTCTGTACCTTCTTTTGGATAAGGCAAAGACGAGTGTGCCTGTTTTTCGCCTATGCACAGCTAGTGTCAGCATACCACCGCTATAAGGTAGCGGACGTAGTCCCTAGCCTTGGCGCTGTCGTAGGCCAAAGTGCGTAGCTCCATGAAGTCCGAATCCGCGTTGTCTCGGAAGTTTTCGGCGTAAATATACTTCAGGGAGATGAGGTCATCTTTTTCTTCCTCGGCCAGTCGCTCCACCGCCATTCTCAGCGCCAATCGGTCGCTCTGGCAGTCCCATCCCTTATGGGCGACAACGGCTAAAACAGCTTGCACGGTCGCCTCCCAGAGTAGCGCAGAAGCCCGTAAGTGGTTGCGTTCCGCAAACTTGCGGTCGGACTCCGCCACCAGATCCCACGCTTTTCGTACGTGGTCCTGCGCAGACGTGGGTGAGGTATCGGCGGTCATATCGGGAACCCGGATACCGGTGTCGTCGGGGCGAATAATCATTCGCCCCTGCATGGTTGTTTAGTCAAACATAATCGCGCCGCGGCCGATTTCGCCCCGATCCAGATCAGCGTAGGCTTCGTTGATCTGGTCCAGGGTGTAGTGGCGTACCACCAGGTCGTCCAGGTTCAGCCGGCCCGACTGATACAGGTCCACCATCACCGGCATGTCGGTGCGGGAGCGGGCGGAGCCGTAGTAGGAGCCGCGCAGGGTCTTCTCGTTGCGAACCAGGTCAACGGCGTTGATACCGGCTTCCTGGCCCCAGGGCGCGATGCCGACGACGGTCACGATGCCGCGTTTGGCGGCCATTTCGTAGGCGGCCTTGGTGGTGTCGCCGCTGCCGAAAACCTCGAAGGTGTAGTCCGCGCCGCGTCCGCCGGTGAGTTCCTTCACCTGCGCCACCGGGTCCTGGTCGGCGGCGTTGACGGTGTGGGTCGCGCCGAAGCGCATGGCGAACTCCAGCTGAGCCTCGCGGATGTCCACGGCGATGACCTGTGCGGCGTTGGCCAGGGCCGCGCCCATGATGACGTTAAGGCCCACCCCGCCGCAGCCGATGACGGCAACGGTGCTGCCGGCCTTGATCTCCGCGCTGTACAGGGCCGCCCCGACGCCGGTGGTCACCGAGCAGCCGATCATCGCCGCCTTGTCCATGGGCAGCGGGTTGGCAACGGGAACAACGCCGGTCTCAGGAACGACCGCGTACTCGGCGAAACAGGCCACCTTGCCCATGTGGTGGATGTCCCTGCCGTCGGCGTGGAGGCGGGTGGTGCCGTCCAGCATGTTCGCGCCGGTGGCCGCGTGCAGGTCGCACAGGTTGCTGTGCCCTTCCAGGCAGGAGCGGCAGCGTCCACAGGCGGGCACGAAGGACAGGATGACCTGGTCGCCCTCGCTGGCCAGCGTAACGCCGGGTCCGGTCTGCGCAACGGTGCCGGCGCCCTCGTGTCCCAGCACCACCGGAATGGCGATGGGAGCGTCGCCGTGCATGAAGTGTCGGTCGCTGCGGCAAATACCGGCAGAACCCACCTTCACCAGCACCTCGCCGGCCTTCGGCTCATCCAGGTCAACCTCGCGGATGTCCAGAGGCTGGCCAACTTCCCACAAAACGGCAGCTTTAACCTTCAAAACGGGTCCCTCCTGAGGGGTAACGGCGCCGGGAGTCGAATTGACACCCTACCGCGTAGTAATCGTCGAACCATTGTAGATTACCCGGCGGAATACCGCCATAGGCGAAGGTGGGCGCGCTTTCCCTGGTCATTATGTTCAGGATTCAGGCGGGTGTGAAATCCTGATCCTCTTGCCGCTTATCGTCACAATAGCCTGGCTTTCCAAGGCTCGACTATGGTGGTCAATTACGGCCGCCAACAGCGCTATACGCCGTTCCGCCGGCACGTCCGGCAATCTAACCAGCCCAGCGTGTGGGAAGCTGTGCAGGTATATCAATTCACCAAAATCGGTATCTAGAGTAATCAGGACGCGCTGTTCCGATACGGCAATTTGCAGCAAAGCCCTGTCCCCAGGGTCCGGGCCAAGGGTTCGAGATTCCACGACGTCATGACCTTCTGCCCGAAGCCAATCCGCCAAGCGGCGTCCGGCGCATCGGTACACCAGGAACCTCATGCCTCAACCTTCAACAATCGAAAGCGCCGCCAGAGAATCTCCTGAAATTACCGCGTGGGCGTAGGCAGTACAGGCGCGGATATCGTCCAGTTCCAGCTCAGGGTAATCGTCCAGGATGGCTTCAGGTGAAACTCCCCGGGTAAGCAGGCTTAGTACCAGTTCAACCGATATCCGCATATCTCGGATGATCGGCTTTCCACCAAACACATCCGACCTGGCGGTGATGCGAGCAAGCAATTCGGGGTTGGATGGCATTATTTTCCCCATAGGCCGTGACGTACACGCCGTGCCAATTTTCAAATTCTTCGCGCAATTGTAGATTGCGCATCCGGATACCGCCATACCCAGACGCGTAAAGGAGTGGAGGCCGGGGGGGAATAAATT
>JAGWBI010000007.1:0-72218 GCA_021295965.1 Dehalococcoidia bacterium | reverse complement strand
CTGGTGTTGATGTTGCCGGGCCAAACGAACTCGCCCACTTCCTCGGGGTTGATGGCGATTTGGCTGGGCAACCAGATGATCGGAACTTCGGCATACTGGTCGAACTTGATGTCTCCTGCCGCGCGCAGGGCATTGGACTTGACCTCCGGGTTCACGGCGCCGGTGATTTCCAGGTACAGCTCGTCCAGCCTGGGGTCGGGGACGGTGCGCATGAACCCTTCCGGCCCGCTGCGGTTGTAGAAGCGCAACGTTACCTCTGCCGGCCGTATGGTGCCGCGTATCGGATTGATGGTTCCGTGAGTCTTGCCGGGACGGTAGTAGTCGGCGCGGAAACGGGCCCATTCGATCTCCTCGGCGGTGGTGTCGATGCCGATGTCCTGCAGGTAGGTGAAGGCAGCCTCGGCCATGGGGATCATTTCCGGTACGCCGGCCAGTTGCGTGATCAGGATCTTGAGGGCGTTTGTCGCCAGTGGTCGGCGACGCGGGAATACAGCACGTTGCCGCCGACTCTAAGCTGGCGGCTCTCGAACTGCCACGGCCCGTTGCCGGCCGGTTGGTCAACGTAGGACTGCTCCCCGTCGGTGTCCCACTGGTTCTTGCTGTAGATGAACAGATTGCCTTGTTGCGCCGACAGGACAAAGTCCAGGGTCGCTTCGGTGCGCAACAGGTTGAACTCCAGAGTGTAGTCGTCCACGACGCGGATATTCTCCAGCACCTCGGCTTCCGTCGCGCCAAATAGATTTCGGAACAGGCCGGTATCGGTGGCGATAGCATCGTCCCGAACGATCACCGCGGTGGAATGTGGCACGTCATGGGCCGTGAATTCGCCCCATCCGCGGTGAAACTGGATGCCTTCTCTGAGCCGGACCACCCATTGCGTCCCATCAGCCTTCGTTAGTTCCCATTACGCATAGCGCTCTGGATTACGAGACCTGACGCGTTCCGTCTCGGCATCAAAAAAGAAGCGCCGTTGGCGACCGGGTTGTCTTTACGGGTCTATACTTGCCGCTGCTTCGGATCCAGCCGGTCGCGCAGCCAATCGCCCAACAGGTTCATGCTCAGCACCACCAGCATGATGGCCATGCCGGGCAGCAGGGAGACCCACCAGCCCTTTTCGGATGCCACCAGTTCACGTCCGTCAGCAACCATGAGGCCCCAGGCCGGATTAGGGCGCGGCACTCCGGCGCCCAGGAAGCTCAGGGTGCTCTCCAGGATGATGACGAAACCGACTTGTAAGGTCGCCAACACCACTAGGCTGTTGAACACGTTGGGCAGAACATGGCGCACCATTATCCGGCGGTGGGACGACCCGGCCACCTGGGCCCGGGATATGTAGTCCTGTACCCGCACCGACAGCGTTTCACCCCGGGCCAGCCGGGCATAGCGTGACCATAAAAGAACCACGATGACGGCAATCACCGTGCTGGTGCGTGGGCCCAGCGATGCAACCAGTACCAGTCCCAGCAGAATAATGGGTATCGATAATGAAATGTCCACCAATCGCATGATTAGCGCGTCAACCCAACCGCCCCAATAACCGGCGATGATCCCCAACGCCGTGCCGATGATGCCGCTGACCACAATGGCGATCATGGCGATGATGACCGAAATGCGGCTGCCGTAGATGATGCGGGTCAGGATGTCCCGCCCCACCTTGTCGGTGCCGAGGATATGCTCCATGCTCCCGTCCGGATGCCACACCGGCGGCGACAGCCGATTGCCGAGGCTGCCCCGGGTGGGGTCGTGGGGCGCGATCTGGTTGGCGAAGATCGCCGGGATCACCAGCACTATGAGCAGAATGACGATGGGAAACAGGGGGAGCCGTCGGGTTTCGGAGAGGACGATGCTCAGGCGCGAGCGGCCATCATCGAGAGCGGCGGCCTGGTCCTCGGCGGCGGGAGCCGGGCTGGTACGGTTTTCGGCGGCCATGTCAGCTTTCTCCTCTAACTGTACCGGATCCGCGGGTCCACGTAAGCGTAGGCGATGTCCACCAGCAAGTTGGCCGTGATGTACACCGCGCAGAACACAATGACCACTGCCTGGATCACCGGGAAGTCCCGGGCAATGGTGCTATCGACCGCCAGCAGACCCACGCCGGGCCAGGCGAAAACGAACTCTATGCTGACGCTCCCCACCAGCAGGGAACCCAAAATCAAGGCAAAGTAGGTGAAGGGCGCGATGGCAGCGTTGCGCAGGCAGTGTTTCCACACCACCTTGTTCTCGGAAACTCCCTTGATTCGCGCCAACTTGACGTACTCGGTGTCCAGCACGTCCAGCATGGACGAGCGCACCAGCCGCATCAGCGCGGCCACCTGGAACCAGCCAATAGACAACGCCGGCAAAATATACGATCCGATGCCGGCCTTGCCCGAAGTGGGCACCAATTCCAGGTTGACGGCGAATATCCACATCAGCACCAGCCCCAGCCAGAAGGCTGGCAGGGATTGGCCGGTGAGCGCCAAGACCTTGCCCACGTAATCGAAGATGGTGTCCTTCTTCACCGCCGACAGAACGCCCACCGGCACCGCGATCAGGGTAGCCACGGCCAGGGCAAGGCCGGCCAGTTGGGCCGTGGCGGGCAACCGGCTAAACACCAGTTTGATGGCCTGCTGGTCCCGGTGCTTGATTGACTCCCCGAAGTCCCCCTTCAAGGCGTTGCCGAGGAACTTGAAGTATTGGACATAGATCGGTTTATCCAGACCCCAGGCAGCCCGAACGCGCTCGGCGTCCTCCACCGTGGCCTCCAGCGGCAGCAGCACGTCCAGCGGATCGCCGGCGATGCGGGCCAGGCTGAATACGATTACCGTCAGCACCAGCAGGGCCAGGATGGATTGGACGATCCGTATCAATATGTATCGCTGCACGGTTCGCTACCTTTTCTGGTGTAGGGACGAAGGATTATTCGCCCCTACGTTCGCAATCGCGGTTCCGCCGGCGCTACTGAGCCGTCGTGATGTACTCGGTGTGAGTGATTGCGGTGTTGATGTTGCCGGGCCAGATGAACTCGCCGACCTCGCCGGGATTGATGGCGATTTGGCTGGGTAGCCATATGATGGGCACCTCGGCGTACAGGTCGAACTTGATGTCGCCGGCTTTCTGCAAAGCGCTGGCCTTGACCTCCGGGTTGACGGCGGTGATGGCTTCCACGTAGAGCTCGTCAAGTTCGGGGTCCGGCACAATGCGCTGGAACCCTTCGGGGCCGCTGCGGTTGTAGAAGCGCAGGGTTACCTCTGCCGGGCGCATGGTGCCGCGGATGGGCGCGATGGTGCCATGGGTATTGCCGGGGCGATAGAAGTCGGCGCGGAAGCGGGCCCACTCCATCTCCTCGGCCTCAACATCGATGCCGATGTCGCCCAGATAGGTGAGAGCGGCTTCGGCCATGGGGATCATTTCGGGCACGCCGGAGAGTTGGGTGATGACCATCTTCAGCGGGTATCCTTCGTGTCCCGATTCCGTGATCAACTCCCGGGCGCGGTCTGGGTCAAAGCCGTACCTTTCGTCAAACTCCTCGGACCAGCGCGGGTTCCAGCCGGGCAGGCTGGGGTGGAAACCCCACACGGGATGGGGCGATCCGAAGCCGCTGAACAGTTCCTGATTGATCTCGTCACGGTTAATCGACCGGTTGATGGCTTCCCTGACCCGTACGTCCAAATGAGGGTCCGAAGGGTCGTGGTAGGGACTGAGCGGGGAATAGATGCCGCCCATGACGAAGGCAACCTGGATGGAGGGCAGTTCGCTTTCCACGATTATCATGCCGCCATCTTTGGCCTCGGTGTGAAGGTCGCGGTTGACTTCGGCAATTTGCACCTGGTTGGTGAGCAGGTTGGCCAAACGCGTGGCCGGCTCGGGCGTATTGATCTGTTCCAACTCAGACCAGAATGGGGTCTGGCGCCAGTGTTCTTCGACGCGGGAGTAGAGGACGTTACCACCCACGCCCAGCTGCCGGCTCTCGAACTGCCACGGGCCATTGCCGGCGGGCTTGTCGATGTAGCCCTGTTCGCCCTCAGCGTCCCATTGGTCCTTGCTGTATATGAACAGGTTCCCCTGCTGCGCCGACACTACAAAGTCCATGGACGCTTCAGGGCGCAACAGATTGAACTCAACGGTATAATCGTCCACGACGCGGATATTCTCAAAGAGTTCATCCGGCGTCTGTCCGAACAGCCCGCGGAACAGGCCGGTATCGGTGGCGATGGCTTCTTCGCCGATAATCAGGGCGGTGGAATGGGGAACGTCATGAGCCGTGAACTCGCCCCAACCGCCGTGGAAAGCAACGCCTTCCCGAAGTCGAAACACCCACTGAGTTCCGTCGGGCTTGGACAGCTCCCATTCGGTGGCGAGCCCGGGTTGCAGCGAACCGTCGAAACGGTCGGTATGCACCAGTGGATCGGCGAAGGGCCGCACCTGGGCGTTGGCCGAGGTGGTGGTGCCCAGCCATCCGCGCACCAGCTCCTGCACCGGCGGGGTGACCGCGATGCGAAGCCGACCACCCACAGCCTCGGACTGCTGCGCAGCGGACGGGGTGTTGGTAGGCCGGGGCGTGGCGGTGGCGATGACGGGAGCAACTGTCGCCGCAGGTTGGGCGGGTTGGCTCTGCTGTTGCGCCGGGGCCGCCGGGGCCTCGGTGGCAGCGGGCGCGGCCGCCGGCTGTTGCGGTTGTGACTGCTGCTGCGATGCGGCGGCGGGTTGTTGGGCGGGCGCGGCTGGGGCGGCCGGCTCTTCAGCGGCTCCGCCACAGGCGATGCCGGCCACCAGAAGCAACGACGCAGCGACGGCCAGCGCGATGGTAGGTTTCAGCACTTTTCCCTCCTAGCTAGATCCCGGTTGTCAGCGGACGCTGGATCGGTTCTCGCGTCCGGATCAGGGTTGTTTAGATTAGGGGCGCATTATATGTGAAATTTTCAACAAATGCACTTCGCATCAACGGGCAAGGTGGTGGCACGATTTCGACGGTTCGGTTCGTCGGACGTTACCGACCAAGAAACAGGGACGAATAAAAATTCGTCCCCATCAGTGGAGAACTCCAAAATTGCAGCTGCGGCGGCGGCCCGTTCCCAGGTAGCCGCCTAATCGAACTGGTATGGGTAGATGACCTGGATTACGCGGCCATCGCGCAGGGCGTCGAAGTAGCCGTGTGGCGCAGCGGGCTGCTGGAGCCAGCGCCGGATGATATAGGCGCACACCGACGCCAGTTGACCGCCCACGCTGGAGGCCGCCGGTGCAATCAGCAGGTCGTCGTAGATGTTCGGGTTGACGGAGTCGTTTTCATCGCTGAGAAACTCGGCCAGGGCCAGTGAAATCGAAGGCGTGTCGGAGCCGGCCATCAGCATGGCGTAGTCGCTGACGTCCCATGCCGACTGCATGATGTCGTCGGGGTTCATCTGGGACATCACGTTCTCGTCCAGGAACATGGTCAAGGCCAGGAGCAAACGGCTGAAGGCCAACCGCGAGGGATCATTGTCGCCGTATATGGAATTCCCCTCGGTGGCGCGGGCCTGCAGATACTCTTCCTTGTTGATATAAGACACCAACAGTGGAGTCTCCCTACGGATGAGAATGCTCAGGCAGTCCTGAATCAGTTCGGCGCGCTGTTCCGGGCGCCAAGTACGGAAATGGCCCCGGCCCTGGTAAAGGTCGCTGGGACGCAGCTGCGACGGCACGCCGTCGGCGCCGGGAGGCGCGCCAAAATGCCGGCGTATCAGGGCGTCATACTCCCCGGTCATCGAAATATACTGGTTCTCTTGTACCAGCAGTCCGGCGTGGACGTGGTGAGGCTGGCTCGGGTCGTCGGCGCTGAGGCCGGTCAGGCCGGATTCGCTGAGGAAAACCAGGTACATCGTAGCCTCCTGGGCCGTTTACCGGCCGGGACGGGCGGTGAATTGGCGGTAACTATGGGTCAGACGGTGCGGAGATCCACGTGGAGGACATCACCGGTGCGCGGTTCCCATTGGATTTCCGACGGCACCGCCGTGTATTCGCTGGATTCGCCGGCGATGGTAACGCGCAGGGGCTGGCCGAACTCGCCGCCGGCGCGGCTGATGGCCTGTAGCAGGGTACGGGCATCGCACTGCAGGGCGCGGGATTCGACACCCCGCCCGTAGAGATGAACGGGCACAATGCCGGCCCGACGCAGCACTTTGACCTTCTTGCCCAAAGTGGCGCGCGTTTCAAGTTGGACGGAAGCCGCCGGGGTGGTCATGGTAATTTGGAACTCCTGGGAACGAGTAGCGGGGGAAGGCCCGTTGTTTGACGGCATATCATAGCATACGGTGGGCTTGACAAAAATCCGAACATAAATACGATTTGATAAAGACAGCCCCAATATGCTACCAGTCCTTATCCTCGCGACCGGAGCCAGCGTAGTGGCCCCCAATTTCATACAGGAGCAATTGTCTCTGGCCTACGTACGTGCGGTAGTTTTCCGCTCGGGATTGAGATTATCCAGGCCTGACGTTGATGACCACGGCATTGACGGCACAATCGTTGATCCAGACCGTCGGGGAGTCAATCGCGTGGACTTCCAGCTGAAATCGACGGCGTCTTACGGCACAACGGACACTGCCGTCGGGTATGACCTCCGCGTACAGAATTACAACCAGCTAATCATCGAGGATGACGTGCCCAGAATTTTGATATTATTCATCATGCCAGAAGATGATGGCCAATGGCTCCTGCAAGACGAGGAGGAGTTGTGCCTGCGGAAGTGCGCGTATTGGGTCTCGTTGATGGGGATGCTACGCTCACTTAATTCGTCAACTCAACGTGTTTCCGTACCGTTGGCCAACATTTTCGACCAAAACGGGTTACGGCGTATCTTTGACCAATTGATCTGATTGATGGGGGCCAACGATGGATGTGCTAATCAGAGACTCTGATGCGCTGCGTCGGGTGTCACCAACGATTTTGCGAGCTTACCTTGAAGCGCACGGGTGGACCCGAGAGGAAACGTGGCGCAACCGCATTTTGGTATGGTCGAAGGCGCATGGCGAACAAATCAGAGAGATATTGTCGCCATTGCGCGAACAATCTGATGCCTATGCGGTGCGAATTTCCGAAGCGTTGACACTATTGTCCGAGTTGGAAGAACGTTCTCAGCTTGACGTATATCACGACCTGATCGGCGCCGGTGCCGATGTTATCCGTCTGCGGTCTCTGAACGGTGCCGGTCAGTCCGGTTGGACGCTTGGCGACAGCGTGGAATTCCTCACTCGCGCCAGGGATTTGGTGATGTCGGCCGCTCGTGCTGCGGAGCGCCCCGGCCAGTCGGTGTATCGAGGACGAGCCAGTGGTGACGTGACCGATTATGTGCGGAGTGTCAGGCCACTGCCAGGATATGAAACTGGGCCCGAATTGACCTTGCATTCGCAGGTGCCCGCCGGGTACGGAACACAGGAGGATCTGGGCGACGCTTTCAGGGCCCCCTTCCCGCGTCGCGCTACCATAGCCTTGAACGCCGGTTTACGTGAAGCAGGTTCGAAAGTAGAAGCGGTACTCGCAGGCGAGAACCTCTCGGACGTGTTTGGCGAGACAGCATCACAAGGTGTCAGCGCCAATCTGTGCGACGCGGTGGCGGCCCTGGCTCGTCGAGGGCACGGCATCGAGGTGAATTTATCTTGGGCTACGGTACGACCCGCCGAAGCAGGAGATAGCCAGTTCGCATTTTCAGAGAGTACCGCTGAGGTATTCACTGAAGGAGCAGAATTGCTGCGGCAGAACAGCCCTTTCCCCGATGCCCATGTGACCGGCGAGATTGTAAGGCTTGACCGGCAATCCCAAGAAGAGTTCGACGGCAGGGCAGTGGTGCTGTACCAACTAGATGACCGCCCGGTCGCACTGCAAGTCCAATTCGAAATGCAGGACCGGGATGAGGTCTTGCGGGCTTTTCGCGATGGATTAGAAGTCAGTCTGGACGGCGACATCCATCGCGAGGGACGTCAATATGTACTCCACAACCTCCGCAATTTTGGCGTCGCTTCGGGAACGGTGTAAACATCATTCCCCGCATTAGGGGATTTTATGCAGAGCTTTTTCGACTCATTCACCCCATCGCGTCTGTGTTGGCGCACGCCTCCATCCGTTCACCCTGCAATCCCGCCACCAGGTTGCGGGCCGCCAGTTTCATAGTGTTCAAGCGCGTGGGTAGGGCCGCGCTGCCTATATGCGGGGTTATGACCAGGTTGTCCAGGGTCAGCAGCGGGTCGTTTGGATCAATAGGTTCGGGGGCGGTTACGTCCAGGGTGGCGCGGGCGATTTGGCCGTCGCGCAGGGCTTCGTAGAGTGCCGCCGGGTCCACCACCGGGCCGCGGGAGACGTTGATGAGGATGCCCGACGGCTTCATCATCGCCAGTTGGGGCGCGCTGATGAGATGATGCGTTTGGGGGGTCAAGGGCACGCTCAAAATGACGAAATCGGCCTGGGCCAGCAACTCCTCGAACTCCACGTAACGCACGCCGTACTCCGCTTCAGCGTCGGGATAGCGCGTGCGTGAGTGGTAGATGATGTCCATGTCGAAGCCCCGGGCCCGGCGGGCGATCTCCCGCCCGATCTGGCCCAACCCGACGATGCCCAGGCAGGCTTCGTGAACGTCCTGCCCCAGCCAGTGCATGGGGTGGAACTGGATCTCCCAGCCGCCGCCGCGCACCCAGCGTTCGCTTTCCGAGGTGCGCCGGGCCGCGCCCAGCAGCAGGGCAAAGGCCAGGTCGGCGGTGGATTTCGCCAGCACGCCCGGCGTGTAGCCCACCGGGATGCCCCGGCGCGTGGCCTCGCCAACGTCCACGTTGTCCAGTCCCACCGCCAACTGGCTGATGACGCGCAGGTTGGGCGCGGCGTCCAGGAGCGTGGCGTCCACCCGGTCCATGATGGTGGTGAGAATGCCATCAGCGTCGGCGGCCAGGCGGCGCAGTTCTTCCGCAGAGGGGGGCGCTTCCTCCGGCCAGACCGTTACGTCGGCGGCCTCGCGGATGATGTCCAACGCCTCGGGGAGCAGTGTTCGGGTAACCAGGGCTTTGTACTGGGGCATATCAGTTCACCGTGGGAGGATCCATGGAAGACGAGGAGTGTTTGGCGGGATTGTAGTATGTCGGAGTTCAGGTTGTCATGTAACTGTTCACTTTCGGAGGCGTGTCCATTCTTCAACCGTCATTCCCGAGCACGCGGGAATCCAGGACGTTGCAGATGCGCACGTTTGCGTTTTGGAAAAGCTTCTGGGTTCCCGCTTTCGCGGGAACGACGGATCAGGTTCGGGTGGCGCCTCCGAGTCTGAACAGTTACATTGCCATGCGCCGACTTTCAGCCCCGCGACCGATTATGATATGCTCCCTGTCGGCCTGAATTCAGTATGCCCCGATGTTTTGGGGCGCGCTCAACCGCAATCGTTACTCGCTGGAGGTCCCGCCTTGTATCAAACCGTGAGCGACGCCACGCTGAAAGCCCTGTCTCAGATTGATTCCCCGAGCATCTGCAACGCCATCGAGGGGTTCAATGTCCGTCCCAAGAACGCGGGCTTCATGCTGCCGGAGATAAAGACGGTATTCCAGGAATTTCCTCCTTTAGTTGGATACGCGGTTACCGGCGTCATATCCGCCAACCGTCCCGAGGGACACAGCGTGGCCCGGGAGGATTGGTGGGATCTCATCGTCTCAGTGCCCGAACCCCGGTTCATCGTCCTGCACGACATCGACAACCCGCCGTTGGGAGCCTATTGGGGAGAGGTGCAGTCCAACATCCACAAAGCGCTGGGCGCGTTGGCCGTAGCCACCGATGGCACCGTGCGAGACCTGGACGAGGTACGCGCGCTGGGGTTCCAGTTCTTCGCCAAGGAGATTTCGGTGTCCCACGCTTACGTTCACATGGTTGACATGGGCATTCCGGTGGAGGTGGGCGGGCTGACCGTTCACACCGGCGACCTGCTCCACGGTGACAAGCACGGCGTAACCAACATCCCCTTCGACATCGCCGACCGCATCCCCGATATGGTGAGTACCATCGCCGACTACGAGGAGAAAACCATCAGCCTGTGCCAGTCTCCCGACTTCTCCCTGGACGCGCTGAAAGAAGTAGCCAAGATCACACGGCCATACTAGGACCTCACGCGTACCCACTTTGCGCAACTTGTCATTGCGAGTCCGCCTCTGGCGGATGGCAATCTCGCTGCCGAAGGAACCGCCACATAGCCGGCGAGGTTACCGCGTCGCTCCGCTCCTCGCAATGACAAACCGGGTACGCGTGAGTACTAGGACATGTTGATATTTAAGAAATCATCCCGTCGTTCCGGCGAAAGCAGGAACCTAGAAAAGCCTCTGTGACAGGAACGTTGACCCTATTATGATTATGTACTCTCTGGATTCCCGCTTTCGCGGGAATGACGGCCCGCTTCCGGCGGGTCAACACGCCCTAGATAACACAAGGTGAAAAACCCGGCATGATCACGCCTACCAGACTGCTCACCACCCTTGTCCTGACCCTGGTCGCAATCCTGGCGCTTGCGGCCTGCAACTTCATAACCACTCCCCCGGTGGGAGGGCCTGGAGGAGGGGACACCACTCCGACCGAGCCTCGGGCCACGAGTCCGCCGGCGCCGCCCGCCACCGCAATCGTGCCGGCAACGGCGGTGCAACCGGGAACTCCGGCGGCATCCGGCGCCGCAGCGGCGACCGTCATGGTAATGGATGGCCGCTCCATCAAGCAGTGGTCGGCCCCGCCACAGTTAACCATCGACACCTCAGCGTCCTACACTGCCGTACTCAACACCACGGCCGGGCCAATCACCGTGGAGCTGCTGACCGGAGATGCGCCGAACACGGTGAACAACTTCGTCTTCCTGGCCCGCGAGGGTTTTTACGACAACGTGATTTTCCACCGCACCATACCGGAGTTCATGATCCAGGGCGGAGACCCCACCGGCACCGGTGGCGGCGGTCCCGGTTATCGCTTCGCAGACGAGCCGGTGCGCCGGCCCTATGCCCGCGGGGTCATGGCCATGGCCAACGCCGGCCCCAACACCAACGGCAGCCAGTTCTTCCTGATGCACGCCGACTACTCCCTGCCGCCCAACTACACCATTTTCGGTCAGACGATATCCGGGCTGGAAGCCATCGACGCCATCGCCACCGCCCCCACCAGGCCAGGCGGAGAAGGCTCCTCACCGGTAAACCCGGTGGTTATCCAATCGGTGGAAATCATCGGGCCGTAACGCCAGACGTGAAACCGCGCTCACGCGTTTCCAAACGGGCAATTATCATGGGCACTTTCAGAGTTGGAGTGACGCTGGGCAACCCGGATTCCGATGCCAGGGAAACCGTCAATGCGTTGGTGGATACCGGAGCCACCTTTTCGGTAATGCCCACCAGTCTGTTGCGCCGTCTCGGCATCCAGCCGGCCAGGACGCGGAGACTCCGGCTCGCCAACGGCCGTACCGAAGAGCGTCAAACCGGTATGGCCTTCTTTGAAGTTGCCGGTATTGATGCTGAAGTTATGGTGGTCTTTGGCCCCGAGAATATACACCTGCTTGGGGCGACTACATTAGAAGCCTTGCTCCTGATCGTTGACCCGATAAACAAGCAGCTAATCCCCGAGGACGGTCTGCTGATGTGGGGCGACGGTGACGGCACCTGTTGACGCAATTCGCTACGATGAAGCCCTCGCTTTGGCGTACGAGGCCGGCTGGACCGATGGCCTGCCCATCGTCCCGCCCACCGCAGAGCGGGTGCGGGCTTTCGTCGATGCGTCGTGCCGGTCGGCCCTGGACTCGGTGGGCGACATACCGCCGCGCGGGGGTCGGGCGACTGTGGAGAAGCTGGCGGCCAACGCGGTGATGGCCGGGTGTTTGCCTGAATATTTTCCGGTGGTTATCGCCGCCATCGAGGCATTGCTGATGCCCCGTTTCAACCTGGCGTCGGTGCAGTGCTCCACGCATATCGCCACCCCGTTGGTGGTGGTGAACGGGCCCGTTGCCACCGGACTCGGAATGAACGCCGGCGGCAACTGTTTCGGACAGGGCAACCGGGCCAATGCCACCATCGGGCGGGCGGTGAAGCTGGCGCTGACCAACCTGGGCGGCGCGTTGCCGGGCGATGAAGACCGGGCGACCTTCGGACACCCGGGCAAGTACACCTACTGCATCGCCGAAAACGAGGAGGAGAACCCGTGGCAGCCCTACCACGTGGAACGCGGGTTCGCAGCCGATGACTCGGTGGTGACGGTGCATCCGGCCGAAGCGCCCCACAACCTGAACAATCACGGGGCGGACAATCCAAGAGACTTGCTGACTACCTTTGCCATGTCAATGGCCATCCCCGGCTGCAACAACATCCATGTGATGGGCGACGTGCTGCTGGTATTGGGGCCGGAGCACGCCGAGATCATCGCCGGCGCCGGCTGGAGCAAGAATGACGTGCGCTCGTACCTGTACGAACTGGCGCGGCAGCCTCTATCGCTGCTGAAGCTGGGCGGCATCCACGGACGCCACGCCCATCGCAACACCCTCTGGCCCCGTTGGATCGACCGGGACGACGATGAGGCGATGGTCCCCGTGGTGCGCCGGCCCGAGGACATACATATAATGGTGGCCGGCGGGCCGGGGAGACACTCGGTTTACATTCCCGGCTGGGGTTCGCGGATAACCTCAGCACGAGTAGCCTGAAACGCACGGACGCACAGGATCAACAGCATGACCACCTTGAATGATCTGCACGCTCGTATCGCCGCCCTGGGCCTGGTGGATCCCACCGACCGACAGGAGGAACCGGAGCGCCGGCCGGCGGCCCCGCTGGAAACCCTGGAGGGACTGCGCGGCGGATTTCTGGACAACCGCAAGGGCAATGCCGACGTGATACTGGACGCCATCCGGGAACGGCTGGCCGACCAATATGGCATGATGCAATCACTGGTACGCTCCAAGTGGGTGTTTTCCGCTCCCGCAGCGCCGGAGATCATCGACGAGCTGGCGGAGTGCGACTTCGTGGTGACGGCGGTGGGGGATTGAGGAAGCTGCGTGGCGCGCAGTTTGCGCGACGCAGTGGAACTGGAAGACCGGGGCGTGCGGACTGTGGTGGTACACACCAAAGCGTTCCGTTCCGCTGCCGAACAGCACATCATCTCGCTGGGCCGGCCAGATTACGCCGGGTCGGTGTACCTGCAACATCCGGTCGCCGCGCTGGACACGGCGGCGATTCAAGCCAGGGTGGATGCGGTAGCGCCGGAGATTGTGGCCGCTTTGCTGGGGCACGGCAGGGAAGTTTAGGCCACTCGGATGTCGGTATCTGCCTTTATCCAAAGCCTGCCCAAAGCCGAACTACATCTGCACATCGAGGGCACTCTCGAGCCGGAGTTGATGCTCGCCATTGCCTCTCGCAACGCAGTGGAGTTACCGTTCGGCACAGTCTCCCAAGTTCGGCAAGCCTACCAGTTCGGCAATCTGCAGGATTTCCTGGACATTTACTATCGGTGTATGTCGGTACTTCTCACCGAGAAGGATTTTTTCGACCTGACCCGCGCCTACTTCGACCGCATCGCAGTTCAGAGCGTCCGACACGCCGAGATTTTCTTCGACCCCCAAGCGCACACCGGGCGCGGAGTCGCCTTCAACACCGTTTGCGCTGGCATCAGACGGGGATTGGACTACGGGTTCGAGCGGCACGGCATAACTTCACGTCTGATAATGTGTTTCCTGAGGCACCTGGACGAAGCCGACGCCATGGCTACCCTGGAAACGGCGTTGCGGCACCGTTCCCTGATCTACGGCGTGGGTCTCGATTCCGGAGAGCTGGGCAATCCACCCAGCAAGTTCGCTCGGGTCTTCACCCGGGCTCGCGCCGCCGGATTTGCGGTTGTCGCTCATGCCGGCGAGGAAGGTCCTCCGGAGTATGTGCGGGAAGCCGTGGATATGCTCCGTGTGCAGCGCATTGACCATGGGAATCGCGCATTGGAAGACTCCGGACTTGTCGCCGAGCTCGTCGAGAGTCAGATTCCGCTCACGGTCTGTCCCCTATCCAATCAGAAACTGGGCGTCGTCGCTTGTCTTGAGCGACACCCTCTCCGCAACATGCTGGACGCGGGGTTAGTGATTACAATCAACTCTGACGACCCGGCGTTTTTCGGCGGTTACATCAACGAAAATTACCAGGCGATGCAGGATCGCCTCGGCATAGACGACCATGCGTTGGCCGGTATAGCCCGCAACTCTTTTGACGCAGCCTTTATGGATGCCCAGCGCCGAGAAGAATTACTGGCCGAACTGGATGAGTACGTGGCTGACCACTTGGGCACACCATCCGCGGCAACCTAGGCCCCACGCTCCGTTATCCAACGGTGCTTTTGGGATTGGCGGCGTTGCTCGTCCGTGGGTCGGTAGGCAACCAGGAAGTCGGCGCGGAAAGCATCGAAACGCTGCTCCGCAATGGCAGCGCGCAGATCCGCCATCAGGCGGAGGATGAAGCGCAGGTTGTGGATTGACGCCAGACGAGGCCCCAGCATCTCGCCGGCCTTGAACAGGTGGCGCAGGTAGGCGGCGGAGTAGTTCCGGCAGGCGTAGCAGTCGCAGGCGTCGTCGAGGGGCGTGTCCTGCTCGGCGTAGCGGCGGTTGGCGATGTTGACGCGGCCCGTCAGCGTGAACAGCGCGCCGTTGCGGGCCACGCGAGTGGGTAGCACGCAGTCGAACATATCCACGCCCAGCGCCACCGAGTTCACCAAGTCCTCCGGCGAGCCGACGCCCATCAGGTAGCGGGGCCGGTCGGCGGGCAGGCCGTCGCACACCTGCTCGGTCACGGCGTGCATCTCGGCCTTGGTTTCGCCCACGGCGAGGCCGCCGATGGCATAGCCGTCGAAGGGAATGGAGGTGATGTAGCGCGTGGACTCATCCCGCATTTCCGGCACGGTGCCGCCCTGGACGATGCCGAAAAGGGCCTGGCGGCCGGCGTTGGGACTGCGAGCGTGGGTTTCGTAGCAGACGTCCGCCCAGCGGTGGGTCCGCTCCATGGCGTCCCGGACGTCGCCCGGCTCACCGGCGGAAAACACGCACTGGTCGAAGCACATGATAATGTCAGCGCCGATGCCGTGCTGGTTGCTGATGGCAGACTCCGGAGTGAAGAAATGACGGCTGCCGTCGATGTGGGACTGGAATGCGATGCCATCATCGTTGGCCCGGCGCAAGTTGCCCATGCTGAAAGCCTGATAACCGCCGCTGTCGGTGAGTATCGGGCCGGACCAGCCCATGAAATGATGCAGTCCTCCGGCGTCGCGGACCCGGTCCACACCGGGCCGCAGATACAGGTGATAAGCGTTGCTGAGGACGGTCTCCGCGCCCAGATCTCGCACCTCGTCGAAGGTCAATCCCTTGACCGTGGCCTGGGTGGCAACGGGCATGAAAAGGGGCGTTTGCGCCACACCGTGGGGCGTGGTAATCTGCCCGCGCCGGGCGGCGCCGTCGGTATCGAGCAGTTGAAAACTGAACTTGTCGGCGGTCATGGATACCAATTTACCCGCATATGCTCAGCCCGCGCAATCCGTAGAGCCAGAGTGCGACGATGTACGAGGCATTCTCTGAGTTTCTGGTGCGTCTGAGCAGCCAGGGGGCATTGTGGGCAGTGTCCGTGATCCTGGCCATGGCCGTCACCGCCGTGGTGTTGTACGTATTCTGGGACCTGGTGGGACGAGGGGTTTCGCTGGTCAGGCCGGGCGGTCGGGATAGGAACACCACCGGCGGCGGACCGCCGCCGGCGGACCGGGGGCACTGACGTGCATTTTCCAATCGCCGACGCCACGGTATCGCCGCTGTTGTTGGCGCTGCTGGGGATGATTGTCGGCACGATGACCGGCTTCTTCGGCGTGGGCGGCGGGTTCCTCATCACCGGGGGGCTGCTGGTGCTGGGGGTACCGACGATATACGCCGTGGGAACGGGCCTGCTCATGGTGATGGGCACGGCGATCACCAGCACGCTGCGACACCGTCGATTGGGCAACGTGGACTTCCGTCTGGCTATCCTGATAGTTTG
Organism: Dehalococcoidia bacterium; assembly: GCA_021295965.1. Taxonomy (GTDB): domain Bacteria; phylum Chloroflexota; class Dehalococcoidia; order Lucifugimonadales; family UBA3495; genus Bin87. The sequence continues at coordinate 56,229 of JAGWBI010000007.1, read as the reverse complement.
CGGGACGATACCCGGCGTCTTCGCCGGCGAGCGTGTTAACGCCACTCTGGCGGAGGCCGGCGCGGTCGGCCCGGTGGTGGGCGCAGTGTATTTCGTGCTGCTGCTCAGCCTGGGTTCGCTGATGGTGGGCAATTGGCTACGCGGCCTGCGCTACCGCCCGGGGCCGAGGGTAGGCGGGGGTCTGCCGGGATTTTTTCGTCGGGTGCGGATTGGTCCCGCACGGTTGACGCTGCCGGCTTGGACCGGAACGACGCGGGAGATCAACCTGCGGCCAGCCTTCCCCCGAGCCGGTATCGAGGAGATGTCCGCGTTCGTGCCGGTTTTCGCCGGGTTCGTCATCGGGTTCATAGCGGCCCTGTTGGGCGCGGGCGGCGGTTTCCTCCTGATGCCCTTCCTGGTGTATGGGCTGGGGATCCCGCCGGTGGTGGCCATCGGCACCGACCTGTTCCAGATCATTATTACCGGTACGCTGGGCGCGTTTCTGTATTCGCTGAGCGGCAACGTTGACCCGGTGATCGCAGTGATTATGTTTGCCTCGGCTTCGGTGGGCACGCAACTGGGCGCGCTGGCGACGCGATTCGTGAACGCGACCCGCATCCTAGGCCTGTTCGGGGTCACCGTGCTCAACGCCGGCGTGGCCGTGGGCTTGGGGCAGCTGGCGCGAACCATTGGCGCCGACGGCCTGGAACTGGCGAGCCAGGCGCTGTTGCTGGGGGTCTCCGGCGCGGTGGCAGCAACGATACTGCTGCTGCTGGCGTTGGCGGTGACGACCCAGGCGCGGCGCGGCCGGCGGCTGGCCCGGTTGCGGCAGGTACGAGCGGACCGGGTACGGGTGCCATAGCCGGGATCAGCGAAAAAACACCGCGCCAGAATTACAATTCCACCACCATCTGCAACTCCGTGGTCGGTTGGCACAGTGCCTCGAATGCGCCTTGTATGCTCTCCAGCCGCACGAAGTTGGTGGCGGACAGCATATGCTCCACCGAGACCCGGCCGGTTCGCATCAGCTCCAGGGCAATGCGCCAGTCCTCGGGCAGCGTACCGAAGGACGACTGCATCCGAACCTCTCGCGCCATCCAGTTGGGCGGGACCACCGGGGTCGGCTCCCAGGCGATGGCGATCATCACAACCTGTCCACCCCGGGCGCACAGGTCCAGCCCCTGCTCCAGCGTGGACGGAGCGGCGGCGCATTCGAACACCACCTGCGGGCCGGCGCCGCCGGTGAGTTCGACCACTCGCGCCTCGAAATCGGAGTCGCCAGGGTTGAGCACGGCGTCGGCGCCCAGCCGACGGGCGGCCTCCGCCCGTCCCGGCGCCGGTTCCGACACGATGACCGTGGTGGCGCCAGCGGCTCGCGCCGTCTGCATGCACAACAGACCGATGGGTCCCGCTCCCAGCACCAGCACGGGATCGCCCAGTTTGATATCCGAAAGGCGCGCGGCATGGACAGTGACGGCGCAGGGTTCGCAGAGGGCGGCCTGCTCGTCGGTCACGTCGTCGGGCACCGGCGTCGGTTCCCATTCGTCCAGCAGCACGTACTCAGCATAACCGCGGGGTCGGGTGTTCTGCTGGAAGCCCATGGTGCGGTAGTTGAAGCGGGGATGGCTGCGCGTCGCCGAACCGCCGCCGGGCGGGGGATGCCCACCACCGCCAACCACCCGGTCGCCCACCTGCCAGCGGGTTACGCCCGGCCCAACGTCAACGATGGTCCCGGTGTATTCATGGCCCATCACCGCTCCTGGCTGGGCCAGGTCATACATGAAAGCGTGTACATCCGTACCGCAGATGGCAGAGTACTTGACCCGCATCACCACCTGCCCGGCGGAGGGGGTCGGATCGGGCAATTCCTCAACCTGCAAAACCTGTTCACCCTTATAGACGGCGGCGCGCATGGCCAATCCCTCCTGTCCGTACTCTTGGCGCAAGGATAGCACACGCGGGCTGTATCCGGCGGGGAACGGGCACACTGCACCTCAAGGGTCGGGGCCGGCAAGGCGCCAGAACCGAGGTCACCGGATACGGTTGACGTCGATGGGGTTGTGGGGGTTCAGCGCGTTGCGACGGGTCAGGTAGTCGGAGTAACGGGCCATTAAGGCTTCCTTCTCATCTTTATCGCGGTGGTCGATGAAATGGGCTTTAGCAGGTGCGAGTTGGGCGGTTTTTTTCGCGTTCCCGGGGGTTGAGGACGTTGCCGTTGCAGTCATGGAGGAAGTCTGCACAGACGCAGGGGTAGGGGTAGCATTCATAGTACGTCGGGCCGTGCCGGCTGAATTCGATGTCTTCCTGAAGGCGGCGCTGGGCTTCGACTTCAGCGGGATCGGGAGCGGGTTCAGCCGGGGCGTGGACGGCTTCCTGGGGTCCGGTTCATCGGGGGCGCAGTCGAAGCCGCGGCAGCGCAGTTCTTTGGCGGCATAGAGGCGGTGGCAGGGTTTGAAGTTCGGTTGCTTTCGATTATTTGCAGACAGCGCCGATCAAGGCCAGAAGACGTGATGGTAGAACGGAGTGGCAACGCCAGACGGCTGCGATGTTGGCTTCTCCAGCCGATCGGATCACACCAATGATCAAATTGGGCGAGCCTGCCATGATCTGGGACACCGAGCCGGCGCGCATCTGGCGCTCGTCTTCATCGGCAGGGCTTGTGCAAAGTCCCTTTAGCCGCTCATGGTGAGCCTGTCGAACCATGACTCCGGCAACGGCGGCATCCTTCGACAGGCTCAGGATGAGTGGAAACAAAAGAGGCCGATTACTTTGCACAAGCCCCGCTTCATCGACGGACCGGTTGTCCAAAAACCCGCCACCGGCCGCATTTCCGCTATCATGGTTTCGGTGTATCGATGAATGGCATCGCGGACCCGAGAGGATGCAGGAGGAAATACCTTGGGAACACTGAACACAGCAGAGGTGGATGAATTTCTGTCCCAGCCCCGAACGGCGCAGTTGGTCACCATGCGTGCCGCCGGCACTCCACACGTGGCCCCGGTCTGGTTCCTTTGGGATAACGGTCGGGCTTTGGTGATGGCCGACAGAGCGGCGGTCAAGGTGCGAAACATTCGCCGCAATCCCGCCGTGGCCCTCTGCGTCTGCACGCCGGATCACCCCTATTCTTTTGTGACCGTCGAGGGCACGGCCAACATCACCGACAGCGGGTTGGATGACATGGTGCGCAGGACATGCGTCCTCTACGAGGGAGAAGAGCGAGGCGCGGAGTTCGCCGCGGAACTTCTGGCAGACGAACGGTTGACCCTGATCGTCATTTCCCCCGGTCGTTTCATCTCCTGGAAAGAGGACGATGAATAAGAAAATATCTCAAAACTGGGGCAGCACCCAATCCGTCTTTCGGGCCGGGGCATCCCGCGAAAGCGGGAATCCAATGGTTTGAACCGTCAATAGCTCGACTGCTCTTGGAACCAGGGTCATCCGATGATGGCGGGTCCCCAACCGTCATTCCGGAGAAAAACGGAATCCAGGAAATCTTTGGCTATAACGACCATTGCCAGAACTAACCTCCTCGGGCTGGAAAACGGCTCAAACAATGGATAATCGAACGGCCCGGGGGATTGTCAGCTCAGGCGTACCCGCTTTTCGGAAGTTTGTGAGAATCAGGATTATCAGGCTTTCAGGATACCATGGTCAAAAGCCTCTCCCAACCCAATGCTGCGAATCCCAAAGTCCCGTAAAACCTTCCGCCGGCGGCGGATCACGCTGCCACGGACCAAAACGGGCACCCGTGAGCCCAGTAACCCACTTCCTACGCGGGCGGTCTCACGGGGTTACCCCGAACTCGACCTCGGCCACCTTGCGCCCGCTTTCATACACGTACACCCAATAGCGGCCCGGCGCCCACCGTTGGGAAGGGTTTGGCCCCACCGACAGCCATTGGGTTCCGCCGGCTGACAGCAGTCGGACCGGCAGCGGCACGTTGCGGCGCCCGGTGGTAAACCCGTCCTCGAAATACTCCACGACTTCCAGCGCCAATTCTTGCTCGGTATTGGCGGCTGGGAAGGAATACTCCAGGGTCAGGTACACCCAGCCCGGTGTCTTGCTGGAGGAAAAGCCATCTACCGCTTGTCCGCCCTGGCTCAACGCGATATAGGCATGGTCGATGCGTCCGTTGATGGCCGGCAGCCTTGGGTCCACCAGGCTCGGGTCCGGTACTCCAGCGGTTTCCCGGCTGGCGCGGCCTCGATACCATTGGTCCCAGATATGCTCCAGTTCCGGTTGCATTATCATCCCGCCGGCCCTCAGCCAGGCGACACGAATATCGATCTCGGCGAGCTCCTGCTGGGAGGGGTATGAGGGTTCCCTGGCCAAAATCCCGTAGATTTCGCGCCAGGCTTGAAGAAACGCCTTGTCCCCCAGCTTGCCGTACAACGCCAGCAACAAGCGCTCGCCCAGGGCGTAATTGCACTGCCAGAGGTCGGGGTCGCTCCGGGCATCCTGCTCGTCGGCGGGCAACAGTCGCTCCAGTTCGTTGAGCGAAATCGCAGCCGCACACGGCGAGTTGGTGGCTTCGATCCGCTGGCCGGCGGAGACGTGACGGGCATAGGATGCTGCAAAGTCGGCGCCGCCCTCGGCGTACCATGCCGGCCTGGCGTACAGGTAATAGTGGGCAATCTCGTGAAAAACGGCGTGGGGAGCGAATTCGGGCGTTTCGTTGGCGTCTATGGCCGGCTTCAGAGTGACGTGGGTCTGGTAATTGGTGCCGGCTGCCGTGCCGGCAACGTAGTCGGTAACGTGGACCACGATGGCGGGTGTCGGAAACGGGGCGTCGAACATCTCCTCAAAAATCGGCACTGCATCGCGGGCCACGGACATTATGGGCGACCTGTCAGGAACATCTCCCGACCTGATGATGGCGATGGGCACGGTATCGCCGGCCTGGTTGGTCGTCGCGCCCAGCTCCACGCTCAACGCGTAGGGATTGGCGACAATGGCGTCGAACTCCGGCGAAAGGAATCGGGAACGCTCGTAGAGCACGGCGACGATGGCGGCTTCGGCGTCGGTCAGACCATCGCGGAACCACTCGGCGCGGGTCAACTGCGCCAGCCGTTCCGGTCGATCCTGGGCCATCCGCGCTAGGGACAGCAACGCCGGCAAGTCCAGAGGCCCCAACTTCCGGTTCAGATGATGCGTGTTAAGCATCGTGTCCAGGGTGTCCGGGGCGGCTACACCGATGTTGACCAGGCGTTCGGCGGCGTTAAATTCGTCGATATCCTGCAAACCGTCGGCGATCCAGGTGACTCCCCTGATGTTCGCTACGGGAACCGGCGCGTTCTGCTTGGCGTACTCCCAGTTGCGGACCATGGCGAGGTCATAGGCCGCCGGTTCGGGGGAAGCCGTAGGCTCGGGCGTAGGCGCCGGCGTTGCCGTCGGCGGGTCTCCTCCGGCACGAGGAGTGGCCGTAGGGTTGACCGCTACGGGCGTAGCCGGGTCGGATGCGGTGGGCTGGGCCTCCGCAATTCGGGCGAGCGCAGCTTCGATCGTAGCTTGCAGGTCCGCCGGAGAGTCCCCGGTCTCTTCAGGGTCTTCGAATAGACACCCGACCATTGTCGTAGCCGCCAACACTAGAATTATTGTGATCATCAAAGCGTATTTCATATGGGCTTAAGTATATAGGGAGCGCGCGGGTAGTGCGCTATAATGCCGCGTACAATCCCGTACCATTTCGGGCGGATTCGCAGAGAGGTGCAGCACTATGGGCAAACTGGACGGCAGAGTAGCGTTGATTACAGGCTCGGGCCGCAACATCGGTCGGGCTACCGCTTTGATGATGGCCGCCGAGGGCGCCAACATCGTCGTTAACGCCCGCAGCAACCGGGACGAAGCCGAGGCCACCGCCGCGGCGGTGGAGGAGTTGGGCGTCAAGGCGCTGCCCGTTCTGGCCGACGTGTCCCAGAAGGACCAGGTGGACGCCATGATCGACGCCGCCATGTCAACCTTCGGCCACGTCGATATCCTGGTGAACAACGCCGCCATCCGGCCCCACAAACCCTTCACCGAGGTGACGCTGGAAGACTGGGAGCATGTCCGCGGGGTTGTGCTGGACGGCGCCTTCTACACGACCCGGGGCGTCATACAGCAGATGGTGGACAACAACTTCGGGCGCATCGTGTTTTTGACCGGCGACGGAGCCTTCCGGGGCAGCCCGCTGCGGGCCCACGTGTCGGCGGCCAAGATGGGCATAGTCGGCATGGCCCGCAGCCTGGCCTCCGAGTTCGCGCCCCACAACATTCGGGTCAACGTCGTGTCCCCCGGCAGCATCGACACCAGCCGCGCCAATCCCGAGTGGTATGCCGGCCGCGTCCCCGACTCCTCCGGCATCCCCCTGGGCCGCCAGGGCAAGCCCGACGAAATAGCCTCCACGGTAACCTTCCTCTGCACCGACGACGGCGGCTTCATCACCGGGCAGACGGTGCATGTGAACGGCGGGCAGGGGTTTTTCGGGTGATGATGAAGTAGCGCCGATTATCCGGCCGCAGGGCCTGCGGAGCAGCCATGATTATCAACCGGATACAGGTGCTCAACTACGGTTGTCTGCGGTACGTGGATGTGCCGATGGACCGCTTCCACGTGCTCATCGGCCCCAACTCCAGCGGGAAAAGCACGCTGATGGACGCCATCAAGTTCGTCTCCGAAGTGGTGCGGGATGGCGTCGAGGCGGCCTGTGAGCGGCGCACGTCTAATTTTGCCGATCTGGTGTGGGGCCGGCCGGACGAACCAGAGAAGCAACGGTTCGAGATCGCGCTGGAATTTGATCTGCCTGATGACATCCAATCGCTGATCCCCCTCGGTCCCCGATTCAGCCGGTTTCGATATCAGCTAGCTATCGGGACAAACATAGAAACTGGCCGGGTCAGTTTGCAAGAGGAGCGGGGGACGCTTATTTCCGACAAGTCGTCCCAAGAACGCCAATTGTGGATGTTTCCGGACCCGCTAGCGCCAATGGTTACTATCATGCAAAGGCAATCTCCAGGCACTCGCATGGTATTTAGTAAGAGCAACACCGGGCGTAGCAGATATCATCCTGAAACCGTCAATGACCCGGGTACGCAGGGCTGGCGACCGGCATTCAGCTTGAGCGCCGACCGGTCTGCTATGTCTATCCTGCCGGACAGCATCGGAGATTATCCGGCAACTACTAGGGTTTCGGCTTACCTTCGGGAGAGCGTAATGAGCGTGTCGCTCAGCAGCGAGCGGATGCGCCAAGCTAGCCGACCGGGCGTGGGAACTGATTTCTTGCGCGACGGATCGAACATACCTTGGGTCGTAGACTATATGCAGGTGCAGGCGCCCAAACGAACTCAAGACTGGATTGGTCATGTACAAGGAGCCCTGCATGGTTTTGAATCCGTCAAGGTGATCGATCGTGCCGACGACAGGCATAAGTATTTGATGCTCAAATACCGCAACGGTCTAGAGGTACCTTCATGGAAGGTTTCAGATGGCACGCTCCGGCTATTGGCCCTGACCGTGTTGGCTTATATGCCCCAGGCAAACGGCTTGTACATGATCGAAGAGCCGGAGAACGGTATCCATCCAGGGGCGCTTCAAGACGTTTTCGACTCGCTCTCATCGGTTTACGATGCCCAAGTCCTTCTGGCGACGCATTCACCGGAATTCGTAGCGATCGCTAACGTGAAGCACCTGCTGTGCTTCGGTAGAACTGACTATGGCGTGGTAGATGTAATTCCCGGATCATCGCACCCACGCCTGATGAAATGGCAAAACGAGACCGATCTGGGAACTTTCTTCGCCTCTGGGATCCTTGCATGATGCTGAATCGCGAAGTTCGAGATCTCCTCGTTCTCGTAGCAGACTCGCAGATGAAACGTACGGTTGAGACGCTACTCGGCAACCGTCGGCCGGCGTTGGGCATACGGGAGATCACTTTCGAGGTCCAGAGCCATCCTCATCAAGACTCTGGTTGCCGGACGGCGTCTGAGGGTATTTTGCGGCCATTGCGTGACGAGTATCAATACGCTTTGGTAATGTTCGATTATGACGGTTGCGGTGTAAGTCAGATCACCGCTCCTGATTTGGAGCGAAACCTGGAACAATTTTATGAAACCAACGGCTGGACTCCAGGCAGCGTCGTGTTCGTCGTGATCGAACCGGAGCTTGAGGCCTGGATGTTCGGAGCCTCATTCCAGCAACTCCAGCAGTTCGTCGGTTGGTCACATACACAGAATATAAGAGAGTGGCTCATACGCAATGGGTATTTGTCCGTAGGGAACCATAAACCCGACGACCCCAAAAGCGCAATAGAAGCCATCCTAGATTTGCAGAGAGAACCGCGTTCCCGAAGACTGTACGAATATCTGGCCCGCACCGTCAGCCTCGCTCGCTGCCAGGACCGCGCTTTTCAGAAGTTCCGAACCACCCTGCAACGCTGGTTCCCCACGCAATAAAATGCGGGCGACGCTATCTTTGCGCCGCCCACGATATTGTCGGCTTGGCGACTTGCTAACTTGGCCGCACCCGTATCTCCCGCAGGTCGTCGGCTACTATCAACTCGGCCTCGGTCTGCTCTTGGATGTCCTCGGGGGACCAGCCGGGGGCGTTTTCTTTCAGGACGAAGCCGTTTTCGGTTATCTCGAATAGGCCCAGGTCGGTGGCCAGGAGCTTTACGACGCCGGGGGCGGTGATGGGCAGGGCGCACTGCTTGAGGACGCGGGGGGCGCCGTTGCGCTGGTTGTGCTCCATGGCGATGAAGACGCGCTTGGCGCAGGCCGCCAGGTCCATAGCGCCGCCGATGCCGCCGCCCTTGCGGACGGGGATGCGCCAGTTGGCGAAGTCGCCGTTCTCCGATACCTCGTAGGCGCCCATCACCGTGACGTCCACCATGCCCTTGCGGATGAGGCCGAAGGAGTCGGCATGATGAACGATGGCCATGCCGGGGAGGGCCACCACGTTCTGCCCGCCGGCGTTGACCAGGTGCCGGTCCTCCTCGCCGGCCGGGGCCAGCGGGCCGAAGCCGATGACGCCGTTTTCGGAGTGGAAGATGATCTCCTTGTCCGGCTCGCATTCCAGGTAGTTGGAGCACAGCGTCGGCATCCCGACGCCCAAGTTCACGATCCAGCCGTCCTGGAACTCCATGGCGAGGCGGTCGCACATCGTCTGCCGGGACAGGCGGGGCTTATCGGCGGTAGTCATCGTGGCACTCCTTTGGCAACCACAAGGGTTGCCCCTACAATTTGATAGGCAATAGAATTAAGGGCGTAGGGTAGGGGCGAAAATTTATCGTCCCTACGTGGTGGCGATTAGTCAGTCCCAGATGCCATCCTCGGGTATTTTCACAATCCGATCAACGTAAACGCCGGGGACGTGAACGCAGTCAGGGTCGATGTCGCCCGGCTCGACGATGCTGTCTTCCACCTCGACGACAGTGACGTCGGCGGCCATGGCCATGATGGGATTGAAGTTGCGCTGGGTGAGGCGGAATTGCAGGTTGCCGAAGGTGTCGGCGCGATAGGCGCGGATCAGGGCGAAGTCGGCCGGCAGGGGATATTCCAGTACGTAGGTGCGCCCGTTGATTTCGCGGTGCTCCTTGCCCTCGGCCAGTTCGGTCCCCACGCTGGCGGGGGTGTAGAAAGCGCCGATGCCGGCGGCGGCGGCGCGCATCCGTTCGGCCAGGGTGCCCTGGGGCACCAGCTCGGCGTCCAGTTCGCCGTCGTTGTACATCTGGACGAAGGGGGTGATCTGCGACGGGTGGGTCGGAGCCGTGAAGGCACAGATCATCTTCTTGACCTGGCCGGCCTCGATGAGCGTGCCCACGTCCACCCGCTCGTCCAGGCTGCCGGCGTTGTTGGAAATCCCGGTGAGTTCCTTGACGCCCAGGCGGTGTACGGCGGCCAGCAGGTTGCGAGCCAGCCCGACGTTGCCGAAACCGGGCGACATGAACGTCATGCCGTCCTTCATGTCGGCCACGGCGGAATCGAAATCGGTATAAACCTTGTTCTTCATTGGGATTGGCTCCCAGTCGAATTTCGCCGGCATCACGCCGACATCGCCCATTATACAAGCAACCGGAACGCTGGCAATCCGTTCCCCAGCCTGGCGGTCGGGCGGCGGCGAGGTGCTGGCGAACTCGTAGGGTTTCCTGTCCCACAAGGAGAGAGGGCTGGGTTGAGGGGTATCTCCCTGCTGCGGGATAGGTCTCCTCCCCAAGTTTTCACCCTCTCCCTTGACGGGAGGGGGTGAGGGATTTCTTGGAGAATCGAAAGACCCTGGACGAGCTCGCCGGTCGCGTTGCGTTATGCCGTGCGCCTACGTACAATTTGGTCACCTCAACGTACCTTGAGCCGGTGCGAAATACGCCCGAGATCGCAGGAGAACCCAATTGACCACTGCAGAACAAACCGAAATCATCCTCTACACCCATCCAGACTGCCCGTTTTCGGCGCAGGCCAAGATGCACTACCGTCGCCAGCGCGTGCCTTACACCGAGATTGACGTCTCCAAGCAGCCTGACCAGGTGCCGTCCCTGCTGGAACTGTCCGGCGGGGAGCGGATTACGCCGATCATCGTCGAGAACGGCGTCGTCACCATCGGCTTTGAAGGCGGTTATTGAGACTTCTGATCCCGGGGCCGTCGGCCCCGTAAAACCGGCCGAAAATAGTGTCAACCCACCGTTGCGCTAATGGAACGCACGTGCTAAAATCTCAGCAAGTGCAACCAAGCAGCACGGGAGGCTAGCGATGGCGATCAACCCCGAAACCCTCAACCTGGACAAGAACAAGCTGGCGGCGCTGGAGATTGCCCTGGGCAAGATCGAGAAGGACCATGGCCGCGGCGCCGTGATGCGCGGCAACGAGCAGGTCGCGCACCTGATTACCAACGTCATCCCCACCGGCTCCCTGTCGCTGGACCTGGCCCTGGGCGTTGGGGGATTGCCACGGGGACGGGTTACCGAGATCTACGGCGGCGAGTCGGCCGGCAAATCGACCCTCGCCATCCACGTTATGACCGAGACGCAACGGATGGGCGGCCTCGCTGCATATATCGACGCCGAGCACGCGCTGGACCCCCACTATGCCACCAATTGCGGCCTGGACCTGGACAACCTGCTCATCTCACAACCCGACTCGGCCGAGCAGGCGCTGGACATCACCGAACAGTTGGTACGCAGCGGGGCCGTCGATTCCGTCGTCATCGACAGCGTCGCTGCCCTGGTTCCCCAGGCCGAGATTGAGGGCGATATGGGCGATGTCCACGTCGGGATGCAGGCCCGGTTGATGTCCCAAGCCCTCCGGAAACTGACCGGAACCATCAACCACTCCCGTACCGCTGTGGTATTCATCAACCAGATCCGCGAGAAAATCGGCATCAGCTACGGCAGCCCCGAGGTCACGCCGGGCGGGCGAGCCCTGAAATTCTATAGCTCCGTCCGCATCGACCTGCGCCGCACTGAGTCGCTGAAGCAAGGCTCGGAAATCATTGGCAGCCGGGTCCGGGCGCGGATCGTGAAAAACAAGGTTGCCGCGCCTTTCCGGGTGGCCGAGTTCGACATTATGTTCAACCAGGGCATCAGCAAGATGGGCGACCTGTTGGACATCGGTGTGAACCAGAACATCATCAAAAAGGCCGGCGCATTCTACTCCTACGGGGATACCCGTCTGGGTCAGGGCCGGGAGAACTCCAAGAACTTCCTGTTGGAGCGCTCCGACATTGCGGATGAGATTGAGGCGTTGATACGGGGCGAAGATGTGCCGGAGGGCGGGTCGTCCGACGTTGAAGCCAACGGCAGCCATTCAACCTCCACTCCGGACGGCGCCGCGCACATCGCCAATCCCGATGCCGTCAGCCTCAACTAGCGGCGTCAAATCCCACCCCAATAGACGCCGGCGATGATTACGCTCGGGCGATGCAGATGGCCCTCGGTTACGTGAGCTTCAAACCGAGGGCCATCACCGAAGTGCGCCGGCGGATTGGCCGCGATTTCACCCAGCCCGTAGTAGAGTGCGTACTGGATTCGCTGACACGCTACGGCTACCTGGATGACGCCGAGTATGCGATGCAGTGGCGCCGGAGCAGGGAAAAGCGCAAGCCCCGAGGAGCGTTCCTGCTGCGCCGCGAGCTGCGCGCCACGACGCCCTGGACGGACTGGACGAAGCGGGCAGCGCCTACCGAGCGGGCGAACGAGCGGCGCAACGCTGGCTGAGGAACGGCGACATGTCGTACGCCACGTTCCGGCGCAAGATGTGGGATTACCTGGGGCGACGCGGGTTCGCCACTGGGGTCACCCGTGACACCGCCAATCGCCTGTGGCAGGAGCGCCACCCCCAGGATTAGCTCGGAGGGTCTCCGCTCCGTCCCGGCGGGCGCTGGCTATAGCCGCACCCGCGCGATGGCGATGAGCACGCCGCCAATCAGAGCGAGGATACCCCACAGGCTCAAAACCAGCCCGCTGGTCATAAACATCGCGAACAGTGTAGTTAGAACCACCGTGCCGCCGGCAATGTACATCAGGCCCTTGCTTCGCTTCAGATTCACCACGCGGCTGATGATCTCTCCGGCGGCGTATCCCACGGCCAGCGGCGTGACGATCAGGGACAGGAACCACGTCCCCGTGAAGAACCCGAGGGTGAGCCACAGGATCACGCCCAACACTGCCAGCACCGCCCCTACCACCAACGCCTTGGCATAATTCGACGGCCTGACGTCGAACGTCGGGAGCGGTACCGGGCGGCCGCACTCCCGGCAGCGTATCCCCACTGGCGCCTGCACCATGCATTCGGTGCAAATGGGACGCCGGCACTGGCTGCAGGACAACCCGGTCGGCACTGTCGGGTGCCAGTGGCAGGTTATGGTCTGGGGTTCTGTTTGCCGTTCCGCCATTTCGCGTTATCCCGCATTGTTTCCGTTGCTGCCGGCACGGGCCAGCCATTTTTCCCGGTCGGCGATGTCGCGGTCCCGCAGCAGTCGATTGACCAATACCGAACCGCGGGGGAGGTCGGCGGGTGGCGTACCGTTGGACAACAGCCGCTTCACCAAGATCAGCAAGGCGCCGGCGCCGGTGAAGAGCGCCATTTGCTCGGTTCCGCCGGCCAGCAGGAATCGCTCCGGCCATGCCAAAGCCAACGCCGGGAGCGCCGCCATCACCACCAGCAGCCATTCCGCCGACCGCTTCGTGGCTCGCCATCCCAACAGGTAGAACAGCAGCCCGGCGCCAAAGAACAGCGGCGAAAAACCGATGATGCCTCCGGCCCAGATACCGACGCTGCGACCTCCCGTAAAGCGCAGAAACGGGGACCAGTTATTGCCCATGATAGTGAACAAGGGCGCCAGCATCAGTAACCAAGCCGCGCTGCCCAAGCCCAAGAGGTGATGGCCCAACAGCAGGGCAGCAGCGCCTCGGCTAAAGTCTATAACCGCGACAACCAACCACCACGGCTTGCCCAACTGGCTGGCGACGTTGCTGGCGCCCACGTTGCCACTGCCGTGTTTTCGCAGGTCAACGCCGCCTACGGATCGGGCCAAAAGGTAGGAAACCGGGACGGCTCCGATGACATAGGCCGCGACCCACAGGGCGATTAGCTTTGCCGCATCCTCGGGCATGGCGACATTGCAGCAGGAGGGGGAGAACGGAAGTTTGTAGCGCTAGCGCCGGGCAGCCAACTGCCGCGCCGCTTCCTCAAGGCGTTCTATGGACTCCATGGGCGGTCCGTTGACGCCGGGCAGGGGTTCCCGGGAGTTGCCGCTGTGGTGATAGTCGCTGCCGCCGCAGGGAATGAGGTCGTAGGCTCGGGCCACGTCGGCCAGCCAGTCCACGGTCGCCTCGTCGTACATGGAGTAATGCACTTCCATGCCGTGCAAACCGGCGGCTTTCAACTCTTCCACGGTTTCGATGAGCGATTGCTCCGGTTCCGGCTCATTGCCCCGACGCTCAAACCACGGGTGTGCGAACACGGCGACGCCGCCCACGTCGTTGAGCAGCTTCACCGCGTCGGGCGGGGTCAGCTTGGCACGCTCCACGTAGGCTTTGCCATTGCGGCCCAGGTATTCCCGAAAGGCCTCCGAGGGTTCGGGAAAATAGCCCTTTTCGACGAGGGCCTGGGCGATGTGAGGCCGTCCCACCGAGGCGTCGCCGGCGATCTCCAGCACTCTCTCCCATTCGATGTGCAACCCGAACTCGGCGAGCTTGGCGACCATGCCTTCGCCCCGGGCCAATCGGCCTTCGCGGAAGTTGGCCAGAATCTCCTGGAAGCCGGGATCCTCAACGTCCATGAAATAGCCCAGCATGTGAACTTCGCCACCGGGCACGTCGCAACTCAACTCGATTCCGGGAATAAGTCGCATTCCCGAGATCCGGTTCACCGCCAGCTGAGCCTCGACCAGGCCGGCGGTGGTGTCATGATCGCTGACGGAGATGGTGCGCAGGCCCTTGGCGGCGGCAAGCTCAACCAGTTCGGTGGGCGTCAGCCGCCCGTCTGAAGCGGTGGTGTGCATGTGAAGATCAACGGTGATGGGCATTGGTACTCCCCGGTCGTTGTCAGTGCGAGCGTAGTGTGGGCAATCTCGGCAGCGCAGCCGGGCCGTCGGCGCAATCGCCTGTGCTGCCGAGATTGCCATCCGCCGGAGGCGGACTATGCTCCTCGCAATGACAAATCATATCAGTCTATTTTGCGGTCGATGCGGACGATGTCAACCGCATGGCCGCTGTCGTCATCTACGTCAATCAGCACCGAGTTCAGAATGCACGCCCCCTTGGCCGGCTCGAAGCGTTGCGGCAGGCCGGTGCGGAACCGTTCCAGCACGGGCGCGACCTCCGTGCCGATAACGGAGTCCTGGGGGCCGGTCATTCCCAGGTCGCTGACGTAGGCAGTGCCACCGGGCATGATCCGAGCGTCAGCGGTGGCGACGTGGGTATGGGTGCCCACCACCGCGCTGACGCGGCCGTCCAGATACCAGGCCAACCCCTGCTTCTCCGAGGTCGCCTCGGCGTGAAAATCCACCACCACCTTGCGGGGGGCATGTCCCAGCTCGCTTTCGGCCTCGGCCAGCCGCCGGTCGGCCTCGCGGAACGGGCAGTCGATGGGCGGCATGAAAACCCGGCCCTGGAGGTTCAGAACCATCACGTCGCCGAACATCATCCAGCCGCGGCCCGGCGCGCCATAGTAGTTGGCGGGTCGGAGCAGCGGCAGTTCTTCCATGTGGGGCAAAATGTCCTTCTTGTCCCAGATGTGGTTGCCCGACGTCATTACGTCAACGCCGGCTTGCAGCAGGGCGTTGGCGGTTTTGAGCGTCAGGCCGAAACCGCCGGCAGTGTTCTCGGCATTGGCCGTCACCAGGTCAACATCCAGTTCCCGGCGCAACTGGGGCAGCAGCCGGGACAGCGCGCTGCGCCCCGGCTTCCCGATGATGTCGCCAATCATTAGTACGCGCATTGAAAAGGCTCTTGCTGCTGATATTGTTTGTCGTGTCCGCAATGTAGGGGCGGGTTTCAAACCCGCCCCTACCGGCTTCCGGCTACCACGATGATGACGGTTGGAGATAAGAGCCGCTAGCGGGCGACGCTCTCCTCACGGGTTTCGCGGATCACCGTGACCTTGATCTGGCCGGGGAACTGCAATTCCTTGGAGACCTTGCCGGCGATGTCGCGGGCCAGGCTGGCGCAGGCCACGTCGTCCACATCGTCAGGACTGACCATGACCCGCACTTCGCGACCGGCCTGTATGGCAAAGGCGCGCTGGACGCCGTCGAAACTGTACGCGGTTTCTTCCAACTCCCGCAGGCGGCGCGTGTACTGCTCGATGGACTCCTTGCGCGCGCCAGGGCGGGCGGCGCTGATGCCATCGGCTGCTGCCACCAGGAACGACTCGATGCTGGAATGGTCGTCGTCGTGATGTTCCAGGACACAGTTGCAGACCAACGATCCAACACCGTTGCGGGTGGTCAGGTCGTAGCCGATTTCCGCGTGGGGACCGGGTATCTCGTGGGTCAGGGCTTTCCCGATGTCGTGGAGCAGGCCGCCGGCTTTGGCGATCTGCACGTTGGCGCCGACCTCGGATGCCAGCATCCCGGAGAGCAGGCCCACTTCGATGGAGTGGGTCAACACGTTTTCACCATAGCTGTAGCGGTACTTGAGCCGCCCCAGCAGCCGGATCAACTCCGCATCAAGGCCGCTGACGCCCACCTCAAAAGTGGCCTCTTCGCCAGCCCTCCACATGGTTTCTTCGATTTCGCGCATGGCGCGGTTGACGCTTTCCTCGATACGCGCCGGTTGGATGCGGCCGTCTTTCACCAACTGGGTCAGCGCCAGCTTGGCGATTTCCCGGCGCACTGGGTCAAAGCAGGATAACGTTACGATTCCGGGCGTGTCATCAACGATGATGTCGACGCCGGTCTGAGCCTCAAGGGCCCGTATGTTACGTCCTTCGCGGCCAATGAGACGACCTTTCATCTCATCATTGGGCAGGGAAACAACAGATGTCGTGCTCTCCGACACAACGTCGGTAGCAAGACGGTTTATGGCGAGGGTGAGGATGCGACGGGCGTTATCATCCGCCCGGGTTTGGTGTTCCTTCTCCAGCTCGTAGTAGCGGCGAGCCAGTTCGTGGGAAGCCTCCTCTTCTCCGCGTTTCAGCACGATGTCTCGTGCCTCGTCAATAGACAGTGACGCGATGCGTTCTAGCTCGCGGTTATGCTGGAGCTTCAAATCCTCGGCTTTTTGCAAAGCCGACTGGGCTTTCGTTTCTCTCTGTTCCAGTTCGGCTTCGTGATTCTCCAACGATTCCACTTTGCGGTCGAGCTGTTCCTCCCGCTGGATATGACGGCGCTCCATGCGATTGAGTTCGCGCCGTTGCTCCTGGATTTCACGGTCCCCGGCCTCGCGGATCTTCAGCGCTTCTTCCTGCGCTTCGAGCAGAATGGTGCGCTTTTCATCTTCGGCCTGGGTTACGGTGTTTGCAGCCTCCTCAAGGCTGTGTTGCAGTCTGTTATCGCCTTTTTTGGTGGATAGCAGCAGCCAAACCACTGCTGCTACGCCTGTTGCTAACCCTGCGACCGCCAGGACGACGAGGATAATAGTGGTGACCATGGGTCCTCCTCTGCCGTCCCGAGCGTCGGCTCGGGGTATTTTTGCCCTGTTCTTATCCTAGTGGTTGGCCCACCGCAAAGTCAAGAATTGTGGCGGGTCTAACACGTACCCGGTTTGGTGACGTGGTGGAGAACAGAGGCACGGTCGAAGGCGCCGACACGAGCAGGCCACCACACGGATTCCCAGGGTAATCGAACCATGACCCCACGCATCCATCACTTCGTGGAAAGACCAAGGCTATCGTACATGGATTTTTGCCACCGTCATCCCGGCGAAAGCTGGAATCCCAGTAAGCAACCTTAGTTTCGTTGTGAAAATAAAGCGCTTGGCGGTTTCCGGGCTCCGGCTTCCGACGGAGTGACGGGTGAGTGATTTCACATGCGATAGCCTTGGCGAAAGGCCGAGTCCAGAGGTCGCAGGTACTCAATCGGTGGTATTATGCCGGCTGTGTTACGGTACGCAAACTGACCTGCCGCCAACGTGGCGCTGAAAGACGAAGCAACCGTGCTGATAGACCTCCACACTCACACCTACCCCAAATCTGACGACAGTTTTGTGTCCGCCGACGAGTTAGTGGACTCAGCGCGAGCCGCCGGATTGGACGGCGTCTGCATCACGGAGCACGATGATTTCTGGACGCCGGACGCCACCGCTGAGTTGACCCGTCGTCACGGCATCCTGGTCCTGCCCGGCGCGGAGATCAATACCGACGCGGGGCACGTGCTGGTATTCGGCCTCCACCGCTACCGTTTCGGGATGCACAAGCCCACTTTCCTTCGCGCCGAAGCCGACAGCCTGGGAGCCGTCCTGGTCGCCGCCCATCCTTACCGCCGCCGTTTCCTGGCCGACCCGGGCAGTGACCCTGATGTCCGCGCCGAGATGCTGCAACGGGCCGTTTCCGACCCCATGCTCCGCCTGTTCGATGCCGTTGAATCTCGCAACGGACGGGGAACGGATGTCGAAAACTGCTTTGCCGAAGACCTGCGCCGGTGTCTCGCCCGGCCCGGCACTGGCGGCAGCGATACGCATTACGGGCATCAGATGGGCACTGCCGCAACGTTGTTCCAACGTCGCGTAACCTCGTTGGATGACCTGATCGCCGAGCTCAAGGCCGGACGGATGCGGCCCGTGGACCTGACCACTGCGAGGCAACCGGTACCTTCAGCGTGTTGATATGCCGCCGGTCCTGGAAATTCAAGACCTGCGGGTGGAGTTCCGCGTACCCAACGGCGTCGTCCACGCCGTCAACGGCGTCTCGCTGACCCAGGAAGAGGAGGAGGTGTTCTGTGTAGTCGGCGAAAGTGGGGCCGGCAAGAGCGCGCTGGCCTTGGCGGTGATGGGCCTTCTTCCCGACAACGGCGCGGTCACTGGCGGCAGGATACTTTTCGACGGCGTTGACCTGGTAACCGCCTCCGCAGAACACTTGCGGCAGTTGCGCGGCAAGTCCATGTCCCTGGTCTTTCAGGATGCCCAGTCTGCCTTGAACCCGGTGCAAACCATCGGTCAACAGCTCACTGAGGTCATCATCACCCACTCCAACCTGAACCGCCGCGCCGCCGGCGGAGTATGCCAGGAGATGCTGCGCGAACTGGGCGTTCCCGATCCCCGCCGCATGATGTCTGCTTATCCGTTCACCCTCAGCGGCGGTCAGTGTCAGCGCGTCATGCTGGCTATGGCGCTGGTCATGCGCCCGCGCCTGCTCATTGCCGACGAGGTAACATCCAGCGTTGACGTAACTCTGCAAGCCGAGATACTGGAACGCCTCAAGGAACTCAGCCGAGATTCCAAGTCCGCCATCCTGCTCATCACCCACGACATGGGCGTGGTAGCGAACATGGCTCGCCGCGTGGGGGTGATGTACGCCGGGCATCTGGTGGAAATCGCTGACTTGCTGCCTATCTTCCAGCAGCCGCGCCATCCCTACACCTGGTCCCTGCTGCAAACGCTCCCCAGGCTGGACGCCGCCGGTCGCCGGCTCCAGGCCCTGCGGGGGACGCCGCCCGACCTGATCAACATATCCGAGCAGTGTCCCTTCGTCCCCCGTTGCCCCAAGGCGCTATCCCGCTGCCGCGAGGAACCAACGCCGGGGTTGTCGGAAATGGAAGAGCGACATTGGGCTGCCTGTTACAACCCGGTTGAGTACCCCTGACTGGCTAATCCCCCATGTTCAGCCAGTGAGGTCGTATGTTGACCTCGCCGCCTTCTCGGAAATCTATCGTTAGCAAGCAATTGGTGAGTAGCGCATTGCCAACCAGAGGGTTGCCGTCAACTTGATGAACGAACACGGCGCGAAGGTCGCCGCACCAGGACACCACCGCGCCGTAGATATACACAGATTGCCTTCCGGTCGCGAGCCTGATCTCCCGTTCGCCTTGGTAGGTCAAGCCAAGTTCCCGGATAATGTTGCTCGGTAGAGCCCGTGCTCCCGTGAATTCGGTATCAACAACGACTTCCAGGCGCTGGAAGTTTCATGTCCCTGCCGGAAACTGCGACCTCAATGCGCGGTTCCCAGAGGGTAATGGGGCCTTCTCGGCCCAAAATCCTGACTGTCCCGCTAATCACGGCCTTTACGCATCTAAGGCAAGGCTGCTTGGCAAGGTTTGCGCGGAATTCGGTTGTTCACGGCCTTTACGCCTCCGGGGCAAAGGCTCAATTACGCCACCACCGATAGAACAGGTCACCGGGTAACCAACCAGTTCGCCCCAAGTGTACGCATCCGGCCGGCGCTCTCGCAGGCGCGTGGTGACGGTGAAGTCGTCTTCGCCCGGACCGCCTATCTCATAGTCGCCGCTCTTCACGTCGATGACTACCATATGGCCCCAGTAGTTATCCTCCATCACATCGCGGATTTTCTCGTACATTGCCTTTCCAATGGCGGCTGCTTCCCCTTTCTTGAACTCCATAATTCTTCTCCCGGCTGGTAGGCAACCGTATGGTCACATGATGGCAGGTTCGTTAGCGCGGCTAACGCTCTGTGGCCAAATCCGCCGCCAGCAGTTGCAGGGACACCGCCGGCTCCAGCCGCCCCTGCTTGATGGCCAGATCGCTTTCCAGGACCCGCCGGTACTTCCGCGATATGTCTTGCAAGGTCATCCGCCGCGCCTGC
Source organism: Dehalococcoidia bacterium (assembly GCA_021295965.1). Classification (GTDB taxonomy): domain Bacteria; phylum Chloroflexota; class Dehalococcoidia; order Lucifugimonadales; family UBA3495; genus Bin87. Next base: position 36,085 of record JAGWBI010000007.1, on the reverse strand, counting down.
CCCAGCGTTTTGCGCACCACGAAGTCGGAATTCGTGCCCATGCGCTTGCCCAATTCCGGCTGCGCGACCCCATGATTGTCCGTAAGGTCTTTAGCCAGGGCCAGCAAGCGCAGTTGGCGTTCGATCATCGCGATGATGTACAACGGCTCGTGTCCGTCGTTCATCAGTTGCATCAGCAGGCGCAACGCCAGGCCCGGCTGCCCGTCCACTATGGCGTCCACGGCGGCGAAGATGTTGGCCTCCTGGGCGTGGGGCACCATCTCGCGCACGTCGGAGTCGGTGATGTCCCGCCCAGCGGCGTACAGAGACAGTTTTTCCAGCTCCCGGTCAATGGTCCACAGGTCGCCGCCCACCATTTCGGCCATGGCCTGTATCGCCGGCGGGGTGATGGACGACCCCTTGGCCTCAGCGCGTCCTTTGATCCATTGGTTCAACGCCGTGCCGGTGGGAGTGGACTGGCGGTGTACCGAAGCGTGTTCCGCCAGTGACCTGAGCAGGGGATTATTTTGGGATACTTCGCCGTCAACCACGATGAGCAGCGTGGTATCGGGAAACTGCGGAACGGCCTCGGCCAGTGGCGCCCAGACTCCGGATGACGCCCGTTGCCGCCGCCCACCCGACCGACCGCCGATTCCCGAGCTTTCCTGCGTCGCCAGCGCTCCTTCCAGCTCCACCAGCCGCATCACGTCCAGGAACGGCAGGGAACTGCACATCGCCAGCACCTCTTCGGGCCGGGCCTGCGCCGCCGACACCCGGTGCCGGTTGGACTCCATCAGGTCGCCGGCGCCCAAACCGTCCTTGATGCGACGGACTTCCTCCGCTACCAGGAAGGTGTCACCGTACACTACGTGGGCCGGCATGGTGATCTCAGCTCACGAGATTGCCATCCGCCATAGGCGGACTCGCAATGACAGTGAGCGTAGGCTGCAATGACAGCGGGGGTAGTCGCAATGACAGCGGGGGTAGGCTGCAATGACGGCCTGGTAGTTAGTTCTCCACTAGTTCGGTGAGCACCCCGAACACCGACCGGGGATGCACGAAGGCGATGGTTCCCGACAGGCCGTGCCTCGGTTCGTTGTCAATCAGCGACAACCCGTTGGCTCCGAGGATTTTCAGCTTGCCGCCGATGTCGTCCACGTTCAGGGCCAGATGGTGCAGGCCCTCGCCGCGCCTCTCGATGAAACGGCCGACCGCGCTCTCCGGAGACGTTGGCTCCAGCAACTCCAGGCGGGTTTGCCCGATCTCGATAAGGCAGGCCCGCACGCCCTGGTCGTCCAACTCAACCACCTCGGCATCAGGGGCGCCGAAGTTGGCGGCGAAGAAGTCAAGGGCGGCGCGGATGTCGTTTACCGCAACGCCCACGTGGTCGATGTAGTTGACGGCGCAAATTTCGGTCATTTAGGTTTTCACCCTCACCCCAACCCTCTCCCTTGATGGGAGAGGGAGTTTTGGAGGTTTGCAATTTCAGTCGGTCAGACTGGGTATTGGGCCAGCACCTGGCGGGCGATGATCATGCGCTGCACTTCCGAGGTGCCTTCGTAGATCGTGGTTACCCGGGCGTCGCGGAAGATGCGCTCGATGCGGGATTCCTTGAAGACGCCGATGCCGCCGTGGATCTGCATGGCTTCGTAGGCGGCCTTGTTGCAGTTCTCCGATGCGATCAGCTTGGCCATGGACGCCTCGTTGATGAAGGGCAGCCCCTGGTCGCGCAGCGTGGCGGCGTGCATCGTGGCGACGCGGGCCGAGTGGACGCCGGTAGCGATGTCGGCCAGCTTGAACTGGATGGCCTGGTGGCGAGCCAGCGGACGCCCGAAGGTCTCGCGCAACTGGGAGTAGCGCACCGCCTCTTCAAGCGCCGCCTGGCCGATGCCCACGCACTGGGCCGCGATGGAGATGCGGCTGGAGTCCAGGATGTCCATGGCATAGCGGAATCCCATACCCTCTTCGCCGATCAGGTTCTCCGCCGGGATCTCCGCACCGTCGAAGACGATCTCGCAGGTGCTGGACGCCCGAATGCCCATCTTGTTGTGCTGAGGGTTGATCTGCATTCCCTTGGTGCCGGCCGGAACGATGAAGGCGCACACGCCCCGATAGCCGATGGAGCGGTCCTGGTTGGCGAACACGACCATGGTCTCGGCAACCTCGGCATTGGTGATGAACTGCTTGGAGCCGTTGAGAACCCACGAGCCGTTGCGTCGCGTGGCGGTGGTGGCCATGGCCGCCGCGTCGGAGCCGCTGCCCGGCTCGGTGAGCGCCCAGGCCGCGATGCCCTTGCCGGAAGCCAGGGACGGGACGTACTGCTGCTTCTGCTCCTCGTTGCCAAAGCGGGCGATGGTCTCCAGACCCAGGCCCAGGTGCGCCGCCAGGGTAACGCTGGCCGCGACGTCGGCTCGCGCCATCTCCTCAATGGCGATGGAGGACTGGCGGAACCCGCCGCCGCTGCCGCCGTAGGCCGGGTCAACCCCGATGCCGGTCAACCCCAGCCGGGCCATTCCTTCCCAATTCTCATGGGAAAATTCGGCCTTCTCGTCCAGTTCGGCGGACCGGGGCATCACCTCGCGTTCCGCAAAATCTCGGACCAGGTTTTGCAGCATTTTTTCGTCTTCGGTAAGCATCAGGTCGGTCACGGGGGTTCCTCCGGGGATTGTTTCGGTGAGGTGGTTCAGGATGCATCGATAAGAGGAATAAGCCGTTGGACAATGGCTACCAGCCTATCCAAGATAGCTGGAGTAAATCGATGTCAAAGCGATAATCCGCAAATTTCCGCACATCATGAGCGTTGTACAAAAGACGTCGGACGCGCCGGCCGTCATTTGCGTTGGTATGGTCATTACGATAGCGCTGCCAACCTTTTTGCAGTGCGGTATGGGTCTTGACTACCGAGCGGCCATCGGGGTAGCGCCCATGCCAGTAGAATCTCCAAGTTTCGCCGGCAGTCTTAGCAGCCAGAGACTCACCGGCATAGTGAAACAACGCATAGTAAAAAGGGAATGAGCAGCGGTGCGCCGTTGGTATTCGTCACTGGCGGAAGCCGCTAACCGGAATGCTCGGGCCAAAGCCTCACGTGCTGGAACCAAATCGGTTCGTCTCCAACTATGGACGGGGGAAGCGCAATATAAGACAGAGCAAGGCGCTCCTGCAAGATTGCCTTCTCGGCATCGGATAGTGTAGCGTCAAAGCGGTCTTCCCGGTCAGATAGCGTGTCTCCCCAAGTCAATTCTTCGTCCGGCGATATTTCCTTCGGCGCTTCACAGTGGAAGGCGATAAGCAAAGGCTCGTCAGCATAGGCGTCATAGTACACGGACACCGACCGCAACGGCGGCAGCGGGTCCGCCAACAGCGCATCCTCATAGCGCGCGATGAAATCCAGCGTCGACGGCAACTCGTGCTTGAGCACCCATGGGTCTATTTCCGTGATGACCTGCGGCGGCAGCCGGCCAAAGGCGGAGAATTGTTTAGTCGCGGTCATATCAGAGCCTGAATCCCCGGAGGCGAACCGAAGGAAGCTTGTTCAGGGTCTGGTTGTGAGGATCCACCTCTACACCAGCCGATTCCATAGCCGTAACCCCCAACAATGGTTCGGCGTTTGGCGGTCCATACACGATGGTGCCGCCGACGATTTCGTCCAGGATCTCAATCTCTCCCACGGTAACGTCCATTCTAATCGAACTGCCGTCGGCCAGGCCGTAGATGCGGTGTCCTTTCGGAGCGAGTCCGATACCTTCCAGGTGTTGACGGGGTATGAGACAGTCGATTGCTCCGGTATCCACCAGACACTGGCCTTCCCAGACCCGGTGAGGTTCCGCAGGGTTTCTGATCTTCACGTTTATGCGGGTAATGCCCATTTTGTTGGCCCTCGGATACTCTAATTGCAGTGTATCACAGCCCGGCGGCGGGTTCGTATTCGCCGAACACGTTGCGCAGCACCTCGCAGATCTCGCCCAGAGTGGCATACTTTTCCACGCAGTCCATCATCAGCGGGATGGTGTTGGCATCGGGAGAGCGGGCGGCGTCGGCGAGGCGGGCCAGGCTGATTTGAACCGCCATGTTGTCGCGCTCACGCCGCAGGGTCCTGAGCCGTTCCACCTGTTCGGCGGCGGCGGTAGCGTCCACGCGCAGCAGGTCGGCGATGGGCGGGGTTTCGGTGACGTACTGGTTGACGCCCACTACGGTGCGCTGGTTTTCGTCCACTTCGCGTTGGTGGCGGAAGGCGGCGTCGCCGATTTCGCGGACCTGGAAGCCGTCTTCAATGGCCACCACCGCGCCGCCCATGTCGTCAATCCGCTGGATGTACTCCAGGACGCCGGATTCCAGGCGGTCGGTGAGATTCTCCACGTACCACGAGCCTCCCAGAGGGTCCACCACGTCGGCGGCGCCGCTCTCGTGGGCGAGGATCTGTTGGGTACGCAGCGAAAGCTGGGCCGATTCTTCGGTGGGCAGGCTGAGGGCCTCGTCGCGGGAGTTCACGTGCAGCGATTGGGTGCCGCCCAGCACCGCGGCCAGGGCCTGCACCGTGCTGCGGATCACGTTGTTGTCGGGCTGCTGCGCCGTGAGGGTGACGCCGGCAGTCTGGGTATGGAAACGCAGCATCATGGAGCGCGGATCCCTGGCGCCGAAACGGTCGCGCATGATCCTGGCCCAGAGCCGGCGGGCGGCGCGGAACTTGGCCACCTCTTCAAAGAGGTTGTTCTGCGCCACGAAGAAGAAAGAGAGTCGCGGCGCGAAATCGTCCACCGGCAGCCCGGCGTCCACGGCGGCCTGCACGTAGGCGATGGCGTTGGCGAAGGTGAAGGCCAGCTCTTGCGTCGCGGTGGCCCCCGCCTCCCTCATGTGGTAGCCGCTGATACTGATGGTGTTCCAGCGCGGCACGTTCTCGGCGCAGTACTTGAACACGTCCACCACCAGGCGCATGGACGGGCGCGGCGGGTAGGCGTAGGTGCCACGCGCGATGTATTCCTTCAGGATGTCGTTCTGCAGGGTGCCGCTCAGCTGATCGGGCGAAACGCCCTGCTTCTTGCCGGCGGCGATGTACAGGCACAGCAGCACCGCCGCCGTGGCGTTGATGGTCATGGAGGTGCTGACCTTATCCAGCGGGATCCCGTCGAACAGGGTCTCCATGTCGGCCAGGGAGCAGATGGGCACGCCCACCTTGCCCACCTCGCCTTCCGCCAGGGGGTGGTCGCTGTCGTAGCCGATCTGGGTCGGCAGGTCAAAGGCTACCGACAGGCCGGTTTGACCGTTGTCCAGAAGGTAGCGATAGCGTTCGTTGGTGGCGGCGGCGGTGGCATAGCCGGCGTACTGGCGCATGGTCCAGATGCGGCCCCGGTACATATTGGGCTGGACGCCCCGGGTGTAGGGAAACTCGCCGGGATAGCCCACGGATTCGTTGTAGTCGCTGCCGGCCGCCCCGTCATCCTCCGGCGTGTACACAGTGTCCAGGCCCAATCCGGAGTCGGTCTGGAACTCTTCCCGCCGCTCCGGGAATCGCTGCGTGACCCGCGAAAGCGTGGAGTCCTGCCATTCCTGCTTGCTCGTTGACATACTGCCCGCCTCCAGACCGGATAACGTCGCAAGATTTGCGCGCTTATTTTATCACCTGAGCCAGCCTGCCCGCTCAAACCGGCTTCGCGGCGAGGACTATCAGAGGCAGGAATTCCGGGATTTCGCAGACCAACAGATTAGACCCGTGGGCTGGCGAGGGCCACCCGGTCCTGCCAAGCAAATCAATTCGGTAAATCCTGATTCTGACCAGGTTAACCGTCGCCGTCGCCTTCCAGTCCGGGTTGCGGCGCCCCTTCCATTGCTGATGGGGCGGAACGCCGGCGCATCGGCGCGGTAATCCGCCGGTAGAGATTGGGCGCTGTTTCCTCGAACAGCATATAGACGACCGGGACCGCGACAAGCGTGAGGAAGGTCGAACTCAGCAGCCCGCCGATGACCACCGTGGCGAGTTCCGCTCCCACCATCCCTGCCGAATCGCTCATCGACAGCGGTATGAGCGCCAATATCGTGGTGAACGCCGTCATCAGGATTGGCCGCACCCGAGTGCGTCCGGCGGCCATTACCGCATCCAGTGGGGCATAACCGGCTTGTCGGAGCTGTTGTACAAACGTCAGCAGCACGATGGCGTTGGTAACCACGATGCCCACCAGGAGCAGGAAACCCATCAACGCCGGCAGGCTCAACGACCGGTCGGTGATCACTAGCGCGATCAGCGCGCCCACCACCGCCAGCGGCATACTCAGCACGACGATGAACGGTATCTTCAACGAACCCAGCGTGGCGACCATCACCAGGTACACCAGGGAAACGCCGATGGCCATTGCCACGTAAACGTTGTTGAATTCCTCTCTGATGTCGCTGAAGGTTCCGCCGGACCGTACCTTGACCCCCGGCGGAAGCGGGGTGGACGCGACGATGGCGTCAACCCGGTCTCCAATGGCGCCGGCGTCCCGTCCGGCCAGGCCGCCGGAAATCGTGGCGGAGCGGTGGCCGCCGTAGTGAGTGACGACGTTGGGGCCAACGGTATGCCGAGTGTCCGCGATGGTGCCCAGCGGTATGGCTCCGGCGTTGCTGGATATGGGAAGCAAGGGAATGTCCATCGGTTCATCCGTGGCTTCCGGAGCGCCGCGAACCACCACGTCCAAAGTTTCACCGGACAGGTCGATTTCGGTGACGTCGCTGCCCCGCATCCAAGTGCGGATCTGGTTGGCCACGTTCGCCGTGGACAGGCCATAGCGTCCGGCTTCGTTGGGATCGATGGCGATGGTCAACTCTTCGTTCCCGTCAACGACGTTGGTTCTCACGTTGCGGACACCCGGATCCCGTTCAACGGCGGTCTGCAATTGGTCGGTGGCGACACGGACGTCTTCATAATTGGGGCCCGTGAGCGTCAGCCGCAACCCTCCGCCCCGGCCCGGGCCGCCCGAGTCGGCGAAAACGCGGGTGGTCACGTTCTCCTTTTCGGGGAGCGCGTTCCTGATCTGTTCGTCCAGGTCGGAAGGGGAGCCTTCACCCAGCACGACGGTGAAACCGGCGCGGTCGAAGGACGGGTCGGCGGTCGAGCCGAAGCTTCGGCTGCTGGCGCCCAGCGTCACCTGGTAGCTGTCCACCGCGCCGCTGGCGACGAAATCGTCCAGTATCCGCTCGGTCTCGTTCACCTCCCGGACCAACTGAACCGTCGAAGGGTTGCCCTGCAGGGTGAGGTCGATACGAACACCCTGGGTGCGCCCCTGGGAGAATAGCTCGATGGGCAGCGTCCGTATCAAGGTCAGGCTGGCCAGGACCACCAGGATGCTGAGGATCGCGGTGATCACCCGAAAGCGCAGGGCCAAACGGAGCACGGGCGTGTACACCTTCTGCAGCAGCGTGTCACCCCTTGGGGTTCCCGGTTCCCCGGTCATGTCTCCCTGGCGCAGGAACCACGATCCCAACACGGGAACTGCGGTCAGCGCAACCAGAGTGGAAGCCAGCAGGGACACGCAGACCGTCTGGGCAAAGGGCGCGAAGAACTGACCGACCACGCCCGGCAGAAAGCCCAGCGGAACGAACACGGCCACGGTGGTCAGTGTAGAAGCCACGACGGGCGGGCTCACCTCCTGAGTCGCCGCGATGACAGCCACCGCCCTCGGGCTGCCCTCCTGGATGTGCCGGTAGATGTTCTCCAGCACGACGATACTGTCGTCAACGATCCGGCCCACCGCAATTGCCAGACCGGCCAGGCTCATGAAGTTCAGCGTCCAGTCGAAAAGCGCCATGACCAGCATCGTAATCATCACGCTGAGCGGGATGGAAAGGGCGATTATGATGGTGGGCCGCAGGGTGTTGGCAATACCCGCGAAGGGCCTGGGCCGCAGTTGCAGCAGGAAAAGGAACACGGCCAGCACAGCGAAAGCGAAGCCCTGGATGCCCTGGCTGATCACCTTGCCCAGTTCCTCTTCCAACCGGGGCGCCTGGCTCTCCATTACCGCGATGTCAATGTCGGGCGGAATCTCACCTTGCAGGTCAACCAACAGCTCGTCGATGGCGTGGGTAATGTCGATGGTGTTGCCGTCCGGGGTTTTCTGCACGTCCAGGCTCACGCTGGGATTGCCGTTGGTACGCGAGACGGTGCGGGCCTCGGGAGTGGCAACACGCACGTCGGCCACCTCAGCCAGGCTGATGGGCGTTGCGTTGCCCCCGGCAGCCCGGCTCGGACCGGTCGCGCCGCCGTCCCTGGAGAAACCCACCGGCAGCTGGCGTATGGCCTCCAGGTTGGTGTAGTCATGGAATGCGCGCACGGTCATGGTGCCGTCGCCGGAAGTCATGCTGCCGGTGTTGACGTCCACCGAGTTACCCTGCAGAGTGCCGATTACGTTCTGGATGGTCAGCCCATAGGTGTCCAGCAAAAGGGGGTCCACCGTCACGAACACCTGCTCGTCCACGGCTCCCTCAATCTGCACGTCGAACACTCCCGGGAGCGACTGGAGGCGAGGGATAATCTGTCGCTCGACGACTCTGACCAGGTCGGGAATGTCCCGCTCTCCGGATATGCTCAGCTCCATCACCGGTCGTTGGTTGGGCGTGAGCTCATAGACGCGCGGGTCGCCGGCGGCGTCGGGCAATCTGAGACCGGAGACCCGGCTAACGATCTCCGCCTCCGCCTCCTCAATATCAACGTTGTTTTCGAAGCTGGCGCGCACTTGGGAGCGGCTGGAGCGGGAAGTTGACGTGACCTCCTTGAGGCCCTCCATCCCGATGATCAGGTCCTCGATGGGCTTGGTCACCTCCTCGGCCACCTGATACGGCGTGCCCTGCTGGTAAGAGGTTGTTATATTGATTACCCGGAGGCTGATTTCCGGAAACAACTCCTGCTGCAGTTGCTGATAAGCGTACACGCCGCCCGCCAGCACCAGGATCATGGCCATCACGGTGACCGGACGGCTACGCAGAGCAAGCCTGGATAAGATAATCATTTCATCCAACCTCGTATGGATTACACTTTCGAACTATATACTCACTCATCCCCGGGGCTCGCCAGCGGCGGATCGCCGTGGGACGCATAAATTAGTAATGTTGTACGATATTCCGGCCGAATTGGATTAACGCCTCCTGTAGGCGGTTGATGATGCTCACGCGTACCCAGTTTGTTGGTATGAACCACTCCGTCGGACCGTTCCAAGGAGATTTAACGCAAAGACGCAGAGGGGCAATTGGGTCCGGTGTGGAATGTGTCCGAATATGCGGGGGCAGCAGGGGAGCCGGAACCGTCGCACGGGGCGGATCAACCGGCCCCGAAGCGCAAGGGGACGCTTCATCGCGAAGCGTCCCCGACTTCAACGGCGCTTTCAGGCTATTCTCGCTTGAAAACGTGCCTAATCGCTGGTGAAGGCGTAGTCGGTCGGACGCATTATGGTGTGGCGGGATTTGCGGACCAGTGGGCCATTTTCCTCGCTGGCGGCGCGGGCGGTGTTCCAGTCCGGGTCAGCCTGGAAGGAGCGCCAGCTCTTTTCCCGGTCGGCCAGGCTGGGGTAGCCCAGCATATAGACCAGCACGTTGTTGACGCCCACGTCCTCCGACCAGTAGCCGATGTTCTCGATGCCGTGCTTCTCGAACAGGCCGATGGTGTGGTTGGCGAAGCGGTTATGCACGTCGGGCAGGCGGCCGGGCACCGCCTCGTAGATGCGGAGTTCCTGCACGGCGGTGGTAACCTTGGGCTCGGGGGAGTAGGGGGTGAGACGCAGGAAGCGGTTGGTCACGGCATCGACCAGCGGGCCGTTGGCCTCGGTCTGCTTGCGGACCTCCAGCCAGTCGGGGTCGGTGCCGAACTTGGCCCAGCGACTCTCCCGGTCGGCCATGCTGTCGAAGACGTTGATGTAGGTGAGGCGGTTGCTCTGGCCGATTTCATCGGTCCAGAAGCCCAGGTACTTCACGCCGTGTTTGCGGAACAAGGCGCAGGTATGGTTGGCGAAACGGCCGCTGATGTCGGGCAGACGGCCGGCGACGGCGTCGTAGATGCGCAGTTCGTACAGCATCGCTTCTCTCCTTGCGGTTCGGTGTGGGTGCGGATCGGCTTGCAGCGCGATTGCGGTGTGGCGGCTGGTCGCAGCCGGCGTTAGTATAGCATCGGCGCCGTAGCCTGTGCCGCAGAAATCCGGTTGCCGCCCCTGCTTCGTATGGTGGTGAACGGGGACGCCGGATAGGCCCCTATTTGACCGAAATATCGGGCAAGAGACCGGAAACGACGGGAGTTGATAGTGTCCAACAACCGAATATGGGGATCGTTTAGACCGGCTGCTGCTGTCGTCGGCGCGGTAGCGCTGATGATAGCCGTCGCCTGCGGCCAACCGAGCGCGTCAGAACCGGCTACGGTGGAGTTGACGCCTCCACCGCCGGCAGTGAACACGGTCGCCCAGGCTACCGAGCCGACGGCAGCGGCGACGGCGGACCAACCCACGGCCAATCCGCCGGATGCTGCCGCGCAACCCGATGCTAGTCAAACCCGGCAGCAGGAGCAAGTGGCGCCGGTCGCCGAGCTTAGCGTCCAGCAAATCGTGGCCGCCCATGACGCCGTGATGAGCGATCTCTATGACGCCACCGTGCCTTCCGTCGTAGGGTTGAGGGTGCTCAAAAACATCATCGTGGGCGGGAATATGCCCCCGGGTATGCCCAACGATTTCTTCTCTCGCGCCGCAGGTTCCGGTTTCGTCTGGGACGATGCAGGGCACATTGTGACCAACCGGCACGTCGTGGTCGAGGCGGAACGGATCATCGTGATGTTCAGCGACGGCGTGCAGGCCGACGCCGAACTCGTCGGCGACGATCCCGACTCTGACCTGGCGGTGATCAGGATCATGGACGACTCCGTGCGCCCGCCGCCCATCGCCGTCGGAGACAGCGACGACATCCAGCCCGGCCAGTTGGCGGTTGCCATCGGAGACCCGTTCTCGCGCGGATTCTCCATGACGTCCGGCATAATCAGCGCCGTGGGGCGCACCATCAACCCCACGGACAGCAACTTCTCAGTTCCCCGGGTGGTCCAGCACGACGCTGCCACCAATCCCGGCAACTCGGGCGGCCCCCTGTTGAACCGGGAAGGAGAGGTCATCGGCATCAACACGCAGATTATCAGCGAAACGGGCGCCTTCTCCGGCGTGGGCCTCGCCATTCCGATCAACCTGGCGAAACTGGTGGTGCCGGCGCTGATTGACGACGGCCATTACGAATATCCGTACATCGGCATCCGGGGAGCCACCGTGCGGCCCGACATCGCCGTCGCCATGGACATGCCGGCCGAGACCAGGGGCGCTCTGGTGATTGCCGTTGGCTCCGATACTGCGGCCAGTCGCGGGGGCCTGCGGGCCTCCGACCAGCTGACCGTGATCAACGGCGCCGAGGTTCCCGTGGGCGGCGACATCATAATCGCCATCAACGGAACTCCCATCCAGGGAATGGACGACGTGATAGCCTACGTAGTAGAACACACCCAACCCGGAGATACGGTCGAATTTACGGTATTGAGGGACGGCGAGGAAGCCCCGGTGACCATTACCATGGGCAAACGCCCCGGTTAGCGCCGGGATACACGAGAAGCAGCACGCAGCCTTCACCGGGGTGGCAACGGGCCGCCCCAGCCCAGAGAGAGCCATTCAGCGGGTAGCAGCTGTTCCCCGGCGGGATCAACCAGCAGATTGAAGGCCTCCAGCGTGGATGCCCCCAGCAGATAATTGTCATCCGGCCCGAAGATGACGGGACAGGGGCCCTCATTTCCGCCGATGCTGAATCGGGCATAGCCGTAGCCGTACTGCACCCGGCTGCCGTCGGCCAGGATGAAGCCTAACCTCTGCCGAGGTTCAATGCGGAGCTGGGTCATCAATGATTCAGGCAACATGGAGTGGGCCGCACCGGTATCGACAGCAGCTTGGACGGGTGCCAAATCGCCACCATCCAGATTGCCGACGCCTATGGATACCCTGAACATTGACACTGCCTACACTGCTCCGCTGATCGGTTTTCCGGTGGCGCGCCTGGCAGGACTCGAACCCGCAACCCCTGGGTCCGAAGCCCAGTGCTCTGTCCATTGAGCTACAGGCGCAGTTCCCTTGAATGTATCGATCAAGGAGATGGGGCGAGCAACGGGATTCGAACCCGTGATCTCCTGTGCCACAGACAGGCGCCTTAGGCCACTTGGCTATGCTCGCCGCGACGCTGTTCCAGCGTATGGTGCCGGACGTGCCTTTGAAGGTTAGCATATCCCATCAATTTGGACAATACTCTGGGCGCAACGGAATTGAACGCTCACCTGCGATTGGATACAATCCTTTGCGGCGTTACTGTTTTTGATCCGGCGTTTGGATATCAGAAAACTGATTCCGGTCAGCATCTCGTATTGCCTTTTATCCTGAGTACTGATTCGGAGGAAATATGACCCGCAAAACCCTGAGCATACTTGTCATGGTAGCGGCGCTGGTGGCAGCCATCGCGGTGGTAGCCTGCGGCGGCAGTGAAACCCCCGCTGCGGAACCGGCGGCCCCCGCCGCCACTGCGGTTCCGGCGGCCGCCGCCGAAGCTCCCACCGCGGCCCCTCCCGCCCAGGCTGCGACTGCCCCGGAACCCACCGCGGCAGCGGTCGCCGCCGGCGCCCCGGCGTCGGTTACAACCGTAGCGGCCATGCCGGCGGTCACTCCCGCCGACAGCTGCGCGCCATCCGCCGACCTCACCTTTGACAACCGGCCGACCCAGGGTGGCACGCTGGTTAGGCTCTTTGCCGACCCTCCCACGCTGGACCCCCATCTGGCCGGCGACGTTACGTCCAGCGTGATCATCAACGAGGTCTTCGGCGGACTGGTCACGTTGAGCCTGGACTACCAGCCGGTGCTGGACCTTGCGGAGAGCTGCTCCGTCAGCGAGGACGGCATGGTGTACACCTTCGTCCTGCGCGAAAATGCTCAATTCCACGACGGCAGGCCGGTGACCGCCCACGACGTGAAATGGTCCATTGAGCGCGCCTCCGATCCGGAAACCCTCTCCGCACGGGTTCAGGACTATCTGGGCGACATCGTTGGCGTGGATGACAAGCTACTCGGCAACGCCAGCGAGGTGAGGGGCGCTCGTGTCATCGATGACAGAACCATCGAGTTAACCATCGATGCTCCCAAATCCTACTTCCTGGCCAAGCTGACCTATCCCACCGCGTTCGTGATTGACCAGGAGCAGGTTGAGAACAACGAAGACTGGTTGGATGCGCCCAACGGCACCGGTCCGTTCAAGCTGGAAACTTACGAGATCGGCGAACTGATCGTCCTGGAACGCAACGAAAACTACCACCTCGGCCCGGCCCACATTGAAAGCGTCCAGATGATCCTGAGCGGCGGATCGGCGATGATCATGTACGAGAACGACGAGATCCACCTGACCGGAGTGGGCCTTGACGACCTGCCCCGGCTGCTGGAGCCCAGCGATCCGCTCAATCCGCAACTGCATCGGTCGGCCCAGGACTTTGACGTTTTCTACATCGGCCTGAACGTGGCAGAGCCGCCTTTTGACGACCCCAAAATCCGCCAGGCGATGAACTATGCCATCGACTTGCAGAGCATTGCCGACAACGTGCTCGACGGGCGAGTGTCGCCGGCTCGGGGCGTGATACCGCCCGGATTCCCATCCTACACGACGAGCCTGCGCAGCTATGAGTACAATCCTGATCTGGCACGGGAGCTCATGCAGAGTTCGACCTACGCCAGCGCCCTGGCGTCGGACGACTTTCCCCGCATCACACTGACCATCTCCGGCAGTTTCGGCGCTGCGATACCGACGTATCTGGAGGTTATACTGGAGCAGTGGCGCCAGGAATTGGGCATCGAGGTTGACATCCAGCAGACCGAGTGGGCCACTTTCCTGCAGGACGTGGAGGAGGAGAAGTACCAGATGTTCTCCCTGGGCTGGATTGCCGACTATCCCGACCCGGAGAACTTCCTGGACCTGTTGTTCCACTCCGAACACGACGCCAATCACACCAATTACAGCAACCCCGAGGTTGACCGGCTGCTGGAAGAAGCCCGGGTGGAACGGGATCGCGAGAGGCGCTTCCAGCTTTATAACCAGATTGAACAGATGATCCTGGACGACGCCCCCTGGGTGTGGACCTGGTTCAGCGGTGAAGGCTGGGCCCTCATCAAGCCGGAAGTCTCCGACTACTTCCTGACGCAGATGAGCATTCCCAAGTACCGCTACGTGTACTTCAACCAGTAGAAACGACAGCGGTTACGGTGTAGGGGCGAATAATTATTCGCCCCTACAGACTGCACAGGACTGACGGCTACAAATGGGAACCTACGCGGCGCGCCGGCTGCTTTGGCTGCCGTTCCTGCTCTTCATCGTCACCTTCATCACGTTCGCTCTGCTCCGGCTGGGGCCGGGTGACCCAGTTCAGGTATGGTTGGGAGAACACCAAAACGAAGAGGTGCGCCAACGTCTGCGTCAGCAGTTAGGGCTGGACGACCCGCTGATTGTGCAATACGTCCGTTACGTTGAGGGCGTTGTGACGCGGCTGGATTTCGGTGAGAGCTACCAATTCCGAGGAAAGTCAGTCGGTGAGTTGCTAGCCAAGCGCATTCCGGTTTCATTCCAGTTGAACGTCGCCGCCATCATCATCACCTTGGGCATAGGCATTCCCGTTGGACTGTTTGCCGGCTTACGGCAGGGTACCGGCGTAGACAACGTGGTGGTGGCAATCGCTCTGGCCTTTCAGTCGCTGCCGGTTTTCATCACGGCCCCCGTCTTGTTGCTGGTGTTTGCGCTGTATCTGGACATCCTGCCCACCAGCGGATGGGACGGATTTTTCTCGCCCACCATAGTCATGCCGGCAGTGGTAATGGGCGTACCGGGCATCGCCATAGTGGTACGGCTGGTACGGGCTAGCGTTCTTGACGTGCTGGGGCAGGACTACATCCGCACCGCGCGAGCCAAGGGATTGGGAGAGAACATGGTGCGCTGGCGTCACATCCTGCGCAACGCCATGATCCCCGTGGCGACCAGTTTCGGGTTCACGATAGCCGGCTTGGCTGGCGGCACGTTCATCGTAGAGATCTACTTCGGCATCCCCGGCGTGGGCTTTTTCACCATCAACTCCCTGTTCGCCCGGGATTACCCGGTGCTCATGGCCTTTGCCATCATCTCCACCACGCTGTTCATGCTCGCCAATTTGATAGTTGACCTGATGTATCCACTGCTGGATCCACGGATTCGGCTGGGGGCTGGCAATGTTGCCTGACCGCTCCGGACCGCACACTCGCGAGCACGGCCACGCCCAAAATCTCGACGCCGACGGGCAACGGACGGACTGGTCGGAAAACGAACTGCCCGCCGGCCAACTGCTGGAGTTGGACGAGAGGCCGGCCCGCGGACATAGCTATTGGGGCCTTTCCGTGCGCCGCCTGGCCCGCAAGAAGTTGGCGATACTCTGCCTGTCCCTGATTATCATGATGTACGGCGGATCGTTGCTGTCCCCGCTGATCACCCCCTACGAATACACGGCCCAGGATCTGTCCCAAAGCCGCGCCTCGCCATCCCTGGCGCATCCGTTCGGCACCGACCGGCTGGGCCGGGATATGATGACCCGCGTCATCTACGGACTGCGCACGACCGTCATCATCACCATCACGTCACTGATGGGAGGGACGCTGGTGTTGGGCGTCGTGTTGGGTTTGCTCAGCGGCTACATGGGGCGGTGGGTCGATTCGATCATCATGCGCACCGGGGAGGTGACTTCGTCCTTCCCTGACATTATTTTGATACTCATCTTCGTCGCCGCGTTGAAGCCGCGGCTCCTTGGCGTGGTGCGGGGATTTGAAGATGCCACGGGCATAGACTGGATAATCCGGCTGGGCATCCTGGACTACGCGATTATCTCGGTGGCCCTGTCCATCTTCGGGTGGTTCGGTATGGCTCGGTTGGTGCGCGGGCAGGTATTGCAGGCACGGGAGAGCCAGTACACGGAGGCTGCACTAGTGGCCGGCGCATCCATCTGGCGCATCCTGTTCCGACACGTCCTGCCCAACATTCTCAGCCCTCTGATTGTGTCCATATCGGCTGGACTGGCCGGGGTCGCGGGCGCGGAGTTGGTGCTCAGTTGGATCGGCATCGGCGTGCAACCGCCGGTACCCAGCCTGGGCCGCATGATGTTCGAGAACGGCAGCATCCAGGTGCTCCGAAATGAACCGTACCTGCTCCTCTATCCCATTGGCACGGTTACGGTGCTGTTCTTTTGCTTCAACATCCTGGGCGACGCCGTGAACGACGCGTTCAACCCGCGGGCCAGGTGACGGTTGACAGACGGTAGCGTTGCAATTTAGGTGGCCTAACTTTTCTCGTCATTCCGGCTTTCGCCGGAATCCAGTAGCGTTTTCTGGACTCCGGCTTTCCCCGGAGTGACGTATCAGCTACCACACCACCTAAATCGGAACGCTACCGTTGACAGACAGTCAAATTGCCAATACCGGGTGCCTGTGCTAACGTTGATAGCGTTCATATCACCGGCCGATCGTTCGCCGGGAATGTTGCAAGGACGCGGGTAGTGAGCACTACATCCGGCGAACCAACACTTACGACGACCGCTGACGCGGTCGCCTGGCAGCCCTGGGGCGCTGCCGCTTTCGCCGACGCCCAGCAGCACGATCGTCCGATCCTGCTATCCATCAACGGCGTCTGGTGCAACTGGTGCCACGAGATGGCGCGCGGCACATATTCCGATCCCCAGGTGGCGCGTTTCGTCAACGAGCACTTCACGCCCATCCGCGTTGACACCGACCACCGGCCCGACATCAACGCCCGCTATAACGTGGGCGGTTGGCCCACCACTTCCTTCCTGACGCCCCACGGCGGCTACATCGCCGGCGCAACCTACCTGCCACCGGACCAGTTCCTGGCCATGCTGGACGAGGTGCGCCGCGCCTACGCCGAGCGCAAGCCGGAGCTGTACGAGCAGGCCAACGACATCCTGCGGCAGCGTCGGGAACACGCCGGCCGCGTCGCCGCCGGCCGGGAGCCGGACGCCGCGGTGGTTGACGCCATCACCCGCCGGGTCGCCGGAACCTATGACCCCATCAACGGCGGCTTCGGCATCGAGCCCAAGTTCCCCTCGGCGCCGATGCTTCGCCTGCTCCTGCACCGTTATCGGACCAACGGTGAGGCGTTTTTCCGCATCATGCTGGAGAAAAGCCTCGACGCTATCACCGGCGGCGGGTTACACGACGACGTTGACGGCGGATTTTTCCGCTTCGTGGCCGGCGCGAACTGGACGCAGCCACAGTACGAAAAGATGGCAGAGGACAACATCGCTCTGGCCGGAGTCCTGCTGGAAGCCGGCGTGGTGCTGGAGCGGCCCGACTACGCTCGCCTCGCCGGCAAAACCGTCGATTATCTGTGCGGCTCGCTTTACGACCCGGCAGCCGGCGGCGTGCGCGGCAGCCAGGGGGCGCACTCCGAATACTACGGCCAATCCGCCCCGATGCGAGCGCAGCTGTCGGCGCCAGCCGTTGACCCATTCTGCTATGTATCCATCACCGCTCAGGCGGTTTCCCTGTTCTTCTCAGCGGCTTGGCGCCTGGGCCGGCCCGAACTCACTGGAATCGCCGTTTCGCTCCTGGATCGCTTGGTGGCAATGGCCGAGGACACCCGGCTGCCGCACACGTACACCGACGCCGACCCCATGCCCCAGGTCGAAGGGGATCTACTGGTTGACTGGACCCGCTTTCTGATGGCGGCGCTGGATGGTTATGACGCGGTGTCCGTTGGCGGAGAACGCTATCTGACCGCCGCCCAGAGCGCCGCCGACGTGCTGCTGGAACGGTTCCTGGACGGCCCGAACGGCGGGTTCTGGGACATCGAGGACACACCGGAACGCCTGGGCTACCTGCGAGCGCGGGAGAAGCCGCTGGCGGAGAGCGTATCCGCCGCCGTGGGCATGATGCGCCTGCACCATGCCACGCTGGAGCCACGCTACCGGCAGGTGGCCCACCACGCCCTCAGCGCCTACGTGGACGCCAACCGTGACTATGGCGAACTGGCCGCCGATTACGCCGTGGCGGTGGACCAATTCCTGAACCCGGTGGTTGAGGTTACCGTGGAAGGACCGCCGGGCCGGGCCGATACCGACGCCATGCTGGCCGCCGCGCTTTCGTTGTCCGATCCTCATCTGCTGATCAAGCTCGCCGAAGCGTCCCACGGAGACGCGCCGGCACAGGCCCACGTTTGCCTCGATACCGTCTGCTATCCGCCCGTAACCGACCCTGCGGAGCTTGCAGCAGCGGTGCAGGAGGGCGGCGCAATCTCGGAAAGCCCATTCCAAAACGTGCTTGATCTGCTGGGATAGCTTCACCCAGCGGATGGTCCAATAATCCGATGCCCAGGAGTTGATCCTCTGAAGACCCAAGACTGCGGCGAACTGCGCGCCGCCCACGATGGCACCGCTACCACCCTATCCGGCTGGGTCAGCCGACGGCGCGACCACGGCGGGATTATTTTCATTGACCTGCGAGACCGGTCCGGCTTCGTGCAGGTGGTTTTCAATCCCGAACAGATCCCCACCGAAGACTACGAAACAGCGGAGCGACTGCGTTCCGAATGGTGCATCCAGGTAGAGGGGACAGTCCGGAGGCGGCCGGCCGGATCGGAGAACCCGGCGCTGCCCACCGGCGATGTGGAGGTGATGGCGCAGCACGTTACCGTGCTCAACCAGTCCCTCACCCCGCCTTTCTACATCACCGATGATGTTGACGCCGACGAAAGCCTGCGCCTGCGCTACCGATACCTGGACTTGCGCCGGCCCGCCATGCAGAACAATCTGCGCCTGCGCCACCAGGTGGTCAAGTACATCCGCGACTATCTCGACGGACACGACTTCCTGGAAATCGAGACTCCTATCCTCATCAAGAGCACGCCGGAAGGGGCACGCGACTACCTGGTCCCCAGTCGGATGCAGCCGGGCAGTTTCTACGCCCTGCCTCAGTCACCCCAGCAGTTGAAACAACTGCTCATGGTCAGCGGCGTCGAAAAATATTTCCAGATCGCTCGCTGTTTCCGGGATGAGGACCTGCGCGCCGACCGCCAGCCCGAGTTCACCCAGCTTGACTTGGAAATGAGCTTTGTGAATGAGGAGGACGTGCTGGGCCTGATTGAAGGGTTGTACGCCGGAATGATCCGGGAACTGACCCCTGAGTTCAAGGTCAAAACCCCATTCCCTCGCCTGTCCTACGACGACGCGATGGCCCGTTACGGCAGCGACAAGCCGGACTTGCGTTTCGGCCTGGAGATGGCAGACGCCAGCGACCTGGCCGCCGAAACCGAGTTCCGCGTCTTTCACGGCATCCTGGATCGCGGCGGCATCATCAAGGCCATGGCGGTGCCGGGACAGGCCGGCCTCACCGGCTCCGAAATGCGGCGCATGGAGGACACGGCCAAGGAGTTCGGAGCTGCCGGCATGAGCCACGTGCGGGTCACGGGCGAAGGTTCGTTGGAAACCTTGGCGGACCGCGACACGCTGTTCTCGCCCGGCCTGCGGATGCCGGTGGAGTGGGTACGCCGCCTGGCTGAACGCGCCGGCGCATCCCGGGGCGACCTGATCGTGCTGATGGCCGGCCCGCCCAAGCAAGCCAACCAATGGCTGGCCGCCATGCGAGACCACCTGGCGGAGCAAATGCAGCTGGCCGACCCCAACGTGCTGGCCTTCGCGTTCGTCACCGATTTCCCCCTTTTCGAGTGGAACGACGATTCGAGCCGTTGGGATTCCACGCACCACCCCTTCACCGCGCCGGCGCCAGGCTGCGAGGGGATGCTGAACGGCGAAGACCTGTCGGCCATCCCATCCCGCGCCTACGACCTGGTGTGCAACGGTTCCGAGCTGGCCAGCGGCAGTATCCGCATTCACCAACGGGAGATGCAGGAACGGATCTTCGGCATCCTGGGCTACTCGCCGGACCAGGTCAGCGAAAGGTTCGGTCACATCCTGGAAGCCTTCGACTATGGCGCGCCGCCCCACGGCGGGATTGCGCCGGGCATCGACCGGCTCGTGGCGATACTGGCCGGCGCGGATTCATTGCGCGAGGTGATCGCATTCCCAAAGACGCAGAGTGGTTCCGACCTGCTCTTCGGCGCTCCCTCCTCGGTTGACGCGACCCAGTTGCGCGACCTGTCGATCCGGGTGGTCGAATAGGCGCGTGCTACAATCCGAATAGTCAGCCCGTCAGAGAACCAGCATGAGTGCAGCTGCGACATACGCGGAAACCCCCGACACGCCGTTGACGTTGCTGGCGAAAGGCGAAGGTCTGATTACCGACGGTCAGTACCGGGAAGGGTCCGCCACGGTTTATCAGGCTGCCTTCACCGCGTTGCGCGAGGTCGCGGCGCGGCGGGGCTGGGTCTGCGAGACACACGATGACGCGCACGACGTTATCTACCAGCTCGACGGTGTAGAACCGCCACCGGAATCGTCCGCCGAGGCTGTTAGGCAGGCGTTCGAACGCGTCAACGACCCGCTCCCGGTATATTCAACCCTATTCATTAACGTGATCTGCTTCAAGCTCCATGGCGCCACAACGTCCACTGACGGCACTCTTCCCGTTGTGTTCTGGGAACCGGAAGACTATGTCCGTAGCCTGCCACCGGTCAAAAAGTTCATTGAACTTCTGGCGGCGGAAGTATAAGCGGCAACGGTAAATGGACCGTGCCAGGCACTTGGAATCTGCGCGCGATTTCCTGGCCGCGTTAGCGGTGCTGGAGACGATACCCCGTCAAAGCCAGGCTGTAGCAGAAATGGTCTGGGGCGCAACCGTAGCCGCCATGAGCGCCGCAGATCCGGAGCATTTCGCCAGCCATCACTTTGCCCCCAACCAGCGGTGGAGTTTCCTGCAAGTCGCTCAACGCATCGCCAACCCCGGGCTTACGTTATCGGAATTGGAACACTGCCTGAACAACAATCAAGGACTGTTGCACACTCATTTTTATCACGGTAATTTGGAAGGCACAGACTTCCTACTGAGTGTGAGCGACGGAGTATCATTCGTGTCCAGAATCATTACCTTGGCCGAACGCTCTATACCTTGAACGCTTCCGCCGCCGGAGGAAACACAAGATGACCCAGTTCAACTACAACAGCCTGTTCGCGGAACGTGCGCCGATCACCACACGCGGCGCCAACCGCCACGCCACCTACGACTTCGCGGTGGCCTACCCCGATCCGGATACCCTGCCGCTGACCGGCCTGGCCGATGCGTTGCGGGTGGCGTTGGAGCGCGAAGGGCGCGATCTGGCCTACTATCCGGTGTCCGCCGGCTACCCACCTCTCCGCGAGTTGGTGGCGGAAAAGCTGCAGCGGGACCGGCAGATGGACGTGTCGCCCGACGACATCATTCTGACTTCGGGATCCGGGGAAGCCATCAATATGCTGATCCAGGCGTTGACCAACCCCGGCGACGTGCTGCTGACCGAGGAGTACGTGTACCTGGGGACCATGCGCCAGATGCGGCTGTGGGGCGCCAACGTGGTGGGCGTCAAGTGCGACAACGAGGGGATCATCCCGGAGGCGCTGGACGAGACCATCCGGGCGCAGACGGCAGCCGGCCGGCGGGTCAAGTTCCTCTACACCATCCCGACATTCCAGAACCCGCTGGGCTGGACCATGACCCTGGAACGCCGCCGGCGTACCCTGGAGGTCTGCGCCAGCCACGGAGTGCCCGTGATGGAGGACGACTGCTACGTTGACCTGCGCTTTGAAGGCGAGGATGTAACGTCGATGGGCAGTATGGACGACAGCGGCCAGGTGCTGTACGTCGGTTCGATGTCCAAGATCATCGCGCCGGGCGTGCGCATGGGCTATATGGTCGCGCCGGAGCGGGTGCGGGAGCGGGCGCTGAGCTTCAAGTCGGGCGGCGTCAACCAGTTCGCCGCGCTGGCCATCAACGAGTACCTCCGCAGCGAGATGTACGAGCACATCGACGAGGAAAACCAGGCGCTGCGGGTCAAGCGGGACGCCATGCTGGCCGCATTGGGCGAGCACTTCGGCAACCGGGCCACCTGGTCCCGGCCCGAGGGCGGCCTGTACGTGTGGCTGACCATGCCTCAGGGCACCGACCTGGCGAGCTTCCAGGAGCAGTCCTTCCGTGAAGGAGTCGGCTACTACAACGGCACGATGTTTTCGCCCGAGGGCAATGGGGCCAACATGGCCCGCCTCTGCTTCGGCCACCCCACGGCGGAAACGGTTTCAGCCGGCATCGCTGAACTGGCGAACATCTTTGAGCGGAACGGGATTTTCAGCGGCTGACAGATCCCTCAGTGTTAGGTTATCCCCGTGACGTGAATAATACGTGGGCGGCCAGGTCCCGGCGCTCCGCAATGGTTGCAGTCAGGAAATCCCTAATGGCAGATTCAGCCTCCGCAATCAAGTTCAGAGTTTCGGTTCGGGCGAAGTATGATTGCGGGTCATAATCGGCTCGGTGGCGGCTATCCTGCAGGTCTCTGAAGGTAGAACCGAACCGCCTAACCTGGTCGCTGAAATTCCCGAGCCGTGATTCGCTCAACTGCCTGTATGCTGTGCGGTGTTCGAGGGCGCGATAGATTCTGTGCCAAGCGACGGTTTCCCCGTCAGACTCCGAATCGCCAACCAGCCTGTCCGCGTTGTTTTGTGCCAGGGCGTGAAACATAGCATAGTAAGCCACGCTGACGGCTTTGTTGAGCTGGGCTACTCCAGTCTGAACGTCTGAATCGGAAATATGCTCCACTTGCGCCAGTTTCTCGCTTACCGCAATCAGGGCCTCCCA
Source organism: Dehalococcoidia bacterium (assembly GCA_021295965.1). Taxonomy (GTDB): domain Bacteria; phylum Chloroflexota; class Dehalococcoidia; order Lucifugimonadales; family UBA3495; genus Bin87. The sequence goes on along the minus strand of JAGWBI010000007.1, from coordinate 13,298 downwards.
GTTCATTGGTTGCTCTCTGGAAGGTGGGTTGCCGGTCCTGCCGGTAAGGACCAAAGGCTATCTTCCGTTTTGTCAATAAAAGAGTGGCTGATGAGCTCATCTCCAATGCCGTGTTTGACCAGGTCCGGCCACATGCGGTGATAGAGACCGGTCATCAGGCGGGGAGACGGCTTTTCTACGTGGCCGTCGTACAGTATCCGCAGATGGAAGCCCGGATCGCCGTAGAGGTCGGTTATCGGGCGCGCCTGCACGGTGGCGGTCGGCAGGTCGTCCCGCAAATGTTTTCGGGCGACTTCGGCCACGATTTCGGCAAAGGAATGGGGGGTAACCACGTGTCACCTTCCGATCTGCGAAACCCGAACTTCGATGCGGGAATCGGCTATTGACAATAGAGGCGGGTTTCAAGCCCGCCTCCGCTATTTTCGGTGTTTATGTAGTACCGTTCAGTCGTCGTCGCCCGTGGCAACCGCCTCTTCTTTCGCCGGCTGGTGGCCGTTGGTCCGGATGGCGAAGCGGGCCACCAGGTCGCCGATGCTCTGGCGGAAGCCGGAGTATTCCAGCTCTCCGTAGGGCAGCATGGCCGCGCCGGACCAGCCCTGCGAGCGCATGGCGATGCCCTTCTCCTGGGCCAGCTGGCGGGTGTAGTCCCAAGCCGGGTTGTCGAAGAAGTCAGTGGACGAGTCGGAGAACTTGCCCTCGCCGTTGATGCTGAAGCCTATGCAGGACACCAAGGGCAGGCAGTACATGCCCGTCACGGCGGTGTTGATGGGCACGGGCATGAGCGGCATCACGTGGGAACCCCGCGCGTCGCCGCCGATGTAGTGGGCCTTGGTGTAGGGGGAGATCAGTTCCTCGGGCGCCGGGAAGATGCCCTGGTTGCGCACGATGGCCACCGGGTCGTCCTTGCCCGTGTAGCTGCCGGCGATGTTGTGCAGCCGAGTGGCGGATATAGCGGCGGCGGTCTGCCCGCTGTATCGGGACGTGATGCTCTCGATGGCGAACCGCTCGTTGTCGCGCAGCAATACCGTGATGCGGTAGTAGTCCTCGGGAGCGTTCAACGAGATGATGCTGTCGCCATCGGTGTTGTCCATGTCGATGATGTTGAAGGTGAACCCGTCGCCCAGGCGGGGAAGCATCAGGCCGGCGCAGTACATGGGGTCGGCAAAGCCCAGGAACATGGGCAGGTTGTACGCGCCGGGGCCGCACTTGTCGGCGGCGAGGACGAAGAAGGATTCGGCGGGGCGTACGGGGTTGGTCTTGATCGGGTCGTGGTCGAAGGTTATCTCGGCCACGGCGGGGCCGGCGCCACGAATGTTGCCGGAGGGAGCGTCAACCAGCAGGTCCTGTCCCGCGCCATACAGCCCGTATTCACGGGCAATGTCGGTGGCCTCCAGGAAGGTGCTCCAGGCGAACTGGTGGACCGCTTCGTCGTTGTCGCCCCGGGTGTGGGTGGAGGTGATGCAGATGTCATCACCGGTATGCCCGACGTAGGCATCAATGAGGAGGCCATCCCGGATCGCCCGCTCGGTAGCGGCGTTTACGGCGGCCATCATCCGTTCCGACGGCCTGGTGTGGCCGCCGATTGAACCGACGTCTGCCTTGAGCACGGAAATCGTCAAATCCATCTGAGTTCTCCCTCCAGCGCCCAGCGAGCCGGGGACGCCTGCTGGCGCGATACAATGCTTCCAGTATGCGTTGGTTTTGCGAGCTTACGATAGCACCGGGGCGGTTGAACTGTCAATTTGCGACGGGCTCCGGCTCTGCAAAGGCTACCGGCCATCCCCGCACAAAGTAAATCACGACGCCACGTTTGCCGCGCTTACGATTTTGCAGTTATAATAACAAAGGAAATATCCGTAATCGGGTAAAAATGAACGAGATTCTTCAAATATTGTCCTTGCTATTCGTGGTCGCCTGGACCGCGCGTTTAGCCCGCAACAAAGGGAGAAACCCGTTGTTGTGGGCCGGAGCCGCGGCTATCCCAGCAGTGGGCCTCATCCCGGGTTTCTACGAGTGGCTGACGATTTTCTGTATGCTGCCGATGCTGTCCCTGGTATTCATGCGGGCGCGCCAGCCTGTTGCCACCGATGGGGAGCAGGACACTACCGTATCCTGCCCGCGCTGCCAGCACACCCACGAATCCGGCCCCTCGTTCTGCACCAACTGCGGATGGGAAATAACCCGCCCCTACGCCACGGCGGACGCCGGCAGAGAGCCGGCTGACGCGCCGGAGCCAACACTGGCGTCGTCTGAGGAGGCTGGCGCCGACGCCAGCGCGACGCTGCCATCTCAAACCGCATCGCCGGGCGAGGCCACCGCGGCGCCGGAACCCGAGCCTGTACTGGCGTCTCAGCACGCGTCAGAAGTGAACCCGGCATCCCCAACACAGCCGTCGGAGCCGGAGGGCGAGCCTGCGCCGGCCTTCGCCGTAGCGCCGCTGAAGATAACCCGACCGCTCACCGCCGCCGGTATGACGGAACTGGGCCTGTCCCTCGTCAACCAGGGGAGGGTGCGCGAGGCGGTGGACCAGTTCACCAAGGCCATCGCCCTCGACCCGCGTTATCGGGAGGCCTGGGCCAACCGGGCCAAAGCGTACAGTGAACTGGGACTCAACGAGAAGGCGGCGGCAGATCAGCAGCAGTTGGAAGCGATTTAGACCGCCTTACAGATACCGTCATTCCCGTGAAAGCGGGAATCCAGCGAACCTAAAGCCGGGCTAGCGTGCCTTTCTCAACGGCCTTTCTGGGTTCCTGCCCCGTATCAGGTATGGGGTGACCCCATGTCAGGCACGGGGCAGGCTGTTCTGTCGCAGGAACGACAGTTACTACGTCACACCGCCATGATGTGATAGCCGGCGTCCACGGGCAGCACCGTTCCCGTCACCCCGCTGGACAGGTCGCTGCACAGGAACAGCGCCGTATTCGCCACCTCGTCGGCGGTGATATTGCGGCCCAGGGGGGCCTTCTCCGCGTGGGTGCGGCGCATATCCAGGAAGCCGCTGATGCCCCGAGCCGCCAGCGTATCCACCGGGCCGGCGGAAATGGCGTTCACCCGTATGTTGTCGCCGCCGTATTCGTACGCCAGTTGCCGGATCTCGTGCTCCAGCGCGGCCTTGGCCGTCCCCATGACGTTGTAACCGGGATAAACGCGGCTGGAAGCGTGGAACGTCATGGCGATGACGCTGCCGCCGTCGGTCATCAGGGGCGCGGCGTGGCGCACCATGGGCAGCAACGTGAACGCGCTGATCTCCAGAGCCAGGCGGAAGCCGTCGCGGCCGGTGTCAGCCAGCCGGCCGGCCAGATCATCCCGGTTGGCGAAGGCGATGCTGTGCACCAGCACGGAAAGCGAACCCATCTCAGCCTGAACACCCTCGAACACGGCCTGGATCTGGTCGTCGTCAGAGGCGTCGCACGGGAAGATCAGAGCGTCGTCCAGCGTCTCGGCCAGCCTTGCCACCCGGCTCTTGAGGCGGTCGTTCTGGTAGGTAAGCGCGATACGCGCCCCGGCGTCCGCGAGGGTGCGGGCGATGGCCCAGGCGATGCTGCGGTCGTTGGCCACGCCGAAGATGACCGCATTGCGGCCGGTCAAGTCGATGGGATACACGGGGTTACCTCGATGGTTCGACGGGCTCACCATGAGCGGGCCTGCCGGTTATGTCAACGTAGGCCTGGCGGTTGTGTCAGCGTCGGAAGTCGGGAGCCACCTGCTCCAGGAAGGTCTGCATCTGCTCCTCCTGGCGATAGCTGGCGAACCGGACCACGATCTGGTCAGCGCCGGCTTCGGCGTAGGCGTGGATGCGCTCCCGCACCCGCTCGGCGTCGCCGAAGGGTCCCCAGCGGTCGCCCCAGATGTTTGCTCCGTAGTAACCCAGCAACCAGTCCTCGGCCTCCGCCTCGGCCCGGGCCACGTCCTCGTCCAGGTTCACCGTCATATACATTACCGAGGACATATCATCCGGGTTTCGCTGGTACTCCGCGTAGTAGTCGCGCACGGTGTCGGTCATCTCCACGAACTCGTCAGGCGTGGCCGAAATCGAGATGATGCCGTCGGCCAATCGCGCGGCGCGGCGGGCCTGGCGTTCGCGCTGGGCCCCCTGCCCGTCGCCTCGTCCATGCCAGTGGACGCCCACGTACACCGGCACGCCGCTGGACTGTACCGGGGTGGGTTCCATCACCACGTCGTCCAGCTGGAAATGCTTGCCGTCGAAGGTGTAGGGCTGTCCTGAACCGAGGCCCTTAATCACCTGCATCATCTCCTCAAGACGGGGAGCGCGGGTGCGTTGGTTCACGTCTGCGTTGCGCCACTCCGCCCGCTGCATGGGGTTGAACGCGCCGCCCACGCCGACGCCCAGCTGCAGTCGGCCGCCGGAAATAAGGTCCACCGTGCCCACCATCTGGGCCAGCAGCACCGGATGGCGCAGGGCCATGAGCATCACCGCAGTGCCCAACCGGACGCGAGACGTGCGCGCGGCAATGGCCGCCAGGGTGGTCATGGCCTCCAGCCGGGGTTTGGCGGTCAGGCTGTCGCCGACCCAAACTGAATCGATGCCGGCCTCCTCGGCCCACGTGGCCAGCCGCAGCACGGATTCGGCGTCGGTGGGCTTGCTGTCTTCCAGCAGCAGACCACGGGTGGGCAGCAGGCAGCCCAGTTGAACTTTGTCAGCCATGCGGTGTCACAACTCCAGGGGTTGGCGGTTGATGCTCCCGGGTTTCCGGCCCATCAGACGCTCCAGCAGGCCGGGTTCCATGTGCTCGTACTCATCCAGGTCGGAGCCGTCATCCAGGTCGAAACCCATGCCCGAGCTGTAGTAGAAGGCGACCGATACACCCATTCGGGCGGCGGTGGCGACGTGCTTGCGGAAGCTGTTGTTGCCCAACTCCGGCCGGAAGTACGGTATCAAATCATAGGGCACCAGGATGGCGTTGGTCCCGCCGTCCCGCCGCGCTGGGGACAGGGTGATGTTGTGCTGGTGCTGGGCGCTGCGGATGAGCTGATGGATGTCGCCGGGTTTGATGAAGGGCAGATCGCCGGGCAGGTACAGGGCCGACACGCCGCGCAAACGGGCGGTCTCGAATGACTTGGTGATGGTGTCATTGAGGTTGCGGCCCAGGTCCTCCATCCAGTTGGCCCCCAGCGTGCGGGCCAGGTTGCGAATGCGGTCGTCGCCGCCCACCACCCAGTACGGGTCAGCGCCGGCGCCCCGGATCGCCAGCAGCACCCGGCGGAGCATCCCGATGGTCAGGTCCTCCCGGTCCTGTACGGTCATCACCCGGGACAGCCGGGTCTTGCAGTCGGCCAGCCGTTTCATGGGAACCAGCGGCACAACGGAGGGGTTGGACTGATTTTCGGAATCCATCATCATGCGGTCGCCTCTGCCCGGGCGGCGAGCTCCAGGACCTGCCGCGCCAGCGCGATTTTGTCGTCGTCGGTCTCCATTATAGTGGGCATCACCGCCGGCTCAATGCCTTCAGCGGCAACGGCGTCGGCGATACCGGCATCCTGGCAGTCCAGCGCCAGCAGGTCGCAGACGCCGCGATATTCGCGGGCCACGCCGACGGCGGAGACGTCCGCGCCCAACTCGGCCATGATCTTCCCCGCCGGACCGCGCACGGCTGCCCCTCCGACGATGGGACTGACAGCCACCCGCCGCCCGCCATGTCCCGCGATGGCGTCACGGACGCCGGGGACGGCGAGAATGGGCGCGACGCTGAGGAACGGGTTGGATGGGCAGATAACGATGGTAGCGGCATCGCGCAGCGCGGCGGCGAACCCGGGAGACGGCTGCGCGTCCGCAGCCCCGTCGTAGCGGATGGAACGCACCACCGGCTCGGCGCGGTGCTTGACGAAATACTCCTGCATCGCCAGCGTGCCGGCGTCGGTGTCCAAAACGGTACGGACGGGCTGATCGCTCATGGGCACGATGGCGTGTCTTATGCCCAGGGTGGCCGTCAGTTGGGCCGTCACCTCGGACAGGGTCGCGCCGTTGCGGAGCAGATCGGTGCGGCGGATGTGCGTGGCGAAGTCGCGGCTGCCCAGGTTGAACCAGGTGTCCGCGCCCAGGCGGTTGAGCATCTCCAGGGTATCAAAAGAGTCGCCGGCGATGCCCCAGCCCGTATCGGGGTTGTACAAGCCAGAGAGGGTGTAGGTCATCGTGTCCAGGTCGGGGGACACGTGGAGGCCGTGAAACTCCTCGTCGTCGCCGGTGTTGACGACAATCACGAGCCGCTCCGGCGGGAGGATTTTCGACAAGCCCAGGGCCAGCTTGGCCCCACCGACGCCGCCGGCCAGCGCCAGCACCAACCCCTGCGCTGATTCGCCCACGGTTACGCCGGCTGCTCGGCGGCGGCCCGTTCCCGCTGGGTGCGGGGATGCTCGAAGCGGTAGGACTCCATCTGCACCAGCTTGTTGTAGGAGCCGAAGATTTCCTCCACGTTATCGCCGACCAGGTCCAGGGGATCCACAACGTCGTCGGCGTCGCTGAAGACGCGACGCAGGCCGTAGGTGGTGTAGCGTTCCGCCGGGGTGCGGCCGGCCTCGCGGATCATGCCGCGGAACTCGGCCGGGCGCATCAGCTGGCCGTGCATCGCGCCGGCGGAGGTGGAGATGCTTTCGTTGATGAGGGTGCCGCCCAGGTCGTTGACGCCGGCGGTGAGCAGCAGCTGGGACATACGGCTGCCCTCCTTCACCCACGACGCCTGGATGTTGGGGATCGAGTTGTTGAGCATGATGCGGGCGATAGCGTGGACCTTGATAACGTCCATCCCGGTGGGGCCGGAGCGCACGTCCTCCACCGTACCCTTGAGGAACATGGGCGCTTCCGAGGCCACGAAACTCAGCGGGACAAACTCGGTGAAGCCACCGGTGCTCTGCTGAATGTCCCGCAACAGGGCGATGTGTCTCACGATCTGGGCGTTGGACTCACGGTGGCCGAACATGACCGTGGAGGTGGTCGGGATGCCCAGGTCGTGGGCGGTGGTTATCACCTCAATCCACTGGTCAACGGTGATGCGGCCTGGGGAAATGATGTCCCGCAGCCCCTGGTCCAGCACTTCGGCGGAGGTTCCCGGCAGGCTGCCCACACCAGCGTCCTTCAATCCCTGCAGATACTCGCGGATGCTGCACCGGGAGCGGATGGAGCCGTACAGCACCTCCTCCGGCGAAAACCCGTGGATGTGCATATCGGGCAACTCTTCCTTGATCGCCGCGCACAGCCGGATGTACAGGTCGCCCTCCATCTGGGGCGGAAGGCCGGCCTGGATGCAGACCTCGGTTGCGCCGTAGTCCTGGGCCTCCCTGGCGCGGCGGATGATCTCGCTCACCGGCAGGAAGTACCCTTCCTCCTCGCGGAAGTCCCGGCTGAAGGCGCAGAAGCCACACCGCTTGATGCAGACGTTGGTGAAGTTAACGTTCCGGTTCACCACGTAGGTGACCACATCACCGACGACGCGGCGGCGCAGTTCGTCAGCCACCATAGTCATGGCGGCGAACTCAATCCCGCTGGTGGCGAACAGCAGATCGGCTTCCTCGACGGTGATGTCCTCGCCGGCCAAGGCGCGGTTCAACGCGGATGCGACATCGGGGTCAACCCCTTTCATCAGCGCGGCAAGGGTTGCCGGAACGTCTTTATCAGTCATTGCGGGCATAGCGTTGGGTTCCCCCTTTCACGTATCCATTCTGGTCGGTGAGACGCAGCAGTTTTTCTTTCAGAGGCTCCGGCAGCGGCCACGGTGAGCCGTTGGCAAAGTATTCGGGATACACCGGCAGGCGGGGGCGCAGCTCGTAGCCGGCCTCCCGAGTGCGCCGTTCCAGTTCTTTCAGTTGAGGCCACGGGGCTTCCGGATTCACGTAATCGATGGTCAAAGGCGACACGCCGCCCCAGTCGTTGATGCCGGCGGCGATGTATCGTTCGTAGTTTTCGCTGAGGTTGGGCGGCACCTGTATGTTCACGGTCTCGCCCATGATGAGCCGGGCGACCGCGGTGGTCCACATCAGCTCGTCGGGCGCGGCGTCGGGCGTGTCGGCCATGGGCGTGTCGGACTTGGCGCGGAAGTTCTGCACGATTACCTCCTGAATGTGTCCGAAACGGCGGTGCAGATCGCGAATGGCCAGCAGGGACTCCACGCGCTCGGTCCGGGTTTCACCGATGCCGATGAGGATGCCCGTGGTGAAGGGTATGCCCAGCTCGCCGGCCAGTTCCATCGTCCGCAGGCGGACGCGAGGGCGCTTGCTCGGGGCGAATTCGTGGGGACCGCCGGCTTCGTAAAGGCGGGGGCTGGAGCTTTCCAGCATGATGCCCACGGACGGATTGGTGGGTTGCAGGGCTTCCAGCTCGCGGCGGCTCATGGTGCCGGGGTTGCCGTGGGGCAGCAGGTCGGTCTTTTCGAACACCATGCGGCACATGGCTGACAGGTATTCCAGCGTCGTCCGGTAGCCGCTTTGGGTCAGCCAATCTCCGGCTTCGGAGTAGCGTTGCTCCGGGCGTTCTCCCAGCGTGAACAAGGCTTCGGTGCAGCCCAGCCTTTGGCCGGCGGATGCGACGGCGAGCACCTGGTCCGCGGTCAGGTACAGGTCGTCGGCTTCGCCCGGCGATTGCCGGAAGGTGCAATAGCCGCAAAAGTCCCGGCACACCCGGGTCAACGGGATGAACACCTTGGGCGAGAAGGTGATGACGTTTCCCCGTCCCCGGTCGCGCGACTCGCCAGCAGCAGCGCAAAGTTCGTTCAAGGCTACGTCGCCAAGATCAACGAGCGCCAGCGCGTCGCCGTCCGGCAAGTCAGCGCCGGCGGCCAGCCGGTCGAAGGAAGGGAAATGCGGGGTAGTTGCGCCGATGGCAACTGCGGAGGTCACGTCAATGTATCCTGGAGCGGGCGCGCGGGAAGTTTGGTCATTGTAAGCAGGCGTAGGTTAGGATTCAAGACGAGAAACGGAGTTGGCGGCTAAGCTGGGTTGATTATGTCAAGTTAATCTAAGGCTATACCCGATTATCTAGCGATAGTAGCTGATGCCTGTCTTTTTATGTCAACTAATGGAATAGCTGCGCCTGCTGATTGGGGTCAGATCCGCCGCCGGCCCAGGGCCATCCCAGGTACTCGTAGGCCAGCCGAGTGGCGACGCGACCGCGCGGGGTGCGCTCCAGGAAACCCTGTTGCAGCAGGAATGGTTCCAGCACTTCCATGACGGTGCTGGTGTCCTCGCTCAGTGAGGCGGACAGGGTGTCCAATCCCACCGGGCCGCCGTTGAACTTGTGGATGATGTTGGTGAGCAGGCGGTGGTCGGTTTCGTCCAACCCGCGAGCGTCCACGCCCAGTCGGTCCAAGGACTCCCGGGCCACCGGGCCGGTGATGCGGTTGTCGGCCCGGACCAGCGCGTAGTCCCGGGCCCGTCGCAGCAGTCGGTTGGCGATGCGCGGCGTGCCACGGGAACGGATCGCGACCTCGCGCAGGCCCTCGTCTTCTGACTCAATCCCCATTATACGGCCCGAACGCCTGACCACCGTTTCCATGTCCTCATCGGAGTAGTAGTCCAGGCGGAAAACGGAGCCGAACCGGTCCCGCAACGGGGCGCTGATCAGCGAGTATCGCGTGGTCGCGCCCACCAGCGTGAAGGGATTTATCCGCAGGTTGATGCTCCGAGCCGACAGGCCCTTGCCCACCACCCAGGACAGGAAGAAGTACTCCATCGCCGAGTACATCACTTCCTCCACCGCCCGGTTGAGGCGATGGATCTCGTCAATGAACAGGACGTCATTGGGTTGCAGCCCGGTGAGTATTGACGCGATGTCGCTGGCCCGCTCCACAGCGGGTCCGGAGGTCACCTTGATGGTTGATCCCATCTCGTGGGCGATAATGTTGGCCAGGGTGGTCTTGCCCAGGCCGGGCGGGCCGTAGATCACGACGTGATCCAGCGCCTCGCCGCGCATTTTGGCCGCCTGCATGGCGATGCTCAGGTTCTCCCGAACCTGGGGCTGGCCGACGAAGTCGTCAAGGCGGGCCGGGCTCAGGCGGGCATCCTGCTCGCCGTCGTCATGCTGCACGGCCGGCGATACCGCCCGTGCGCTAACGTCAGTCGCGTCGTCGGTTGGTTCTACGCTGGTTCTTTGAGCAGAGGTCATACCCGCATTCTAGGGGCCGCGCCGGAAAACGGTCAACCGCCGGCGCGTCAACGGAATGACTCCGCAGGCCTGGGAACCCGGATTGCTGTCATTGCGAGGAGCGCAGTCCGCCGCCGGCGGATGGCAATCCCGACGAGTGGCGAACGGTTCCTCCGGCAACGAGATTGCCATCCGCCAGAGGCGGACTCGCAATGACAACCGGGAGACTTTATCTAACTTCCCGTCCGCCGCGCAATCATGGCGTCGGCAAGGGGGCTGGCTCCCGATTTTACGGCAATGTTCACCAATGACGGACGGCCCGAGTTGATGGCCCGCTCCACCGCCGGAGCCACGTCGTCGGGTTGTTCAACCAGTTCCGCGTAGCCGCCGATACCCTCGACCACCTGGTCATAGCGGACGCCGGGACGCAGGGCGGTTCCCACGTCGCGCCCGAAATAGGCGAACTGGAAGGTGCGGTCAATGCCCCAGTTGCCGTCGTTGCCCATGATGCCGGTGATGGGCAGGTTATGGCGGATGCAGGTGTCGTACTCCATGGTGTAGAAGCCGAAGGAGCCGTCGCCCATGAAGGCCAGAACCTTGCTGTCGGGGTAGGCCAGCTTGGCGGCCATGGCGTAGGGTATCGCGCCACCCAGGTGGCTCAGCGGCCCCAGGCGCATGAAATGCCCCGGCTTGCGGGCCGGCAGGTAGCAGCGGCCCCACTGCACGTAGTCGCCGCCGTCCAGCACGATGAACGTGTCCTCGTCCACCAGGTGCTCGATGCGGGTGTACACGTCCAGCGGGTGCATGGGCGCGTCGCCGGTGGCGTTGCTGCGCAGGCTGTCCAGCCAGGCGGTGTGTTCCTGCCTGAGAGCGTCGATCCACGGGCCGACGCTACGGTTGGGCTTGGCTGCCGCCGTCAACTGGTCAACGATGGCGCCCAAATCGCCCAGCAGACCTACGGAAACGCCCCGATTGCGCCCGATCTCCGCCTCCGACGGGTCGGCCTGGATCAGCCTGGCGTCGGCGGAGAAAACGCCGCCGTAGCGATAGCGATGGTCCAGCCGCTTGCCCAGCAGCAGCAGCACGTCGGCCTCGCGGAACTTGCGGGCGGTGCGGTTCAGCGCGCCGTCGGCATAGCCGAAGCACAGGGGATGCAGGTCGTCGATGAGGCCGCGAGCCTGCTCGACGGTGAAGATGGGCGCGCCGGTGGCCTCGGCCAGCGCCTCCAGCTGCTCCGGCTCCACCGAGTAGCGGGCCGGGTTGCCCACGATGATGACGGGTCGCTGGGCGTTGGCCAGCAGGTTGGCGGCCTGCTCAACCAGCTTGGGGTCGCCCTGGGAACGGCCCATGTTGCGGTACTCCTGGGGCAGGTAGGGCGGCAGGTCCTCCTCGCTGATGGGCGCTTCCTGGAGGTCAATAGGCAGGGTCAGATGCACCGGACCGGGCCGGCCGCTCATGGCGGTGCGAAATGCGGTGGCGACAAACTCGGGGATGCGGTTCTTCTCGTGAATCAGCCACGATCCCTTGGAAACCGGAGCGGCCATCGCCACCTGGTCGATTTCCTGGAAGGTGGCCTGGCCTTTTTCGGGCAACTCGGCGCATCCGGCCACGAAGATAACCGGGCTTTCCGAGGTGTAGATGGCGGGCAGGCCGGAGATGGCGTTGGCAAAGCCGGGGCCGCCGGTGAACAGGGCCACCGCCGGTTGGCCGGTGATGCGGGCGTAGCCGTCGGCCATGTGCATGGCCGCGCCCTCGTGACGGGTGTCGATGAACTCAATGCCCTCATCGGCGGCCGCGTCCACCAGGGGCAGGATGGTGTCGCCCACAATCGTAAACACCTTCTGCACACCTTCCTGCTTCAGGCAACGAATGAACAGATGCCCACCATTCAGCTCCGGCATAAACGCAACTCCTCGAAAAGCGTCAGTCAAACAAATCGCCCGCCGCAACGGGCCAGGCCATCTTATCATAGCCCCATGCTACAATCGCTCAGCTGCGAGGCCCGCAATGACTACCCCGAAAGATAACGAACCAACCGAACATGACGACAACGACGCCGCCAAAAAGAAGCTTTACGACATACTGCCCGACTTTTGGAAAGGGTACGTCGGTGTCGTGGACAGCAGCAAGGACCCGAATGCCGGCACCTACAAAACGTCGGCCTCGGCCATCGGTCAAGAGTACAGCGACCTGCTCTGGGAAGAGTACCAGCGCGACCAGGCCGAGGCCAAACTTCGATACGAGCGTGAACGCAAGCAGCAGCAATGACGCTGACCGACACTGGGCCGCTGGTCGCCCTGATTAATACAGTTGACCAGCACCATGCCCGATGCGCCGCGGCCTTGGCAGCGTTACCGGCAGAGCCGCTGCTCACCAGTTGGCCTTGCTTTACTGAGGCTATGCACCTGCTGTGGAGGGGCGGTGGCTATCGCTACCAGGCTGCGCTGTGGGATATGTATCGTGATGGGAGGCTGGTCCTACACGAACTGACGGCGGCGGAAATTCTCCGTATGACCCGACTGATGGAACGGTACCGGGACACACCGATGGCCCGGGCCGACGCTTCGCTGGTAGCGGCGGCGGAAACGCTGGGTTTGCGCAGGGTGTTCACGGTTGACGGACAGTTTTACGTGTATCGGCTAGGGGATGGCAGCGCGCTGGCAGTTGTGCCGTAAGGGGAAACCACCCGCATGGGCATCCTCTACGTAATCGGCACCCCAATCGGCAACCTGGAGGACATCACCTTCCGGGCGGCGCGGATACTATCATCGGTGCCGGTAGTGGCCGCCGAGGACACCCGCATCACCCGACGGTTGCTGGCCCGTGTGGAAGCGAACCCGAGGCTGATCAGTTGCCACGAACACAACTGGCGGCGGCAGTTGCCCCGTCTGTTGGATTCCCTTGCCGACGGCGACGTCGCGCTGGTAACCGACGCGGGTTCCCCTGCCATCAGCGATCCGGGGGCTGGCCTGGTAGCCGCAATCGCCGACGCCGGCCATGAGGTGGTCAGTATCCCCGGTGTGTCGGCGGTGACGGCGGCGTTGGCCGTGGCCGGTTTTCCCGCTGATCGGTTCCTCTTCATTGGATTCCTGCCCCGCCGTCGGACCGACCGGACCGCAACCTTGACCGAGGCTGCCCGACTGCGTCAGACGGTCGTGCTGTTCGAGGCGCCGCATCGCCTGCGGGCCACGCTGACCGACATCGCCAA